>NZ_CBDRBL010000056.1:0-45171 GCF_965342175.1 Actinacidiphila sp. bgisy167
CCCCTCCACACCCGGGTCAGCGGGGCGCGGTCCGCCGTGGGCGACCCGGCGGACCGCGAGGACACCGAAGACGTCGGGGAAGCCGAGGAGAACGAGGAGGCTGAGGCGGACGCCGAGGACGCGTCTGGGCCGACGCGCCGGGCGGCGGCCCCGCGGGGCGCCGGGACGGACGCCAAGGCCGAGGCCCGGGCGGTCCGGCGCGCATCGGTCGGCCCATCGGTCGGCGCGCTGGTCGGCACAGCAGGCCGTGGGCCGCCGCCGAGCCGTACCGTGCGGTCCGCCACGGCGAGCAGCGCCGGGCGGTGCACCACGAGCAGCACCGTACGGCCGGCCGCGAGCCGGCGGACGGCGTCGACCACGGCCACCTCGGTCTCGCCGTCCAGCGCGGCCGTGGGCTCGTCGAGCAGCAGCAGCGGGCGGTCGGCGAGGAACGCCCGGGCCAGGGCGACGCGCTGCCGCTGTCCTGCGGAGAGCCCGGCCCCGTCCTCGCCGACCGCCGTCGCGGGGTCGAGGTCCGGGGCGCCGGCGTCCCGGAGCGCGGTGCGGACCTCGGCCGCGTTCGCGTCCGGCCGGGCCAGCCGTACGTTGTCGGCGACGGTCCCGGCGAACAGGTGCGGCCGCTGGGGCACCCAGGCGATCTGCGCGTGCCAGCCGGCCGGGTCGTGGGCGGCGAGGTCGGCGCCGCCGGCCAGGACCCGGCCCGAGGTCGGCTCGGTGAAGCCCAGCAGCACGGAGAGCAGCGTACTCTTGCCGATCCCGCTGGGGCCGGTGAGGGCGATCGTCTCCCCGGGGGAGATGCGAAGGGAGACCGGTTCGAGGCGGCCCCGCACGGCGACCCCGTCCAGTTCGACGACGGCGCCTCGCAGGTCGGGGGCCGGGGCCGTGCCGCGCCGGGGCGGCGCCGTCTCGAGGACGGCGAAGACCTCGTCGGCGGCCGAGAGCCCCTCGGCGGCAGCGTGGTAGTGGGCACCCACCTGGCGCAGCGGCAGATACGCCTCGGGCGCCAGGACGAGGATGACCAGCCCGGTGTAGAGGTCGAGTTCGCCGTGGACCAGCCGCATGCCGACGCCGACGGCGACCAGGGCGACGGAGATGGTGGAGAGCAGTTCCAGAGCGACGGAGGAGAGGAAGGTGATGCGCAGCGTCCGCATCGTGGCGCGCCGGTGCTCGGCGGTGATGGCGCGGATGGATGCGGCCTGGGCCTTGGCCCGGCCGAAGACCTTGAGGGTGGGCAGGCCCGCGACGACGTCGAGGAAGTGGCCGGACAGCCGGGCGAGCAACTGCCACTGACGGTCCATCTGGGCCTGCGTGGCCCAGCCGATGAGGATCATGAAGACCGGGATGAGGGGGAGGGTCAGCGCGATGGTGAGCGCCGAGATCCAGTCCTCGGTGACGATGCGGGCCAGGACGGCGGCGGGTACGACGACGGCAAGGCCCAGTTGGGGCAGATAGCGGGCGAAGTAGCCGTCCAGGGCGTCGATTCCCCGGGTGGCGAGCGCGGTGAGCTCTCCGGTCCGGCGCTCGGTGAGCCCCGCCGGGCCGAGGGCGGTGACGTGCTCCAGCAGCCGTGTGCGCAACCGGGACTTGACGGTGGCCGAGGCCCGGTGCGCGCACAGCTCGGTGAGCCAGGAGACCGCCGCGCGGCCGGCCGCCACACCGGCGAGCAGCAGCAGCGGGCCGCGCAGCGCCCCGGCGTCGAGGCCGTCCTGGAAACCCCCGACCACGATCTTCGCGAGGAGCATCGCCTGCGCGACGACCAGTCCCGCACCGGCGAGACCGAGCAGGACAGAGACGGCGAGGAACACCCGGGTCGCGCTCGCGTGCCTCAGGAGCCGGGGGTCGACGGGTTTCACGTGAAACAGCTCCTTCGGTGCGCGTCAGTGCGCTTCGGCGATGTGCTGGGTGCCGATCCGCTTGCGGAACACCCAGTACGTCCAGGCCTGGTAGAGCACGACCAGCGGGGCGGCGATCCCGGCGCACCAGGTCATGATCTTGAGCGTGTACGGGGTCGAGGAGGCGTTCTCCACCGTCAGGCTCCACGCCGGGTCCAGCGTGGAGGGCATGACGTCCGGGAAGAGCACGAGGAAGAACATCGCCACCGTGGCGACGACGGTGATCCCGGAGAACGCAAACGCCCAGCCCTCGCGGCCCCGCAGATTGGCGCCCAGAGCGGCGAGCAGCGCCGCGACGGCGACCGCCGCGGCCGCCAGGCTCCGGCTGTCGCCGCCGTCGCCCTGCGTCCAGGCCAGGAAGGCGAGTGCCAGCAGCACGGTGACGGCTCCGGCCCGGGTGGCGAAGCGGCGGGCGCGGGCGCGGATGTCGCCGAGGGTCTTCAGCGCCGCGAAGACCGCGCCGTGGAAGGTGAAGAGGCTGAGCGTGACCAGCCCGCCGAGCAGGGCGTAGGGGCCGAGCAGGTCACGGACCCCGCCGGTGTACTCACCGGAGGCGTCGATCGCGACGCCGTGCACGATGTTGGCGAAGGCCACGCCCCACAGGAACGCGGGGACCAGGGAGGTCCAGAAGATGGCCTGCTCCCAGGCGGACTGCCAGCGTTCGCCGGTGCGCTTGGCGCGGTACTCGAAGGCGACCACCCGGATGATCAGGCAGAGCAGGATCACCAGCAGCGGCAGGTAGAAGCCGGAGAAGAGGGTGGCGTACCACTCGGGGAAGGCGGCGAAGGTGGCGCCGCCCGCGGTGATCAGCCACACCTCGTTGCCGTCCCAGACCGGCCCGATGGTGTTGATCAGCACCCGCCGCTCGGGGCGGTCGCGGGCGAGCAGCCGGGTGAGGACACCGATGCCGAAGTCGAAGCCCTCGAGGAAGAAGTAGCCCGTCCACAGGACGGCGATGAGGACGAACCAGACGTCGTGGAGTTGCATGCCGTCTCTCCCTAATACGAGAAAGCCATCGGGCGGTCGGGGTCGCCGCCGCCGATCTTCGTGGGGGGTTGGAGGTCGGCCTCGGTGAGCTCGGGCGGCCCGGCCTTGGCGTACTTGACCAGGAGCTTGACCTCGACGACCGCGAGGACGGCGTAGAGCGCGGTGAGGACGATCAGCGAGGTGAGCATCTCGGCGGTGGAGACACCGGGGGAGACCGCGTCCTCGGTGCGCAGCAGCCCGTAGACGACCCAGGGCTGACGGCCGTTCTCGGTGAAGATCCAGCCCCAGGAGTTGGCGATCAGCGGGAAGCCCATGGTGAGCAGCCCGATCCGCCAGTACCAGCGGGACAGGGCCGGGGAGAGGGCGGTGTTCCGGGTGAGCATCAGGCGCGGCGGTTCGTCGTCGGCGGTGCGCTGCTCCTCGGCGAGCCAGAACCGGCGGCGGGTGAGCCACAGGCCGGCCAGGCCTACCGCGAAGGAGGTCATGCCGAACCCGATCATCCAGCGGAAGCCCCAGTAGGCGACCGGGATATTGGGCCGGTAGTCGCCGGGGCCGTACTTCTCCTGCTCGGCCTTGTCGATGTCCTTGATGCCGGGGACGAAGGAGTCGAAGTCGTCGTGGGCGAGGAAGGACAGCAGTCCGGGGACCTCGATGGCCACGCTGTTGTGCCCCTTGTCGACGTCGCCGTAGGCGAAGATCGAGAACGGGGCCGGGGCCTCGCCGTCCCACAGGGCCTCGGCGGCGGCCATCTTCATCGGCTGCTGCTCGTACATGACCTTGCCCAGCCGGTCCCCACTGATCGCAGTGAGCAGGCCGGCGACGACGGCGGTGACCAGGGCGAGGCGCAGCGAGGTCCTCATGACCGCCACATGCCTGCGCCGGGCCAGGTGGTAGGCCGATATGCCGATCATGAAGGCGGCACCGGTCAGGAAGGCCGCGGTCAGTGTGTGGAAGACCACGACGAGGGTGGTGTTCTGGCTGATCACCGCCCAGAAGTCGGTGAGCTCGGCGCGTCCTGTGGCCTTGTTGTAGCGGTAGCCGACCGGATGCTGCATCCAGGAGTTCGCGGCGAGGATGAAGTACGCGGACAGGATCGTGCCCAGCGAGACCAGCCAGATGCAGGCCAGGTGGATTTTCTGCGGCAGCTTGTCCCAGCCGAAGATCCACAGGCCGATGAAGGTGGACTCGAAGAAGAAGGCGATGAGCGACTCGAAGGCGAGCGGGGCGCCGAACACGTCGCCGACGAAGCGCGAGTAGTCCGACCAGTTCATGCCGAACTGGAACTCCTGGACCAGGCCGGTGGCCACGCCCATGGCGATGTTGATCAGGAAGAGCTTGCCCCAGAACTTGGTGGCCTTGAGGTACTTCTCCTTGCCCGTGCGCACCCAGGCCGTCTGCAGACCGGCGGTCAGGGCGGCGAGGGAGATCGTGAGGGGTACGAAGAGGTAGTGGTAGACGGTCGTGATGCCGAATTGCCAGCGCGCGACGGCGACGGAGTCCAGTGCAAGATCCACGCCACGCCTCCTATCCTGGTGCGCTTGTGAAAGTGAACGCATTCACAAGCACAGTATGCCGCACACGTTTTCGCCCCCTCACACCGGGGGGTGTAGGGGGCGGAAACGGGACGGGTCAGGACGCCCTTGCGGAACCCGGGGCACCGCGCCCGGGCCGGCTACAGCTCCTTGCGGAAGGTCTCCGCCGTGCGGAGCATGACGTCGTTGGCGGCCTCCTCGCCGATCGTGATCCGCACGCCCTCCCCCGCGAACGGACGTACGGTGACGCCGGCCCGCTCGCAGGCCGCCGCGAAGTCGGCCGTGCGCTCCCCCAGCCGCAGCCACACGAAGTTGGCGTGGGTCTCCGGCACGGTCCAGCCCTGCCCGGTCAGCGCGTCGACGACCCGGGTCCGCTCACCGACCAGCGCGTCGACCCGCCGCAGCAGCGCCTCCTCCGCGCGCAGCGAGGCCACCGCCGCGTCCTGGGCGAGCTGGCTCACACCGAAGGGGACGGCCGTCTTGCGCAGCGCCGCGGCGACCGGCTCGTGCGCGATCGCGAAGCCCACCCGCAGTCCGGCGAGCCCGTACGCCTTGGAGAAGGTGCGCAGCACCGCCACGTTGGGGCGGTCGCGGTAGACCTCGACCCCGTCCGGCACCTCGGGGTCGCGGATGAACTCCCGGTACGCCTCGTCCAGTACGACCAGCACATCCGAGGGGACGCGGTCCAGGAAGCGCTCCAGCGCGGCCCGGCGGACCACCGTGCCGGTGGGGTTGTTGGGGTTGCAGACGAAGACCAGCCGCGTCCGGTCGGTGATCGCGGCGGCCATCGCGTCCAGGTCGTGGGTGTCGCCCGCGTCCAGCGGCACCCGCACCGAGGCCGCTCCGCTGATCTGCGTGATGATCGGGTAGGCCTCGAAGGACCGCCAGGCGTAGACGACCTCGTCACCCGGTCCCGCGGTCGACTGCAGCAACTGCTGGGCCACACCGACCGATCCGGTACCCGTCGCGATGTGCTCGACCGGCACGCCGAAGCGGTGCGCCAGCTCGGCGTGCAGGGCCGTGCACGCCATGTCCGGGTAGCGGTTGCACTTCTCCGCGGCGGCGGTGGCCGCCTCCAGGACACCCGGCAACGGGGCGTAGGGGTTCTCGTTGGAGGACAGCTTGTAAGCCGTCACCCCCTCTTCCACGGCCGGGGGTCTTCCCGGCTTGTACGTGGGGATGCCGTCCAGTTCGCGGCGCAGTTTGGGGCTCATGCCCCACACCATACGAGTGGCTGGGCGGCCCGGGGGAGGCCTTGCGGCACACGGGTTCGCGACAGGGGCCCGCGGCGGCGGACCGGGGTGCGGCACGCACTGCGCGCTGGTGGCGCGCGCGGTGGCGCGCATCCCTCGTAGGGGTGAGTTGAAGGCCCCGCAGCCCACGCGGCACGGGGGCGGCGGCGGGCCGTGCAAGGGCCGTATGCGGTGCCGGATACCCGCCGCCACCTGCGCTTTCCCGGCACGCGCCCGGCGGCGCGTGCGAGGAAACGTATCTGTCGGCGCCCTCCTTCGCACCCCGCGAACGGACCAACCGCGCCCCTACTATCACCACGCCATGACAGCAGCAGGGAAGCACCAGGCGAGCCGGCCCGTCGGACGCCGGCTGAGGCGTGCCGGCATCAGGGACGTGGCCGCCGCGGCAGGGGTCTCGATCACCACCGTCTCCGACGCGCTCAACGGCAAGGGCCGACTGCCCGACACCACCCGCCGTCACGTCCGTGAGGTCGCCGACCGGCTGGGCTACCGCCCCTCGGCCGCCGCCCGCACACTGCGCACCGGCAGGTCAGGGCTGATCGGCCTGACCGTGACGACGTACGGGGAAGAACCCTTCACCTTCACGGAGTTCGCCTACTTCGCCGAGATGGCCCGGGCCGCCACCTCCGCCGCGCTCGCCCGCGGCTACGCCCTGGTCATCCTGCCGGCCTCCTCCCGGCACGACGTGTGGAGCAACGTCGCGCTGGACGGCACGGTCGTGATCGACCCCTCCGACCACGACCCCGTGGTCACCGAGCTGGTACGGCAGGGCATCCCCGTGGTCAGCGACGGCCGCCCGGCCGGAAGCCTGCCCGTCCGCGCCTGGGTCGACAACGACCACGAGGCCGCCGTCCTCGGCATCCTGGAACACCTCGCCGAGGCCGGGGCCCGCAGGATCGGCCTGCTCACCGGCACCAGCACCGACACCTACACCCGGCTGTCCACCGCCGCCTACCTCGACTGGTGCGAGCGGATCGGCCAGGAGCCCGTCGTCGAGGCCTACCCCGCCCACGACCCGTGCGCCGGCGCCGTCGCCGCCGACCGCCTGCTCGCCCGGCCCGACCGCCCCGACGCCGTCTACGGCCTCTTCGACCCGGGCGGCACCGACCTGCTCGCCGCCGCCCGCCGCTACGGGCTGCGCGTGCCCGACGACCTCCTGCTGGTCTGCTGCAGCGAGAGCATGGTCTACGCGACGACCGAGCCCCCGATCACCACCCTCTCCCTCAAACCGGGGCGGATCGGCACCGCGGTCGTCCAACTGCTCGTCGACGCCATCGAGGGGGTGGACCCGGGCCGCCCGGTGCGGCAGGTGATGCCGACCGAGCTGATCGTGCGCACGTCCTCCCAGCGGCGGTCGCCGCGCACCACCGTCAGCCCGCCCCGCGGGCCCGCGGGAGGATAGAAGAAGGCGTCCGCCGGGAGGAAGAGGAGCCCATCCCGGGCGGATTTGTCCGGACCCAGGAAAATCGCTGTCAGCAGGTGTGTCACGCCACGACATCCTCATTCCTATGATGGGCGGATGGTGGCGAGACGGTGGAGGGGTCGATGACTCAGGGGGCAGGTCGGGGACCCATGCCCGATACCTCGTACGGCTGGTCTCAGGACCCGTCGGAGGCGGTGGCGCACGCCGCGCCCGTGGCGCCCCCGGCGCACCCCGCCGACGTCGGAGCCCCGCCCGCGCATCCGGCCGGACACCCGCCAACCATGATCGACGAGCAGATGGCGCCGCCCGAGTACACGCCCACTCAGCGCGACCTCCCCGTCATCACCACGACGGACGCCCGGGCCCTGGGCCCGCTCTACGCCGTCGGCGACATCCACGGCTACCTGGACCGATTGCGCGAGGCCCTGTACACGACCGGGCTCATCGACGCCGAGGGCCACTGGGCGGCCGGCAACGCCCGCCTGTGGTTCCTGGGTGACTTCACCGACCGCGGCCCCGACGGCGTCGGCGTGATCGAACTCGTCATGCAGCTCTCCGCGGAGGCCGCCGCGGCCGGCGGCTACGCCAGGGCCCTCATGGGCAACCACGAGCTGCTGCTGCTCGGCGCCCACCGCTTCGGCGACACCCCGGTGAACTCCGCCGGCGGCACCGCCTCCTTCCTGGCCGCCTGGCGCCTCAACGGCGGCCAGACGAGCGACATGGAGCGGCTGCAGGACCACCACATCGCCTGGATGTCCCGGCTGGACGCGGCCGCCCTCACCGACGGCCACCTGCTGCTGCACTCCGACACCACCGCGTACCTGGAGTACGGCACCACCATCGACGCGATGAACGACGCCGTCACCGGCGTCCTGCAGCGCGGTGACGCCGACGAGTGCTGGGAGCTGTTCCGCAAGTTCACCCGGCGCTTCGCCTTCCGCGGCGAGGCCGGGCCCCAGGCCGCCCGCGAGCTGCTGGACGCCTACGGCGGCCACCGCGTCGTGCACGGCCACAGCCCCATCCCATACCTGCTCGGCGAGCCGGGCGGCGATCTCGGCGCCGAACAGCCGGACCGCTCCGCGGTCGTGGAGGGCCCCCATGTGTACGCGGACGACCTGGCGGTGGCCATGGACGGCGGGGTGACGATGGACGGCAGGCTGCTGGTCGCCCAACTGCCCCTCTAGTCCCCGGAAGGCCCGATTTTCCGGAAACACTCTGTCATGGCGTCACCCCCGCGCTCTACCATCGGTATTCCGTAGGCAGCTTCTCCTCCGCTTCCGCCCAGCCGGACCGGACCTTCGTCCTTCGTGAACCCCGGGAGGAGCCGGAGACGGAGCATCGGGGGATGCACATGAACAGCGCTCCACACCTGCTGACCGAGGACCGTCCGGAGTTCGAGCGGGCCCTCGACGCGGCCCTGCGGTCGGAGGGCACCCGGGCCGCGCTCGCCGACACCCACAGCCGCCTCAGCGCCGAGCAGTTGCGCACCATGGCGCTCAACGCGGCCGCCCCCATCGCGGCCTGCGCCGCACCCGAGTACGAACAGTTCGTCAAGCTCCGCGAGACCGCGGCAGAGCGCCGCCGCGCGGCACGCACCGCGCGCGTACCCGGCCTCGGCTACGCGGCCGCGGCGGCCCCGGTCACCACGGACGGGCCGGGGGCCGGACTGTTCGCGATCGTCGCCGTGCTCACGCCGATCCTGGCGGCCACGGCCGCCGTCATCCTGCTCCTGCTGGGATACGCGCTGCGCCTCGGGCACCCGGAGCCGGCGATCGCGCCGCCGCTGCGCCAGGCCGGCTGGCTGTTCGCGGCCGTCGCCGCCTGCGGCATCGTCATCGGCATGGTCGGACTGCTGCTCACCGCACTGCGCAACGGCGCGGCCAACCGCCACGAGCCCCCGGACGACGACGGGTCACGGGACGTCGCGCTCGCACGCGAGGTGTGGCGCCGGGCGCTGCTGGAGCGAGGGCTGCAGCCCTTTCTCGCAGAAGCCCTGGCTCAGGCCGCCGGCACGGCCACCACGGCCCCCGCCCCTTCCGCGACCACCGGGGGCAACGCCCGGATGCCGCGCCTCGGTTACTCCCGCCCGGACTTCTCCAGCCCCGGCCCCGAGTCCTCCCCCGAACCGGGCGACCGCTTCTCCAGCCCCGACTTCTCGAGTCCGGACTTCTCCAGCCCCGACTTCGGCGGCCCGGAGCACCGATCCGACTGACGCGTCGCAGCGGGGAGCGCTGTCACACCCCCGTGTCAGGGTTCGGAGCATGGACATCGACCGGTTCTGGTCCCTGATCGCATCCGCCCGCTCCACCGCGGCGACCAGTGGCGAGCCCTTCGACGAAGTGCTGGCGGACCTGCTCACCGGGCTCCCGGCCCCGGAGATCCTCGCGTACGCGGAACGCTTCGACGCCCTGCACGACGCCTTGTACCGCTGGGACGTCTGGGCCGCCGCCTACCTGGTGGGCGGCGGTTGCTCCGACGACTCCTTCATCGACTTCCGCGCAGGGGTGATCGCCCAGGGCCGCGCGTGGTACGAGCGCGTCGCCGCCGCACCCGACAGTCTCGCGGGCCACCCCGCAGTGGTCGCGGCCGCACGGGCCGGGAGCGATGACGCGCTGTTTCACGAGGAGGTCGACTACGTGGCCGCCGAGGCCTTCGAGCGCATCACCGGCGACCGGGACGCCTTCTACACCGCCTGGGCCGCCCACCGGCCCGGCGACGCCCGGGCCACGGCGGAACCGGACATGGGCGAGGACTTCGACTTCGACGACCCCACGGAGATGCACCGCCGCCTGCCCCGGCTGGCCGGTCTGTACCTCGGCCCGGACAGCGCCTGAAGGCGGTCGAGGCACCGTGGCCCTGCCCCGGGGCGGGCCCGCGAGCCTGTGAGGTCGCGGGCCCGCACGGCAGCGGGCGGGTCGGTCGGCGGTCAGCGTGCGGCAGTCGATCCGCGGCTCAGTCGGCGATCGGGAGGTAGACGCGGTTGCCCGAGGCGGCGAACTCGCGCGACTTCTCCGCCATGCCGGCCTCGATCTCCTCCGCCGTGCCGCCGTGCCGGCGTCGGATGTCCTGGGAGATCCGCATGGAGCAGAACTTCGGACCGCACATGGAGCAGAAGTGCGCGGTCTTGGCCGGTTCCGCCGGGAGCGTCTCGTCGTGGAACTCCCGCGCCGTGTCCGGGTCGAGGGCCAGGTTGAACTGGTCCTCCCAACGGAACTCGAAGCGGGCGTCGGAGAGCGCGTCGTCCCATTCCTGGGCGCCGGGGTGGCCCTTGGCCAGGTCGGCGGCATGCGCGGCGATCTTGTACGTGATGACGCCGGTCTTGACGTCGTCGCGGTCGGGCAGGCCGAGGTGCTCCTTGGGGGTGACATAGCAGAGCATGGCCGTCCCCCACCAGGCGATCATCGCGGCGCCGATGCCGGAGGTGATGTGGTCGTAGGCGGGCGCGATGTCCGTGGTGAGCGGGCCCAGGGTGTAGAACGGCGCCTCCTCGCAGATCTCCTGCTGGAGGTCGATGTTCTCCTTGATCTTGTGCATCGGGACGTGCCCCGGGCCCTCGATCATGGTCTGGACGCCGTGCCGCTTGGCGACGGAGTTGAGCTCGCCGAGCGTGCGCAGTTCCGCGAACTGGGCCTCGTCGTTGGCGTCCGCGATGGAGCCGGGACGCAGGCCGTCGCCCAGGGAGTACGTGACGTCGTAGGCGGCGAGGATCTCGCAGAGCTCCTCGAAGTTCTCGTAGAGGAAGCTCTCCTTGTGGTGCGCCAGGCACCAGGCCGCCATGATCGACCCGCCGCGCGAGACGATGCCCGTCTTGCGGCGGGCGGTCAGCGGAACGTAGCGCAGGAGCACTCCGGCGTGCACCGTCATGTAGTCGACGCCCTGCTCCGCCTGCTCGATGACGGTGTCCTTGTAGATCTCCCAGGTCAGTTCCTCGGCCTTGCCGTCCACCTTCTCCAGGGCCTGGTAGAGGGGGACGGTGCCGATGGGGACGGGGGAGTTGCGCAGCACCCACTCGCGCGTGGTGTGGATGTTGCGTCCCGTGGAGAGGTCCATCACCGTGTCGGCGCCCCAGCGGGTGGCCCAGGTCATCTTCTCGACCTCCTCCTCGATGGAGGAGGTGACGGCCGAGTTGCCGATGTTGGCGTTGACCTTCACCAGGAAGCGCTTGCCGATGATCATCGGCTCGGTCTCCGGGTGGTTGACGTTCGCCGGCAGGACGGCGCGTCCCGCCGCGATCTCCTCCCGGACGACCTCGGGGGAGACGTTCTCGCGGATCGCGACGTACTCCATCTCCGGGGTGATCTCGCCGCGCCGCGCGTACGCGAGCTGCGTCACCGGCTGCCCGGTACTGCCGCGCCGCGGGAGGCGGGGGCGGCCGGGGAAGACGGCGTCCAGGTTGCGCAGACCGCCGCGCGGCGAGGTGTGCCGCAGGCCGTCGTCCTCGGGACGGACGGGACGGCCGGGGTACTCCTCGGTGTCGCCGCGGGCGACGATCCAGTTCTCCCGCAGCGCCGGGAGGCCGCGGCGGACGTCGGTGGTGATGTTGGGGTCGGTGTACGGGCCCGACGTGTCGTACAGCGTCACATCCTGGCCGTTGGTCAGATGCACTCGGCGGACGGGGACCTGGATGTCCGGGCGGGACCCGGTCAGATATCCCTTGTGCCAGCCGATTTCGCGCGCGCGTGCATCCTGCATGGTCATGAGACCCACTCCCTACGCCGGCATTACCCGGTAACAGGTTCAGCGGTCGGCGCAGCTGATGGCCCCTCGGCCGGTCAGCGCCCTCTCAGCCCGGTGCTCCGAGCTCCCGCGTTTGCAAAGGTGCCTCAACGCTAGCGGGTCCACGCCGGTCCACACCAGTGGGTGTTGCGATGATCGGGCGGTGGAAGCCTCTCCCCCGCAGACACCCGCCCACGGGCACACGCACAGCCACACGCACGGGCACGGCCACGGCCCGGTGCCGCCGGTCTCCCGGCACCTGCGCACGGTCATCGCCGCCGTGCTGATCCCGTTCGTCGCGGCCGTCGCGGCCGGCCTGGTCGTGCTGTGGCCGGGCGGTGTGCCCGAGCACCGGCACACCGGCGTCGGTTTTGACCAGCAGACGCAGACCGGGCGGGTGGTGAAGGTCGAGGACGTCGGATGCGCCGACGTCGGCGCAGGACCGGACGCCGATGCCGCACCCTCCCCGGCCTCGGCGCGGAAAGCCGCGGCCACCTGTGAGCGCGCGACGATCGAGGTCGGCTCGGGCGAGGACAGGGGCCGCACCTTCACCGAGATCGTGCTCCCGAGCCAGACCCGGCACTACACCGAGGGGCAGAGGGTGCTCCTGGCCTACGCGCCGCAGGCGCCGCGCGACCTGCGGTACTCGGTGGCCGACGTCGACCGGGCCTTCCCGCTGTGGCTGCTGGCCGGGATCTTCGCCGCCGCGGTGGTCGTGGTCGGACGGCTGCGCGGATTCCTGGCGCTGGCCTCGCTGGTCGTCAGTTTCGCGGTGCTGACGCTCTTCATCCTCCCGGCGATCCTGCACGGCGGCGATCCCCTGCTGGTCGCGGTGGTCGGCGGCAGCACCATCATGCTGATCGCGCTCTACCTGTGCCACGGCCTGAGCGCCCGCACCTCGGTGGCGGTGCTGGGGACCCTGTGCTCGCTGCTGCTGATCGGCCTCCTGGGCTCGGTCTTCGTCGACCGGGCGCTGCTCAGCGGCGACACCTCCGACGAGACGGGGCTGATCCACTCCCTGTACCCGGGCCTCGAGATCCGCGGACTGCTGCTGGCCGGCATCGTCATCGGTTCCCTGGGCGTCCTGGACGACGTGACGGTCACCCAGACCTCGGCGGTGTGGGAGCTGCACGGGGCTGATCCGGGGGCGAGCCGGCGACGGCTGTACGCGGCGGCGATGCGGATCGGGCGCGACCACATCGCCTCGGTCGTCAACACCCTGGTGCTGGCCTACGCGGGCGCGGCACTGCCGCTGCTGCTGCTCTTCTCCGTCACGGAGCGCGGGGTGCTGGCGGTGGCGGGCAGCGAACTGGTCGCCGAGGAGATCGTACGGACACTGGTGGGCAGTGTCGGCCTGGTGGTGGCGGTGCCGTTGACGACGGCGCTGGCGGTCCTGGTGGTGTCCGCGGACCGCGGCGGCGGCGGCGCTGTGCTCGCGGGCACCGCCCGTCACGTGGCGCGGCCCCGCGGGGTCACCACCTGTCGCGGTGGTCGGACGAGGACGAGGACGAGGTGAACTTCCTGACCAGGTACACCAGCCCGCCGACCAGCGCCACGAAGACCAGCACCTTGAAGAGCAGCCAGAACAGGAAGCCGATCGCACTGGCGATCATGCCGCCGAAGACCGCGATCGCGATCACCGGCACCGCGACCCATGTGACCCACCAGGGCAGGCCTTCGAAAAGCTTCTTCACCGTGTCCTCCTCCGTGTCGTCCTTCCGCTCCCAGGCTAGGGCCGCGACGGCGCTCCGCGGAGGCTCCGCGGTCCCCATCCCTCCCTGACCCTTCCCCTACGGGACCCGGGGCCGGCCGCCCCTCAGGCCTCGGGGGGCGAGAACACCACGAGGACCTTCAGGTCCTCGGTGACGTGGTGGAAGCGGTGCGGCGCCCCGGCCGGGACGTAGACCACGCTGCCGCGCGCGACGTGCGTCGTCTCCTCCCCCACGGTGATCAGCGCCCGGCCGCTCACGACCAGGTAGATCTCGTCCTGGGCATGCGGTTTCTGCGGGTCGAGCTCCCCCGTCCGCAGGGCGTACAGGCCCGCGGACATGTTCCGCTCGCGCAGGAAGCTGAGGTACGCGCCCTCGTTGGCCGCCCGCTCGGCCTCCAGGTCGTCCAGCCGGAACACCTTCACGTGGCCGCTCCCTCTCGTCCGTGCGCCTGCTCTGTGCCTGCGCTGCAGCTTCTGCGACGATCTCAGCCATGATGAACTTCGTCGTCAAGACGCTCGCGAACGCCGGGGCCCTGCTGGTGGCCATCTGGCTCGTGAGCGGCATCACGCTCACCGGTGACGACACCGGCCAGAAGGCCCTCACCCTCATCCTCGTCGCCCTGGTCTTCGGCGTGGTGAACTGGCTGGTGAAGCCGGTGGTCAAGCTGCTGTCGCTGCCCCTGCTGCTGCTCACGCTCGGGTTGTTCACGCTGGTCGTGAACGCCCTGATGCTGCTGCTGACCTCCTGGATCTCCGGCGAGCTCGACCTGGACTTCCACGTCGACGGCTTCTGGGCGGCGTTCCTCGGCGGCCTGGTCATCAGCATCGTCTCGTGGGCCCTGAACATGATCCTCCCGGACGAGGACTGACATCGGGGCTGCATCATGGAGCCCATGAGCGCTCCGTCCTCCCGCACACCCCTGCGGGTGTGCTTCGTGTGCACCGGCAACATCTGCCGTTCGCCGATGGCCGAGTCCGTCTTCCGCTCCCGCGTGGCGGAGGCCGGGCTCGCCGGCCTTGTCGTCGCCGGCAGCGCGGGGACGGGCTCCTGGCACGAGGGGGACGACGCGGACCACCGCACCGTGGCCGTGCTCCGCGCGGCCGGGTACGGGTACGAGCACATCGCGCGCCAGTTCCAGCCCGAATGGTTCGCCGAGCTCGACCTCGTGATCGCCCTCGACTCGGGCCATCTGCGGGATCTGCGCCGGCTGGCGCCCACGGCGCGGGACGCCGCCAAGGTGCGGCTGCTGCGCTCCTACGACCCCGCCGCGGACGCCGGTGCGGACGACCGCGGCCTGGATGTTCCCGACCCCTACTACGGGGACCTGAGCGGCTTCGAGGAGTGCCTGCGGATGTGCGAGGCCGCAGCCGACGGGCTGCTGGACGCCGTACGCGACGCCCTCGGCAGCGAGCCCGCCGGCACCCCGTGACGGACGCGCCCGGGCTCGCGGACCGGGTCGCCGCCCTGCTGGGCGAGCCGGTGACGGAGGCCGGCCCGGTGGGCGGCGGTTCCGTCTGCCGATCCGTCCGGCTGCGGCGCCGCTCGGGCGGCACGGTCTTCGCCAAGACCCTCGCGGACGCGCCGCCTGGCTTCTTCGCCGCCGAGGCCGCGGGCCTGCGGCTGCTGGGCGGGACCGGCACGGTCGCCGTACCCGAGGTGCTGGCCGCGGACGAGCGCACGCTCGTCCTGGAATGGGTGGAGCCCGGTCCGGCGACCCCCGCAGCCGCCGAGCGCCTCGGACGTGAGCTGGCCGCGCTCCACCGCGTCCCCGCCCCGGGGTACGGGACGGCGCACGCGGCCTTCATCGGCCCGCTCCCCCTGCCGGCGGCCGGGCCCGGGCCCGCGTCCGGGCTGCCGGGCGGCGGGGAGGACTGGGCCGCGTTCCACGCCGCGAGGCGGCTGCTGCCCTTCCTGCGGCAGGCCGCCGACCGCGGGGCCATGGCACCGGCGGACGTGCGCGCGGTCGAGCGGCTCTGCGAACTGCTGCCGAGGATCGGCGGCCCCGCGCAGCCTCCTGCGGTGATCCACGGCGACCTGTGGTCCGGCAACGTGCTGTTCGCCGCCGACGGCCGCGCCCGGCTCGTGGACCCGGCGGCGCAGGGCGGGCACCCCGAGGCCGATCTGGCGATGCTGGAGCTGTTCGGCTGCTCGCACCTCGAGCGGGTGCTCGCCGCGTACGAGGAGGTCCGGCCGCTGCCCGGCCGCCGGGAGCGGGTGCCCCTGCACCAGGTGCACCCGCTGCTGGTGCACGCCGTCCTGTTCGGCGCGGGCTACGGCGCCGCCGCGGGGCGCGCCGCCCGCGCGGCCCTCACGTCCGTCTAGCGGACGGCCGTGTTCGCTGGCCCATACACCGGTATCTTCCGCTTGTACATGTGTGAACGCGGGGGAGCGAGGAGAGGGCGATGACGGAGTACGAGAGCAGGCCGGGGGACAGCACCCGCAGCGTGCACGCGGGCCGCCCGCCCGCCCTGCCCCACGAGCCGGCGCTGCCCGGCCCGGTGTTCGCCGCGCACTACCACCTGCCGGGCGACGTCACCGGCCCGTACACCTACGGCCGCGACGAGAACCCCACCTGGACCCGGCTGGAGGAGGCGATCGCCGCGCTGGAGTCGCCCGACGTCCCCGCCGAGACGCTGGCCTTCTCCTCCGGCATGGGGGCGATCTCCTCCGTGCTGCTCTCGCAGGTGCGTTCCGGCGACACCGTGGTGCTGCCCTCCGACTGCTACCAGGCCACCCGCTCGCTGCAGGGCCGGCTGGAGGACTACGGGGTCGCGGTGCGCCTGGCGCCCACCGCGGGCGACGCCCAGCTGGAGGTGCTGGAGGGCGCCCGGCTGCTGTGGATCGAGACGCCGTCCAACCCCGGCCTGGACGTCTGCGACATCCGCCGGCTCGCCGACGCCGCACACGCCGCGGGCGCGCTCGTGGCCGTCGACAACACCCTGGCCACCCCGCTCGGCCAGCGCCCGCTGGAGCTGGGCGCGGACTTCTCGGTGGCGAGCGGCACCAAGGCGCTGTCCGGCCACGGCGACCTGCTGCTGGGGTATGTGACCACGCGCCGGCCCGAGCTCGCCGCCGGGGTGCGGATGTGGCGCAAGACGATCGGCGCGATCCCCGGCCCCATGGAGGCCTGGCTCGCCCACCGTTCGCTGTCGACGCTCGCGCTGCGGGTGGACCGGCAGGCCGCCAACGCCCTGGAGCTGGCCGCCGCCCTGCTCCGGCGCCCGGAGGTGACCGACGTGCGCCACCCCGGCCTGGCGGAGGACCCGGCGCACCCCGTCGCGGCCGCGCAGATGACGCGGTTCGGCAGCGTCGTGTCCTTCACGCTGCCCGACAGGGAGCACGCCGAGCGCTTCCTGTCCGAGCTGCGGCTGACCACCGAGGCCACCAGCTTCGGCAGTGTGACCAGCACCGCGGAGCGCAGGGCGCGCTGGGGCGGCGATGCCGTCCCCGAGGGCTTCGTCCGCTTCTCGGTCGGCGTGGAGGACGCGGCCGACATCGTGCGGGACGTGACGCGGGCCCTGGACGCCGCCGCGCGCTGACCCCATCCGTTCATCTCGCGCGGATGGGCACGCAGTCATCGGCCGCACATGCGGAAGGGGTGGCCCGAGCCTCCCCCCTCGTGGCTCGGACCACCCTGGCTTGACGGGCGGAGATCCGCTTGGACAAGGCTAGTTGACTCTGCGTCAGTGTCCAATCACAGTTGCGATACAGACCTATCGATATATTTATATGTCCGCGGTCGTACGGCGGCCGGGAGGGAGCGGTTCATGGATCTGGCTCTGCTGCGCACGTTCGTCACGGTGCACCGAGCCGGTTCCTTCACCAGAGCCGCCCAGTTGCTGGGCCTGTCCCAGCCGGCCGTCACCATCCAGATCCGCAGCCTGGAACGGCAGCTCGGCCGCCCCCTGTTCCTGCGCCTGCCGCGCGGCGTCGCCCCGACGCCGGTCGGCGACGACCTGGCCCACCGGGTGGCGCCGCACCTCGACGCCCTGCTACAGATAACACAGGCGGACCTCGGCGAGCAGTCCGCGCAGCGCACCCTGCACCTCGCCGGGCCGCCCACCTTCACCTCCGTGCGCGCTCTGCCCGCTCTGGCCCCGCTGGTCGCCGAGGGCCTGCAGCTGAGGGTCACCCTGGTCGGCGAGGACGAGGCGCTGGCCGGGCTCGCCGCGGGCCACCACGACCTGTCCATCGGCACCGTCCGGCCCCGCGACCGGCTGCTGACCGCCGCCGCCCTGTGGGACGAGGAGCAGGTCCTCGTGGCCGCGCCCGCCTGGCTGGAGCGGATCGGCGGCCCGCTCGCGGTGCGCGATCGCGGCGCACGGGTCCTCGAGGGCATCCCCGTGATCTCCTACGACGAGGGCATGCCGCTGTTCGACCACTACTGGTCGGCGGTCTTCGACGTGACCCCCGCCATCGTCCCCGCGGTGGTGGTGCCCGATCTGCGGGCCGTCCTGGAGTGTGTGGTCTCCGGCATCGGCATGGCCGTCCTGCCCCGCTACCTGTGCTGCGAGGCGATCACGGCGGGTGCCGTCAGCGCGCTGCTGGAGCCGCCGGTGCCGCCGCTGCGCACGTACTTCGTCTCGGTGCGCGCCGGCACGCTCGCGCTGCCGCACATCGCGCGGGTGCACGAGCAGCTGATCCGCTCCTCCGCCGCCTGGTGACTGCGCGCCCGGCGCACGGCGGGTGGCCTCCGGAAGAACGGAAGGTTCCGATTCGCCGTCCCGGAGGCGTTTGCCGCCTCCCGCGCCGCGGCAGATCTCAGGCATGGCCCCGGACAGCGAGAACCCTGCCGCACCGGGTGCGCCGACCGTCCCCGCCACCCGGCCGGTGGTCAAGCGCACCGCCCGCGCCATCCTGCTCGACGGCGACTTCCTCGTGCTCATCAAGCGCACCAAGCCCGGGCTCAACCCGTACTGGGTCACCCCCGGGGGAGGCGTCGAGCCCGAGGACGCCACCATCGTCGAGGCGCTGCACAGAGAACTGGACGAGGAGCTGGGCGCCAAGGTCACCGATGTCGTGCCGGCCTTCGTCGACACCGTCGAGCACATCGGCGAGGACGGCTCGCACGGGGTGAAGGTGCAGCACTTCTTCGTGTGCCGGCTGGCGTCCATGGACCCCTCGCGGCGGCACGGCCCGGAGGTGGACGAGCCCTCGGGCACCTACGACGTCGTCCGCGTGCCGTTCAGCCGGGTGGGGCTCGCCTCCGTGGAGATCGTTCCGCTGACCCTGCGGCACTACCTGGACGGCAACATCGAAGGGGTGCTGGGACTGCTGTCGACCGACCTCGGCTGACGTCGGCTGTGGGGCCGGCTGGGTCGGCTGACGTCGGACGAGCCGGCTGACCGGCCCCGGCCGGCATCGGGTGCCGCGGGTCCCGCGGGTGCCGTCGGGAGGCTCCCGTGGCGACGTTCCTTCCGGCGAGGGGCCGCGCGGGCGGGCGGCGCGGGCGGTCTCAGCGGCCCGCCGCGACCAGTTCCTCGATCAGGTCGTGCCGGATGCGCCGGGAGGGCATGCCGCCGCGCACGAGGGTGTCGACGCCGCTGCGGATCATCCCGGGCGGCCCGCTCAGATACGCGTCGTACTCGGGCCAGGGGCCGTACTGCTGCACGATCTCGGGGAGCGGACCGTGCAGCCCCCCGTCCCCGCGGCCGTCGGAGACCACAGGCCGCACGGAGAGCCAGGGGTGGCGCTGGGCGAGCCCGAGCAGGGTGTCCAGGTCGTAGAGGTCGTGGTCGCTGCGGGCACCGTAGAAGACGTCGACGGCCCGGCGGCGGCCGTGCTCGGCGACGTCCTCGACGAGGGCCTTGATGGGGGCGATGCCGGTGCCGCCGCCCAGGCAGAGCAGTCCGTTGTCGGTGGTGTGGTCCACGACCATGGAGCCGCCCGGCGGGCCGAGCCGCAGGACGTCGCCGGGACGGGCGCGGTGGACCAGCGCCCGGCTCACCCAGCCGGCCGGCACGGCCTTGACATGGAACACCAGCAGGCCGTCCGCGCGGGGGGCGCAGGCGAAGGAGTAATGCCGCCAGACCCGGGGCCACCAGGGCGTCTCCAGTGTCGCGTACTGGCCCGCGAGGAAGGGGTACGGGTGGTCGGTGCGGACGCCGACCACCGCGATGTCGGGGGTGCGCAGCTCGTGGCTGACGACCTCGGCCTGCCACCAGGGCGGTGCGTGCTTCTCGTCGGCGGCCGCCGCGTCGATCATGGTCTGCGAGATCACCGTGTAGGCGCGCGCCCAGGCGCTTTCGACCTCGTCGTCCCACAGGGCGGATGCGTACCGGCTCAGCGCCCCGATCAGGCATTCCCCCACGGCCGGGTAGTGCTCGGGGCGCGTGCCGTATTTGCGGTGGCCGCGGCCCAGGTGGGACAGGTATTCGGTGAGTATCTCGGTGTCGTCGAGGTGTTCCGCGGCGGTGAGGAGCGCTTTCAGCAATCGGTCGCGTTGCGTGTCCATCGCGGCGGGAAAGAGTTCACGCAACTCCGGATGCCGTATGAACAAAAGCGCATAGAAATACGACGTCGTCTTGTCAGCGACGGGCGCGACCTCCTCCAGCGTGCGCCGGATGAGTCGCGCGTCCGCGCTCGGCGGCCGTGGCCGCGGCCGGGCCTGCGCCCGCGGCGCAGACGGTGGCAGTGGCGGTGCGGCGGGCGGCTCCGGGCGCGGACGCGACCCCGCCGCGTCCTGGGCGGGGCCGGACCGCTGCCGGCCGGGCTCGGAGGTCCACCCGGCTCCCTTGCCCACCGGCCTTATCGGCCGCACCCGGCGGCTCGGCGCAAGCGCGCCTTCGCCCTGATGGTGGGGTCGGGGCCCGTCAGGGGGTGTGTGCGGCGTGAACCAACCGGAGGACCCGGTCCCGGTTCCCTTTCCCGTTTCGGCCGCGTTCGTGGTCAGAGCGTCCATGATCAGCTTCGCCTCGAGCCTCTCCCGGTCGGAATCCGTACCTCAGCCTCACATCCTGTGCGGAAAGCCTGCCAGGGCTTCGAGCCGCCCGGACAAATAGCCGGAAGTACGGGAAACGGCGATACCGATCGGGTTAAGCTCAGCCGAATGTGAAGCGCGCCGCGGCGGAGTCGTGGGCGCTGTCCGGAGTCGTGCGTCTTCCCGGAGTCATGCGCCCCGGGGCGCCTGTTTCCCCCGGCGTCACTCGATTCCCACGACGATCAACGCTTCGGCCCCCGCGCGTTCAGCCCGAGACCAGCGCATACGCCTCCCGCAGATCGCGCCCGGTGTACGCGTGGCTCGCCAGGCCGCGCACATGGTGGTCCCCGTTGACGGCCACCGACACCGGCACCGCGGCGAACAGCGCCGTGTCCGAGAGCGAGTCCCCGTACGCCACGCAGTCGCGGCGGCTGATCCCGTAGCGGGCGCACAGTTCGTCCGCCGCCGTCACCTTGCTCTCCGGCAGCAAGATCCCCGCCGCGTCCAGTGCCACGGCCGGGTCGAACGGGAGCTGCGGGAAGGCCGACGCCCGGACCGCGTGCGCCCCCCACTCCAGCAGCCGGCGCACAAAGAAGTCCGGGGAGAGCGACACCACGGCGCAGTGCTCCCCCCGGGCGGCGATGTCCGCCCACACCTCCCGTATCCCGGCCAGCCACGGGGCATGCGCGAACGCCGCCGCCACCTGTGCCGGGGTGAGCTCCCGCCACAGCTCGTACGCGCGCACCGCGTAGCCCGGCGGGTCCAGCAGGCCGTTCCCGAGCGCGTGCTCCAACTCCCTGAACTCGGCCACCAGCCCCAGCTCCCGGGCGAGCTCCAGGCTCGCCGAGGAACCGTGCATCAGCGTCCCGTCCATGTCGAAGATGTGCAGTCGTCCCATGCGGCCCCTCCCTCGTCGGCCGCCGACCGTCCGGCCCCCGGCGGCGCTTTCCCGAACAGCCGGGCGGCGTCCTCCACCGCCCCGCGGACCGCCGGCCTGCGGTCCGCGGCCCGCCAGGCCAGCGCGACCGTGCAGCGCACGTCCCCGGCCAGCGGCACGAACACCACGTTGGACCGGGCGTAGTGCTCGTCCGTCGACGTGCTCGCCAGCGCGCAGCAACGGCCCGCTGCCACGAGTTCGAGCGTCTCCTCCAGGGACCCGGACGGCACCGTGCCCGCCACGTGGACGACCCCCACGGCCGACGGGTGGCGGAAGCCGGCGTAGGCCGCGTCAGCGGTCCGCGGCACCACCCATGTCCTGCCGCCCAGTTCGGCGGGCGCGACCTCGGTGCGGCGCGCCAGCGGGTCCGTCGCGGGCAGCGCCACGCAGCGCCGGTCGTCGGCGACGGTCACCATCCCCAGGCCGGGAGCGTCCAACGGCGGCCACACGATGCCCAGGTCGCACCGGCCGTCCAGCAACCCGCAGGAGGGGTCGTCGAAGTCGTAGCGGCGCAGCCGCACCTCGCCGCGGACGCGCGCCTGGATCAGGTCCAGCAGCTCGCGGGTCCGGCCGGCCGCGGCCTCGCCCAAGAAGCCCACGGTGAACGGCCGGGGCGCCGTCCCGGCCAGCAGTCCTTCGAGCTCGTCCGCCGCGTCGACGGCCGCCACCGCGTGGGCCAGGATCCGCCGCCCCAGGTCGGTCAGTTCGGCCCGTTCGCGGTTGCGCACCAGCAACGGCCGCCCGGCGGCGGCCTCCAGTCGGCGCACCGACTCGCTCACCGTCGGCTGCCGTACGTCGAGCCGCCGCGCGGCCGCCGAGAACGAGCCCGTGCGCGCCACCGCCACAAAGGCCCGCAGGCCGGGCAAGGAGAGCGTCACCCGGGGAGGATAGCCGGGTACCGGCCGATGGCCATAGGGGATAACTATGGGAGCCGCCCGCCGCCTCGGCGGCACGCTGCCCGCATGACATTCCCCGCGGCACCCGTGCGCCGTCTCACCCCCGCCGATCTCCCCGCCTGCAGCGCGCTGGCCGTCAGCAGGGACTGGGGGGCCGAGGAACACAAGTGGCGCTTCCTGCTCACCCACGGGACCGGCTACGGCGTCGACGCCCCCGACGGCGACGGCCTGGCCGCCACCACCGTCCTGACCCGTTACGCGGGCGGCCTGGCGGCGGTCAGCATGGTCCTGGTCGCGGCCCGGTACGAGGGGCGGGGGCTCGGGCGGCGCATCATGTCACACGTCCTGGCCGAGGCCGGCGACGACACCGTCACCCTGCACGCCACCGATCGCGGCCGCCCGCTCTACGAGAAGCTCGGCTTCCGCGCGATCGGCACCGTCGTCACCCACCGCGGCCGCCTCTCCCCGCCCGAGCCCGCGCGTACCACGGAAACGGCCGGGGCCTCCAGCGGTTCCCGCGTTTGCGACGGCTTCGGCGGCTCCGACGGCCCTGGCGGCCCCGGCGGCTCCAGCACCACGCGGTCGCGAGCCTTCACCGAGACCGACCTGCCGGCACTGCTCGCCCTGGACGCCGAGGTGTTCGGCGCGGACCGCTCACCCCTCCTGCGCGACCTGCCCCGGTTCGCCGAACGCGTCATGGTCGCCGAGCAGGACGGCACCCTGACCGGTTACGCCTCGGCGTGGGTCAACGGGGACACGCTGGTCGTCGGCCCCGTCGTCGCCGGGAGCCCTGCCGTGGCCAGGGAGCTGATCACCACGATCGCCCGGAACGCGGACCTGCCCGTCCGCCTCGATCTGCGCACCGACCTCCCCGACGGCCAGGGCGGCTGGGCCGCGGAGCACGGCGTGGCACCCGTCTTCCCCAACACCTTGATGGTGCTCGGGGACCGGGAACTGCCCGGCGACGCTCACCGCCGCCATGCCCCGCTGATGGTGGCCCTGGGCTGACCCCGCACGCCCGACGGCGGCCGGTTCCGCGGGAGCTTCCCGCCGACCCTCCGGCCGGGCCGTGACGTCCGCCGCGGAACCCCTGCCCGCCGGGCCTAGCGGAAGGTCACGCCTGCCACAGCTTCTGGCCCTGGTAGCTGATATAGAGCTCGCCCGAGCCCGTGATCACGAGGACGGCGCCGTCGTGGCCGTCGGTCCTGGTTGACCAGGCCGTGCTGGTGTCCGTGCGGTAGACGACGAAGTTGCCGTCGTCCTGGAATACCGTGCTGACCCCTTGCCCCGTCGTTCCGCTCGCCCATCTGACGGCACCGCGGTACGTCAGAACGAGGTTTCCGCCGGAGGTCATCGTCAGCGACGTCTCACCGTTGACGATGGACTGCCCCCGGTTGAGCACTCTGGTGGCCGACACCGTCAACGGCGCCGGCGGCTTGGCCGGGGCCTTGACCGTGGCTTTGACCGTCGGCGATGCGTCGTTCGACTTCGGCAGCTCCGTCTTCGAGCCGCCGCCGGAGGTGTTGTGTGTCGTCGAGGTCGTGGGTTCTTCCGCCTTCAGGGAGTGGCTCGGTGACGCCGGCGTGCGGGGCTTCCTGCGCGGGGAGGAGGTACTGGACGGGGTCGGCTTCCTTTCCGGAGTGCGGCTGGCAAGGGGGCTCGCCCCGGCGTCGAGGAGCCGCGAAGCCTCCGGTCCCGCCGAACTGTCCGTCACGGTCCCGGCGGGTGCCGGGTCCGCGTCGCCGCCGACGGTGCGCTGCAGCGTGAGGAACGCCGCCACCGCGACGGCGGCGCAGACGACGATGGCCAACCCTCGTCGTGCGCCGCCGCCCGGACGGCCGGCCTTCGGCCCCGTCGGACCGGTGGGCCCGAGAGCGGTGGGCCCGAGAGCGGTGGACTCGGGTCCTGTCCGCTGCGTGAGCCTGGACGTCACCGACCTGACGGAGGCCTGCGTCGAGGCCTTGCGCCGCAGCGCGGTGTACACCGCCGCCTCGACCGACACCGTCGGCGAGTCACCTTGCGCAGGTGCCGGTCCCACCGC
The DNA here is from genome assembly GCF_965342175.1 of Actinacidiphila sp. bgisy167. Lineage (GTDB taxonomy): Bacteria > Actinomycetota > Actinomycetes > Streptomycetales > Streptomycetaceae > Actinacidiphila. The sequence continues at coordinate 24,309 of NZ_CBDRBL010000056.1, forward strand.
GGGTCGGGCATCCGCCCGGGACTCCGGCACACGCGCCGCCTTGGCATCCGCCCGGGACTCCTGCACACGCGCCGCCTTGGCATCCGCCGGTTGTGCGGGCTCGGCCTGGTCGCGGTCGGACCTCGACCACGTCTCGCCCTCACGCACCGACTTCAACTCCGCGGCGGCCGTTTCGGCGATGCGGCTTCCAGCTGGGACAGCCGTGTCGACCAGTGGTACCGGCGGGACGGCAGAGGACGAAGACGAAGACGAAGACGAGGACTTGGGCGCGGGCGCCGGTGTGGTCGCCGGCTTCGGCTTCGGCTTCGGCGTCGGCGCGGACCCCACCGGAGCGGGCGGCGACTTCGGCTTCGGCTTCGGCTTTGGCGTCGGCTTCGGCTTTGGCGTCGGCTTCGGCGTCGGCTTCGGCGTCGGCGCGGACCCCACCGGAGCGGGCGGCGACTTCGGCTTCGGCGGCGACTTCGGCGTCGGCGCGGGCGCCGGCGTCGGCTTCGGCGTCGGCGTCGGCTCGGCGGACGCGGGTGCGAAGAGCGAGTCGGCCTCGGTGTCGACGACCGGAAGCGAGGTGGCTTTGCGCGTGGTCACCGCCGGAGCCTTGGGCGAAGCGGGTGACTTCTGGTGGTGCAAGGACGGGCTCCTGTCTGTCGTTGTCTGCCGGGGACTCGGGGACGGTCCGGCGCCCCGACCCGGCCGGCCCGTTGCTACGTGGCTGTACCTGCTCAGTGGTCGCCGACACTTCCGCTGCAGCGTGCCGGCCATGGACCGGTGCCCCAGGTCAGCTCCGCCAGCGCCTGTTCGAGACGGGCCAGCGCGGTCTCGTCGGCGTCCTCCAGAGCGTCCGCGCTCCCGGCCGTGAGCCGGTCGGGCAGCTGGCGGAGGAGGATCAGCGGCTCGCCGCCCTGCGTGCGTACATCGAGCACCCGGTACTTCGTGCCCGGCGCAAACACGATCTCGTTCATTGCCTTGCGCGCTCCCTCGCGCAGCGCACCCACGGCGCGGCCCGTGATGGACCAGATCACGTACGCCGCCTGCGCCCCCGAGACGGTGTCGGCCTGATCGATCGGCAGGCCACTTATCGGGGCGGCATCATAGAGCATCTGACCGCGGCGCGGCGTGCTGCCGGTGCCGAACGGGGGCGCCCCGCGCAAAACCGCTCCGCGGTACGGCGGGAGCCACTGCAGCCCGGACGTCAGGCAGGCGGCGAACGGCTGCCACTGGGGCTCGCCCGAACGCAGCAGCGCCCGCAGCTCTGCGTGGCGCTGCGGACTGTCGGCCTGTTCCATGTACATGCGAACGGCGACGAGATCGTCGTGGACGGCCTCGTCCTCCTGTCCCTGGGGGGCCGGCAGGCTGGTCATCGCCCGGCGCACCGCAGAGCTGTGCCGCTCCCACACCGCACTGGCGAAGCCGCGGAAGGCGCTGCGCTCTTCGAGCGTGCTGCGATGGCGTGGTGACGTCGGTGCGGGGCCCCTGGCGGCGTGTCCGGCCTCGTGCGGGGACTGCTGGGCTTCGGGAGCCTGCGCGGGCCGCGGCGTTCGCGGCGGCGGGGCGGCGGAGCCCGGTTTGGGTGCCGCCGGGGCGGTGCGGCGGGGGGCGGGTGAGGGGGCCCCGCGGTGCTCGGCGGGCCCCTGCGGACCGCGCTCGTCCAGGGGCCGGGGCGGCTTCTGCTGTGTGCCCTGCGGGCGGCTCGCGCTCCCGGCGGCCGGACCCACGCGTGGGGTCCCAGGGGTCCGGGGGCCGGGAGCAGGAGTTCCGTGGGTCCCAGCGGCCCCGGGGGCCCCAGCGGTCCCAACGGCCCCAACGGCCCCGGGGGCCCCAGCGGTCCCGGGGGCGGCCGGGCGTACCCCTTGGACGGGGGAGAAGCGGATGACGCGCAGGCTGTGCTCGGCCGCCAGGGACCGCAGCGCACGGCCGCCGTCGGGCGGGGTAGCGTGGACGTGCAGCGTGGTGAGGGCTCGGACGGCGGGATTCACCGCCACGAGCACACGGGACACAACGGGCCACAGCGTCGCCGTGAGACGGTCGCCGGGCCGTCCGATATCGATCACGGGTCCGTCGTGGTTCACCGGCCGGTCACTGTGCGGGATCGGAGCGCCGCCCATGGGGCCGACCCACAACCCGGCCCTGGTGAGCACGACGCGCCACTCGGGGGACAGGAGGAACTCCCCGTTCACGGCGGGACCGTTCGCGGGGCGGAGCCCGCCGATCCCCTCGGGTGCGAACCAGCGCAGCAGGCGCGGCGGGTGCGGGCGGTCCGCGGTGCCCGCGGGAGCGCAGACGACCGCGTCGACGTACGGCAGCCACCGCGGCACCTCGTCGGTCCCGACCATCGCCGAGCGCACCCCGTAGCGCCCCATGGGGCCGTCGGAGGCGAACAGGGGCAGGCCCGTGGTGACCTCGACCTCGATGCCCAGAGTCGAGGAGACCGACTGGGCCAGGGGCAGCAGATCGGTTCTCCCCCCTGGCACGAGGCGCACGTCGCAGTCCTCGGCCGGTATCGCCTCCAGGAGCGCGACGACGTCCGATGCCGCGACGTCCTCACCGAAGGGGACGCCCACGATCACGGCGGCCCGCCGGGGATCGACAGGAACGGTGTGGAAGAGGTCGCCCGGACTCGGTGCAGCCGAGCCCGCGGGGCGGATCAGCAGCCCTGCCGGCACCTGATCCACCACGCAGCCGCTGACCGCCGTCGCGGGGACCCGGCGAAGGGCGTTCTGCCACCGGGGAGACGGCATGCGCGGCCCGAGCGGCACCGGAGCCCGCCCCGGGGCGAAGCGCCGCCACCCGCCGGTGCCGGGCGGCACGAACGCCGAGCCGCCCGGCACCACCATCACCGGTCCGTCGGGCGCCTCGACCGTCATGTCCCAGGCGTCGGCGATCCGCCGGGCCGTGGCGGGGCGGCCGGGGCGGTCGTCGCCGGCCCCGGAGAGCACCAGACGCACGGTCCGGGTGCCGTCCGCCCGGAGGGTGTCCAGTACCTCGCGGAGCCGTGGCCACAGCCCGCTGTGCCCGGACGGGTCCACGGCGACGACGATCGTGGCCGTGCCGTCCGGCGAGGCCATGGTGCGGGACAGGTCGATGACGTCGGCCGGGTCCAGGCTGTCCTCGGTGGGCGGCCGCAGCACAAGCAGTCCGCCGTGGTCCTCGACGAGAACCCGCGGGGCGGGGTCGTCGTCGAGCCGACTCTCGGGTCGCCTGCGCGGCGGAACGCTCGCGCCGCCGCCTTGCCTGGCAAACGTCTCGCGCCAGCGGCTCATGGGCCTTCCTTGTCCTTACACGTACCGATTCACCGAAACCGGCTCGCGCCGACGTCGCCGCGACCGGACCTCCAGGGCACCCGCGGGTGCCGGGGCAGCAGCGGCTGCGCCCATCCTGCGTTCAGGGGGTGTGCGCCGCTTCGCCGGCAACCGCCGGCGCCGTCCGCCGCACCGCACGCGGCAGTGGCGCCCGGTCACCCGTCCGACGCGTCGCGCCCTCCGCCGCGGACCCCCTCATCGCCGCGACAGCGAATGTCACCGTTGCCCCGTCCCAGCCCCGGCAGCTGATGACCGCGATGTCGCCGCGCCGTGGCCTACGAGGTTCCCCGCACCCCGTCGTTCCGCTCGTTCCCCCCTGTCACACCGCGGTGAGTCGCGGCCAGGTTTCCCCCGTAGTCTGGCGGCCATACCGACGGACGGTTGACGTCGGGCCTCCTCCGGGTGAACAAACTCGCCTGGCCGACCCTGCCGATGAAGATTATCGCCGACCGACGGAGTTGCGTGAGCACGGTCCCGGATCGGACCTCTCCCGGCGAATCCCCCTTGCGGTCGCTTCCGGTGCGCGACCCGGGAGTTCTCGGCCGCCTCACGGCCTTGGCACCCGTGATCCGTCTCCACACGCCGGGCCCCGAGCACGAGGACAACCGGCGAGCCCGGATCGCGCGCCGATACGGTTCCCGAGCCGCACCGGTCCACGTACCGGACACCCCCGGACGAAAGGCTGGCCATGCGGAAACTGATCTACGGCATGAACCTGACTCTGGACGGCTACATCGCCGCGGCCGGCGACGACATCGGCTGGAGCGGACCTCCGAGCCACGAGCTGTTCCAGTGGTGGCTCGACCATGACCGGGCGAGTGGCCTGTCGCTCTACGGCCGCAAGCTCTGGGAGACGATGAGCTCCCACTGGCCGACCGCCGACCGGCAGCCGGGCGCCACCCCTGCGGAGATCGAGTTCGCCCGGAACTGGCGGGACACGCCGAAGGTGGTGTTCTCCTCGACGATCGACGAGGTCGACTGGAACACCCGCCTGGTCACCGGCGACGCGATCGCCGAGATCACCCGGCTCAAGGCCGGGGACGGCGGCCCCATGACCATCGGCGGCGCGACCCTCGCCGGGGCGGCCGTGCGTGCCGGCCTGATCGACGAGTACGTGATCGCCACCCATCCGGTCCTGGTGGGCGGCGGCACGCCGTTCTTCCCCGCGCTGGACACCTGGGTGAACCTGAGCCTGGTGGAGCACCGGACGCTCCCCGGCGGCGTCGTCCTGACCCGGTACGAGACGAGGCGCTGAGCGCCGTCCGTCCGACGTCGCCCAGGGGACCGCACGGGAAGGAGACCTCCCGGCCGGACCGCTCAGGTCTGCGCCATGTCCACGAAGCGCGAGTAGTGGCCCTGGAAGGCCACGGTGATGGTGGCCGTGGGGCCGTTGCGGTGCTTGGCGACGATCAGGTCGGCCTCGCCGGCGCGCGGCGACTCCTTCTCGTAGGCGTCCTCGCGGTGCAGCAGGATGACCATGTCCGCGTCCTGCTCGATGGAACCGGACTCGCGCAGGTCGCTGACCATGGGCTTCTTGTCCGTGCGCTGCTCGGGACCACGGTTCAGCTGGGAGAGCGCGATCACCGGGACCTCGAGTTCCTTCGCCAGGAGCTTGAGGTTGCGGGACATGTCCGAGACTTCCTGCTGACGGCTCTCGGGGCGGCGCGAACCGCCCGCCTGCATCAGCTGGAGGTAGTCGATGACGACCAGCCGCAGGTCGTTGCGCTGCTTGAGCCGGCGGCACTTGGCGCGGATCTCCATCATCGACAGGTTCGGCGAGTCGTCGATGTAGAGGGGGGCCGCCGAGACGTCGGGCATACGGCGGGCCAGCCGTGTCCAGTCGTCGTCGGTCATGTTGCCGGACCGCATGTGGTGCAGGGCGACCCGGGCCTCGGCGGACAGCAGGCGCATCGCGATCTCGTTGCGGCCCATCTCGAGGGAGAAGAAGACGCTGGGCATGCCGTGGGCGACCGAGCACGCCCGGGCGAAGTCCAGCGCGAGCGTGGACTTGCCCATCGCGGGGCGGGCGGCGATGACGATCATCTGGCCCGGGTGCAGGCCGTTGGTGAGGGAGTCCAGGTCGGCGAAGCCGGTGGGCACCCCGGACATCTGGCCGCTGCGCGAGCCGATGGCCTCGATCTCGTCGAGGGCGCCCTCCATGATCTCCGAGAGCGGGAGGTAGTCCTCGCTGGTGCGCTGCTCGGTGACGGCGTAGATCTCGGCCTGCGCGGAGTTGACGATCTCGTCGACGTCGCCGTCGGCCGCGTACCCCATCTGCGTGATGCGGGTGCCCGCCTCGACGAGCCTGCGCAGGACCGCGCGCTCGTGCACGATCTCCGCGTAGTACTCGGCGTTGGCGGCGGTGGGCACCGCGTTGACGAGGCTGTGCAGGTAGGGCGCGCCGCCGACGCGGACGAGCTCGCCGCGCTTGGTCAGCTCGGCGGCGACGGTGATGGGGTCGGCGGGCTCGCCACGGGCGTAGAGGTCGAGGATCGCCGCGTACACGGTCTCGTGCGCGGGCCGGTAGAAGTCGGCGCCCTTGAGCACCTCGACGACGTCGGCGATGGCGTCCTTGGACAGCAGCATGCCGCCGAGCACCGACATCTCGGCGTCCAGGTCCTGCGGCGGTACGCGCTCGAAGCCGGAGCTCCCGCGATCGTCGTCACGGTCGCGGTCCCGCTCGTCCCTGCGCCGGAAGCGGGAGACGGGCAGACGGTCGCCGGGACCGTCCGGCGGGAAAGGCGGTTCGCTCCCCCAGTGGTCGTCCGCGGGTTCGGGCTGGCTCACCCCCCTGCCACCTCCTCCCCTCCGGCGCGGACCACTGCGTCGTGCCCCTTTTGCTACGCCACGGCTCTGACATTCACGTCGCTCGGGCACACCTGTGGCACCGGGCGACGCCCCACGGTAGGGGTCCACGGGGCTCACAGCCAAGACGGTTATCCACAGGCGTGGGGGATGACCTGTTGATGAACTGCCCCTACCTGTGGAGAAGCCCCCTCCAGCTGTGTACAGGGCGGGGGACAGCGCGGTGGACAAGCACACAATCACCCAATGATCACGCGGCTGACCTGCGGTTTTTTCATCCACCCGCTGTGGACAAGAAAAACTTGCCCGCTCAGCCCAAGATCACGACAAACGGCACGGAGGAGATCACCCTGCGCAGCCACAAGTAAGAGGCAGGGCCCCCTTGTGTCCCTTACATGTGGATGATTACCCTGGCCGGGTGCCCCAGGTCGCCGAAGTCTCACCCCGTCAAGCCGTACGCCGCCACGACCGCGAGATCATCGGTCTCGCACTGCCCGCCTTCGGGGCGCTGGTCGCCGAACCGCTCTTCCTCATGGCCGACAGCGCGATCGTGGGCCACCTCGGCACCTCGCAGCTCGCGGGCCTGGGCGTCGCGGGCGCCCTGCTCACCACCCTCGTCGGCGTCTTCGTCTTCCTCGCGTACGCCACCACCGCCGCCGTCGCCCGCCGGGTGGGCGCGGGCGACCTGCCCGCGGCGATCCGCCAGGGCATGGACGGCATCTGGCTCGCCCTCCTCATCAGCGCCGCCGCGGTGGCTATCGCGATCCCCGCGGCCCCCGCCCTCACCGACGTGTTCGGCGCTTCCGGCACCGCCGCCCCCTATGCCGTCACCTACCTGAGGATCAGCGCACTCGGCATCCCCGCGATGCTCGTCGTCCTGGCCGCCACCGGTGTGCTGCGCGGGCTGCAGGACACCCGGACCCCGCTCTACGTCGCCGTCGGCGGCTTCGCCGTGAACGGTGTGCTCAACGTGGTGCTGGTGTACGGCGCCGGGCTCGGGATCGCCGGCTCCGCCTGGGGCACCGTGATCGCCCAGAACGCGATGGCGGCCGTCTACCTGGGTGTCGTCGTCCGCGGGGCACGCCGGCACGGCGCCTCCCTGCGGCCCGACCTGGCCGGCGTCCGCGCCTGCGCCCAGGCGGGGACGCCCCTGCTGATCCGCACGCTGAGCCTGCGGGCCGTGCTGATGCTGGCCACCGCGGTCGCCGCCCGGCTCGGGGACGCCTCGATCGCCGCCCACCAGATCACCACCACCCTCTGGTCGCTGGCCGCCTTCGCCCTGGACGCGATCGCCATCGCCGGTCAGGCCATCATCGGCCGCCACCTCGGCGCCGACGACGTGGCCGGGGCCCGGGCCGCGTGCCGCCGCATGGTGCAGTGGGGCATCGCCTCGGGCGTGGTCATCGGCCTCGTCCTGGCCGTCTCCCGGCCGCTGGTCGCCCCGCTGTTCACCACGGACCCAGCGGTGCGCTCCGAACTGATGACCGTCCTGCTGGTGGCGGCGCTCTTCCAGCCGGTCTGCGGCGTGGTCTTCGTCCTGGACGGGGTCCTCATCGGCGCCGGCGACGGCCCCTACCTCGCCTGGTCGATGGTCGTCACCCTCGCCGTCTTCACCCCGGCCGCCCTGGCCGTCCCGGCTCTCGGAGGGGGACTCACCGCCCTGTGGTGGGCGACGGGCCTGATGATGCTCACCCGGCTGGCCGGCCTGCACTGGCGCGCCCGCTCGGGAAAGTGGGCCATCGCCGGCGCCGTGCGCGCCTGACCGGCGACCTGCCGGTCGGCGACCAGAGGCTTCCCGCCGACGACAAGACGCCGGGCCCGGGACCTCATGGTCCCGGGCCCGGCGTTCACGCGGTGCGCGAGGGTCAGGAAGCGACGACCTCGACGTCGAGAGCGGCCTCGACCTCGGGGTGCAGACGCACCGACACCTTGTGCGAGCCGACCGTCTTGATCGGGGAACCGATCTCGACCCGGCGCTTGTCCACGTCCGGGCCGCCCGCGGCCTTGACGGCGGCGGCGATGTCGGCCGGGGTCACCGAGCCGAACAGGCGGCCGGCGTCACCCGCGCGGGTGGACAGCTTGACCTTGACGCCCTCGAGCTGCGCCTTGAGGGCGTTGGCCTGCTCGACGGTCGCGATCTCGCGGATCCGGCGCGCGCGGCGGATCTGCTCGACGTCCTTCTCGCCACCCTTGGTCCACGCGATCGCGAAACCGCGCGGGATCAGGTAGTTGCGGGCGTAGCCGCTCTTGACCTCGACGACATCGCCGGCGGCGCCGAGGCCGCTGACCTCGTTGGTGAGGATGATCTTCGCCATTGCTCAGTCCACCCTTCCTTAGCGAGCGGTCGAGGTGTAGGGCAGCAGCGCCATCTCACGGCTGTTCTTCACGGCCGTGGCGACGTCGCGCTGGTGCTGGGTGCAGTTGCCGGTGACCCGGCGGGCACGGATCTTGCCGCGGTCGGAGATGAACTTCCGCAGCAGGTTCGTGTCCTTGTAGTCGACGTAGGTGATCTTGTCCTTGCAGAACACGCAAACCTTCTTCTTAGGCTTGCGAGCAGGCGGCTTCGCCATTGTCTCTCTCCAGTGTGATCAAGAAGTTTGGTGCGCTGCCGCCCTTAGAAGGGCGGCTCGTCCGAGAAGCCGCCGCCGGAGCCGCCGGAGCCGCCGCCCCAGCCGCCGCCGCCCTGGCCGCCCCCGGCCGGAGCGCCGGTCGCCCACGGGTCGCCGTCGGGCGCGCCGCCCTGGCCGCCACCGGGGCCACCGCCCCAGCCGCCGCCCTGGCCGCCCCCGCCGCCGTACCCGCCCTGGCCGCCGCGCGAGGCGCCGCCGCCACCGCTGGCGCGGGTGACCTTGGCGGTCGCGTTGCGCAGGCTGGCGCCGACCTCGTCGACGTCCAGCTCGTAGACCGTCCGCTTGACGCCCTCGCGGTCGTCGTACGAGCGCTGCTTCAGACGGCCCTGCACGATGACGCGCATGCCCTTCTGAAGCGACTCCGCCACGTTCTCCGCCGCCTGCCGCCAGACCGAGCACGTGAGGAAGAGGCTCTCGCCGTCCTTCCACTCGTTGGTCTGCCGGTCGAAGGTGCGGGGAGTGGACGCGACTCGGAACTTCGCGACCGCCGCACCCGAGGGGGTGAAGCGCAGCTCGGGGTCGTCGACGAGATTGCCGACGACCGTGATGACGGTCTCGCCTGCCATGGTGAGTGACCTCTCGGCGTTGCTTGGCTTCTCGGTTTCCCGAATGCCTGAGCCGTCAGGCTCAGTGGGTCTCGGGACGGAGGACCTTGGTCCGGAGGACCGACTCGTTCAGGTTCATCTGACGGTCGAGCTCCTTGACGACCTCAGGAGTGGCGTTGAGGTCGATGACCGAGTAGATGCCCTCGGGCTTCTTCTTGATCTCGTACGAAAGACGACGACGGCCCCAGGTGTCGACCTTCTCGACCTTGCCGCCGCCGTTGCGGACGACGCCGAGGAAGTTCTCGATCAGCGGGGAGACAGCGCGCTCCTCGAGATCGGGGTCGAGGATCACCATCACCTCGTAGTGACGCATGTGGAACCCACCTCCTTTGGACTCAGCGGCCACGGCGTTTCCGTGGCAGGAGGGTTTGCATCGCGTCGCAACGGTATCCCGGCCCACTGACAACGCCCCCGGACCCGCGGGGACCGCTCCCCGCGGCCCCTTCGGAACCGTCATGTGGACCTGCACAGACACCGGTGCAGACGGTACACACTACCCGCCTCGCGGCTTCCGGTTGAAATCCGCCCGCGCATGCCCGCAATCTGTACACATCGGGTGTGTTCGGCGCTACGATGCGCCACCTCTCCATCACGGAGGTGCCCCATGGCACAGGCAGTACGACCCGCTCGCGGCGGCCGGCCCCATCGGTCCCGGTTCACCCTCAACACGGACGGCCGGCCCCATCCGGTGGAGAACACCCTGGCCGTCGTGACCGTCGTGCTCGGCCTGGTCTCCGCCATCGCGGCGTTCTGGAGCGGCCTGCACCTGCTCAGTTCCTGGGCGGGCCTGGTCGGCGTCCTGGTGGGCGCCTTCGGCCAGTACCGCTCCGTCACCACGGCCGAGCGCTTCCTCTTCATCATCGGCATGGGACTGGCCGCGGTCGGCTTCTACATCGGCATGGCCCACGGCGGTCTCTTCGGCGGCGTGGTGTCCTGAGCCCGCGCCGCCTGCCGTCCCTCCCGGCCCCCGCCGGGCGAAGCCGCGGAACCGACTTGTCCACAGCCCTCGCAGGGGCGTTCGCCGTTCGCAGTAGGCTTCGGCGCAGTAATGCAGTCAGCAATGCCGTAGCCGCAGCGATGGGGAGCGCCCCGCATGAGCTTGACCCTGAGGACCATCAGTCGGGAACAGCACCTGGCGTACATCCAGAGCCTGCCCTCGGCAAGCCACTGCCAGGTGCCCGCCTGGGCCGACGTCAAGACCGAGTGGCGTTCGGAGAACCTCGGCTGGTTCGACGACAAGACCGGTGAGCTCGTCGGCGCCGGCCTGGTGCTCTACCGGCAGTTGCCCAAGGTGAAGCGGTACCTCGCCTACCTCCCCGAGGGCCCGGTGATCAACTGGTACGCCCCCAACCTGGACGAGTGGCTGCGCCCGATGCTGGCGCACCTGAAGCAGCAGGGCGCGTTCTCCGTGAAGATGGGTCCGCCGGTCGTCATCCGCCGCTGGGACGCGGCCGCCATCAAGTCGGGCATCGCCGACCCGGACGTCAAGCGCCTGCGCGACGTCGAGGCGACGTTCATCGAGCCCCGCGCCTTCGAGGTGGCCGACCGGCTGCGCCGCATGGGCTGGCAGCAGGGCGAGGACGGCGGCGCCGGCTTCGGCGACGTGCAGCCCCGCTACGTCTTCCAGGTGCCGCTGGAGAACCGCAGCCTCGACGACGTCCAGAAGGGCTTCAACCAGCTCTGGCGCCGCAACATCAAGAAGGCCGAGAAGGCCGGCGTCGAGGTCGTCCAGGGCGGCTACGACGATCTCCCCGTGTGGCAGCAGCTGTACGAGGTCACCGCCGAGCGCGACCGCTTCCGCCCGCGGCCGCTGCCGTACTTCCAGCGCATGTGGCAGGTCCTCAACGCCGAGGACCCCAACCGCATGCGGCTGTACCTCGCCCGGCACGAGGGCGAGGCGGTCGCCGCCGCCACGATGCTCGTCGTCGGCCGGCACGTCTGGTACTCCTACGGCGCCTCCGCCAACCACAAGCGCGAGGTCCGGCCGAGCAACGCCATGCAGTGGCGGATGCTGCGGGACGCCTACGCGCTCGGCGCGAGCGTGTACGACCTGCGCGGCATCAGCGACTCGCTCGACGAGAGCGACCACCTCTTCGGTCTCATCCAGTTCAAGGTGGGCACCGGCGGGCAGGCTGCCGAATACTTGGGCGAGTGGGACTTCCCCCTCAACAAGCTGCTGCACAAGGCGCTCGACATCTACATGTCCCGCCGCTGACCGGCCGGCCCCGCCGGCCGGCCGACCCCTTGCCCAGCTGCCCCAGCTGTCCGACTGACCGCAGAACCGCAGAAAGGTCCACGTTCCGGCCATGGCGCTCACCCTGTACGTCGACACCGCGCGCTGGCGTGCGCACCAGCAGTCCGTGGCGGAGCAGTTCCCCGGACTGGTCCCCGTCTGCAAGGGCAACGGGTACGGCTTCGGCCACGAGCGCCTGTCCGAGGAGGCGATCCGGCTCGGTTCGGACATCCTCGCGGTCGGTACGACGTACGAGGCAGCCCGGATCAAGGACTGGTTCGGCGGGGACCTGCTGGTGCTGACCCCGTACCGGCTGGGCGAGGAGCCGGTGCCGCTGCCGGACCGCGCCATCCGCTCCGTGTCCTCCGTCGAAGGCGTGCGCGGCCTGGTCGGGGCCCGGGTCGTGATCGAGGTCATGAGCAGCATGAAGCGGCACGGGGTCAGCGAGGACGACCTGGTCAAGCTGCACTCGGCCATCGACGACGTCCGGCTGGAGGGCTTCGCCATCCACCTGCCGCTGGACCGCACCGACGGCTCCGACGGGGTGCAGGAGGTCCACGCCTGGATGGAGCGGCTGCGCGCCGCCCGGCTGCCGCTGCACACCATGTTCGTCAGCCATCTGAAGGCCGCCGAGCTGGCCCGGCTGCGTGACGAGTTCCCGCAGACCCGTTTCCGCGCCCGCATCGGCACCCGGCTGTGGCTCGGCGACCACGAGGCCACCGAGTACCGGGGCGCCGTCCTGGACGTCACCCGCATCGCCAAGGGCGAGCGCTTCGGCTACCGCCAGAACAAGGCCTCCGAGGACGGCCACCTGGTCGTCGTCGCCGGCGGCACGTCGCACGGGGTGGGCCTGGAGGCTCCCAAGGCCATGCACGGCGTGATGCCGCGCGCCAAGGGCGTCGCGAGGGCCGGCCTGGCCACCATCAACCGCAACCTGTCGCCCTTCGTGTGGGCCGGCAAGCAGCGCTGGTTCGCCGAGCCCCCGCACATGCAGGTGTCGATCCTCTTCCTGCCGGGCGACGTGGCGCCCCCGGCGGTCGGTGACGAGCTGGTGGCACACCTGCGGCACACGACGACGCAGTTCGACCGCGTCGTCGACCGCTGACGCACACGCCGCCGCCCCCGAGCCCCTGAGGCCCGGGGGCGGCGTGCCGGCGGTCTCTGCGGTGCCCCGGACGTCCTGGACGCCCTTGGGCGGCCCCTCCGCCCCCTCCGCTCAGTGCGGCGGGGTCCGGGGCTCCTTCTCCAGGCCCCAGTGCACCGTGGGCGCCTCCCCGAAGCCGTAGCCGTCCTCGGCCCCGTGCTGCAGCGGCGCCGCGTGCCGCGGCTGGTGCGAGGGCCGCCCCAGCACGAACACGTCCTCAGCGCCGTCCAGCACGCCCCCGGAGGGGTCGTCCGAGCCGTCCTGGCGCACCGCGTCGCGCTCCGGGAAGAGGATGTCGCGGACGACGACCGCGCACAGGTACAGCGTCCCGAGCAGGTGCGCCGCGATGGCCAGGTGGTAGCCGTCCTGCGGCAGGCCCTTGCTGTTGCCGCCCGTCGTGTACGCCAGGTACGACCAGATGCCGAGGAAGTACATGACCTCGGCGGCCTGCCAGACGAGGAAGTCCCGCCAACGGGGCCTCGCGAGCGCCGCGAGCGGCACCAGCCAGAGCACGTACTGCGGTGAGTAGACCTTGTTGGTCAGGATGAAGGCGGCCACGACGAGGAAGGCCAGCTGCGCGAAGCGCGGGCGCCGCGGGGCGTACAGGGTCAGCCCGGCCATGCCGGCGCAGAACAGCAGCATGAGCGCGATCGCGTAGAAGTTCGCGCCGTCGATGGACCTGCCGGTCTGCTGGGAGATGATCAGCCAGATGGAGCCGTAGTCGACGCCCCGCTCCTGGCTGAAGGTGTAGAACTTCGCCCAGCCGTCCGAGGCGAGCAGCATCACCGGGAGGTTCACCACCAGCCAGGCGCCCGCGGCGCCGCCCACCGCCGCTCCCCAGGCCCTCCACTTCCCGGCCCGCAGGCACAGCAGGAACAGCGGCCCCAGCAGCAGCACCGGGTAGAACTTGGCGGCCGTCGCCAGCCCGATCAGGATGCCCGCGGCCAGCGGCCGGTTGCGCGACCAGAGCATCATCCCGGCCGCCGCGAGGGCGACGGCGAACAGGTCCCAGTTGATGGTCGCGGTCAGCGCGAACGCCGGCGCCAGGGCGACCAGCAGCGCGTCCCACGGACGGCGCCGGTTGGTCCGGGCCACGCAGACCGCGATGACGGCCGTGCAGACCAGCAGCATCCCGGCGTTGACCAGCCAGTAGACCTGCTCCCGGTGCTGGATGGTGCCGCCGTGCGGGGTGAACCAGGAGGCGACCTCCATGAAGAGCCCGGTCAGCACCGGGTACTCCAGGTAGCCCATGCCGCCGGAGATCGTGTCCGGGATGTGGTCGAAGTACGGGACCAGGTCGTCGGCGAAGCCCCGGCCGTAGTACAGGTGCGGGATGTCGGAGTAGCAGGCGTGGCTGTACTGGGCGTTCGCCCCGAAGAACCAGCCGCTGTCGTAGCAGGGCAGCTTCTGCACCATGCCCAGCGCGAACATCCCGATGGCGATCAGCACGATCACCCGCAGGGGGTTCCACCAGCCCCGCCGCCCCACGGCCGCGAAGCGGCCGAGCGGACCGCCGATGACCTCGCTCCCGGCCGCGGCGACCGGGTCATCGCGGGTCGGGGGCACGACCGCCTCGGCCTCCGAGGCCTCGTGGTGGGGGTCTTCGCGCACGATCGTCATGGGCCACATCCTGCCCTACATCCGCGCGCGTGGAGCGTCCGATCCCCAGGCCGCCGGCCTCGCCCCCACCCGCCGGGGAACGGCCGCGGCCGCGGAGGGCACGGTGCCCTCCGCGGCCGCGGATTCACTGCTCGGCACTACCCGGGGCGGTCAACCGCCCGGACCTCCGAGCAGTCCGCCGTTCTTGCCTCCCCCACGGGTCGATGTGGCGGTCGGGGTCCCCGTGGGAGTCGTCCCGCCGTCCGTGGCACCGCCGTCCGTCACGCCGCCGTCCGTGCCGCCGCCGTCCGTGCCGCCGCCATCCGTCACGCCGCCATCCGTCACGCCGCCGTCCGTAGCGCCGCCGTCCGTGGCACCGCCGTCCGTGGCACCGCCGTCCTGGCACTGCCACTGCCAGGGCTTGCACTCCGGCGACTTCGTCGGCGTCTCCGGGACCTCCGGCTGCGTGTGGGTCGGGGTCACCGGCGCGGTCGGCGTCTCCGTCGGGGTGGCCGAGACCGAGGGGCTCGGCGACACCGAGGCGCCTTCCCCGTTGTGGATCTTGCCGATCTTCGGGGCGTCCGGGAAGCCGCTGTCGGGGCCCGTCACCGCCTCCTTCATGTACGCGGTCCAGACCTCGGTCGGGATGTCACCACCGTGGATGGACTCGACGCCTGCCGTGCCGTTCATGGACAGCAGACTGTGGCTCTTGGGGTCCTCACGGAACATCGCCACGGCCGTGGACAGCTGCTGGGTGTACCCGACGAACCACGCCGACTTGTTGCTGTCGGTCGTACCGGTCTTGCCGGCCGCCTTGCGGCCGAGCTCCTTGGCGCGGAAACCCGTACCGTTCTGGATCACGTTCTCCAGGACGTCGGTGACGTTGTCGGCCACCTCGGGCGGCATCGCCTGGGAGACCTTGGGCTTCTTGAAGCCGGGGACCTCCACCCCGTCCTTCTTCACCGAGGTGACCGAGTACGGGTCCGCGTGCTTGCCGGAGGCGGCGAAGGTCGCGTAGGCGTCGGCCATGCGGATCGCGCTCGGGGTGGACGTACCGAGGGCGAACGACGCGTTCTGGCTGGCCATGGAGGACTTCAGGACGCCGGACTTCTCGGCGACGGCGGCCACCTTGTCCATGCCCACGTCCATGCCGAGCTGCACGAACGGCGTGTTGATGGACTGCTCCATCGCCTTGCGCAGCGTGATGTAGCCGTTCTTCGCGTCGCTCTCGTTCTCCTGGTAGAAGGGCGTGTTGTCCTTGTTCAGCACGTAGGTGCCGTCGGGCCGCTTGATCTTGATGTGGTCGTTGCCGTTGTAGAGGCTCATCGGCGAGATGCCCTCGCCGTCCGAGCGGTAGGTGCCGTACTCCATGGCGGCTGCCAGCACGAACGGCTTCCAGGTCGAACCGACCGGGACGCCCAGGGTGTCGGCGTTGTTGGTGAAGTGGTTGTTCTCGAAACCCGCGCCACCGTAGAGGGCGACGATCGCCCCGTCGTTGGGCTTCACCGACGCGGCGCCGAACTGGACGTGCTTGTCCAGCTCCCGCTTGTCCGGCTTGATGTTCGCCTTCTCGACCTTCTTGACCGCGGCGGCCAGCGCGTCGACCTTCTTCTTGTCGAAGGTCGTGCGGATCGTGTAGCCGCCCTTGTCCAGCTCCGTCCGGCTGATGTCGGAGTGGGCCAGCACGTAGCGCTTGGCCGTGTCGACCAGGTAGCTGATCTGGCCGGTCATCCCCTTGGTCGCCTTGAGGCCCTGCGGCTCGGGGTACTTGGCGATGGCCTCGTCGTACTCGGCCTTGCTCAGGTGACCGTCCTTGTACATCTCGGAGAGGATGGTCTTCCACCGGCGCTCCGAGTTGGCCCGGTTCTTCTCGGGCGTCGCACTCGAGTCCAGGTTGACGTTGCCGGCCGGGTCATAGTAGGTCGGGCCCTTGAGCAGCGCCGCGAGGAACGCGCACTGGCTGGGGCTCAGATCCTTGGCGTCGACGCCGTAGTAGGTCTGCGCCGCCGCCTGGATGCCGTAGGCGTTCCGGCCGTAGTACGAGGTGTTCAGGTAGCCCTGCAGGATCTGCGGCTTGCCGAGCTTCGCGCCCACCTTTATCGAGATGAAGAGCTCTTTGAACTTGCGGCTGACCGTCTGGTCCTGGCTGAGATAGGTGTTCTTGACGAACTGCTGGGTGATCGTCGAACCACCCTGGGTGTCACCGCCGTTGGCCATGTTCCAGAAGGCACGGCCGATACCCATGGGGTCGACACCGGAGTCGTCCCAGAAGGTCTTGTTCTCCACCGAGATGACCGCGAACTGCATCGCCTTGGGAATCTCGGAGAGCGGCACGTTCTGCCGGTTGACCCCGACGCCCGTGGCGACCATCCGGGAACCGTCGGCCCAGAGGTAGACGTTGTTCTCCGACTTCGCCGCATCGTTCTCGTCGGGGATGCCCACCAAGGCGTAGCCCACGCCGCCGACGGCCACGATGCTGCCGAAGAGGAACAGGCACAGCCCGGAGACGAGCTTCCAGGACGGCATCCAGCGACGCCATCCGTCCTTCCCCCACCGCGGATAGTCGATGATGCGCTTCTTCGGGGGCTGTCCTCCGCCGCGGCCGCCCTGCCCGCCCGTGGCGGCACGGCGGCGGCCGCCCCTCTGCGTGGCCTGGGCCGCACGGCGGGCGGCGGCACGTCCCTGGTACGGCGGCTCGGCCCCGTGGGCCCGGCCGCCGGCGCTCGCACGGCTCCCCGCGCCCGCCCCCGGATGGGGGCCGTGCCCCATCCCCTGGCCCGGGCCGTATCCCTGCCCCGAACCGGTTCCTTGCGTGCCGTACGGCTGCGGCCTCGGTGGCCCAGCGGCCCGCCGACCGCCGGGCGGCGGGGGCTGCTGCTGCGCGCCGCGCCGGGCGGCTGCCCGGCCGTCGCCGGGCGACTGCGGCGGCTTGCGACGGTGCTCGCTCATGAACAGCTACTCCTAGGACAGGCGGAATCGCCTGAAGCGGCAGTTGGTTTTCCGGTCCCCCCGGCGTGCGATGCCCGCACTGCACCGGCGACAGGGACGCTCACTGACGTCACTCGGTTCCCAGTGCTCTGCATGGCGAACAGAGTACGCAGGGACAAAAGATGCGTTAGTCAGAAGTTCGTCACATTCCGGGCAGTTGACAGAGGACGGATTTCGCGATGTGACGCCAGTCACCGCGGGGCGCCTTGCCGTGCCCGGGAACTCGTTCTATCGTCTCGATGTATCGAGCCGATACATCACGGCGAGATAAGAGGCGACGAGGACACGGACGGGAGGGGAGCGAGGGCATGAGCAAGCGCTCCGGTATCCTTGAGTTCGCCGTCCTGGGCCTGCTGCGCGAATCCCCGATGCACGGCTACGAGCTGCGCAAGCGGCTCAACACGTCACTCGGTGTGTTCCGCGCGTTCAGCTACGGCAGCCTCTACCCCTGCCTCAAGACACTGGTCAATCAGGGCTATCTGGTCGAGGAGACCGGCCCTGAGCCCGATCCGCTCGCCGCGCCGCTCGCCGGCCGACGGGCGAAGATCGTGTACCGGTTGACGGCGGCCGGCAAGGAGCACTTCGAGGAGCTCCTCGCCCACTCCGGCCCTGACGCGTGGGAGGACGAGCACTTCGCGGCTCGCTTCGCCTTCTTCGGCCAGACGTCCAGGGACGTACGGATGCGTGTCCTCGAGGGGCGGCGCAGCCGTCTCGAGGAACGTCTGGAGAAGATGCGCGCGTCCCTCGCGCGTACCCGTGAGCGGCTCGACGACTACACGCTCGAGCTGCAGCGGCACGGCATGGAGTCGGTGGAGCGAGAGGTCCGCTGGCTGAACGAGCTGATCGAGACCGAGCGGGCAGGGCGCGGCAAGCAGCCCCCGGCCGCTCCGTCCGCCGATGCCGAGCAGGACAACCAACAGGAAAACGGCGGACCCGGCACGCGCCGGGGACCCGCGTGACGAGAACACAGGGAGCAACCGGAATGGGTTCGGTTCGCGTAGCCATCGTTGGCGTGGGCAACTGCGCCGCCTCGCTGGTGCAGGGTGTCGAGTACTACAAGGACGCCGACCCGGACAGCCGCGTGCCCGGCCTCATGCACGTGCAGTTCGGCGACTACCACGTGCGTGACGTCGAGTTCGTCGCCGCCTTCGACGTGGACGCGAAGAAGGTCGGTCTCGACCTCGCGGACGCCATCGGCGCCAGCGAGAACAACACCGTCAAGATCTGCGACGTCCCGCAGAAGGGCGTGACGGTCCAGCGCGGCCACACCCTGGACGGTCTCGGCAAGTACTACCGCGAGACCATCGAGGAGTCCGCCGAGGAGCCGGTCGACGTGGTGCAGGTCCTCAAGGACCGCCAGGTCGACGTGCTCGTCTGCTACCTGCCGGTGGGGTCCGAGGACGCGGCGAAGTTCTACGCGCAGTGCGCCATCGACGCCAAGGTCGCCTTCGTCAACGCCCTCCCGGTGTTCATCGCCGGCACCAAGGAGTGGGCGGACAAGTTCACCGAGGCCGGTGTGCCGATCGTCGGTGACGACATCAAATCGCAGGTCGGCGCCACCATCACGCACCGCGTGCTGACCAAGCTCTTCGAGGACCGCGGTGTCATCGTCGAGCGCACCATGCAGCTGAACGTCGGCGGCAACATGGACTTCAAGAACATGCTCGAGCGTGAGCGCCTGGAGTCCAAGAAGATCTCCAAGACCCAGGCCGTCACCTCGCAGATCCCCGACCGCGACCTGGGCGCGAAGAACGTCCACATCGGCCCCTCGGACTACGTGGCCTGGCTGGACGACCGCAAGTGGGCGTACGTTCGCCTCGAGGGCCGCGCCTTCGGCGACGTCCCTCTGAACCTGGAGTACAAGCTCGAGGTCTGGGACTCCCCGAACTCCGCGGGTGTCATCATCGACGCGCTGCGCGCGGCGAAGATCGCCAAGGACCGCGGCATCGGCGGCCCGATCCTGTCGGCGTCCTCCTACTTCATGAAGTCCCCGCCGGTGCAGTACTTCGACGACGAGGCCCGCGAGAACGTGGAGAAGTTCATCCGCGGCGAGGTCGAGCGCTGAACGGCGGCGTGACCTCCGTCTCCGCTCGTCGTACGACGTGACCGCGCAGGCCCCCGGATACGGCATCCGGGGGCCTGTTCGTCATGTGAGGGTGTGTGCATGCCCGTAGTCCGTGATCTCCGTCTGCTGCTGCGCTTCCGCGACTTCCGCCGGCTGCTGACGGTGCGGTTGCTCTCCCAGCTCGCCGACGGGGTCTTCCAGGTGGCGCTGGCGACCTATGTGGTCTTCTCCCCGGAGAAGCAGACCTCGCCGACCGCCATCGCCTCCGCGGTGGCGGTCCTGCTGCTGCCGTACTCGCTCCTGGGACCGTTCACGGGCGTTCTCCTGGACCGTTGGCGGCGCCGGCAGGTCCTCCTCCACTGCAATCTGCTGCGGGCCGCGCTCTGTCTCGGCACGGCCGGCCTGGTGCTGCTGCGTGTCCCGGACTGGCTCTTCTATCTGTCGGCTCTGTCGGTCACCGGCGTCAACCGCTTCGTTCTCGCCGGTCTGTCGGCCGCCCTGCCCCGCGTCGTCGACGGTGAGCGCCTGGTCATGGCGAACGCGCTCTCCCCGACCGCCGGAACGCTCGCCGCCACGGCGGGCGGCGGAGCGACCTTCCTGGTGCATCTGGTGGTGGCCGAGGGCCCTGCCTCCGACGCCCTGGTCGTGGGGCTGGCCGCCGTCGTCTATCTCTGCGCCGGGCTCGCCGCGCTCGCCCTCGGACGGGATCTGCTGGGACCGGACCCGTCCCGTGTCCAGCCGCGCGTCGGCGAGGCGCTGCTGAGCACCTTCCGCGGTCTGGTGCACGGACTGGGGCATCTGCGCCGACGGCCGCCCGCGGCCCGCGCCCTGGCCGCGATGACCGCGATGCGCTTCTGCTACGGCGGACTCACGGTGACGGTGCTGATGCTCTGCCGCTACGCCTGGTCGGGGTCGGGTGGCGCGGACCACGCGACGGCCGACGGACTGGCACTGCTCGGCCTGGCGGTCGCCGTCTCGGGCGCCGGCTTCTTTACGGCGGCCGTCATCACCCCGTGGGCCACCGGGCGTTTCGGCACCTTCGGGTGGATCACCGTCTGCGCGAGTTCGGCCGCCGTCCTGCTCCCCGTACTGGGCCTCACCTTCGAGCCGGGGCCGGTGATCGCGGCGGCCTTCGTGCTGGGCCTGGCCACCCAGGGAGCGAAGATCGCCACGGACACGGTGGTCCAGTCCTCGATCGACGACGCCTACCGGGGGAGGATCTTCTCCCTCTACGACGTGCTGTTCAACGTCTCCTTCGTCGGCGCCGCGGCCGTCTGTGCGCTGGTCCTCCCGCCCGACGGCCGCTCCGCCGGGCTCCTCCTCGTCCTCTCGGCGGTGTACGCGGCGGTGGCGCTGGGCATCGCCGCACATCAGCGTCGTTTCACGTGAAACAACGCGACCACCGCGCCTCCACCTGTTTCACGTGAAACCGGCGTCTTCAGTTCGCCGCCATGACCGCGGGGGGGTGTTTTGCTTTGAACACCACCCCCCCCCCCCC
>NZ_CBDRBL010000057.1:0-44748 GCF_965342175.1 Actinacidiphila sp. bgisy167
GTCCAGACCTCTTGACGGGATCGGGGGGCGGCAGTTCAATCACGGCGTGAACAAAGCCTTCGACGAAGGCGGGCAGGAACCCTGCGCCCTCACATGAGAATTGTCAGGTTCACGCCAATCCTTTGTCGGTCCGCCCCCACAACCGCCCCGAAAGGCAGCGCCCTTGTGAAGGCACTCCCCCCACCCCCGCGCCCGCACCGGCTCCCGCGCGCCCGCGGCCTGCTCGCCGCCGGCGTCGCCGGACTCCTCGCCCTCGCCGCTCTCACCACCGCCGGCCCCACCGAACCCCCGCTTCCCGCCACCCCCGCCGCCGCGGCCGCCGTCACCACCTTCGCCGACGAGTTCGACGGCCCGGCCGGCGGCGCCGTCGACGGCGGCAAGTGGCAGATCGAGACCGGCGACAACGTCAACAACCACGAACGGCAGTACTACACCGCCGGGAACCGCAACGCGGCCCTCGACGGCCAGGGCCACCTCGTCATCACCGCCCGCAAGGAGAACCCGGCGAACTACCAGTGCTGGTACGGCACGTGCCAGTACACCTCCGCCCGGCTCAACACCGCCGGCCGTTTCAGCACCACGTACGGCCACGTCGAGGCCCGCATGAAGATCCCGCGCGGCCAGGGCATGTGGCCCGCGTTCTGGATGCTGGGCAACGACATCGGCAGCGGATGGCCCGCCAGCGGCGAGATCGACATCATGGAGAACGTCGGCTTCGAGCCCGGCACCGTCCACGGCACCATCCACGGCCCGGACTACTTCGGCTCCGGCGGCATCGGGGCCGGGTACACCCTGCCGGGCGGCCAGGCCTTCGCCGACGCGTTCCACACCTTCGCCGTCGACTGGGGTCCCGACTCCATCAGCTGGTCCGTCGACGGCACCGTCTACCAGCGGCGCACCCCGGCCGACCTCGGCGGACGCCGATGGGTGTTCAACAAACCGTTCTTCATCATCCTCAATCTCGCGGTGGGCGGTTACTGGCCGGGCGATCCCGACGGCAGCACCGCCTTCCCGCAGCAACTGGTCGTCGACTACGTCCGCGTCACCACCTCCGACGACGGCGGGGGCGGGGGCGGGGACGGTACGACCGGCCGCATCACGGGCCTGGCCGGCAAGTGCGTCGACGTCGCCGGCGCCAACCCCGCCAACGGCACCCCCGTCCAGCTCTACGACTGCAACGGCACCGCCGCACAGCAGTGGACCGCGGCCTCCGACGGCACCCTGCGCGCCCTGGGCAAGTGCCTGGACGTCAAGGACTTCGGCACGGCCGACGGCTCGCAGCTGCAGCTGTGGGACTGCGCGGGCAGCACCAACCAGAAGTGGGTCATCACCGGTGCGCGCGACATCGTCAACCCCCAGGCGGACAAGTGCCTGGACGTCACCGGCAACAGTTCCGCCAACGGCACCAGGCTCCAGCTGTGGACCTGCACCGGCGCGGCCAACCAGAAGTGGACGCACACGCCCTGAGCCTTCGGGGCACCGGCCCCGCACCGCACCCGTACCGCACCACACCGACGGCTCGTCGGCGGGACCGCCTCACGGCGGTCCCGCCCCTTCGCCGAAGGTCAGAACTGCACGTCGGAACAGGCGTAGAAGGCGTTGCCGGTGTCCGCGACGGACCAGACGGCCAGGATGATGTGCCGCCCGGACCGAGTGGGCATGGTGCCCTGGTGGGTGACGGTGGCGGGCGGCCTCGCACCGTTGTAGGGGACGGTGAGAAACGGCGTGAGGGTGAGCGCGGAGCGGGTGAGCGGGCGGCTGGGGTCGAAGCCCTGCTTGGTGATGTAGTAACGGAAGTCGCTGGTGGCGTGCGAGGCGGTGAACTGCCAGCGGAAGCTGTAGGCCTGACTGGCAGTCACCTTGGTGGCGGGCCAGCCGGTGCCGCCGCGCGGGTCGTCGAGCTGGGCGAACCGGCTGTTGCCGCCGGCGCAGAGCGTGCCGTCGGACGGGCCGGAGGACGGGAAGCCCTTGGGGCCCTCGACGCTCTGCGGCTCCCACTGGATGTCGCCGCAGCCCGTGACGGTGCCGTTGGCGCAGAGCTTCTGACGGCTGATGGGGGCGTCGGTGTAGCCGTGGCTCCAGGCGCTGCCGGTGCCGAGCGCGCAGAGCCCGACGAGGCCAAGGCCGATGACGGCGGCGCCGATTTTCCTGTGCATGCTTCGCTCCTCGGAGAACGTGGGGGAGTTCTGAGATGCGCAGCCCGCGAGCCGAGGTCTAGACCACAAGTGACGATACTCCCGACAAAATGGTCATGTCCATACCAAGAATGCGCCGAAAGCAAGAAGCCCCGGCCGGGACGGGGGGATCCAGCCGGGGCAGACAGAGAAGGCCGCCGCGGACACTCCTGGTCCGCGCAACCGACAGAATGATTTTAACAGCGGTCGAGTGGTGCTCCGCGCCGCTCACATGTGCTCCTCACACGTGTCAACGGTGTGCTGTCACAGAGATGCGCGGGTCCAGTATCCGCTGCAAGCGGTACGCCACCGGACGGAAGCCCACCGCCGGCCAGTGCCCGGCCGACACCGGTGAAGCGGCCGGCCAACTGGCCGTGATGTGCCGGTAGCCGCTGTCGTACGCCCAAGCCAGCGCAGTCGCGAGCAGCACCCGGCTGATGCCCTCGCCCCGGGCGGCCTGCGTCACGTACGCCTCGGCCAGTTCCACGCACCCGTCGGGCACGACCGGGCCCGACGCCGCCGGCGTCAGGACCACCATGCCGATCTCCTCACCGCGGCGGGCCGCGATCCACGCGCCGCTGCGCGCGTCGGCCAAGGCGTCCGCGTAGTGGGTCCGCAGCGCCGCGAGCGCCCGCTCGGGCTGCGGCCGGAACACCGCCGTACCGCGGTCCGCCCGTGCCGCCTCCACCGCCATCCGCCCGATCCGGTCCAGGTCGCCGGGGCCCGCACGGCGCACCGAGAGCGCCTCCACCCCGCGCGGCTGCCGCCCGCGCGGCCGCACCGCCATCAGGCCCCGCACCCGCTCCAGGCCGAAGCCACCCCTGAACCATGCGGCGGCCACCGCCTCGTCGGCCGGCAGGTCCACGTAGTGCACATGGCGGCGCTGCGCGACCAGGCGCTCGGCCACCGCCGCGTACAGCGCGCGCAGCACGTCCTCCCCGTCCCGGCCGCCGCGCAGCGCGTGAGCCCCGTACGGGACGAGCGCGGAGCGCGGGTGGGCGCGCAACGCGGCCAGGTCGTCGTCCGCCACGTCGAGCGGGGTGGCGACGAGATAACCGGCGAGCGTCCCGCCGCCGCGCGCGAGGACGGCCTCCGCTCCCGGCGCGGCCAGGACCCCGCCGAGCAGCCCCTCCCCCGCCGGCGGCGCGGTGGTTCGGCCCGACTGGTGGGGCAGCGACTTGCGGGCCCTGGCGTACCAGCGGTCGAGGAGGGCCGCCGACTCGGGGACGTGCTCGGTGGTCAGCGGGGAGATGGCGACAGTCATGGTGGTCCGCGACGGTAACGGTCCGGCGGGGCCGCGGCAAGGCCGGCGGGTCACCCGCTCCAGGCCGGATGCCGCGGGTCGTCGGTGTGCACCAGCACGTCGGCGGTGGCGCCGGGCGCGCACTCCTGCTCGTAGCGTGCGTACGCCGGGAGCGTCCAGCGCTCGTCCTGGGGCGTGCGGCGGGCCAGGGCCGCCTCCGACATCCGCAGGTGGACGCAGAGGTCGACGGGGAAGCCGTAGCCCTGCAGGAGCGCCCCCTCCAGCAACAGAACGCCCCCGGGCGGCAGTTCCTCATACGCGGTCCGCGTCGCGCGGTCGGTCGCCGGGTCGTACCGGGAGGGCAGCACCCGCCCGGTGCCGCCGGGCGCGAGCGGGTCGAAGACCTCACGCCACAGCGCCCCGCTGTCCAGCCAGCGCTCGTAGTAGGCGTCGGCGTCGTGGCGTCCCAGCTCGTAGCGCTGCGAGGCGGGCCGCCAGTAATTGCGCGCCTGTACCCGGACGACCGGCCGGCCCCTCAGCCGCAGCGCCTCGGCCAGCGCCTCGCCCAACACGTCCGGGCGCGTGGCCGGTGCTCCGTCCAACGCCACCCGGGGGCGCTCGCCGCCGTCGTCAGGCGTCAGGTCCAGCACGCGGTCCGCGACGGCGTCGGTCAGCCGTTCCCAGGTCACAGGCGTCAGTCGCACGCCCCCATACTGCCCGTCGCGGTCCGCGCCCGCGCAGGCGGCCCGTGCTCACCCCTCGTCGGAGACCTGGCCCGGTTCCCACGGCATCCCGAGGTCGACGGTCGTGCCCTCCCCCGGCGCGCTGCGGACGGTGAGCCGGGCGTCGATGAGGTCGGCGCGCTCGCGCATCGCGGACAGGCCCATGCCGGCCGGTGGCGACGACGGCCGCGTGGCGCGGCGGTCGTCCCGCCCGGCGGCGGTCGCCACGGCCATGCCGTGCCCGTTGTCGCTGATCGCCACGTGCACGCCCCGCTCGTCGCTGTCGAGGCTGACCACCACCCGGGTCGGGTCGGCGTGCTTCATCGCGTTGGTGACCGCCTCCTGGACGATCCGGTACAGGTGTGCCTTCGTCTCGACGCTGAGCCGGCCGCAGGCGGCGTCCGCCCGCGCGCCGATCCGCAACTCCGTGCGGATGCCGTACGTCTCGTAGAAGCGCCGGCACAGCGCCTGCAGGGCCGGACGCAGCCCGAGTTCGTCCAGGACCACGGGCCGCAGGTCGACGATCAGGTGCCGCAGCGAGGCGATCTGGTTGCCGACCAGGCCGCGCGCCTGGTCGATGGCCTCCCGCATCGCCTCCGGGCGGCCGTCCGCGGCGGCGGAGGACAGCACCACCTGCACCGCCCCCAGTTCCTGCAGGGTGTCGTCGTGCAGTTCGCGCGCCCAGCGGCGGCGCTCGCGCTCCGCACCGTCGTGCTGGGCCCGTACGCGCTCCCGGCGCAGTCTGGCCTCCCGGTGCGTCGAGGACCGGACGGCGTACAAGGCGTAGGCGACCAGCAGCAGGGGGAGCACGTGCAGCACGTTCAGCAGGGGCTGCTGGGCCACGCGCACCGTCCCGGCCACCGTCAGCATCAGCGCGAAGGCGATGGCCACCACCAGCCACAGCCGCTGCCGCGGCGCCACCAGCGGGGTGAGCAGCAGGTAGCACACGGCCGATGCCAGGGCCAGGTAGAGCTCCACGGTCTGGGAGCGGTCGGTCACCTCCATGACGGTCGCCGCGGCGAGCAGCAGAGTGCCCAGCCCCTCTAGGGCCAGGCGCGTCCCGGTCCTTCCGTGGCCGGACGGGGTCATGCCACCAGCCCGCGCTCTCTGGCCGCGGCGATCAGCTCGGCCCGGCTCTCCTTGCCGAGCTTGTCCCGCAGCCGCGACCGATGGGTCTCCACGGTCCGGATGGACACGAAGAGGCGCCGGGCGATCTCCTGGTTGGTGTGCCCCAGCGCCAGCAGGGTCAGCACCTGGGCCTCCCGGTCGGTGAGCGGCTCCTCGTGGTGCCGCTCCGCCAGGTCCAGGTCCTCGACGGCCAGCCGTGCCCCCAGCGAGGGCTGGACGTAGGTGGCGCCGCCGGCGACCTGGTGGGCGGCGGCGAGCAGTTCGTCCGCGGCGGCCTCCTTCAGCAGGTAGCCGGCCGCGCCGGTGCGCAGTGCCTCACGGGCGAACGCCGGGTCCTCCTGCATGGTCAGGACCAGGATGCGCGTCCTGGGCGACTCGGTCAGCAGGGCGGGGATCGTCGGCAGACTGGATCTGCCGGACATCGTCAGGTCCAGGACGAGTACCCTCGGGCGGTGGCGCCGTACGGCCTCCATGGTCTCGACGACCGTGGCCGTCTCGGCGACGATCTCGAAGGCCGGATCGGCGGCCATCAGCAGCCGCATGCCCGCGCGCACCACCAGGTGGTCGTCGGCCAGTACGACCGGGATGGCCTGGTGATGCCTGCCGTCTGGGCGGCTGCGCACGTCCATACCACACACGGTAGATCGCGCGCGCGCGAGGGGCAGCCCGTCGCGGCCGGGCTGCGGTAAACCCGCAGTCACATCTGCGGGCGAATCCTGATGTCCTCTGCGGACCCGAAGGGATGTCGCCGCCTCGGTGCGGAGGCAGGCTCGGTGCGAGTGCTGATGAGCCAGCCGACCGCCCACCCCGAACCTCATCCGAGGCGACCGCCATGCTTTGTGCCACCCTCCCGCCCCAGGCTGCCGACCACGCGGACCGGCCGTGGTCCTACGACACGGCCGAGCAGCTCGTGAACTCCGCCGTGCCGGCACTGGCCGACTTCGCCGCCGTCGAGGTGTCCGAGGCCACCGTCTCGGAGAGGGCCGCCGTCTCGGGGCTGCCGGCGACCGGGCTCGTCTTCCGCCGCGGGGCCTTCAAGGCGGCCCCGGGCACCGCGATCCCGCGTGCCTACGAGGTCGGTGAGATCAGCAGCGTGCCGGCCAGGACGCCGTACCACGCCTCGCTGACCGACCTGCGGCCGCACCTGGTGATGAACCTGCGCCCGCAGACGGGGTGGCTGACCCGCGACCCGGTGCGCGCCCCCCTGATGCGGATCACCGACGCCCACTCCCTGCTCGTGACACCGCTGGAGGTCGGCGGTGTCGTCCTCGGCATCGCGTCCTTCTACCGCAGGGGGGACTCCGCCGCCTTCTCCCGGTGCGACCTGCTGGCGGCCGGCCGGCTGGCGCGCGAGGCCGCCCGGCTGCTCGACGCCGCCCGCCGGCGCCTGGTCGAGTACGCCACCGGGCGGATCCTGCAGGAGGCCCTGCTCTCGACGCAGGGGCCGAGGATCAGCGCGATCGAGGACCCCCGCGGGCATGTGCCGCCGTCGGCGGCCCCAGGCGCCTGGGTGGACGTCATCCCGCTGTCCAGTGCCCGGGTGGCCCTGGTGGCCGGATCGGTGCGGGGGCGCGGTGTCTCCGCGGCGACCGCGATGAGCCAGCTCAGGGCCGCCGTCCGGGCGCTCGTCATGCTCGACATGAGCCCCGGCGAGGTACTCGCGCGGCTCCACCGGCCCACGGCCGCTCCGACGGGCGGCGAGGAAGACCAGTGCCTGATCGCCGTCTACGACCCGGTGGCCTGCCACTGCACGGTGGCGTGCGGCGGCTACGCCGCCTCGACCCCTCCGGTGCCCCCGCGGGCGCTGGACGAGGGCTTCCACGCCTCCGGCGAGCCGGAGGTCTCCGAGTGCGACGTGCCGCCCGGCTCCGTGCTGCTGCTGAGCTGCAGCACGGACGGTGTCCCGGCCGGCGCGGAGGCCGCCGGCCAGGTGACGGGGCTGCGGGTGCTGCCCGCCGACGACGCGGTCGACGTGGACCCGGCGGCGGTCCTCGACGGCGTCCTGCGCGGTGCCGCGTCCGGCACGGATCCGGTGCTCCTCGCCGCCCGGACCCGCGCCCTGGACGCCGCCGCCGTCGCCACCCGCGAGGTGCCCAACGACCCGCGGGCGGTGGCCGAGGCACGGACCTGGACCGAGCGGCTGCTGACCGAGTGGAAACTCCCTGAGCTGGTCTCCACCACCACCCTGGTCGTCAGCGAACTGGTCACCAACGCCATCCGGTACTCCACGGGGCCCATCCGGCTGCGCCTCATCCACGACCAGGTCCTGGTCTGCGAGGTCTCGGACTCCTGCAGCGCCGCCCCGCACCCACGGCACGCCGAGCCCAGCGACCAGTACGGCCGCGGCCTGACCATCGTCGCCCAGCTCACCGACGCCCAGGGCACCCGCTACACCAAGACCGGCAAGACGGTCTGGGCCGAACAAGCCATCGCCCCGCCGTTCGCCGCCGCATAGACCCACCCGGCCGGGACCCCGCACCGGACCCGCGGTGCGGTGGGGGCGCCGGCCGCCCCGGTGCGGGCGTCAGCCGGCCGGATGCTCGGAGCGGTCACCGCCCCACACCGTGTGGAAGGAACCGGGCCTGTCCACCCGCTGATAGGTGTGGGCGCCGAAGAAGTCGCGCTGGCCCTGGACGAGCGCGGCGGGCAGCCGCTCGGCGCGCAGGGCGTCGTAGTAGGCGAGCGCCGCCGAGAAACCGGGCGCCGGCACGCCGAGCTCGGCCGCCGTGGAGACGACCCGCCGCCAGGCGGCCTGCGCGGTGCCGAGGGCGTCGGCGAAGTGCGCGTCGGTCAGCAGGGTGGGACGGCCGGGCTCCGCGTCGAAGGCCTCCTTGATGCGGTTGAGGAAGCGCGCCCGGATGATGCAGCCGCCGCGCCAGATCGTCGCCATCGCGCCCGCGTCGATGTCCCAGCCGAACTCCGCGCTGCCCGCCTGGATGAGGTTGAAGCCCTGGGCGTAGGCGACGATCTTCGAGGCGTACAGCGCCTGCTCGACCTCGTCGGCGAAGCGGTCGCTCGCCGCGCTGTCCAGCCAGGTCTCCGCCGGTCCGGGCAGCCCTCGTGAGGCGGCGCGCAGCTGCGCGCTGCCGGACAGCGACCGCGCGAAGACGGCCTCGGCGATGCCGGAGACCGGGACGCCGAACTCCAGGGCGTTCTGCACCGTCCAGCTGCCGGTGCCCTTCTGCCCGGCCTGGTCCAGCACGACGTCGACGAACGGCTTGCCGGTGGCGGCGTCCGTGTGGGCCAGCACCTCGGCGGTGATCTCGACCAGATAGGACTCCAGGCGGCCCGCGTTCCAGGTGCGGAAGATCTCCGCGATCTCGCCCGGCCGCTTGCCGGCGGCGTGCCGCAGCAGGTCGTAGGCCTCGGCGATGAGCTGCATGTCGGAGTACTCGATGCCGTTGTGGACCATCTTGACGAAGTGCCCGGCACCGTCCGGGCCGACGTGGGTGCAGCAGGGCACTCCGTCGACCTTGGCGGCGATGTCCTCGAGGCTCGGGCCCAGGGACGCGTACGACTCCGCCGAGCCGCCCGGCATGATCGAAGGGCCGTTGAGGGCGCCCTCCTCGCCGCCGGAGATCCCGGTGCCGACGAAGTGCAGGCCCTGGTCGCGCAGCGCCTTCTCCCGGCGGCGGGTGTCGCGGTAGTCGGCGTTGCCGCCGTCGACGACCATGTCGCCGGGCTCCAGAAGCGGCGTCAGCTCGTCGATCACGGCGTCGGTGGGTGCACCGGCCTTGACCATGACGATGATGCGCCTGGGTCGTTCCAGGGAGTCCACGAAGTCCCTCAGGGTCTCCGCCGGATGGAACTCGCCCTCGCCGCCGAACTCCTCCACCAGGGAGCGCGTCCTGGCCGGGGTGCGGTTGTACAAGGCCACGGGGTGGCCGTGCCGCGCGAGGTTCCGGGCCAGGTTGCGGCCCATGACCGCGAGTCCGGTGACGCCGATGCGGGCCTGCTCCGCCATCTGCGGTTCCTCTCTGTGCTGTGTGCGGGGGCACGTACGGCGTCCAGCCTCTCAGCGGAACGGCTCTGCGGCCGGTATGCGCGGCGGTCCTCAGCTGCCCGCGCCGATCCGGTGCTGACCCGCCACCCGCGCCATCGCACGGCGCAGCCCCCTGGCCGGCGGCGCGGGGACGGCCCCGACGACCTCGGCCGCCGGCACCCGGGCCTGGCCGGCGCGCAGGGGTCCCGTCGCCGAAGGGGGCGGTGGCGGCGGAGGGGGTGGCAGCGGTGGCGGCGCCGCGCTGTGGTCGCCGAGCGCCTCGCGCAGCCGGCGCGCGTCCTCCGGCAGGTCGCGGCGCCAGGCCCAGCCCAGGAAGGGACCCAGCAGCAGCATGCCGCCGCCGAGCTGGCAGGTGACCTGCACGTGCAGGAACGTGCCCCGCGAGTGCGGCAGCATCCGAAAGGCGAACTCGGGCGTCTGGGTGCCCAGCGGACTCCACATCCGCCGGCCCTGGTAGGTGATGCGCCGGCAGGGCTGGAAGACCGAGCACACCAGCCAGTGCTCCCGGTGGCGGCCCGGATAGTGATAGCGGTAGACGGCCCGCTCGCCGGGGGACACGGCGTCGGCCGCCACGGCGGCGACACCGGAGTTCCACGACGCGAGGTTGCGGGCGTCGGCAAGGAAGGCGAAGACCTCTTCCACGGTACGGGTGACGATCACGCTCGTAGACACCGTCGGCATCGCAGACCTCCCCGGTGCCGGCGCGGCCAGCATGTGAGCAGAGTGGCTTCTTGGCTCCTCACCGACAGCCTGCGGCCAAACGGGCGGTGTGTCGTGGCGGGTGAGCCGTCCGGGTGAATCCGGGGTGCGTGACCGGCGCGAACGGGGTGCGGGAGCACCCTCGCGGTCAGTGCCGGACGGGTTCCGCCACGGCTGTCCGGTCGCGGAATTCGCACCACACTGCCTTGCCGGAACCATGCGGCTCCACACCCCACGCGTCCGCGAGCCGCTCGACCAGCAGCAGTCCGCGTCCGCACACCTCGCGGTCGCCGGGCCGGCGGCGGCGCGGCCAGTTCGCCGCCGTGTCGTGCACCTCGATGCGCAGCCGCCGGGTGGCGTCCGGCGCGGCGGTGGCCGGGGACGGGCCGGGGAGCACGCGCAGGGTGAGCACGGCGCCGCCGTCGGTGTGCACCAGCGCGTTGGTGATCAGCTCGCCGGCGGCGAGTTCGGCCTCGTCGACCCGGTCGCTCAACCCCCAGCCCGCCATGGTGTCGCGGACCATGGCACGGGCCTCGGAGAGCGCCCCGGGGTCGCCGGGGGCGACATCCCGGTGCAGCAGGCGCGGTGGATGCGGGGCGGCGTCGCTGTCCCGCCGGAGCAGCAGCAGCGCCATGTCGTCGTCGGTGGCCTGCTCGCCCATGACGGCGGTGAGGTGGTCGGCGAGGTCGGTGACGTCCCGGGGGCCGGCGGCCAGCGCCGCGGACAGCCGCCGCACGCCGACGTCGAGGTCGGCGCTCGGCCGCTCGACGAGTCCGTCACTGAACATCAGAAGCGTGTCGCCGGGGCCGAGTTCGGCGGCGGTGACCGGGTAGTCCGCGGGCCTGCCGAACTGGGCGGAGAGGCCGAGCGGCAGACCGCCCGCGGTGGGCAGCC
The DNA here is from genome assembly GCF_965342175.1 of Actinacidiphila sp. bgisy167. Taxonomy (GTDB): domain Bacteria; phylum Actinomycetota; class Actinomycetes; order Streptomycetales; family Streptomycetaceae; genus Actinacidiphila. The sequence continues at coordinate 10,864 of NZ_CBDRBL010000057.1, forward strand.
CCCGGACGGCGCCGTCGGACTGCCGCACCAGCGGATCGATGTGGCCGGCCCGCACCAGCAGGGCGGAACCGGTGGCCGGGTCGACCTCGGCGTACAGGCAGGTGGCGAAGCGGTCGGTGTCCAGCTCGTAGAGGAAGGCCGAGGCCCGCGCCATGACGCTGGCGGGCGGGTGGCCCTCGCCGGCGTAGGCGCGCAGCGCGATCCGCAACTGGCCCATGACGGCGGCGGCGTGGGTGTCATGGCCCTGGACGTCGCCGACGACGACGGCGACCCGCCCGCCCGGCAGCGCCACGACGTCGTACCAGTCGCCGCCGATGTCCGAGGCCTGCCGGGCGGAGCGGTAGCGGACCGCGATCTGCGTGCCGGGGACGCGCGGGATGGTGCGGGGCAGCATCGCGGTCTGCAGGCCCTGCGCGATGTCGTGCTCCTGGTCGAAGAGGATGGCGCGCTGCAGGCTCTGCGCGATGCTGCCGCTGAGCGCGATCAGCAGATGGCGCTCCTGCGGGGAGAAGCCCTGCCGGCACCGGTACAGCAGGCCCAGGGCGCCGATCGGCCTGCCCTGCGCGATCAACGGCAGGTAGGCGGCCGAGGAGGCGCCGAGCGGCTCGATGTGCGGCCACAGCGCGGGGTAGCGCCGGGCGAACTCCTCGCCGGAGGTGATGAAGCGCGGGGCGAGGGTGCGGACGACCTCGCTCATGGGGAAGTCGTCCTCGATCCGGGTGTACTGCAGCGACGGCACCCAGCTGTCGGCGTTGGCGTCGCTCACGATGTGCACCCGGCCGGCCTCGACCTGGCCGAGGAACAGGCTGGCGATGCCCAGCCGGTCCATCCGGCGGTTCCCGGTGAGGGCCGCGGTCACGTCCCGCACGGTCACCGCCCGGGCCAGCGACGCGGTGACCTCCAGGACCAGGTCGCTCTCGGCCGGGCGGTCCGCGTCCTCGCGCAGCCGCTGTGCGGCCTGGGCGAGTTCGTCGGTGGCGTCGCTGAGGACGCCTATCACCCGGTTCGCCCGGCCGGCGCCGTCCCGGACGACGCGGCCCTGGAGACGGACCCAGCCGCGTCGGCCGTCGCGGCGGGTGAGCCGGCCGAGGGCCCGGAAGGAGGAGTGGCCGTCACCGAGGGCCCGGGCGATCGTCTCGGCGACGCCGCCGGCCTCGTCCCGCTCGCCCGACGCGCCCGGCCCGTGCGGCTCGTCCGGCTCGAGCCGGGAGAACAGCGCCTTCGGGTCGCCGTCGAAGTCCTCCGGACGCAGGTCGACCGTCCGCAGGGCGTGCTCGTCCAGGTGCATGCGGTCGCGGTCGAGGTCCCAGTCGAAGCCGCCGATGCCGTTGAGCGACATCCGGGCGTCGGCGGGGGCCGGCCAGGCCACCGTCGCGGGCGCAGGGGGCGCCCACTCCCGAGACTCAGCCATACGTCCTCCGGACCCGCTCCCCGCTGCGCCGAGCCGCATCGGAACGGCAACAGCGTACCCATAGTCCAGTGGGGGACATGCCACGGATGCGGCATGTGAGAACGCCGGGCTTTCCCATGGTCCCGGAAGGTGCACGCGGCTTCCGGGGAGGTCCGGGAAGAGGTCCGGACGGCTCAGCCGGCCGCCGGCGGCGCGTACGCGTAGCCGACCCGGCGCACCGTGACGATGCTGCCCCGGTACTCGGGGCCCAGCTTCCGCCGCAGCCGCGCGATGTGCACATCGACGGTACGCCCGTCCCCCACATGGCCGTACCCCCAGACGGTGGTCACCAGCTGGTCGCGCGTGTGCACCCGGTGCGGATGCGCCACCAGATGCGCGAGGAGCTCGAACTCCAGGTAGGTGAGGTCGAGCGTGCGGCCCGGCACCTGCGCGACGCGGCGCTCGACGTCGACGGCCACCGGCCGGTCGGCGGTCGGCGCGGGCCGGGGCGGCGCCTGGCCTGCGGCGGGGACGAGGACGAGGTAGCCGACCATCGGCGTCCCGCCCGCCGCCGCTGGCATCAGGTGGCCGGGGGCGGGCTGCCAGGTCGCCCCGGGCGGAAGGAAGCCGAGCACGGGCGGGACGTCCGCGGCCTGGACGGCGCGCAGGTGCTGACGGCCCGCGGCGGACGGCGGCAGCGACGGGGGGCTGGTGCGGACGCTGGTGCTGGTGCTGGTGATCGAGGACATGTGGGTCTCGGCTCTCGCGCGAAGGGTCGTCGGACGACGTATTGCGCGGGACCGCCGGGAGGCCGGCAGCGGGCGGTGACGAAGGGCGGCGTCAGCTGCGGTCCGGGGTCCGCGCGGGGACCGCGCGACAACACTCCCGGTCGAACTGGTACCGCTGCCTGGACGGCCAGAACGGCTCGAGGTCGCTGCGACCTGTCGCGGTGTCAGTGAGGCCGACCATGGCACCCATTGAACCAGACACGGTGCCCGCCGGAACAGGGAGCACCCTGCCCGGGCTTCTGGCCGGGCCCTACAGCGGTTGCGGTTCGGGCTGGGGCTCGGGGCCGGGCTCCGGCTGCGGGGGCGGCGCGGGCACCGGGTCGGGGGCCGGACCGGGGACGGGGTGCGGGGCGGGCGGCACGGGGTCGGGCGGCACGGGCGGCACCGGGCTGGGCGCGGGCGGCACAGGCGGCACCGTGGCGCGGTGCGGTGAGGCGGTCATGGCGGTCTGCCTCCTCGAAGTCGCCGGAACGCATCGTGCGCTCCGCTTACCCGGCCCGCCCCTTCCTACCCGTCCTATCCTCGGCCTCATGACCTGGTTCCGTGCTCTGCGCGGCAGCGCCCGCGAGGGACTGCGGATCGAACGCACCAGGCTGGAGCCGCTGGTCGCGCTGCGTGCCGCCGCGGGTGTCGCCGTCGTCATCGGCCTGTCACTGTGGCTGGCCACGCCCTCGGTCGCAGCCTCCTCGGCCTTCGGCGCCTTCGCCTCCGGCATGGCCACCTTCCAGCGCAGTTGGCGGCCGCGGCCGGTGCTGGCCCTGGTCGCCGGCGCGGGGCTGGCCGTCAGCACGTTCCTCGGCTATCTGGCGGGGGCGCACTGGGGCGCGTTCGTGGCGCTGCTGGCGGTGTGGGCGTTCCTGGCGGGCATGGCCTGGGCGCTGGGGCCCACCGCGGGCATCGTCTCGTCCCTGACCGTCGCGGTCATGCTGGTCGTGGTCACGCTGCCGACCTCTGTGTACGGCGCCTTCGGGCACGCCCTGGTCATCGCGGCGGGCGGGGTCGTGCAGGCGGCGCTGATCCTGCTGTTCCCCGTGCGCCGCTGGGGTGCGCAGCGCGACGCGCTGGCCGACGCACTCGCGGCGGAGGCGGACTACGCGCGCAGACTGCGGCACGATCCCGTGGCGCCCTTCGACCCCGGGCCGCTGATGACGGCACGCAGCGCGGCGGTGATCACCGATCGGCAGGCGCGGCGGCGCCCTGCGGCGCTGCGCGGCACGCGGGTGCTGGCCGAGCGCATCCGCCCGGTGCTGGCCTCCCTCGCCGATCCTGCTGTCGGCGCCGCCGCCGAGGGACCCGAGCGCGACCGGGCCCGCGAGCTGCTGGCCGCGGCGGCCTCGGTGCTGGACGCGGTGGCGAGCGCGGTGCGCGAGGCCCGGCCGGTGTGCGTGCCGCCGCAGGCGGAGTCCGTGGTGCTGGTCGACCCCGCTCCCGAGGAGAAGCTGACCGGGCCCGCCCGGCGTACCTCCCTGCGGCTCGTCGCGCTGCTGAGCGAGGCGGTCTCCGCCGCCGGCGGCAGCGGCGGCTCGGTGGGCGGCGACCACGCCCATCTGCGCCGCCCGAGCGTCGCTGAACTCGTGCCGCTCACCGCGCGCACGGTGCGACGCGAGATGCGCTTCGACTCCCCCGTCTTCCGGCACGCCGTCCGGCTGGCCGCCGTCACCCCCGCGGGCTACGTCCTGGGCGCGGCCCTGCACTCCGGTCACGGCTACTGGGCGCCGCTGACCTCGGTCCTGGTGATGCGGCCCGACTTCTCGCAGACGTACGGCCGCAGCGTGGCCCGCTTCGTCGGCACCGTCGCGGGCGTCGCCCTGGCGACGGCGGTGATGCAGTCCTTCACACCAGAGCCCTATCCGTGCGCCGCGCTGGCGGTGGTGGCGATCACCCTGATGTACGGGCTCATGCGCACCGGCTACCTCGTCTCCCAGGTGGCCGCGTCGGCGTACGTCGTGTTCCTGCTGGGCATGGCCGGCTCCAGCTGGACGCAGACGGTGCCCGAGCGCGTGCTGCTCACGATGCTGGGCGGCGTGCTCGCCATGGCCGCGTACGCGTTGTTCCCGGCCTGGGAGACGCCTCGGCTGCGGGATCGGCTGGCCGACCGCATCAAGACCACCGGGCGGTACGCCGCCGCCGCGATGGAGGCGCACGCGGCTCCCGCCCAGGAACGGCGCGAGGCGGTGCGCGCGGCGCTGCTGGACGCGCGGGCGGCCGCGCTCGCCTGGGACCAGGCGGTCGCCCGCGCCGACGCCGAACCCGTCCGGGGCCGGGGGCTCTCGCGCCGCGCCGCCGACGGCGCCGACGCGGCCCTGTCGGCCATGGGCCGCGTGCCCATGCTGATGGAGGCCCACCTCCCGCCCTCCGACGCCGACCCCGTCCCGGACGCCGCCCCCTTCGCCCACCGACTGCGCACGGCCACGGCGGACGCGGCGGACGCCGTGCGCGAGCGGCGCGCCCCGGACTTCGCGCCGGTCCGCGCCACGCTCGACGCCTGGCCCGCCTCGGACGCCGAACGCATCGTGCGCCGCAGCGCCGAACTGCTGGTGGAAACCCTCGACGACCTTCAGACCGCCTTGCGCCCGCGCCCCCGCACCCGCCCCTCGCGGCGCCGCTGACACCCGTACGGGGCCGGGCCGGTCGAGACCGCTCGGGGTGGTCGTCGGGTCAGCGGATCGGCATGCCCGACAGGGTGCGCGCGATGACCAGGCGCTGGATCTCGCTCGTGCCCTCGAAGATGGTGTAGATGGCGGCGTCCCGGTGCATGCGTTCCACGGGGTACTCGCGGGTGAAGCCGTTGCCACCGAGGATCTGCACGGCCTGCGCGGTGACCTTCTTGGCCGTCTCGCTCGCGTACAGCTTGGACATCGAGCCCTCGGCCGAGGTGAAGGGCTTGCCCGAGGCCGCCGTCCAGGAGGCGCGCCAGACCAGCAGGCGGGCCGCGTCGACCTGCGTGCGCATGTCGGCGAGCTGGAAGGCGACGCCCTGGTTGTCGATGATCGGGCGGCCGAACTGGGTGCGGTTCATGGCGTAGTCCAGGGCGACCTCGTACGCGGCCCGGGCCGTGCCCACCGCCATCGCGCCGACCGCCGGGCGGGATGCCTCGAAGGTCGCCATGGCGGCGTTCTTCACGCGCTCGCCGCCCTTGGCCCGCTCACGCGCCCGGGCGAGGCGCTCGTCGAGCTTCTCCTTCCCTCCGAGCAGGCAGCTTCCCGGGACGCGGACGTCGTCGAGGACGACCTCGGCGGTGTGCGAGGCGCGGATTCCGTGCTTCTTGAACTTCTGCCCCTGGGTGAGGCCAGGGGTGTTCGGCGGCACGATGAAGGAGGCGTGGCCCTTGGAACCGAGGTCCGGGTCGACCACGGCGGTGACGACGTGGACGCCCGCGATGCCGCCGTTGGTGACCCAGGTCTTGGTGCCGCTCAGGACCCATTCGTCCTTGACGGCGTCGTACACGGCTAAGGTGCGCATCGAGCCGACGTCGGAGCCCGCGTCGGGTTCGGAGGAGCAGAAGGCGGCGACCTTCACGTCGTCGGCGTCGCCGTACATCTGGGGGATCCAGGTGCCGATCTGCTCGTCCGTGCCGTTGGCCAGCACACCGACGGCGGCCAGACCGGTGCCGACGATGGACAGGCCGATGCCGGCGTCGCCCCAGAAGAGCTCCTCCATGGCGATCGGGATGCCGAGACCGGTGGGGTCGAAGTACTGCTGGGCGTAGAAGTCGAGCGAGTAGAGTCCGATCTTCGCGGCCTCCTGGATCACCGGCCAGGGGGTCTCCTCGCGTTCGTCCCACTCCGCCGCGGCCGGGCGCATGACGTCGGCCGCGAAGCCGTGGATCCAGTCGCGCACCGACTTCTGATCATCGCTGAGTTCGAGCGAGAAGTCGCCCATCGTCCCCTCCACCTGCCCATTACCTGCGGTAACTGCCAGTGTGTTACCGGTTGGTAAGGGATGTCAACCGGACCTGGGGTGTTACGTTGCGCAGGCGCGAGGACATTCGAACAGGCGGGGAGGCCTGGTGGACACCAGCCGACGGCAGGAGCAGCGGGCGAGCTCCGCGGCGAAGCAGCGGCGCAGAGAGCTGCTCGAGGCCGCGGACCGGGTCGTGCTGCGGGACGGCCCCGAGGCTTCCATGAACGCCATCGCCGCCGAGGCGGGCATCACCAAGCCCATCCTGTACCGCCACTTCGGCGACAAGAGCGGCCTGTACCGTGCCCTGGCCAAGCGGCACACCGACGCCCTGCTCGCCGGCCTGCGCGCCGCCCTCGACGCCCCCAATGAGCGGCGCGACCGCGTGGCGGCCACCCTTGACGCGTACCTCGCGGCCATCGAGGCCCGGCCGCAGGTCTACCGCTTCCTGATGCACCCCGCCGAGAACCCTCCGGACGCGGACCGCGGTTTCGACATCGGCCGCCACGCGGCGCCCGTGCTGCGCCGCATGGGCGAGGAACTGGCCGACGTCGTCGCCGAGCGGCTCGACCTGGGCCCGGAGGGCCAGGTCGCGGCCCGGGTGTGGGGACACGGCATCGTCGGGATGATGCACGCCGCCGGTGACTGGTGGCTGGGCGAGCGCCCCGTCGCCCGCGACGTCCTCGTCCGCCACCTCACCGACCTGCTCTGGGGCCGCCTCGCCGCCGTCGGCGACCGCCCCGGCGCCCCCCGCCTCTGACGCACCCGCCCGCCCGAGCCGCGCCCGGGATGCGGGGCGCCCTCGTCCCCGGGACGACGCACACGGCCGGGGACCGGTGGCCGGGCGAGCGCCCCGTCGCCCGCGACGCCCTCGTCCGCCACCTCACCGACCTGCTCCGGGGCCGCCTCGCCGCCGTCGGCGACCGCCCCGGCGCCCCCCGCCTCCGACGCACCCGCCCGCCGCAGGACCTCAGGTCTGCGGGACCAAGCCCCCCGCACCGGGCGCCCAGGCGGCCCGGCGCACCGCGCGCAGCGCGCGGCGGCGGCGCAGGCCCGTCAGCCGGTCCACGAACAGGCCGCCACCGAGGTGGTCGCACTCGTGCTGCAGGCACCGGGCGAAGAACCCGGTGCCCTCCACGCGCACCGGCGCGCCGTCCTTGTCGACGCCCTCGACGACGGTCTCGTCGTACCGGGCGGTGCCCGCGTGCACACCCGGCAGGGACAGGCAGCCCTCGTGCCCGGTCACCACGACCCCCTCGTTGTGCACGACGCGGGGGTTGACCACGTGCCCGAGGTGCCGGACGTCCTCGTCGTCGGGGCAGTCGAAGACGAACACCCGCAGCGGGACGCCGATCTGGTTCGCCGCCAGACCCACCCCTTGGTGCGCGTACATCGTGGTGAACAAGTCCTCCACCAGGGCGTCGAGTTCGGCACCGAAGACGGTCACGTCGCGGCAGGGTTCCCGGAGCCCGGGGTCACCCAGCAGCCGCATCGGGCGGACGGTCCCGGAGCTGCCGGGGATGGGGGCGTGTCGCATGCCGGTCAGCGTACGGGGATGGCTCGTTTCAACGCCGGTGGCGGAAGTGGATAGGCTGATCGGCGACCGATACCTTTCCGGCCGGTGCACCGGGCGGGGCGCGCACCCCGGCCGACCGCCGGGGGTGGGCGGGGCCGGACGCGAGGAGGATGTGGAGACGATGGCAGGCAACGCGGAGCCACTGTCGCCGCGGGCGAAGCTGGCCGTGACGGCGGGCAAGGCCGCGGCGGCGGTGTCGCGGGCGGCGGGGCGCGGCAGCGGATCGGTGATCGGCGGCCGGGTGGCACTCAAACTCGACCCTGATCTGCTGGCCCGGCTGGCGACCCATCTCGACGTCGTGCTCGTTTCGGCCACCAACGGCAAGACGACCACCACCCGGCTGATCGCCGAGGCGCTGCGCGCCAACGGAGAGGTCGTCTCCAACGCGCTGGGCGCCAACATGCCGGCCGGCATCACCTCGGCGCTGGCCGGCGGCTCCGAGGCGCGGTACGGCGTGATCGAGGTGGACGAGAAGTACCTGGCCGGTGTGGCCCGGGACGTCAAGCCCAAGGCGATCGCCCTGCTCAACCTCTCCCGGGACCAGCTGGACCGCGCAGCCGAGACGCGCATGCTCGCCGAGAAGTGGCGCGAGGGACTGGCGGGCTCGGACGCGATCATCATCGCCAACGCCGACGATCCGCTGATCACCTGGGCCGCCTCCTCGTGCCCGACCGTCGTCTGGGTCGCCGCGGGCCAGGAGTGGAAGGACGACGCCTGGTCCTGCCCCTCGTGCGGCGGCGTTCTGCAGCGGCCGGCGGAGGACTGGTTCTGCGGGGAGTGCGGTTTCCGCCGCCCGACGCCGACCTGGGCGCTCTCCGGCGACCACGTGATCGATCCGTACGGGTCCGCGTGGCCGATCCAGCTCCAGCTGCCCGGCCGGGCCAACAAGTCCAACGCCGCCGTGTCGGCCGCCGCGGCGGCCGCCTTCGGGGTCGACCCCAAGGTCGCCCTGGAGCGGATGTACAAGGTGCAGGCCGTCGCGGGCCGCTACGACGTGGTGCAGTTCCAGGGCCGCGACGTACGGCTGCTGCTGGCGAAGAACCCGGCCGGCTGGCTGGAGACCTTCTCGCTGATCGACGGGCCGCCCACCCCGGTGATCCTCTCCGTGAACGCCCGCTCGGCGGACGGCACGGACACCTCCTGGCTCTGGGACGTGGACTACACCCGCCTGGCAGGGCACCCGATCCGGGTCGTCGGCGACCGCAAGCTGGACCTGGCGGTCCGCCTGGAGGTCGCGGGCCTGGACTTCCAGGTGTGCCGCGACTTCGACGAGGCCGTGGCCACCTCGCCGGCCGGCCGGATCGAGGCCATCGCGAACTACACCGCCTTCCAGGACCTCCGCCGCCGCGTCGGCAACTGACCGAAGACCCGTTTCGACAGGAGAACACGCTGTGAGCGACTCCAGCCTGCGTCTGGTGTGGGTCTACCCCGACCTGCTGAGCACCTACGGCGACCAGGGCAACGTCCTGGTCACCGAGCGCCGGGCCCGCCAGCGGCGGGTGCCGGTCACCCGGATCGACGTACGGTCCGACCAGCCGATCCCGACCTCGGGCGACATCTACCTCATCGGCGGCGGCGAGGACCGGCCGCAGCGGCTGGCCGCCGAGCGGCTGCGCCGCGACGGCGGGCTGAACCGGGCGGTCGACAACGGGGCGATCGTCTTCTCGGTGTGCGCCGGCTACCAGATCATCGGCCACGAGTTCGTCAACGACCTCGGCCGTCCCGAGCCGGGCCTGGGCCTGCTGGACGTCGTCAGCGTCCGCGGCGAGGGCGCGCGCTGCGTCGGCGACGTGCTGGCCGACATCGACCCCGCGCTGGGTCTGCCTCCGCTGACCGGTTTCGAGAACCACCAGGGCGTCACGCACGTGGGCAAGAACGCCCGCCCGTTGGCCCGGACCCGCTTCGGCAACGGCAACGGCACCGGCGACGGGACCGAGGGCGCGTACAACGACACCGTCTTCGGCACGTACATGCACGGCCCCGTCATGGCCCGCAACCCGCAGATCGCGGACATGCTGATCAAGCTGGCGATGGACGTCAGGGCGCTGCCGCCGGTCGACGACCAGTGGTACGAGGCGCTGCGCGCGGAGCGCATCGCCGCGGCGACCCAGCCCGCCTGACGCCCGCAGTGCCGCGGGACGGGGCGGGGGGACGGCGGGGCCGCAGCCGGGGTGGTGTCCGCACTGCGGGCGGCGTTTCCGCCGCCCGCGCCCGGCTCGATAACGTAGGTGCAGCGGTGCGCGTGGCCGCGGGTCCATCCGGACGACGAGGTCCGGCGCCCGGATCGATCATTCAGGAGTAACGAGCAAATGCGTATTGGTGTGCTGACGAGCGGCGGCGACTGCCCCGGCCTCAACGCCGTCATCCGGTCGGTCGTGCACCGCGCGGTCGTCGACCACGGGGACGAGGTCATAGGCTTCCACGACGGGTGGAAGGGCCTCCTCGAATGCGACTACCGCAAGCTCGACCTCGACGCGGTCGGCGGCATCCTGGCCCGTGGCGGCACCATCCTCGGCTCCTCCCGGGTCCGCCCCGAGCACCTGCGGGACGGTGTCGAGCGGGCCAGGGGCCACGTCGCCGACCTGGGTCTGGACGCGATCATCCCGATCGGCGGCGAGGGGACCCTCAAGGCCGCCCGGCTGCTGTCCGACAACGGCCTGCCGATCGTGGGCGTGCCCAAGACGATCGACAACGACATCGCCTCCACCGACGTCACCTTCGGCTTCGACACCGCCGTCACGGTGGCCACCGAGGCGCTGGACCGCCTGAAGACGACCGCCGAGTCGCACCAGCGCGTGCTGATCGTCGAGGTCATGGGCCGGCACACCGGCTGGATCGCGCTGCACTCCGGCATGGCGGCCGGCGCGCACGCCATCGTCGTGCCGGAGCGGCCGTTCGACATCGAGGAGCTGACCAAGCGGGTCGGCGAACGCTTCTCCGCGGGCAAGAAGTTCGCGATCGTCGTGGTCTCCGAGGGCGCCAAGCCGCTCGAGGGCACGATGGAGTTCGAGACGGGCGTCAAGGACGTCTACGGGCACGAGCGTTTCACCGGCATCGCCACCCGGCTCTCGATCGAGATGGAGGAGCGGCTGGGCAAGGAGGCCCGCCCCGTCATCCTCGGCCATGTGCAGCGCGGCGGCACCCCCACGGCCTACGACCGGGTGCTGGCCACCCGTTTCGGCTGGCACGCGGTCGAGGCCGCCCACAACGGCGACTTCGGCATGATGACGGCGCTGCGCGGCACCGACATCACCCTGGTGCCGCTGGCCGAGGCCGTCGAGCACCTCAAGACCGTCCCGGCCGAGCGCTATGTCGAGGCCGAGTGCGTGCTGTGACGCGCTGATCACCTCCCAGAGCCGCCCCCGGTCGCGAACGCGGCCGGGGGCGGCTCTAGTCTGGTGCGGGCGCACCCGCCCCAACCGGCACATTGCCGACGGCGCGGCGCGGTGCGGCAGGCGCGACAGGAGAGTGACGGATGGACCACGGCGGACACGGGATGACGACGGAGCTCCCGCCGTTCACCCTCGGCCGGGGGCTCGAGTTCAGCGGGGACCCGGTCTTCCTGGCCGGCTGTGTGCTGGCACTCGTCCTCTACGGCTGGGGCGTCGTAAGGCTGCTGCGGCGCGGCGACCGCTGGCCGGCCGGGCGGATCGTCGCCTTCGTCGCCGGGGTGCTCTCCATCGCCCTGGTGATGTGCACCGCCCTGAACGACTACGGCATGGCCATGTTCAGCGTCCACATGGTGCAGCACATGGTCGTCAGCATGGTCTCGCCCATCCTCCTGCTGCTGGGAGCCCCGGTGACACTGACGCTGCGGGCGCTGCCGACCGCCGCACGCGGCCGCAAGGGGCCGCGGGAGCTGCTCGTGGCACTGCTGCACAGCCGCTACATGCGGGTGATCACGCACCCGGCGTTCACCATCCCGCTGTTCATCGCCAGCCTGTACGGGCTCTACTTCACCCCGCTGTTCGACACCCTCATGGGCAGCCGTACCGGGCACATCGCGATGATGGTCCACTTCCTCGCCGTGGGCCTGGTGTTCTTCTGGCCCATCATGGGCGTGGATCCAGGTCCGAACCGGCCGAGCCATGTGATGCGCATCCTGGAGCTCTTCGCCGGGATGCCGTTCCACGCCTTCTTCGGCATCGCGCTGATGATGGCGAGCGAACCGATGATCGGCGCCTTCCAGCACCCGCCCGCCTCGCTGGGGATCGACGCGCTGGACGACCAGACCGCGGCCGGCGGCATCGCGTGGGCGTTCAGCGAGATCCCGTCAGTGATCGTCCTCGTGGCGCTGCTGATCCAGTGGTACACCTCCGACCAGCGCCAGGCCCGCCGCAAGGACCGCGCCGCGGACCGCGACGGCGACGCGGAACTGGCAGCCTACAACGCGTACTTGGCATCCTTGGAGGCGCGGGGTCGCGGCTGACCGGGGCCGCCCGCCACGAAAGGAGGGCCCCATGGGCGACCAGGTACGGATCAAGGGTGACGCGCTGTGCCTGCCGGGGGGTGTGACGGTGCGCTTCATGCGCACCTTGCGGCTGCCGGAGACGGGGACGCATCCGCTGCCACCCGGGCTCGGCGCCTTCCCGCTGCGGCGGGTCGCGGATCACCCCGACACCGTGCCCCCGGAGTGGCTCGCGCGGGGCGGCGTCATGCTGCCCGTCTACCAGCGCGAAGCCATGTGGCTCAGTTTCTCGGCCGCCGCTCCGGCCGCGCTGCAGGTGGGCGTCGGCAAGGTGTGCGCCGTGTCGGGGCGGCCGTGGAGCGATCGGCTGTCGCAGGACCCGCAGAACTACCTCGTGGTGCCGCGGCAGCCGTGGCTGGACGGCATCAACTCGGGCTCCGGGACGATCCGGCAGTTCGTGGCCGTGCCGCTGGGCCTGGGCGCCACCGTCGAGGGCCAGGTCAGCGGGGAGGAGGTCTGGGGCGGGGTGCAGTTGCAGGTGTTCGAGCTCGGCGAGGAGCGGCTCGCCGCGTGGCAGGACGAGCAGCGGCGCCGGCCGAGCATCCGTCCCACCGCCTTCGGCGGCTACGGCGGCGCTCCTGGGGCGATGCCGATGGCCGCCCCGTCGGCCGTCCCGCCGGCGGCCCCCGGAGGCGCGCCGCGGGCCGCGAGGGCCGCGGGACGCTCGCCGGTCACCATGGGGCTGGGGGCGGGCGGCCGGATGCGGCAGGAGGTCTACCGCGACGACCGCGCGCCCTCGGACTGGCGTGACAAGCCCTCGGGCCGGGTCTTCGTGCACCTCACGACGGTGCCGGAATGGCGCCGCATCACCGGCGAGCCGGCTCCCCCCTCGCCGGTCGACCGCGCCGCGTACACCGCTGCGGGTCTGCCCTGGTTCGACTACTACGACGCCGACGCCGAGGACCTGGCGGCGCCCGGCGCGCTCAGCCGGGTCGAGCCGGTCGGCGACTGGCTCGGCGAGGACGAGTCGCCCTGGGTGGCGCCTCATCCCGGTCAGGTGAAGCACCTCAAGGACGGGGACCAGGTCACCGACGGCGACTGGTAGCGCACAGCGGGCGGCGGCGGGACCATGGAAGCCGGGCCGCCGCCTCGCGGCCCCTCGGGGAGGAGGCCGAAGATGCCCACACCTGCCAAGGCGATGATCACCTGCACGGTCGCAGGCCTGATCGCCGCGACGGCGTACACGGTCGCGCTCGGCCCCAGCGGCTGGCTCTGGTTCGCCTGGGTCGTCCTCACGCTGTCCACGATCGGCATGCTCGCGGTCCGCACGCCCCGCTGAGGCCCCCGCCAGGGCGGTGCGGGTCCTCCCCCCGCCCACAGCGATGCCGCCGACCTCGCCGCCTTCCCGGTGTCGTCAGGTCAGCCGGCGCCGCGGCGGGCCAGGCCGGAGACGAGCAGGTCGAGGACGAACTCGAAGCGCTCGTCGCCCTCGTCGCGCGTGAGCGCCTCCACCATGCCGACCGGGGGCCGCCGGCGCCGGCCCCCTGGTGGCGCCCTCGCTACCCGTCGGCCACCGGTCGCGAAAGCGCCGCGGCGCACTCGTGCCGGCCCGGTGACGCCAGGCGCCCGCCGCGCCTAGACTGACCATCCTCGCACCACGTTGTGACCTGGCAGAACGCCGCCCCGGAGCCGACCGGCGCCAGTAGGGAGACCGTCAGTGTTCTACTACGTGCTCAAGTACGTGGTCCTCGGCCCGCTGCTGCGGGTGCTGTTCCGCCCGAGGATCGAGGGCATGGAGAACATCCCGGAGGAAGGCGCGGCGATCGTCGCGGGCAACCACCTGTCGTTCTCGGACCACTTCCTGATGCCCGCGATCCTGCCGCGCCGCATCACCTTCCTGGCGAAGGCCGAGTACTTCACCGGCACCGGCCTCAAGGGGCGGCTGACGGCGGCGTTCTTCCACAGCATCGGGCAGATCCCGGTCGACCGCTCCGGCGGCAAGGCGGGCGAGTCGGCGATCCGCGAGGGCCTGAAGGTGCTCGCCAAGGGCGAACTGCTGGGCATCTACCCCGAGGGCACGCGCTCCCACGACGGACGCCTCTACAAGGGCAAGGTCGGGGTCGCCACCATGGCCATCCGCGCCGGCGTCCCGGTGGTCCCCTGCGCGATGATCGGCACGTACGAGATCCAGCCCACCGGCCGTCGGCTGCCGCGCATCAAACCGGTGACCATCCGTTTCGGCGAGCCGCTGGACTTCTCCCGCTTCGAGGGGATGGACAACGAGCGCTATGTGGTGCGTTCGGCCACCGACGAGATCATGTACGCCATCCTCGCCCTGTCCGGCCAGGAGTACGTCGACCGCTACGCCGCCGAGGTCAAGGCGGAGCAGCAGGGCCAGACCGGCATCGGCTCCCGGCTGCGGCGCAGCGCCTGACCTTTCGCCCGTTCGCCGTGCGCGGATCCGCGCACGGCGAACCGGTCTGGTCCACGTGTCTTCCTGCCGCTAGCGTCACCGCCATGACGGGAACCGCGTTCGTCTCGGGGCAACGGGACAGATCGGCCGGGCGGCGGTGCGCGCCCTCGCCGAGGACGGCTGGGAGGTGAGAGCCGCCTCCCGCGGGGGCGGCGGCGATGTGCGCTGGCCCGACGGGGTGCGGCCGGTGGCCGTGGACCGCGAGGACACCGCGGCTCTGGCGGCGGCGCTCGGCGAGGGCTGCGACGTGCTGCTGGACTGCGTCGCCTACGGGCCGGAGCACGCACGGCAGTTGACGGATCTCGCGGACCGGGTCGGCTCCGCGGTCGTCGTGTCCACCTGCTCCGTCTACGCGGACGACCGGGGCCGCAGCCTGGACACCGGCGGGGAGCCGGGCGGCGCGCCCGTCCTCCCGGTGCCGATCCCGGAGACGCAGCCGGTGCTGGCCCCCGGCGAGGGCGGCTACTCGGCGCGCAAAGTGGCGCTGGAGCGCCATCTGCTGGCGGCAAAGGGGCGGTTGCCCGTCACTCTGCTGCGCGCCGGGGCCGTCCACGGACTGCACAGCCTGCGGCCGCGGGAGCTGTACTTCGTCAAGCGGGCCGTGGACCGGCGGCCCTTCCACGTCCTCGCGTACAACGGCGCCAGCCGCTTCCACCCGGTGCACGCGTCGAACCTCGCGGAACTGGTGCGCCTCGCCGCCCGCCGCCCCGGCACCCGCGTGCTCAACGCCGGTGACCCGTACGCCCCGACGGTCGCGGAGATCGCCGACGCCATCGCGGCGGTACTGGGCCACGAGGCGGAGACGTACACCGTGGACGGCCCTCCCCCTGCGAAGAACGTCGGCGACACGCCCTGGACCACGGCGCACCCCTTCGTCCTGGACATGTCGGCCGCGGAGCGCGAGCTGGGCTACCGCGCCGTGACCGGTTACGCGGAGTCCTTGCCGGAGACCGTGGCCTGGCTGGTGGAACGGCTCGGCGACCGCGACTGGCGCGAGGGCTTCCCCTACCTGGCGTCGACGTACGACCGCTTCGGCGACCTGTTCGACTACGAGGCCGAGGACCGCTGGCTGGCCGCCGGAAAACCGCTCGCCGCGCACCGGGAGGCTCACTAGCCTCGGGGCGTGACAGAGGACGGGACATGAGTGCGCGGCTGCGGGCCCTCGCCAAGGAGACGGAAGGCTTCGTCGCGGACGGCCGCTACCGCACAGCCCGGGGCGTGGAGGTGGCGATCGGCGAGGCCGTCGCCCGGGCCGTGCGAGGGACGCGGATCCACGGCCCCGGGCCCGTCGATCCCGGCCCCGGCGTGGAGGGCATCGGTCCCACGGTCTTCGAGGTGACCGGCGAGGACAGCCTGCAGGCGGCACGCCGGCTGGTGGGGAGGGTCCGGGAGGCCCCGGTCGCCGTGCTGAACTTCGCCTCGGCGCGCAACCCCGGCGGTGGCTACCTGA
The DNA here is from genome assembly GCF_965342175.1 of Actinacidiphila sp. bgisy167. GTDB lineage: Bacteria > Actinomycetota > Actinomycetes > Streptomycetales > Streptomycetaceae > Actinacidiphila. The sequence goes on from NZ_CBDRBL010000057.1 coordinate 26,849, forward strand.
ACGGGGCGCAGGCGCAGGAGGAGGCACTGTGCCGCGCTTCGGCGCTCTACACCACGCTGCTCGCGGCGCGGGAGTTCTACGACTGGCACCGCGAGGACCGCAGCCCCTTCTACAGCGACCGGGTGATCCACTCCCCCGCCGTCCCGGTCTTCCGCGACGAGCGCGGCGCCGTGCTGGACGAGCCCTTCGACGTCGGCTTCCTCACCTCCCCCGCGCCCAACGCGGGGGTGATCGCCCGTCAGGAGCCGGAGGCAGTGGACCGGGTGCCCGCCGCCCTGTCGTCGCGGGCGGGCCGGGTCCTCGAGGTCGCGGCGGCGCACGGCTATCCCTCCTTGGTGCTGGGCGCCTGGGGCTGCGGGGTGTTCCGCAACGACCCGGCGGCCGTCGCCGCCGCCTTCCGCGAGCACCTCGGGCCGGGCGGCCGGTTCTCGGACCGCTTCGCCCGGGTCGTCTTCGCCGTACTGGACCGGCGCGCGGACTCGCCCACCCGCACGGCCTTCGCCGCCGCCTTCCCCGGGTAGAGGAGTCACATGAGCGACAAGCGCAACATCGACACCGTGATGGACGCCGTGGACCAGAAGTGGATGCCGCACGTCCTCGCCGAGGTCAACGACTACGACGTGAAGGTCGCCGACGTCGAGGGCGACTTCGCCGAGCACGCGCACGCGGACACCGACGAGTTCTTCCTCGTCCTCGCCGGCCGTCTGCACCTGGAGCTGCCGGACCGCACGGTGACCCTCGGCCCGCACGACGTGTTCACCGTGCCCCGCGGCGTCCCGCACCGGCCGCGCGCCGAGGAGGGCACCCGCATCCTGATGTTCGAGCCCCGCGGCACGGTCAACACCGGAGACAGCGACGAGGGCACGGGCACGGCCGGCGTACGGCTCGGATAGCCGCCCCGGCCGCGGGGGCGCCGCCCAGTCGGGGCTCCGGCGCACGTGCCGGGAACGGAAGGGCGTCCGGTGTCGTCGCCGCAGTACCGGGCCACGCCTTCGCGCGCCGGCCGCCCCGCGCCACCCCGTGCCCCGGGGCGGTGCTCACCCGTCTGGCGCAGTGTTTGTTTGCCCCGCCCGGGTGAGGGCCGCACAGTCGAGGAATGGCGGTGACCGGGCGCCCCATCCCCGGCGATGGACGAGGCGAGCTCCCGGGCGACCGCCCCGGGTCCCGCGCTCGACGGCCCCTGCCACGCGGTCCCGCACCGCCCCGTGCGCTCCAGCGGCCCTCCCGGGCCCACGCCACCGCCCGAAGCGCGGCCACGGGCCCCGCCCGGCGCGGTCGCGGCGGACGCACGGTCCCCGCGCCCCGAAGGATCGAGGTCTCCATGGACAGCACCCAGAAGACACGCGTCGTGCTGCGGCTCCGGCTCCACGAGGGCACGGGCGATCAGTATGCGCAGGCATACGACCTCGTGCACCGCGGCATCGTCAACGCCGACGGCTTCATCAGCTCCCAGGTCTGCCGGTCCCTCACCGACCCGGACAGCTGGATCGTGACCAGCGAGTGGCGGTCGCTCGAGCAGTACCTCGCGTACCTGTCGAGCGAGGACTTCAAGGCGCGCCGCGTCGGACTGCGCGAGTGCGTCCTGGAACACGAGTCGACGCAGTACGCGGTCGTGGCCGACGTCCGGTCGTGATGCCGTGACGGCGTGCTCCGGCCCCCGGGACGGTCCGTCCGCCCCGGGGGCCGGTCCGCGGGCGCGTCAGCTCCAGCGGTACAGCTCCTTGAGCCGGTTCACGACGATGTTGAAGCGGCCCCGGTCGAGCGCGCAGGCCTCCCGGCGCATGCCGTCCGGGTGGACGCGCATCACCCGGTCGACATTCACCCAGGACGGGCGGTTCTCCTTGTCCCACGGGCCGGAACCGATGGCGACCCACTCGCGGTCGTCGTTGTGCTCCTTGCTGGACAGCTGCACCGCGAGCAGAGTGTCGCCGGCCTCGCGCGCGACGATGAGGACCGGCCGGTCCTTGCCGCGGCCGTCGTTCTCCTCGAAGGGCACCCAGGTCCAGACGATCTCGCCGGGGTCGGGGTCGCCGTCGTGGGCCGGCGCGTACTCGGTGCGGACGGGACCGACCTGCTCGGGCTCTGCCTCGGTGGTCGCGGTGGGGCCGTAGCGGCCCGGGGTCTCGGTGTCTATCGACGTCACGGGAGTACGCTAGCCGACAGCATACGCCGCAGGCACAACCCGTCCGGGGCAACTGCCGTCAGCAGCGCGGCGGGACCGGCGAGCGGGGCCAGCACGGACTGCCCCTGTTCCGCGTCCGGTGCCGACGACGCTCGCGCCTGTATCGGTGTGTCCTCGAAGGCCGGGTCCACCACGAGGAGTTGACCGACGGCCCGATAGGTGTGCAGGACGGCGGGCCCGGCCCACCCCTGCGCGCCCGGCCCGAAGGCGAGCTCCTGGTCCAGCAGCGGACGGCCGCCGATCCGCGCCGTCAGGCGGGTGGTGAGGCGGCCGGGCCGCTCCCCCGCCCGGCCGAGGATCTGCTCCTCGCGCAGGACGAGGCGGGCCCCCGGAGCGAGTTCCGCCGTGGTGGCCATCAGCAGGTCACTGCCCTGCGCTGCGATCAACGGCTCCGGCAGCCAGTGCAGTTCCGCTCCCTCGCCGACCACGAGCCGCACGGTGTACCGCGCTCGGCCGCCGTCACGACCCGGCAGCGCCACGGTGGCCGCCGCCGCGTCCACGTGCAGCACCGCGCCCGGTGCCGCCGTGACGTGCACGGCCAGCCGGTCGCCGCCCAGCGGCGCGGTCATGGCCCCGACGACCGTCACCCGGGCGGCTCGTCCGTCCGCGGACCGCGTACGGCGCAGCGCGAGCGGTCCCTCACCGGCGAGTTCGGGCAGCGCGGTGCCGCCGCGGCCGTCCGGGACGGCGGTGATCCGCGCAGTGGCGTGGACACCGCTCACGCGGCGACCGCCGCCCAGGCCGCCAGCCGGTCGCGGACCCACTCGGCGACGGGGCCGACGCCGTTCTCGGCGACGAGGGAGGTGAAGACCACCGGCAGTTCGCCGCGCTGCCGCTGCGCGTCGCGCGCCATGCGGCCGAGGTCGGAGCCGACGTACGGGGCGAGGTCGGTCTTGTTGACCACCAGCAGGTCGGCTGTGGTGACCCCGGGACCGCCTTTGCGCGGGATGTCGTCGCCTCCGGCCACGTCGATGACGAAGACCTGCGCGTCGACCAGGCCCTTGGAGAAGGTGGCGGTGAGGTTGTCGCCGCCGGACTCCACCAGGACGAGGTCCAGGGGCCCCACGGCGTCCTCCAGTTCCTCGACGGCCTCGAGGTTGGCCGAGATGTCGTCGCGGATCGCGGTGTGCGGGCAGGCGCCGGTCTCCACGGCGGCGATGCGCTCCGCCGGCAGGACGGCGTTGCGCAGCAGGAAGTCGGCGTCCTCGCGCGTGTAGATGTCGTTGGTGACGACGGCGATGGACAGCTCGTCGCGCAGCGCCCTGCACAGCGCGGCGACGGTGGCGGTCTTGCCCGAGCCGACCGGGCCGCCGAGCCCGACGCGCAGGGCGCGGCGGCTGCCGTCGGGGCGGGCGGTGGGAGCGGCCCAGGTGTGGCGCTGCGGGAAGACGGTGTGGTCGTGGTCGAGGTGCATGTCGGGTCCCCCTAGGAGGCGAAGAGGCGGACGGGCCACCCGGCGTGGGCCTCGGCGTACACGTCGAGAAGCGGCGCGGAGGCGGCGGGCAGGGCGTCGGTGCCCTCGGTGAGGCAGCGGTGGGCGGCGTCGGCGGCCCGGGCGGCGACGTCGTCCAGGTCCGGGGCGAGCCGTGCGAGCACGGCGGTCACGGCGAACGGGTCGAGGCTCAGCAGGCGTACGGCGGCGGTCGCCGGGCCGGTCACCGCCTCGTACGCCGCCGCGTGGGCGGCGTCGAGCGGCGCGAGGCCGGCGGCCCGGGCGGTGAGGCCGAGCACCACGGGCTGGTGGGCGCCCCGCGGCCGGGCGTCGGCGAGCGCGTCGAGATCGGGTGACGGCCAGGCGGCGCGGGCCGCGCGCGTCATCTGGCGGCCGAGGCGGCGGGCGGTCTGCCGCAGGGCCGGCGAGGGGGTGCGGGCGTCGGCGGCCTCGTCCAGCGCGAGCGGGTCGGCGCCCGCGGTGGCCGCGGCGGCGAGCGCCGCGGCCACCAGGCCGGTGGTGTGGAGCCTGCCGCGGCAGAACTCCTCGAGCGTGCCGGGGCCGGTGATCCGGCCCGCGGCGACCGCCGCCTCGGCCCCGCCGGAGTGGGCGTGGCCGCCGGCGGGGAAGCGTCCGTCGGCGAGCAGCAGCAGCGCGGCGCGGTTCATCGTCCCCCTGCCCGCTCAGAACAGGAAGTACCGCTGGGCCATGGGGAGTTCCGAGGCCGGAGCGGGTTCGACGACGTCTCCGTCGATGCGGACGGTGAAGGTGTCGGGGTCCACCTCGACCCGCGGCATGGCGTCGTTCTCGCGCATGTCCGCCTTGGTGACCCTCCGTGTGTCGCGGATCGGGAGGAAGCGCTTGCCGAGGGCGAGTCGTTCGGCGAGGCCGTCCTCGAGTGCGGTGTGCGTGACGAAGGTGAAGGAGTTGGCGGCGGGGGCGGCGCCGATCGCGCCGAACATCGGCCGGGGCATGACCGGCTGGGGGGTCGGGATGGAGGCGTTGGCGTCGCCCATCTGCGCGTAGGCGATCTGGCCGGCCTTGAGGACGAGGTGCGGTTTGACGCCGAAGAACGCCGGGTCCCACAGCACCAGGTCGGCGAGCTTGCCGCCCTCGACCGAGCCGATCTCTCCGTCGAGGCCCTGGGCGACGGCCGGGTTGATGGTGTATTTGGCGACATAGCGACGTGCCCGCAGGTTGTCGGCCCGCCCGTCGCCGGGCAGGGCGCCGCGCCGCCGCTTCATGACGTGCGCGGTCTGCCAAGTGCGCAGCACGACCTCGCCGATCCGGCCCATGGCCTGGGAGTCCGAGGAGATGATCGAGATGGCCCCCATGTCGTGCAGCACGTCCTCGGCCGCGATCGTGCCGGGCCGGATCCGCGACTCGGCGAAGGCGAGGTCCTCCGGCACGGCGGGGTTGAGGTGGTGGCAGACCATCAGCATGTCGAGGTGCTCCTCGACGGTGTTGACGGTGTGCGGTCGGGTCGGGTTGGTCGAGGACGGCAGGACGTTGGGGTGGGCGACGACGGTCATGATGTCCGGCGCGTGCCCGCCGCCCGCTCCCTCGGTGTGGTAGGCGTGGATGCCCCGTCCGGCGATGGCGGCGAGGGTGTCCTCGACGAAGCCGGCCTCGTTGAGGGTGTCGGTGTGGACGGCGAGCTGCGCGCCGGTCGCCTCGCACACCGTCAGGCAGGCGTCGATGGCGGCCGGGGTGGCGCCCCAGTCCTCGTGGATCTTGAACCCCACGGCTCCGCCGCGCAGTTGGGAGAGCATCGCCTCGTGCGAGACGGTGTTGCCCTTGCCGAGCAGGCCGATGTTGACCGGGTAGTGCTCCAGTGCGGCGAACATCCTGGCCAGGTGCCAGGGGCCGGGCGTGATGGTGGTGGCCTTGGTGCCCTCGGCCGGGCCGGTGCCGCCGCCGATGAGCGTGGTGACGCCGGAGGCCAGGGCCTCGTCCACGATCGTCGGGGAGATGAAGTGGACGTGCGCGTCGACGCCGCCGGCGGTGACGATCTTGCCGTTGCCGGCGATGACCTCCGTCTCGGGCCCGATGACCAGGTCCGGGTGGACGCCGTCCATGGTGTCGGGGTTGCCGGCCTTGCCCAGCGCCGCGATCCGCCCGTCGCGGATGCCGATGTCCGCCTTGACCACACCCCAGTGGTCCAGGACGATGGCGCCGGTGATGACCGTGTCGGGGGTGCCCTCGGCCCGGGTGGCGCGGGCCTGCCCCATCGACTCGCGGATCACCTTGCCGCCGCCGAAGACGACCTCGTCGCCCGAGCCGTCGGCGCCTCCCGACAGGTCCCGCTCGACCTCGATGAGCAGGTCGGTGTCGGCGAGCCGTACCCGGTCCCCGGTGGTGGGCCCGAACAGGTCGGCGTAGACGGCTCGCGAAAGCTCAGACACCGTGCTCTCCCCTCGTGTCCGTGTCCGCCCGGCGCACGCCGGCCCCGTCCCTCGTGTGCGACCCGCCGGCCTCGTGCGCGTCGTCCCGGTCGAGGGCGCCGCCGGTCTCGCCGCGCAGCCCCACGACGATCCGCGCGCCGCCGAGTGGCACGAGATCGACCTCGGCGGGGATGCCGGGCTCGAAGCGCACGGCCGTCCCCGCGGCGACGGCCAGGCGCTTGCCGCGGGCGGCGGCACGGTCGAAGTCCAGGCCCGGGTTGGCCTCGGCGAAGTGGTAGTGCGAGCCGACCTGGATCGGCCGGTCGGCGCGGTTCAGCACCCTCAGCCGGGTCACCGGCCTGCCCGCGTTGAGCACGACCGGTTCGGCCGCGTGCAGGATCTCTCCGGGAATCACGCGGCGCCCCCTAGACGATCGGCTCGTGGACGGTGACGAGCTTGGTGCCGTCCGGGAAGGTTGCCTCGACCTGCACGTCGTGGATCATCTCCGGCACGCCTTCCATGACGTCGTCCCGGGTGAGCACCTTGCGGCCCGATGCCATGAGTTCGGCGACGGTGCGGCCGTCCCTGGCCCCCTCCAGGAGGTGAGAGGTGATCAGCGCGACCGCCTCCGGATGGTTGAGCCTCAGGCCTCTGGCCCGGCGCCTCTCCGCCACGTCGGCGGCGACGTGGACGAGCAGGCGTTCCTGTTCATGGGGGGTCAGTTGCATGGCAACACCTCGCAGTCGTCCCGGGTGAAGGGACCCGCGGGGGCGTGTACGGCCTGCGGATCCGCTCTGCCGTTGTCCGGACGCCGCAGGTTAGTTCGGCGGCGTTTCGTCCGCGTTAACTTCCCTACTCGCTGTCGCCCTTACCCGGTGGCCCCGGCGGGCGCGCGGTCAGCGGCAGGTGGTGGCGGCCGCGGCCCTTGTGCGCCGGAGCGCCCTGCGCGCTCAGGCATGGGCCGTCCTCCCCCTGCCGTCAGGGGCGCCGGCCAGGGAGCGGGTGACCCGTGGGCCTCGGCGTCCTTGCGCAGCATGCCATGGCGCTCCTGGCTCCTCGCCGTACGACACGAAGGCGGCGACCGCCATGGCGTACCGCATCCTTCGCAGGCGACGCGACGGTCTTCCCGGCCGCAAAGCCTGTGCCGTCCGCGCCCTTCGACCGGGCCGATCTTTCGGCCGGCCGCTCACCGGACAGCGGGGCTCCGCCGACCTCACCGGGGAGCCGCCACCCGGCGCTACGAGCGCCGCCGCGCCACCGCGCGAAAGGCCGCATACAGGAGGGCATCCATCAGGAACCCTCGGAATCCCGGCATGGCGCAGGCGGGAAGCGGGCGGAGTGCCGGCACACTCGGCTGGTCCGTGCGGTGCCGCCACTCGGCGGGCCGGACCATGGCGACGCGACGGCCCTCCGGCCGCAATGCCTGTGCCGCCTTCGACCGGGCCGATCTTCCGGCCGGCCGCTCGCCGGACAGCGGGGCTCCGCCGACCTCACCGGGGAGCCGCCGCCCGGCGCTACGAGCGCCGCCGCGCCACCGCGCGAAAGGCCGCACGTGATCAGCCACGCCGGCACGGCCCTCGCGCCGGAAGCGGACAGGGCTCCATCGCCCCCGACGATCCACGCGGCGCGGCCGCCTCGACCCCGGTGTCCCTCCACCGGGGGATCCCTCGGGCCGCTCTTCCGGCTCATCCGCTGTCCGGGACGGCGGGGCTCCGTCGCCCTCCTCGGGCCGCTCGTCGGGCGCCGGCGGTGGCGACTGGTGGGCGACCGCGGGACGGGCCGGGCGCCCCGGCGCACGGCCGACACCGCCGCGCGCAGGACCGGTACGGGCAACCGGGGCACGCCGCGCCGCCCGGCCCCTGTCCCAGGCCCGCTCGGGCTTGGGGAGGGCCCGCCCGGGGGCCGCTCAGGCCCCGTCGTGGCGGGCGTTCGCCGTCCCGCGGTGCTCCGCGGCGATGCCGAAGCGGCGGCGTTCGCCTGTGGCGGACACCGCTCCGCGCACCGAGGAGACGGTGCTGACCACCGTCTCCTCGGGAGCGGCGTCCAGTTCTTGGAGTCGTTGCAGGTCAGCGGCAGAGACCAGGGCGACCAGCGGCTTGCCGTGACGTGTCACGACCACCCGCTCACCGCCGTAGACGACGCGGTTGATCAGCTCCGCCAGCTCCGCACGCGCTTGTGTCACCGGGACTTCATGGGCCATGCTCCCCATCATAACGAGATGTACGTCCTGTACATTTTTTACAGCTATGGATCACCCCTGCCCGGGTGCCCACGGAGGTACGCGATGCTTCGACCGACCGCCCGCTACGTCCTCCCCGAGTTCACCGAGCGCACCAGTGAGGGCGTCCGCTCGATGGACCCGTACTCCAAGCTGCTCCAGGAGCGGATCGTCCTGCTCGGGACGCCCATCGACGACACCTCGGCCAACGACGTGATGGCACAGCTCATCCATCTCGAGGCCGCCGCCCCGGAGCAGGACATCTCGCTCTACATCAACTCCCCCGGCGGGTCCTTCACCGCGATGACCGCGATCTACGACACCATGCAGTTCGTCAGCTGCGACGTGTCGACGGTGTGCGTGGGCCAGGCCGCCTCAGCGGCGGCCGTCCTGCTCGCCGCCGGCGCGCCCGGCAAGCGGCTGGCGACCCCCGGCTCACGGGTCCTGATCCACCAGCCGTCGTTCGCGGAGGCGGTCCAGGGCACCACGTCCGACCTGGAGATCCAGGCCCGGGAACTGCTCCGTCGCCGTGATCAGTTGGAGGAGCTGCTGGTACGTCACACGGGGCGGGAACCGGAGCGGATCCGGGCCGACATCGACCGGGACACCATTCTTGACGCCCCGTCGGCCCTGGCCTACGGCCTGGTCGACCGGCTGACGCTGAGCCGCAAGGACGGCGCCGGCCGCGCCCCGCGCGCCCTGCGGTGATCGCGGTGGTGCCCGAACTGCCCCCGCTTCCGGCCCTGACACGGGCCGAGGGCGGGCTGGTCGACGCCTATCTGGAGGTGGTGGATCTGCTCGGCCGGACCAACCCCTCCCGTTGCCGGGACACCTACGGGGCGCTGCGCGCCGCGCAGGCCCTGGTGGTGCGGGCCGCGGAGCTGCGTGACGCGCTGGCGCTGATGCACACGCGCGGGGAGAGCGAGGTGCACACCGCGACGATGGAGCGGGCGCTACGGGTGCTGGACGGCGAACGGCGGACGGGCCAGGTCACCTTGCCCTCACCCCCGCCCCGTTGACGGAACGTCACGCGTTGACGATCCGGCTGGTCCGTTCGGGGGACGCGAACTCGAACCGAATGGACTCGCCCGATCGTTGTATCCGCCGCGTGCGGCCGGGCAGCCCCGAGTTGCGCGCGAAGCCCTCCGGGCAGGCGATCTGACGTCTCGGCCCTGGCGTTCCGTTAGCTTTTAGGGCGTCAGGCGTCGCCGTGTGTCGCGGAATCCACCCGGATAGGTGAGTCGTGAACATACTCACATTCGACCGGTTGCGCTGTGAATCGACCGCTTCGCTGAGTGATGATCCCTTCGACGACAAGCCCCCGTCATCCCGGCGGGGCGGTCCGCGCGGACGCCGAATCCTGCCGCCGCGCGGGTGCCAGGTCGACGACGACGCCACGGCAGGAGCGGAGGACCCGAGCAGGGCGGGCCCGGTGCAGGTCGCCGGACCCTTGGGGTGAAGCCGCAGCCGCGGCCGGGCATCTTCGCCTGTCCGAACCCGACAGGTCATCCTTCGCAGGCGGACGACGAAGGGGTGCGCATGAGTGCGCCGACAGCCATGTCAGGGGTCCTGGGCCGGCTGGGTGCGGTATCGGCCCTCACGGCCGCCGCCGTGGCCGGTCCCGCGGTACTGCCGGATGCCTCCCAGCAGGCGGAGGCGACATCCGTCTCCGCCAAGGCGCTGAAGATCGCGGCGTCCAAGAAGGGCGCGCCGTACCGGTACGGGGCGGCCGGTCCCGGCAGCTTCGACTGCTCCGGGCTCACCTTCTACTCCTTCAAGAAGGTGGGCCGTAAGCTGCCGCGTACCGCCGCGGCCCAGTACAACAGCGTCCGGCACATCCGGTCGTCCGCACGCACCCGTGGCGACCTGGTCTTCTTCCACTACGGGAGCAACGTCTACCACGTGGGGATGTACGCCGGGCACGGGAAGATCTGGCACTCCCCCAAGCCCGGCGGACGGGTGCGGCTGGAGAAGATCTGGAGCCGCAGCGTCTGGTACGGCCGGGTGAAGTGACCGCGGCCTGGTGGCCCGGGAGCCGGGGCTCGCGGGCCACGCCCTCGGCGGCGTCGACATGCCGGCGGCGTGCCGGTAGCGTGCGCGCGTGACCCTCGCTCGCATGCTCGCCGACGCCGCCGAGGGCGTCTTCCCGCCCCCGGACGGCTCGGTGACGGTGGTGCCGCAGCCCGCGCCGCGCGACGCCGGGGTGGTCGCCTTCACCGCCCACTGCGTGGTCTTCGCCGACGCCGACCCCGAGGTCGTCCGCGGGCTGCTGCCCCCCGGCGACCTTTCGGCGCCGCTCGGTCCGCCCTTCCTCACCGCGCTGTGCGGGGTGCTGGACCGCACGGTGGACACCGTGGACCTGCTGACCGCCGCGCCCGCTCTCCCCGGACCGCCACCGGCCGCCCTGGGACTGTCCCTGCGGGAGACCACCGACCGTGACCATCCCCGGATCGCGAGGGCCCTGCGGCACCGCGACGAGGTGCGGGCCTGGACGGTGCCCGGAGGCACGGTCCTGACCGGACGGGGCGTGGCGGGCCGCTGGGAGGTGGCCGTGGAGGTCGATCCGGTGGCGCGCGGCGCGGGCCTCGGGCGCCGGCTGGCGCTGGCGGCGCGTCACCTCGTGCCCGAGGGCGCGACGGCGTGGGCGCAGATCGCCCCGGGCAACGCAGCGAGCGGGCGGGCGTTCAACGCGGCAGGCTTCGTGCCGATGGGCGCCGAGGCGCTGCTGCTCACCCGGGACGACTGAGAGGCCGACCCGCACAGCCGTGCGGCCTCCGTGCGCCCGGCGTCACTCGACGGCGGCGGTGGCCCAGGGCAGGCTGATCCACACCGTCTTGCCGCCGTCGGCGGTGGGGGTGACGCTCAGGGTGCCGCCCGCCTCCGCGGTGAGGTGACGGATGATCAATATGCCGCGCCCGTTGTCCTGCTGCACGGCGGCGGGCAACCGCTGGGGCCATCGGGGGTGGCTGTCGGTGACTCCGATCCGCAGCTGCTCGTCCCGGTCGAGCCGGACGTCGAGGGTGAAGGTCGGCGATGTGCCGAGGGTGTGCAGCACCGCGTTGGTCGCGAGCTCGGAGACGATGAGCCGGACGGAGTCGGCGGGATCCGAGTCCTCGGGCATGCCCCACTCCGCCAGCAGGTCGCTCACATAGCGGCGTACCGCGGGGACCGAGGCAGGGTCGCTCGGCAGGGTGACGGATGCTTCCTGGTGATCTGCCATGACGACGCTGTCCCTTTCCCGCCGTGACCAGGACGCCGGCGCCTGCCGCACCCGTGGCCGCGCGCGTGGCAGCCGACGGCGCCGTGCCCGCTTTCGTACGGCACGGCCCCGTACGGCACTCACGCGCCAGAGTGTCATTCATCGTGCCCTTCATCAGGGTCTCACCACGGCTATATGCATATATCTGTCCCCCAAAACGGTGAACTCTGCTACGAGAGCACGTATATGCGCGGCAGACTTCGCTCCGGAAGTGGGGGAGACGCCCAACGGGAGGTGCACACACCATGCAGCAGGTGCCGGCGGTACGCCGCCGCAAGATCGGCTCGGAACTGCGCCGACTGCGCGACGCGGCGCGCCTCACGAGCGGTGAGGCCGCCCAGCGCCTGGGATGGCACCAGTCCAAGGTGAGCCGGATCGAGACCGGCCGCAGCGGGGTGCGCCCGGAGGACGTCGCGGCGATGCTGGACGTGTACGGGGTGCGGGACGCGCGGCTGCGCGAGATGCTCGCCGCTCTCGCGGGTGAGGGCGACCGGCGCGGCTGGTGGCACGAGTTCCGGGAGGAACTCCCCACGGCGTACCGGGACTTCATCTCGCTGGAGACGGATGCCTGCCGGGCTCGCACCTTGGAGACGACGGTGGTACCGGGGCTGCTGCAGACCCCGGACTACGCGCGCGAGCTCACCCGCTCCGTCATCCCGCAGCTCGGTCCCCGGCAGATCGCGACCCTGGTGCAGGTGCGCATCGCCCGCCAGGCGGTGCTGCGCGCCGATCCGCCGCTGGAGCTGTGGGCGGTGCTGGACGAGGCGGTGCTGCGCCGGGAGGTCGGGGGCCCCGGGGTGATGGCGGCGCAATTGAGCCATCTTGTGGAACTGGGTTCACTGCCTCATGTGCATCTGCAGGTGCTGCCCTTCTCGGCCGGTGGGCATATAGGCGTCACGGGGCCTTTCGTCGTCTTCTCATTTCCGCGCATTGCTGATCTGGACGTGGTTGTTATCGACCATTTGACGAGTAGTCTCTATCTGGATCAGCGCGAGGACGTCAGGGCGTACGCTGCCGCCTTCAACCGGTTGCGCTCCCACGCCCTGTCGGCCGAGCAGTCGTTGTCCTACATCTCCGGCATCGGCAAAGGCATCGACAAAGGCGCGTAAGGAGGCATTCCCCCATGTCCGACGCATCGCCTCAGTACGTCACCTCCAGTGCGTCCCTCTCCGGCGTGCACTGGCGACGCAGCAGCCACAGCACAGCGGCGAACAACTGCGTCGAGGCGGCCCTCATCGGCAGCGGGCCGCTCTCGGGACAGCTCGCCGTACGCGACTCCAAGGATGTGCGCGGCCCCGCCCTGCTCTTCACCCCCGCGGCCTGGGCGGAGTTCCTCGCCGCCGTGACGGAGGGCGGTCTGACCGAACGTCCCTGAGGTCAGGGGCAGGTGGGCATCGGCGCCGTGCGGACGACCGTCCGCACGGCGTCGCCGATCTCCCGGTCCGTCAGGTCGGCCCGCGCGGTGAGCCGCAGCCGCGAGATCCCGTCCGGCACGGACGGGGGCCGGAAGCAGCCCACCGCCACACCCGCCGCGCGGCACGCGGCGGCCCACTCGACCGCCGCCCCGGGCGACGGCGCCCGCACCGACACCACGCAGGCGTCCGGCACGGCGGCCTCCAGTCCGGCCTCCACCAGCCGCTCGTACAGCTCGCGGGCGACGGCGCGGGCCCGTGCGGCACGCTCCGGCTCGCGCCGGAGCAGGCGCAGCGCGCCCAGCGCCGCGCCCGTCGCCGCCGGGGCGAGGCCCGTGTCGAAGATGAACGTCCGCGCGGTGTTGACCAGGTGCTCGATGACGCGGGCCGGACCGAGCACCACGCCGCCCTGGCTGCCCAGGGACTTGGAGAGGGTGGCGGTGCACACGACGGCGGGCGCGCCCGCGAGACCCGCCTGCGCGGCCGCCCCCCGGCCCCCGGGGCCGAGCACCCCGAGTCCGTGGGCGTCGTCCACCAGCAGCGCGGCACCGTGGTCGCCGCAGGCGCCGGCCAGCGCCCCGAGCGGGGCGGCGTCGCCGTCCACCGAGAAGACCGAGTCGGTGACGGCGACGGCGGGCCCGTCGTGGCCGGCGAGCGCCTTGCGGAAGGCCTGCGGATCGGCGTGCGCCACGACCTCGGTGGTGGCGCGGGAGAGCCGGCAGCCGTCGATGAGCGAGGCGTGGTTGCCGCTGTCCGACACGATGAGCGTGCCCGGCTCCGTGCTGAGGGCGGTGACGGCGGCGAGGTTGGCGGCGTAGCCCGAGGCGAGGACCAGCGCCGCCTCGAAGCCGCAGAAGGCGGCGAGCTCGGACTCCAGTTCGGCGTGCAGCTCGGTGCTGCCCGTGACCAGCCTGGAACCGGTCGCACCGGCTCCCCAGCGCAGGCAGGCGTCCGCGCCGGCCCGGGTCACCTCGGGGTGGCGGGCGAGCCCCAGGTAGTCGTTGGATGCGAGGTCCAGCAGGGGCGAGCGCGCGGGCCGGGGCCGCAGGGTGCGCACGAGCCCGGCGGCGCGCCGCCGTTCGGCGTGCGCGTCGATCCAGTCGAACGGGTCGCGTGTCATGGTCGTCCCTGGGGTCGGCGGAGGGTCGGGCAGCACCGTAGTGTGCCGGACCGGCTCGTACGGTGCGGTGACGTACACACCTGGGCGGGCGGTCTTGTGGCATGCCCCATTGGCCCGGGCACGCGCGGTACGCCAGGATCGCGACATGGATCTGCTGAATGCTCTGGTGGACAAGGGTCTGCGCCGCGAGCTGCCCACCCGCGAGGAGGCGCTGGCCGTACTGGCGACCTCCGACGACGAACTGCTCGACGTGGTGGCGGCGGCCGGCAAGGTGCGCCGCGCGTGGTTCGGCCGCCGGGTGAAGCTGAACTACCTGGTCAACCTCAAGTCGGGACTGTGTCCTGAGGACTGCTCCTACTGCTCGCAGCGGCTCGGCTCGGAGGCCGGGATCCTCAAGTACACCTGGCTGAAGCCGGACGAGGCGGCGGCCGCGGCCACGGCGGGGGTCGCCGGCGGCGCCAAGCGGGTCTGCCTGGTGGCGAGCGGGCGCGGCCCGACCGACCGCGACGTGGACCGGGTCTCCGCGACCATCGAGGCCATCAAGGAGCGGCACGAGGACGTCGAGGTCTGCGCGTGCCTCGGCCTGCTCTCCGCCGGGCAGGCCGAGCGGCTGCGCGGCGCGGGCGCCGACGCGTACAACCACAACCTCAACACCTCCGAGGCCGTCTACGGGGACATCACCACCACCCACACCTACGCGGACCGGGTCGACACGGTGCAGCAGGCCCAGGCGGCCGGCCTGTCGGCCTGCTCCGGACTCATCGCGGGCATGGGCGAGAGCGACGAGGACCTGGTCGACGTGGTCTTCGCGCTCCGCGAGCTGGACCCGGACTCCGTCCCGGTGAACTTCCTCATCCCCTTCGAGGGCACCCCGCTGGCGAACGAGTGGAACCTCACCCCGCAGCGGTGCCTGAGGATCCTGTCGATGGTGCGGTTCGTCTGTCCCGACGTGGAGGTCCGCATCGCGGGCGGCCGCGAGGTGCATCTGAGGAGCATGCAGCCGCTCGCGCTGCACCTGGCGAACTCCATCTTCCTGGGCGACTACCTCACCAGTGAGGGCCAGGCGGGCAAGGCCGACCTCGACATGATCGCGGACGCCGGCTTCGAGGTGGAGGGCGCCGGCGAGACGACTCTGCCCGTCCACCGGATGGACGCGGCGGCGGCCGCGGCGGGGGCGTGCGGCGGCCACGCCGGCGCGGGCTGCGGCTCGCACGGCGAGGGCCGGGAGGAGGCCGGCGGCTGCGGTCCCTGCGGCGGCCGCACGCGGGCGGGCGCCGCCACGGACGATCCCGCGGACGCCGGGCAGCCGGCGCCCGCCGGTGCCGCCCGAACCGACCTGGTGGCCGTGCGCCGCCGCGGCGCCGGCACGGATCTGCCGCCCAATGCCTGAGCCGCTCACCCCCGGCGAGCTGCTGGCTCTGGACCGGGAGCACGTCTGGCACCCGTACGGGCCCATGCCGGGCCGTCAGGAACCGCTCGTCGTGGAGTCCGCGGCCGGGGTCCGACTGCGGCTCGCCGAGCCCTTCGAGGGTGTGACCGACCTCGTCGACGGCATGTCGTCCTGGTGGTCGGCCATCCACGGCTACAACCACCCGGTGCTCAACGAGGCGGCTCGCGGCCAGTTGGACCGGATGAGCCATGTGATGTTCGGCGGGCTCACCCACGAGCCGGCCGTGCGGCTCGCGGCCCGCCTGGTCGAGATCACCCCCGAGCCGCTGCGGCACGTCTTCCTCGCCGACTCCGGCTCGGTGTCGGTCGAGGTCGCTTTCAAGATGTGCCTGCAGTACTGGCGTTCGCTCGGACGGCCGGAGAAGCAGCGGCTGATGACGTGGCGCGGCGGCTACCACGGCGACACGTGGCAGCCGATGTCCGTCTGCGACCCCGAGGGCGGCATGCACGGGCTGTGGTCCGGCGTCCTGCCCCGGCAGGTCTTCGCGGACGCGCCGCCGGCCGCGTACGAGGAGGCGTACGCCGGCCACCTGCGGGAGATGATCGCGCGTCACGCGCACGAGCTCGCGGCGGTCGTGGTGGAGCCCGTCGTGCAGGGCGCGGGCGGCATGGCCTTCCACTCCCCCGCCTATCTGCGCGTGTTGCGCGAGGCGTGCGACGAGCACGACGTGCTGCTGGTCTTCGACGAGATCGCCACCGGGTTCGGACGCACCGGGACGCTGTTCGCCGCCGGCCAGGCCGGGGTCAGCCCGGACGTGATGTGCGTCGGCAAGGCACTGACCGGCGGCTACCTCACGATGGCCGCCACCTTGTGCACCGCGCGGGTCGCCGAGGGGATCTCCCGGGGAGAGGTGCCGGTGCTCGCCCACGGCCCGACCTTCATGGGCAACCCGCTGGCCGCCGCCGTCGCCTGCGCCTCCCTCGACCTGCTGCTGGGCCAGGACTGGGCGCAGGAGGTCAAGCGGATCGAGGCCGGGCTGCGCGAGGGGCTGGCGCCCGCCGCCGGGCTCCCCGGGGTGCGTGACGTGCGGGTGCTGGGCGCGATCGGCGTCGTCCAGCTCGACCACGAGGTCGACCTGGCCGCCGCGACGAGGGCCGCCGTCCGCAAGGGCGTATGGTTGCGGCCGTTCAGGGACCTGATCTACACGATGCCCCCGTACGTCACGGGGGACGAGGACGTCGCGCGCATCTGCGCGGCGGTGCGCGCGGCGGCGGAGGCGGCATGACGGTGTTGTTCGTGACCGGTACGGGCACGGAGATCGGCAAGACGGTGACCACGGCGGCGATCGCGGCCACCGCGCTGTCCGGCCAGTACAGCGTGGCCTACCTCAAGCCCGCGCAGACCGGGGTCGGGCCCGGCGAACCGGGCGACGCCGCCGAGGTCACCCGGCTCGCCGGGCCCGAGGTCACGAGTGTCGAACTGGCCCGGTACCCCGAGCCGCTGGCCCCGGCCACGGCCGCACGGCGCTCCGGGATCCCCGCGGTGGGGCCGACGGATGTCGCCGAGGCGGCTGCGAAGCTGGCGGCCGTGCACGACATCGTGCTCGTCGAGGGGGCGGGCGGTCTGCTCGTCCGTCTCGACGACGCGGGCTCGACGCTGGCGGACGCCGCACGGATGCTGGGAGCCCCGGTGCTCGTGGTGGCCCCGGCGGGGCTCGGCACGCTGAACGGCGCCGCGCTGACGGCGCAGGTGCTCACGGCGCGCAAGCTGCAGTGCGCGGGCTTCGTCATCGGGAGCTGGCCGCAGGACGCGGACCTGGCCGCCCGCTGCAACCTCTCCGACCTGCCGGAGGTCACCGGCGCCCCGCTGCTGGGCGCCCTGCCCGCCGGTGCCGCCGCCCTCGCCCCCGACGCCTTCCGCGAGGCGGCGCCCGGCTGGCTCTCCCCCCGGATCGGCGGCACGTGGGACGCGTCGGCCTTCACCGCGCACTGGGCGCCGCGCTAGACCGGCGATCTTTGCCAGGTGCCGGGTTCCTGCGGGGCGGGCGTCCGTTGGGTGCGGCGAGGCTGCCGTCGGCGCCGGGCTGGGCCCGGTCGGCCAGAGCGAGACTGCCGAGGCGGACGCACGAGGTGGGGCGCACCAGCGCGACCAGGTCCGTGGCGGGGGCCGGACCTGCAGCGGCGATCACCCTCTCAGGTGACGATCGGCCTCGTCACTCCCTTCAAGCAGCGTGTGCAGGTCCAACTCGGCAGCAGAGGTGATCACTGCGGCTCCCCGGCGGAAGAGTTGAGACGTCGGGCATCTCGCTCGACCGCCGGGGAGCCTCGCGTGGCCCGCACCGACCAGCGGCCAGTCGGCGCGCGGCCCTGTCCAGCGTGCGATGCCAGGCAGCACGGAGAGCACCGAACCCGCGAGTTCTCCGCCGTCCGCGCGCCGGGAAACCGGCGACGCGGCGAAAGCGCCGTGCCCGGCGTCGACCCGCGTAGGTCGGCCGATCCGGGTG
>NZ_CBDRBL010000058.1:0-44718 GCF_965342175.1 Actinacidiphila sp. bgisy167
GTGTCCATGACGGCACGTGATCTTTCGGCCTTCACACTGGCCGGTTACGACAAGGGACGGGGCAAGGCCGTCCAGGCATTGTGGTTCGCGGTGATGAACACCGTCTTCTCGGCCTGGTTCTGCCCGGCCCGGCTGCGGGTGGCGATCCTGCGGGCCTTCGGCGCCACCATCGGCGAGGGGGTGCTCATCCGGCACCGCGTCCGCGTGCTGTGGCCCTGGAAGCTGACCGTCGGCGACCGCACATGGATCGGCGAGGGCGCCTGGCTGCTCAACCTGGAGCCGATCACCCTCGGCGCCGACGTGTGCGTCTCCCAGGAGGCGCTGCTGTGCACCGGCAGCCACGACCACCGCACCGTCGACTTCCGCTACCGCAACGCGCCGATCACCGTGGAGGACGGCGCCTGGGTCGCCGCCCGGGCCGTCGTGCTGGCCGGCGTGACGATCGGACGCCACGCCGTCGTCGGCGCCGGCACCGTCCTGTCGAAGGACCTGCCGGAGCTGACCCTGCACGCCGCCGACGGCACCCGGACGCTCGAGGAGCCCCAGCCGTGAAGGAGCCCCAGCCGTGAAGGTGCTGCACGTCGTCACCCTGCACACGCCCACCAACGCCTTCGGCGGACCGACCCGTGTCGCCCTCAACCTCGCCCGGGGGCTGCGCGGCCGCGGCGTCGACGCCGAGCTGGTCACACTGGGCGACGGCTTCCCCAAGGGCGCGCTGCCCGACGAGGTGGAGGGGGTGCCGGCACGGGTCTACCAGGCCCGGCACGTGCTGCCGCGCTTCGAGGTCTCCGGGATCACCTCGCCGTCCCTGCTCGCCGGAGCGCGGCGGCTGGTGCGCTCGGCGGACGTCGTCCACGTCCACCTGATGCGCGACCTGATCACCCTGCCGGTCGCCGTGGCCGCGCTGCAGTGCGGCAGGCCGCTGGTGCTGCAGACCCACGGGATGATCGACCCCAGTGAGAAACCGCTGGCCAAGGTGCTCGACGCGCTCGCCACCAAGCGGTTGCTGCGTCGCGCCGACGCCGTGCTGCACCTGACCGAGTGGGAGCGCACCGACCTCGAGGCCGTCGTGGGCGCGGGCCACCTGGCCCGTCCCGTACGGCTGCCCAACGGCACCGCGCTTCACCGCCCGCGGGCCCGCAGTGGACCGCCGACCGTGCTCTACCTGGCCCGCTTCCAGGCCCGCAAGCGCCCCAAGGTCTTCGCGGCGGCCATCCCCGAGGTTCTCAAGCGGTATCCCGACGCCCGCTTCGTCCTGGCCGGCCCGGACTCGGGCGAGCTGGCCGGCACCCTCGAGACCGTCCGCGCGCTGGGAGTCGAGCGCGTCGTCCGGCATGTCGGTCCGCTCAGCCACGCCGAGGCGCTGGAGGCCTTCCGCGCCGCCGACGTCTATGTGCTGCCGTCCGTGGACGAGCCCTTCGCGATGTCGCTGCTGGAGTCGATGTCGGTGGGCACGCCCGTGGTCGTACGGGAGTCCAACGGCCTCGCCCCCGACATCGAGCGGGCGGGCGCCGGACGGGTCGTGCACCGCCCCGAGGACGTGGGCAAGGCCGTCCTGGAACTGCTGGAGCCCGAGACGAACCAGGCGGCCTCGCAGGCCGCCTGGCGCCTCATCCGGGACGAGCTGTCGCTCGACGCCGTCCTCGACGTCCTCCAGGGCGTCTACGAGACGGCTACGAAGGAGCGTTCTCCCGCGTCTTCAGCCCGATCTGCCAGCGGTAGAAGCTGAGGGCGAGGGCGTAGTCGAAGCCGGCGCGGCCGTCGAGGAAGCCGCGCCGGGCGAGGTAGGTGTAGCCGAAGAAGAGCAGCGGCTTGAACGGCACCTTCTGGAAGATCCGTCCCTGCCGGGTCTTCAGCCCGCGCACCTGCTCTTTGGCGCTCGGGTGGTGCTCCAGCCAGGCCTCCCAGTCCGAGTAGCGGTTGTGCCGGTCGAACCAGGTGCGCACCGGATCCAGGTCGCGGTGTTCGATGCGCCCCTTGAGCTGCCCCACGGGGCCGTCCGCACGCGGCTGGTAGTGGCCCTCCTGCTCGCCCATGCCGGGCGCGTCCAGGTCGTCGACCTCCGGGTACGACACCTTGGTGCGGTCCAGCAGGGACCGCTTGACGACGGTGTGGCCGCGCCGCAGCGGCCGCCCGGCGAACCAGTACAGCAGCGGGATGTCGAAGGCCGCGGGCAGGACGGGCTGCCGCGCGAAGACCTCCCGGAGCTCGGCGATCAGCTCCGGTGTCGGGACCTCGTCCCCGTCGAGGAAGAGCAGCCACGGGATGTGCGGGTGGACGTTGTCCAGGCACCACTGCTTCTTCTTGGGGTACGTGCCGTCCCAGGTGTAGGGGACGACCTCCGCGCCCAGCGACGCGGCGATGGCGCGGGTGTCGTCGGTGCTGTCGGAGTCGACGACCACCACCGCCTCGACGTGGTCGATGACCGAGGCGACCGTGGTGGCGATGTTCTCCGCCTCGTTCTTGGTCGGTATCGCCACCACGATGGGCAGTCTGCTGTCCGGTTCCGTCATCGGCCCTCCCGTGCCCAGGCGAAGCAGCCGCGCGAGTCGAAGGTCTTCGTGGCCGCGGTGATGGTGACCCGGTGGGCCGTGCCGGCCCTGGTGCCGGCCGTCCACGCGCAGTCCTTGGTGGGGGTCAGGGCGCGGTAGGTGCCGGGCGTCACGACGCTGCCCGCCTTCGCTGTCGCGCCCACGGTGTAGGAGCCGTCGGCGAATCCCGTCTCGGCGGCCGCCAGGACGTCCTCCTGGTCCGGGCACAGGTGGGTGACGGCGCCCTTGGCGCCGCCGATCTGCCCGGTGATGATGCCGCCGATCGCGGCGTCCTTGTCGACCTCGGCGACGCGCGCGATGCGGTCGCAGGTCTCCTGGCCCAACTGCAGCACGGCCGCGGGGTCGGTGCCCTTGGGCACCCGGCCCGCCAGGTAGGTCTTCTCCTTCTTGGTGAAGGAGCCGGTGGCCGGGGTCAGCTCGCTCTCGGGGACCTTGGGCCCGCTCGGGACGG
The DNA here is from genome assembly GCF_965342175.1 of Actinacidiphila sp. bgisy167. Classification (GTDB taxonomy): domain Bacteria; phylum Actinomycetota; class Actinomycetes; order Streptomycetales; family Streptomycetaceae; genus Actinacidiphila. The sequence continues at coordinate 3,004 of NZ_CBDRBL010000058.1, forward strand.
CGTCGGAGGCGGGGTCGGTGGGGGCGGTCGGTTCCGCCGAGCCCGGGTCCGCGCCCCGGTCCGGGGCCGGTACGGAGGCGGAGGCGGCGGCGGTGGGTGCGGGAGCGTCCTTGGCGGCGGTGTCCTCGGCGTCGGAGCCGCTGGAGCAGCCGGCGATCAGCACCGCCGCCGCCGTCGCGAGGACGGCGGCGGCGACCCGGCGGGGCGGGTGGGTCATCCGTTCCGCCCCAGGGTGTAGTGCTGGGCGATCTGCGCGGCGGACAGCACGCTCGGGTAGATCGCCGTCTCGTCGAGGGAACCGGCGAAGTAGTCGCTCGTCGGGCGGCTGGTCCAGCCCGACAGGCTGTCCCCGCCGACGTGCCAGTAGCCGACGTAGTCGTTGCCTCCGGTGATCAGGGCGTTCGACGCCTGCAGCGAGCCGTCGACGTACAGCCGCATGCCCCCGGTGCCCTGGGTGGCGACGACGTGGTGCCACGCGCCGTCGTTGTAGGCGGCCGAGGTGGTGATGGTGCGGTTGCTGCCGCTGCGCACACCGAAGATCAGCCGGCCGGCGTTGGTCATGTAGACGTGCTTGTCGGTGGTGGCGCTCGCCTCGGTCGTCCGGTCGCCGAAGCCGACGATCTTGCCGCCGGCGGTGGTGGTCGTCCGGAACCAGGTCTCGATGCTGTACGCGGCGGGCCGGTTGCGCTTGGCGTCGCTGTACGACCACTGCGTGGAGCCGTTGAAGGTCACGGCGGTGCTGCCGTTGCCGGCGATCGCGCCGGGGCTCACACCGCGGGTCGGGCCGCCGACATGGTTGCCGTTCGCGCCGGCCGGCGAGTTGTCGGCGACGAAGGTGTTGGCCGTCTCGTTGTAGCGCCAGTACAGGGTGGCGCCGTCGGCGAGGACCCGGGTCGGGTAGGCCTCGGGCGCGGTCGCCGCCGTGACGGTCTGGGTGGGCGACTTGACGGTGGTGTTGGTCCCGTCGCTCGCGGTGACCCGGTAGGTGTAGGTGGCGCCGGCCGTCACATCGGTGTCGGTCCAGGTCAGCTGCGGACGCACCCACGGCAGCGAGGAGGCCGTCGTGGTGTGCACGGGCGTGGCACCGCCGTTCTTGTACACGCGGTAGGTCAGCGAGCTGTCGTCGAGGTCCAGGCTGGTCTGGATGCGGACCTCGACCGAGCCCGGGGTGACGCTGGAGACATTGACGTTCGGGGTGGTCGGCACGCCGGTGTCCGGACCCGAGGAGAAGCGGGTCAGGCCCTGCTGGGCCACGCCGTTCACGGTGGTGAACTCGCCCCCGACCCAGAGGTAGTCGGTGCCGCCGGAGGAGGAGACGGCCATGACGCGGGGGCCGATGCCCTCGCCCAGTCCGTCGTTGGTGTCGGGGAACCAGCCCAGCTTCGCGGGGTTGTCGACGGTCTGCGCGAGCAGGTGCTTGCGCCGCTGGTTCGGGTACTCGCCCATGCTGCTGCAGTCGTGCGCGTGCGAGCCGCTGTAGAGCACGGACTTGTACACCTCGACGGACTGCGTGGCGCCGAGGCAGGTGTCGCGCCAGCGCTGGTCGAAGTCGTCGAGGTCGAGCGCGATACGGCCGTCGAAGACGCCGCCTCCGGTTCCCTCGTTGCCGGTGTAGAAGCCGGTGGCGTCGGTCGTGATGTCCTTGACCACCGAGGTCGACGGGATGAAGGAGGACCCGTAGCCCCTCACGACGGCGCCCGTCGTGGCGTCGACCACCGCCAGGGCGTGCGAGGCCGTGCCGTTGACGCGGTCGAAGTCGCCGCCGAGGAGGACGTTCGCACCGTCCGGCGTGACCTCCACGGCCCGGCCCGGCGCGTCGCCGTCGGCCGTGAAGGCGGTGACGTCGCCGGTGGTGGTGACGGCGGCGAAGTTGCCGCGCGGTTGGCCGTCGACGGAACTGAAGTCGCCGCCCAGGTAGACGGTGTCACCGGTGGCGGCCAGCGCCCGGACGGTGGCGTTGACCGCGACCGCGAAGTCCTTCCTGACGGTGCACGTGGCGATGTCGATCGCCGCGAGGCTGCTCACCGGGGTGCCGTTGACGGCGCCGAAGAAGCCGCCCGCGTACAGCGTGGCGCCGTCCGGAGACACCGCCAGCGCCCGCACGGTGGCCGTGCCGGAGCCGACGGTGAAGGACAGCGCGCAGTCGGTGGGCGCTCCGGTGGCGGCGTTGAAGGCGGCGAAGTTGACCGCCGCCCGCTCGTTCGGTCCGCCCGCCGCCTCACCGGACGGGCGGACCGAGGAGAAGGTGCCGCCGGCGAAGACGGTGCCGTTCGCCTGCGCCATGGCGAAGACGATGCCGTTGGTCTGCCAGGTCGGCAGGCTGTCGGCCGTCATCGCCACCGGCGGCGTCAGGGCCCCCGCCGGCTGCGACGCCACCGCCCCCGCCGCCAGGGAACCCGCAGCCATCGTCAAGGCAGCGGATATGAATCTGAGCTTGCGCATGTGCCCCCCAAGGCCCCAATGCCCCCGGGCGTCCCGCTTGGCCGCCCGTGCACCGCAGGGTATGGGCTGACATGCGGCCGATGGACGCCGTTTGGAGAAAATGTGTACTAGGGTGCGCCGAACGTGAGGACGAGCACCGGGTGGTTGACCGCTCCCGCCGCCTCGCTCGACCACAGCCACAGCGCGTCGGTTCCCGTGCTGGTCAGCGCGAGGTCGTAGGACCCGCCCAGGGCCCCCGCCAGCGCACCGGTCGTCAGCGCCGTCTCGTAGGTGCTCTGCGGCGCCGTGGCCCCGCTGAGCGTGCCGAGCACGGTGGAGGAGAGCGCGGGCCGGTTGGTGTACGTCACGCCGCTCTCCGTCCAGCTCCCGGTGACCGGGACGATGCTGTGGCTGTCGGTGGACCCCGCTCCGGTGTCGGAGTTGGTGCGCAGGCGCAGCCGCGCGCTCTTCAGCACCTGCCCGGCGGGCGCGTCGGGCAGCGAGAAGCGCAGGTACGTCAGATACGCCGAGGTGCCGCGCACCGCGAGGGAGCCGGTGGAGCCGTAGGTGGAGGACGGCGCGCCGGCGTTGACGTACGAGTCCTCGGCCGCCTCGACGGCGATCTCGGTCTCGGACGGGGTGCCGCCGCCCGCGGTGCCCAGCGCGTGGTGGTCGGCGACCTGGGCGGCGGTCAGCACCGAGGGGTACACGGCCGTCTCGTCCAGTTGCCCGGCGAAGAAGTTGCTGCTCGGGCGGTTGGGCCAGCTGGTGAGGCTGTCGCCGCCGACCCGCCAGAAGCCGGAGTAGTTCTGGCTGCCGGTGGTGGGGTCGGTGCCGACGAGGGCGCCGTCCACGTACAGCCGCATGCCGCTGCTGCCCTGGGTGGCCACCACATGGTGCCAGCCGCCGTCGTTGTAGGCGCCCGTGGTGGTGATGGTGCGGGTGCCGCCGGAGTACACCCCGAAGGCCAGGCGGCCGTTGTCGGTCATGTAGATGTGCTTGTCGTAGCTGCCGCTCAGCTTGTCGTCGACGTTGCGGTCGCCGAAGCCGATGAGCTTGCCGCCGGCCGTGGTCGTGGTCTTGAACCAGGTCTCGATGCTGTACGCGCTCGGGCGGGCGTGGCGGGCGTCGCTGTAGGCGTAGTCGTTGCTGCCGTTGAAGCCCATGGCGGTGCTGCCGGCCACGGCGCCCGGCGTCTGCCGGTACAGCGGGCCGTTGAGGTAGACGGCGTTGTCGTCGCCCGGGGACGAGTCCGCGCCGAACTGGCCGGATGCCTCGTCGTACCGCCAGTACAGCGTGGCGCCGTCGGCGAGCACGCGGGCCGGGTAGGCCTGGGTGGCCGATGCGGCCGTCACCGACTGGGCGGCCGACAGGGCGCTGGTGTTGGTGCCGTCGCTCGCGGTGACCCGGTAGGAGTAGGTGGCGCCCGGGGTGACCGTGGTGTCGGTGAAGGTCAGCTGCGGGCGCGCCCAAGGCAGGGAGGAGCCGGTGGTGGTGTGGACCGGCGTGCTGGAGCCGTTGCGGTAGACGCGGTAGGTCAGGGTGCCGTCGTCGAGGTCGAGGCTGCTGCGCCAGCGCACGGTGACCTGGCCCGGCCGGACGCTCGCCACGTTCACCTCGGGGACGCTCGGCGCCCCGGTGTCCGGGCCGGAGGCGAAGCGGGTCAGGCCCTGCTGGGCCGCGCCGCCCACGGTGGTGAACTCGCCGCCCACCCACAGGTAGTCGGTGCCGCCGGAGGAGGCGGTGGTCATCACCCGCGGGCCGATGCCCTCGCCGATGCCGTCGTTGGTGTCGGGGAACCACGGCAGCAGCTTCGGGTCGTCCACCGACTGCGCCAGCAGGTGCTTGCGCCGCTGGTCGGGGAAGGCGCCCATGCTGCTGCAGTCGTGCGCGTGCGAACCGCTGTACAGGACGGTCTTGTAGACCTCGACGGACTGCGTCGCGCCGAGGCAGGTGTCGCGCCAGCGCTGTCCGAAGTCGCCGGCGTTCAGGGCGATGCGGCCGTCGAAGACGCCGCCGCCGGTGCCCTCGTTGGCGGTGAAGACCGCCGTGGCGTCCGCCGTGAGGTCCTTGACCACCGAGGTGGCCGGGATGAACCCCACAGGGTAGGCCCTGGTCAGGGCGCCATCGCCGGTGTCGACCACGGCCAGGGCGTGCGAGCCCGTGCCGCCGACGGTGTCGAAGTCACCGCCGAGCACCACGTGCCCGCCGTCCGGGCTCAGCTGTACCGCCCGGCCCGGCTTGTCGGCGTTCGGGTTCCACGGGCGCAGGGCGCCGCCGGTGGTCAGGGCCGCGAAGCGCGACCGGGACTGGCCCGCGACCGAGGTGAAGTCACCGCCCACGTAGACGGTGTCGTCGCTGACGTCGATCGCCCGCACGGTCGCCGAGAAGGACGGCCGGAAGGAGGCGATCGGCGTGCAGCTCGCGATGTCGATCGCGGCCAGGCTGCTGACCCCCACTCCGTTGACGGCGTTGAACCAGCCGCCGGCGTAGAGGGTCCGCCCGTCCGGTGAGACCTCCAGGGCGCGTACGGTCGCGCTCCCGGAGCCGATGGTGAAGGAGAGCCGGCAGCTGGTCGGGGCGCCGGTGGCGGCGTTGAACGCCGCGAAGTTGACGGCGGACTGCGTGGTGCCGCCGGACCCCGGGGGCCGGACGGTGGAGAAGGTGCCGCCCGCGAAGACCGTGCCCCCCTGCTGGGCCATCGCCCACACCACGCCGTTGGTCTGCCAGGTCGGCAGCGGGTCCGCGGTGATGGCCACGGGCGCGGTGAGCGCCCCGGCGGTCGGCGCCGCGGCGACCCCTGCGCCGGCCAGTGAGGCCGTCGTCAGCACCAGTGCAGCGGACAGTCTTCCCCATGTGCGCATGAGCCCCCCAGCCCTCGCAGCCCCCCGGCGGCCGGGAACGGGCCGCCTGTCACGGCAGCCTACGCCGCGACGGGCGGCCCGGAGGGGACTTTGGCAGCACTTCCCGCCAACTTCTCACCACATGGGCCCTGTTGGGGCTTTCTGCGGCTCCTTGGGAGCCGCAGGCGAGCTCCGGTCGTGGTCCGGTCGCCAGCGACGCGGCCTGCCGCGGCCACAGCCACAGGGCGTCCGTGCCGGCACTGGTCGGCGCCATGCCGTAGGAGCCGCCCAGCGAGCCGGAGAGCTGGGAGACGTCCAGCGGCACCGTGGACGACGTGGAGACCGTCGTCGCGCCGCTCAGCGTGCCCAGCACGGCCCAGGACAGCGCCGGACGGCTCCTGTACGCGACCCCGGCCTCCGTCCACGCGCCCGTGACGGGCGCGACGGAGACGGTGTCGCTGCTGCCCGCCGCCGGGTCGCTGCTGCTCATGACCCGCAGCACCGCGCTCTTCAGGCTCTGGCCGGCCGGGGCCGACGGCAGGCTGAGGCGCAGGTGCGTCAGGTGGGCCGAGCTGCCGCGGACGGCCGGCGAGCCCGAGGTGCCGTAGGCGGCCGAGGGGGCACCGGCGTCGACATAGGTGTCCTCGTCGTGGGTGAGCGTGGTGACGGTGTCGGCCGGTGCGCTCGCCAGGGCGTGGTGCCGGGCGACCTGGGCGGCGGCCGGCACGCCCGGGTGGACGGCGGCCTCGTGGGCCTGCCCGTTGACGTGGCCGCGGGAGGGCTGGTTCGGCCGGGCGTCGACGGTGTCGCCACCCATCCGTGGTTCCCCGGGCCCCGCCGGACGCCGCCGCCGCGTGAGGCGGCGTCCTCCGGGGCGCGGCTCAGCGGTCTATGCGCACGGCCACGCCGGCGAGCTGGTCCTCGACCTGCTTGCGGTCGGCGTCGACCATGATCCGGGCCAGCTCGTCGACCCGTACGGAGGGCTTCCAGCCGAGCAGTTCCTCCGCCTTGCTCGCGTCGCCGATCAGCGCGTCCACCTCGCTGGGGCGCTCGTACTTGGGGTCGTAGCGGACGTACTCCGCCCAGTCGAGGTCCACGTGCGCGAAGGCGGTCTCCACGAACTGCCGTACGGTGGCGGCCTCGCCGGTGGCGACCACGTAGTCGTCCGGCTGGTCGCGCTGCAGCATCCGCCACATCGCGTCGACGTACTCCGGGGCGTAGCCCCAGTCGCGCACGGCGTCGAGGTTGCCCAGGTAGAGGCGGTCCTGCAGGCCGGCCTTGATGCGGGCGACGGCCCGGGTGATCTTGCGCGTCACGAAGGTCTCGCCGCGGCGCGGGGACTCGTGGTTGAACAGGATGCCGTTGACGGCGAACATGTCGTACGCCTCGCGGTAGTTGACCGTCGCCCAGTAGCCGTAGACCTTGGCGCAGCCGTACGGGCTGCGGGGGTGGAAGGGCGTCCGCTCGTTCTGCGGCGGCGGGGCGGCGCCGAACATCTCGGAGGAGGATGCCTGGTAGATCCGGGTCTCCACCCCGCTGGCCCGCACCGCCTCCAGCAGCCGCATCGAGCCGAGGCCGGTGACGTCCCCGGTGTAGAGCGGGGCGTCGAAGGACACGCGGACGTGGGACTGGGCGCCCAGGTTGTACACCTCGTCGGGCCGCAGGTCGCGCAGGAGGTTCACCAGCGCCACACCGTCGGAGAGGTCGGCGTGGTGGAGCACGAAGGAGCGGTTCGCCTCCTGCGGCCCCTGGTAGATGTGGTCGATCCGCTCGGTGTTGAAGCTGGACGACCGTCTGACCAGGCCGTGGACGGTGTACCCCTTGTCCAGCAGCAGCTCCGCCAGATAGGAGCCGTCCTGGCCCGTGACACCGGTGATCAGGGCGCTCTTGCCCATGCGATCTCCCCCCTAGGGTCGGTTATGTTGCCTTTGGATGCTGATGTTGGGAATCACCCGCCATGGGGTGAACCCTGCTGGCAGAATTCGCTTCCATGAGCGAAGCGAACGCACTTCTGCCCGACCGCGCCCGGATCTTCGTCGCGGGCCACCGCGGCCTGGTCGGATCGGCGGTGACCCGGCGGCTGACCGCCGACGGGCACGAGGTGATCACCCGCGGCCGCGGAGAACTCGACCTGCGCGACGCGGCGCGCACCGAGGCGTTCCTCAAGGAGCAGCGGCCGGACGCGGTGGTGCTGGCGGCCGCCAAGGTCGGCGGCATCATGGCCAACAGCACCTACCCGGTGCAGTTCCTCGAGGACAACCTGCGCATCCAGCTGAGCGTGATCGCCGGGGCGCACGCGGCGGGCGTCGGCCGGCTGCTCTTCCTCGGCTCCTCGTGCATCTACCCCAAGCACGCGCCGCAGCCGATCAGCGAGGACGCCCTGCTCACCGGCCCGCTGGAGCCGACCAACGAGGCGTACGCGCTCGCCAAGATCGCCGGCATCGTCCAGGTGCAGTCCTACCGGCGGCAGTACGGCGCCTCCTTCGTCTCCGCGATGCCCACCAACCTCTACGGCCCGGGCGACAACTTCGACCTCGAGACCTCGCACGTCCTGCCCGCCCTGATCCGCCGCTTCCACGAGGCGCGGCGCGACGGCGCCCCCGAGGTGGTGCTCTGGGGCACCGGCAGCCCGCGCCGGGAGTTCCTGCACGTGGACGACCTCGCCGCCGCGTGCGCGGTGCTCCTGCGCGACTACGACGGCGAGGAGCCGGTCAACATCGGCTGCGGCAGCGACCTGACGATCCGCGAGCTCGCCGAGACCGTCAGGGAGGTCACGGGTTACGAGGGCGGCATCGCCTGGGACACCACCAAGCCCGACGGCACCCCCCGCAAACTGCTCGACGTCTCCCGGCTCTCCGCCCTCGGCTGGAAGCCGGCGATCCCGCTGCGGGACGGGATCGCCGCCACCTACCGCTGGTGGAGGGACGCGTGCGCTGCCTGACATTCAGTACGCCCCGCGGCCGTCCACGACAGCCCGGAAGGTGCGGGCCATCACGTCCACGTCGCTGGTGAACGTCCAGTTGTCCACGTAGCGGAGGTCGAGCTGCAGCGTCTCGTCCCACGAGAGGTCCGAACGCCCGCTGACCTGCCACAGCCCGGTCAGGCCGGGTTTCACCGACAGCCGGCGCAGCGCCACCTCGTCGTAGCGGGCTACCTCCTCCGGCAGCGGGGGCCGCGGCCCGACCAGCGACATCTCGCCCCGCAGCACATTGATCAGCTGCGGCAGTTCGTCCAGTGAGCAGCGGCGCAGGATCCGCCCGACCCGCGTGACGCGCGGGTCCCGGCGCATCTTGAACATCAGGCCGTCGCTCTCGTTGGCGGCGGCCAGCTCGGGCTTGCGGTCGTCCGCGTCCGTCACCATCGTGCGGAACTTCCACATGGTGAAGGGCACGCAGTTCATCCCGTGCCGGACCTGCTGGTAGAACACCGGCCCCTTGGAACCGAGCCGGATGGCCGCGGCGATGAGGCCGAACAGCGGGGACAGCAGCAGCAGTCCCACGGCGGCCCCGGCGCGGTCCAGCGCCTCCTTCAGGCCCACCTGGATCCCGCGCCGCAGCGGCGGGCTGATGTGCAGGAGGGTGAGCCCGGCGGCCGAGTCGAGCTCCACCCTCCGCACCGCCACATCGGTGAGGCCCGGAAGCACGGCCAGCGGGATGCCCGCGTCGTGCAGGGACCACGACAACTGCCGCAGGCGCTCACCGGCCATCCGCGGCCCGGGCGCGACCAGCACCAGGTCGGCGCCGACGTCCCGCGCCGCGGTCAGCACCGCACCGGAATCGGCGCTCGGCCGCGCCGGCGCCAGCGACTCCAGCCGCGCGGCCACAGGAGCGCCGCACTCGAGGTTGGCCAGGCCGACCGGGATGACGCCGACCACGACGTACTCGTGGTCGGTGCGCGCGGCCAGCTGGTCGACGACGTAGTCGGCCGCGCTCGGCTCACCGATCACCAGGACGCGCCGCACCGCGTGCGCCTCGCGCCGGGAGGCGAGGAGATGACCGTAGATCAGTTTCCGACGGACGGTGGTGAGCAGCAGACCCGGGGCGAGGGCGAGCAGCGCCACGGACGGTTCCGACTGCTCGCCCAGCAGCGCGCGGACGACCGCGAGCACACCGAGCAGCACCAGCCAGTCGTAGAGCACGGACAGCCCGCTGCGCGACTCGCCGAGCGCCCGCTGGGCGTACCGGCGCCGGGCGGCCTGGACGGTCAGCCAGGCGGCCGCGGCCGTCATGGCGCACAGCACCGGATGCGGCTGGAGTGCGGCGTCGAAGACGAGCCCGACCGGAAGCGCGACCCCCGCCGCGTCCGTGACGAGTGCCGCCGGCAGGTACCAGCCGGCTTTGTCGCTCAGCCCGCGCGGGGCGGCTTTGCCGCCGAGCGCGGGAGACGTATCCAACGGTCCTGAACTGGGTATACCGACACGCCGCATGGACCCCCCTGGCACAACGCGACAAACGTGGGCGCACTACTGCTTCCCCAAGCAGCCGTGCGCCGTCGTAACCCGGAACGCTATGGCAAACGATTGTGCGTTCGCTGTGGTTTACGGAATTTCGGAGGTCAGTTGTCCTGAAGTTCACATTCGGCTTGATCTGTCCCCCGGTGGCGCCGGCTCGGGTACGGCGCGGTCCCGCGGACTGTCGCGGAAGGCGCGAGGTCGGCGGGCTCTTGGGTGCGCCGCGGCTGCGCTCCGGGCGCGCCCCGGCGTGCGGTGCGTGCGCCCCGGCGGGGGTCTGCCGGGTTCCGCCGCCGTATACGGGCCACCGGCGCCAGCCCGACGGGTCGCGGTGAGGTCGCCCGCGCGGCCGCGGCGCCCGTGTCTCACGCCGTGGCGGTCTTCCCCGAGGGCGCGGCCTGCTCCCGACCCTGCGGCTCCCCGGGGTCGCCGGCCGCGGACAGGGGCGCGCGCCACGGCAGGAGCACGGCGCTGGCCAGGCACAGCACGCCCGCGACGACCAGTGCCGCACGGACGCCCGCCACGGCCGCGACAGCGCCGCCGAACAGCATGGACAGGGGTTGGGCCGTCCGGGAGCTCACCGACCACGCGGTGACCGCCCGGGTCAGGACGCCGTCCGCCGTCGCGGCCATCCGGTACGTGGCGAAGGAGGGGTTGAAGACCCCGGCGGCCGCCAGCAGGAAGGTGTCGGCGGTGATCAGGACGACGGGCGCGAGGGCGCCGGCCGGGGTCCAGGCCGACAGCAGGAGCCAGGGTGTGCGCAGGACCCCGAAGACGAGCAGGACCCGATGCCGTCCCAGTCGGCCGGTCAGCGGGGCGGTGAGCCGGGAGCCCAGTGCGCCGCCGAGGCAGGGCAGCCCCAGCGCCAGTCCGTACTGCCAGGGCGTGAAGCGCAGTTCGTGGAGCATCAGGATGGTCATCAGCGGGCTGCTCATCATGATCGCGCCGCCGAAGAGCATGGCGTTCCAGAAGAGCGGCCGCAGCCCGCGGTGCCCCAGGATGTACGTCCACCCCGCCAGGATGTCCCGGCCACGGCCCTTCGAGGGCGTCCGCGCCGGTGGTTCCGGCTCGGGGCGGCGGATCATGCGGACGCCCAGGGCGGACAGCAGGAAGGAGAACGCGTCCACGGCGAGGGTGACCGTCGCCCCGAAGGCGGTGACGAGCAACCCGCCGACGGGCGGCCCCGCGCTCTGGCTCAGCCAACTGGTCGTCTCCAGCCGTGAGACCGCCCGCAGGCGGTCCCCCGAGGGGACGAGGCCCTTGAGGTGTGCGGTGCTGGCCGCGCCGAACACGATGGCGGCGGCCGCCTGCACGATGCCCACCAGGCACAGCTGCGCGAAGGTCAGCACGCTGAGGGCCGCCGCGACCGGGACGCTGAGCAGCACCAGGAAGCGGAGCAGATCGGCGGTGACCATGACGGGGCGTTTGCGGTGGTGCTCCACCCGGCCCCCCAGGGGGAGGGTGAGGGCGGCGCCCGCCAGCGCCGACAGCGCCGCCAGCAGGGTGACCTGGAAGTCAGTGACGTCCAGCGCCAGAACGGCCACCAGCGGAAGGGCCCCGGACCCCACCGCGCTCCCCGCCGCGCTGACGGCGTAGGCGCCCCACAGCCTGCCGAAGTCCCCTCGCACATGCTCTGGTTGGTCGCCCGAAGAGGTCATGGCGGCTGATCCTAGGCCGTCCCTTCCGGGGACGATCGCGTGAACGGTCGACGATGCGCCGGAGGCCGGCGACCGCGCCGGGACGCCGGCGGGCGGGCTGCGCGTGACCGGCTGCAGGAGCGGCGGCGGGCGAGAGCCGTCGAGCTGTGGGCCGCGACGGAAGAGCTCGGCCAGGGCTGTGCGTACCGGCGGGCGTTCCGGGCCAGAGCCTGGGGCGAGCCGTGGCCCGGCGTCGGTGAGTGGCGGGGAGTGGGGTGGCCGCGCCGTCGAAGGAGGCCTCAGCCCCCGCCGCTGTGCGTCCGAAGGCCGCGAGACGGCGGGACAGCCGAACGCGGGCGCGAAGCCCCGTCCCGCGTGCCCGAACGGTCGTCAGGCCCCGCCGCGGCCCGTCAGCCGCAGCCGTGGAGGCGGAGCGGTCCGACCGACCGCGTCCCGGGCGACAGGAGCTCCGCCGACCGCGCCGGCCCGACCCGAGCGGGCCTTACCCTTGACCCTTGTGTCATCTCTGCAATCCGCCCTCGCCGGTCTCCTCGACGGGCTCCCGCCCGGCCGTGCCACCCAGGCCGTCGACCGGCTGATCGCCACCTACCGGGGGCGCACGCCCAGCAGCACCCCGATCCTGCGCGACCGCTCCGACGTGGCCGCCTACGCGGCGTACCGGATGCCGGCCACCCACGCCGCCGTCGGTGCGGCGCTGGCGGAGTTCCGGGCCCGGGCGGGGGAGTGGGCGCCGGCGAGCCACCTGGACGTGGGCGGCGGGACGGGTGCCGCGACCTGGGCGGTCGCCGACGCCTGGGAGGACGGGGCGCACACCAGCACGGTCCTGGACTGGTCGGAGGCGGCGCTCTCGCTCGGCCGGGAGCTGGCCGCGGACGCGGAGCACGCCGCGGTGCGGGACGCGCGATGGCTGAAGACGCCGCTGGGCAGCGGCGCCCGGCTGCCGGAGGCGGACCTGGTCACACTGTCGTACGTCATCGGCGAACTGACCGGACCCGACCGGGACGCGGTCGTCGCCGAGGCCGCCAGGGCGGCGCGCGGTGCCGTGCTCGTCGTCGAGCCGGGCACCCCCGACGGCTACGCGCGGGTCCTCGCGGCACGCGACCGGCTCGTCGCGGACGGCTTCCACGTCCTCGCGCCCTGCCCCCACGACGGAACGTGCCCGGTCCAGGCCCCGGACTGGTGCCACTTCGCGGCGCGGGTCGCCCGGACCTCGCTGCACCGGCAGGTCAAGGGCGGTTCACTGCCCTACGAGGACGAGAAGTTCAGCTACGTCGCCGCCGCCCGCTTCCCCGCGGCGCCGCCCGGAGCACCGGACCGGGTCGTCCGGCACCCGCAGATCCGCAAGGGGCAGGTCCTCATCGACCTGTGCACGGTCGAGGAGGGCCTGCGCCGCGACACCGTCACCAAGCGGCACGGGCCGCTGTACCGCGCGGCCCGCGACGTCGCCTGGGGCGAGACCTGGCCGCCCGCGGCCGAGCAGGAGTAGCGCGCGCCGCGTCAGGCGCCCAGCACCGCCATCGCCGCGTTGTGGCCCGGCACACCGCTGACCCCGCCGCCGCGTACCGCGCCCGCCCCGCACAGCAGCACGTTGGCGTGCGCGGTCCCCACGCCCCAGGCGCCGCCACCCGACTCCGCGTACGGGAAGGCGAGGTCCCGGTGGAAGATGTGCCCGCCGGGCAGGCCGACCTCCCGCTCCAGGTCGAGCGGGGACTTGGCCTCGATGCAGGGCCGCCCGTCGGTGTCCACGGCCAGGCAGTCCGCCAGCGGCTCCGCGAGCACGGCGTCCAGTTGCGCCAGGGTGGCCTCGAGCAGGGTCTCCTTCGTCTTCGCGGGGTCGTCCGCGAACAGCCGCGCCGGGGCGTGCAGCCCGAAGAGAGTGAGGGTGTGCACGCCCTGGGCGGCCAGCTCCGGGGAGAGGATCGAGGGGTCCGTCAGCGAGTGGCAGTAGATCTCGGAGGGCGGCGCCGTGGGCACGGCTCCCTCAGCCGCCTCGCGGTAGGCCTGCTCCAGCCGGGTGTACGACTCGGCGATGTGGAAGGTGCCGGCGAAGGCGTCGCGCGGGTCGACCGCGGTGTCGCGCAGCCGCGGCAGCCGCCTCAGCAGCATGTTCACCTTCAGCTGGGCGCCTTCCGGCTTCTGCGGGGGCGTCTCGCCCAGCAGCCCGGCGAGCGCGTACGGGGAGGCGTTGACCAGTACGTGCCGCGCGCCGACCACGCCGCCCTCGAAGGACACCTCGGCCCGGGTGCCGTCGGTCTCGACGGCGGTGACCTCGGCGCCGGTCACGATCTCCGCGCCGGCCGCGCGTGCCGCGTCCGCCAGGGCGTCGGTGAGGGCGCCCATGCCGCCGACGGGTACGTCCCAGTCGCCCGTGCCGCCGCCGATGACGTGGTAGAGGAAGCAGCGGTTCTGCAGCAGCGAGGGGTCGTGCGCATGGGTGAAGGTGCCGATCAGGGCGTCGGTCAGCACCACGCCGCGCACCACGTCGTCCTCGAAGAGGGACTCGACGGTCTCGCCCAGCGGCCGTTCGAACAGCGCCGACCAGGCCTCCGGGTCGTCCACGATGCGCTCCAGCTCGGCCCGGGACGGCAGCGGCCCGGTCAGGGTCGGGAAGACGCGCTCGGCGACCCGCTGCGTCATGCCGTAGAAGCGCTGCCAGGCCTCGTGATCGCGGTCGGAGCCGGTCAGCCGGACGAAGCTCTCCCGGGTCGCGGACGGGGACCCGGTGTCGACAAGGAGCCCGCCGTCGCCGTGCGGGGTGTAGGAGGAGATGCGCCGCCGCCGTACGGCGAAGCGCAGTCCCAGGTCCTCGACGATCTTCCGGGGCAGCAGGCTCACCAGGTACGAGTACCGGGACAGCCGTGCGTCCAGACCGGTGAACGCGCGCGTGGAGACGGCGGCGCCGCCGGTGCCGGGCAGCCGCTCCAGCAGCAGCACGGAGCGGCCCGCGCGGGCCAGGTAGGCGGCGGCGACCAGGCCGTTGTGGCCGCCACCGACGATCACGGCGTCGTACGAGGTGCGGGAGGGCAGCTGCTGCGACATGCGCCCCTTCGTATCACGCTCAGTCGCGCAGCTCCATGGTGCAGCACTTCACGCTGCCGCCGGCCTTGTGCAGCTCTGACATGTCCACCGGCACCGGCTCGAAGGCGCGCTCGCGCAGCGGGCGCAGCAGCCCGGTGGCCCCGGACGGGACGAGGACGTGCAGGCCGTCGCTGACGCAGTTGAGCCCGAAGGCCATGGCGTCCTGGCGGCCGGCGGTGATCGCGTCGGGGAAGAGCCGGCGCAGCACCGCGCGGCTGCCCGGGGAGAAGGCGTCCGGGTAGTACATGATCTCGTCGCCGGAGAGCACGCACAGCGCCGTGTCCAGGTGGTAGAAGTGCGGGTCGGTGAGCTCCAGGCCGATGACGGGGCGGCCGAAGAACTCCTGGAGCTCGGCGTGCGACAGCGGACTGCTGCGGAAGCCCTTCCCGGCCAGCAGCCAGCTCTCGGTGACGGCGAAGTCCCCCTCGCCCTCGTTGATGTGCTGCGGGTCGTGCACCTCGCCGTAGCCGCGGCTCAGGAACCACTCGCGGTGCGCGGGCGCCTCCGCGGCCCGCTCGGCGTTGGCGAAGCGGGCGCCGAAGACCCGGCCGTCGATCACGGTGGCGCCGTTGGCGGCGAAGACCATGTCCGGCAGGCCCGGCAGCGGCTGCAGGAACTCGGCGGTGTGCCCCAGCGAGCGGTAGCGGTCGCGGAGGTCCTCCCACTGGAACTGGGCGAGCGCGGGGTCGACCGGCTTGGTGGGGTCCATCCAGGGGTTGATGGAGTACGTGACGCGGAAGTAGGTGGGAGGACACATCAGATACCGGCGGGACGAGGCGGTTCGCGCTGCGCTCAAGGAGGGCTCCTCGCGGTGTGGTTGTGACCGTGAGGACATGGTGGACCCGCAGCGGACACGGCGCACCGGATTGCGGTCGCGGACACGCCCGGCGCGGCGCTCCCAGAAGCTTCAGGTAGCCGCGCGCGGGATCACCCCAAGTTCCTCTTATGATTCACGGGTGTTCGATTCCAGACACATCAAGACGTTCCACACCGTGGTCACGGCGGGCTCCTACTCGGCCGCGGCCGCGGCGCTGGGGTACACGCAGCCGGCGATCACCCAGCAGATGAAGGCCCTGGAGCGCTCGGTGGGCACCGCGCTCTTCGTCCGCGTCGGGCGGCGTATGCGGCTGACCGATGCGGGCGAGGCGCTGGCGCGGCACGCCGAGACCATCCTCGACAGCATGTCCGTGGCCTGGGAGCAGATAGGGGCGGTCACCCGGCTCGAGACCGGACGGGTGAGGCTGTGCGCCTTCCCCAGCGCCAACGCCACCCTGATCCCCGAGGCACTGTCCCTGGTGGCGGCCGAGCACCCGGGCATACGGGTCGAGCTGCTGGGGGACGAGCCGCCCGACTCGCTGGAGCGGGTCACCCGCGGTGAGTGCGACATCACCCTGGCGTTCACGTACCCGGGACTGCACGAGGCGGTGCCCGACGACCTCGTCGAGATCCCGCTGCTGGAGGACCAGCTCATGGTCCTGATGCCGACCGGGCACCGGCTGGCCGGTGCCCGCTCGGTCCGGCTGGGCGACCTGGCCGGCGAGCGCTGGATCGCCGGCTGCCTGCGCTGCCGGGTCAACTTCCTCCACGAGTGCGCCGAGCTGGGCTTCGCACCCGACATCGCCTTCGCCACCGACGACAACCTCGTGGTGCAGTCGCTGGTCGCAGAGGGGCTGGGGGTCGCGATGATGCCCGGACTGGCGCTGTCCTTCATGCGGCTGGAACGGGTCGTCGGGCGCCCGCTGGACCCGGTCTCGCGCCGCCGTATCGCGGCCTACGTACCACGGGACCGCCTGCGGATCCCGGCGGCGTCCGTGGTGGTCGACGCGCTCAGGACGGTCGCCGAGCGGCGCAGCGGCTGCTGACGGCGACCCGACGACGAGGATCCGCCACGGCGACCCGGCCATACCGCCCACGGGCCCCATCCATAAGGAGGGGCACAGCCGGGTGAAGGAACTGTCAGTGGACGTGCGGATCCCCGCGCACGGACGCTGCGGACATGACCTCCACGACCGCTCCGGCGCTTTCGGCGCCCACCACCCGGCTGGCCCGCCTCGTCGACGAGGTGCGCGACGCCGTCGGGCGCGGCCTGGCACCCGGCCCCACGGCCCACCTGGTGGGGGAACGGCTCGCGCCGTACCTCGGCGCGCCCGACCTGCTGGCCGAACAGCACACCGAGGGCGACCCGGACCGCTACCGCCAGCACATCCTGCACGCCGAGGAGGACGGCAGCTTCTCCGTCGTCGCCCTGGTGTGGCTGCCGGGGCAGCGGACGTCCATCCACGACCACGTCTCCTGGTGCGTCACGGGTGTGCACCAGGGCCGCGAGCACGAGCGCCGCTACCGCCTCGTCCCCGACGGCGCCGGCTCCCGCCTCGTCCCCACCCGGGACGTCGTCAACGCCCAGGGCGAGGTCTGCGGTTTCGCGCCGCCCGGTGACATCCACGAGGTGTGGAACGGCGGCCCCGGCACGGCGATATCGCTGCACATCTACGGCGCCGACGTCTCCCGCCTGGGCTCCAGCGTGCGGCGCGTCTACCGGCTGCCGGTCGGCGAACCGTGAACCTCCGCACCCACGCCCCCGCCCCTGCCACGACCGCCCCTGCCACGACCGCCCCTGCCACGACCGCCCCCGCCCCTGCCGAGCCTTCCGCGGGACGCGGTGCGGGACGCCGCCGGGCCGTCGCGGCCGTGCTGCCCGGTGTGGCGGCCGCGGCCCTCGGCGCCGCCCTGGCGAGCGCGCTGCACGCACTGCTGCCCGCCGTGCCGGTGCCCACCACCGCCGTCGTCCTCGGCATCGCCGCCGCCAACCTGCCGGGCCTGCGTGCGCTCACGCGCGGACGGGGCCGGTCCGGGCTGACCTTCGCCGGGAAACGGCTGATGCGGGCCGGCATCGTCGTCCTCGGCCTGCAGTTGGGCCTGGACGACGTGCTCGGCCTCGGCTGGGCCACGGCCGCCATGGTGGTCTGCGTCGTGGCCGCCACCTTCTGGGGCACCCTCTGGCTCGGCCGCCGCATGGGACTGAGGGGGGACCAGCCGCTGCTGATCGCCACCGGCTACTCCATCTGCGGCGCCTCCGCCATCGGCGCGGTGAGCCAGGTCACCGGCAGCGACGAGGAGGACGTCGCCGCGTCCGTCGCCCTGGTCACGCTCTGCGGCACCCTGGCCATCGGCGTGCTGCCGCTGCTCCACCACCCGCTCGGTCTCGACGACATCCAGTTCGGCCGCTGGACCGGGGCCGGTGTGCACGACGTGGGCCAGGTCGTCGCGACGGCGCAGACCGCCGGCCCGGCCGCGCTCGCAGAGGCGGTGCTCGTCAAGCTGATGCGGGTCGCGCTGCTCGCGCCCCTGGTCGCCTCGGTCGCCTACGCCCTGCGCCGCAGGCGGCGCGCAGCCTCCGGCGCCGCGAAGCCCGACGCCGCCGCGGGGCGCACTCCATTGCTGCCGCTGTTCGTCGTCGGCTTCCTGGTGATGATCGCCGTACGCAGCACGGGAATTCTGCCGGCCGGCGTCCTCGAGGGCGCGGAGCGGCTGCAGCAACTGCTGCTGGCCATGGCCATGGTGGGGCTCGGCAGCATGGTGAACCTGCGCGCCCTGGCGCGCACCGGTCCGCGGGTGGCCGCCGTCGGCCTGGTCTCCTGGACCCTCATCGCCACGGTCTCCTACGCCGGTGTGCTCCTCACCGGCTGACGAAGCGCCCATGTGCCCGGCGCCCGCCGGGGACAGCCTCTAGGGTGATCGCATGCCGACACCGCAGACCGAGCCCGACGACGTCCTGCTGCCCGAGACCCGCCGAGCCCTGCTGCACCGCGTCGCGGTCGCCCAGTCCCGCAGCCGCACCCCCTCCCTCGTGGCGGCCGTCGTACGGGACGGCGTCGCCGTGTGGACCGGGGCGCGCTCCTGCGTGGACGGGCACGCCCCCGACGGCGACACCCAGTACCGGATCGGCTCCATCACCAAGACCTTTGTGGCCGTGTTGGTGATGCGGCTGCGCGACGCGGGGCGCCTCGGGCTGGACGACCCCGTCGAGAAGCACATCGGCGCCTCACCCGCCGACGGGGTCACCGTGCGCCACCTCCTCTCCCACACCGCGGGCCTCGCCGCGGAGACCCCGGGCCCCTGGTGGGAGCGCACGCCCGGCGGCCTGCGTCCCGAGACCGCCGACCTGCTCGGCGAGCGGCCGCGGCTGCACCCCGCCGGCGAACGGCACCACTACTCCAATCCCGGCTTCGCCCTGCTCGGCGCCCTCGTCGAGGCCCTCCACGACGGAGCGCCCTGGGACGAGGTGCTGAACGCCGAGGTCCTCGAACCCCTGGGGATGACCCGTACGACGCGCCGCCCGCGGGCCCCGCACGCCGGCGGCTGGGCCGTCCACCCGCACGCCGAGCTGATGATGGCGGAGGTCGTGCAGGAGACGGGTCTGATGTCCCCGGCGGGCGAACTGTGGTCGACCGCCGACGACTTGTGCCGTTGGGCCGCCTTCCTCGCCGCGGGCGACGAGCGCGTCCTGGCGCCCGCGACGCTGGAGGAGATGCGCCGGCCGGCCGCGCCGGGCGGCGACCAGGGCCTCGGTCTGCAGCTGATGCAGGCGCCGGGCGACCGGTTGCTGGTGGGTCACGGCGGATCCATGCCCGGTTTCGTGGCCGGGCTGTGGTGCGACGTCGCCGAGGGCCTCGGCGCGGTCGTCCTCGCCAACTCCACCACCGGCGCAGCGACCACCGCGATCGCCGCCGACCTGCTGCGCATCGTGGCCGAACGCGAGCCCCGCGTCCCCGAGCCCTGGCGGCCCGTCTCCGACCCCGACCCGGAACTGCTCGCCCTCACCGGGGCCTGGTACTGGGGCTCCGCCCCGCACGTACTGCGGCTGCGTGCGGGCCGCGACCTGGAGCTGACCGCCCTCTCGGGAACCGCCCGCGGCGCCCGCTTCCGCGCGGAGCAGGACGGCACCTGGACGGGCCTGGACGGCTACTACGACGGCGAGACCCTCCGCGTCGTGCGCACCCCCGACGGCGCCGTCAGCCACCTCGACCTGGGCTCCTTCGTCCTCACCCGCGCCCCCTACGACCCGGCGGCCCCCGTCCCCGGCGGGGTCGACCCCGCGGGCTGGACCTCCCCGCTCGGCTAGGTTGTCCTGCCGGTCACGTGACCACTCGCTGTCCGGGTCGTGAGGCGGACGTGAGGCTGGGGTCGGCGGTTGCCGGTCGGAGTATGCCGGTGGCGGTGGTGACCTGGTCGGCGGCGGCCTGCAGCAGGACGGTGAAGCTGATCCGCTCCATGGCCAGTCAGGGCCGGGTGGTCACCGCGTCGGCCGCGGCACGGATGAGCGCCTGGTAGGTCGCCAGGAGCGCGTAGGCCTCCTGGTCCAGGCCCGGGCCGCTGCGTGAGCGCAGGACCCACCATCGAGCATGGTCGCCTTGATCGAGAAGTAGGTGGTCTCCACCTGCCATCGGCGGTGGTAGCGCTCGACGAGTTCGCGGGCGGGGTAGCGCTCGTGGTCGAGCAGGCTGGTGACCAGCCTCCACGGCTCGCACCGGGTGGTGCCGTCGGCGAGGGTGACGGTGATCCATGCTTCGATCACGTGCATGGGCAGCGGCCGGTAGCCCGTTCCGCCCCGGTCTCCTCCAGTACCGCGTCCACCAGCGCGAAGTCCACGATCTGGGTCGGCTCGCCCAGATGCCCGGGGCGCGTGGACACCCGCGGCTGTCTCGATGGTGCCAGAGGTCCCGTTCCTCGTCAGCAGTGGCTTGGCGAACCGGCGGACAAACAAGTGCAACAGTGTTGTAGTATTTCGCCGTCATGACCGCCACTGCTGTGGGCGACGGACACCTGCCGGAAGGCCCATTGCGGTTTCGTGACCTGGAACGCACCTGTGACGGTCACATCTTCCCAGCGGATGCCGCCCCCGCCTCGGAGTGGTGGCGGGGGATTTCCTGTGGAAGTGCGTCCAGTGCGAGGTAAGTTGTGAAATTTGTGAACACTAGATTCTGGCGAGGGCGTCGGAGAAGCGTGATCATAGCGCTGATCGCGGCGTTCGCCATGACCCTTGCGGCGGGAACCGAGGCCTTTGCGAATGAGCCCGGAGAGAGCAATTCATGGGCCGGGGAAACGCAGAACAGGTCACCCATCCAATCACGCGACACCATGGCCGAGGCGAATGGGTACAGCGGTTTGGTGCAAATATGGCGCGGATGGGACAACAACATAGTCTGGCTCAGCGTCAACCATCTCAGGGCATTCAGTTTCTCGAACGCAGACGGCTCCGCGCCCTTGACGGGTGTCGCGCCTCGAGTGATCAACTCCAACGGCTGGTACTACGCGTTCTACACCTCCACGTCAGGGCGGATCTACTGGAGTCGTGCCCAGGACAATGGAACAGCTCCCTCAACCGGCATAGCCTGGTCGAACTGGCAGGTACTGGCCGGCCAGACAACGCATCAGTCCGTGTCGCTCGCTTCGGTGCCCTATGTGGGAATGATGATGGTGTACCGCGGCGCATCCGATCAGCGGATGTGGTCCAGTTGGCTCCCCATCAACTCGGTCAACTGGAACAACGCCCGTCAATTGGAAGCCCAAGAGGACTATGACGGTTTGTCCTATCAGAGCATATGGGCGCCGACCGTGACATACAACGAGGTCAACAATTACCTTTACGTTGCTTACGCGGAACCCAACGGTGAAGTCCAGCTGCTGCGCCAGCCGATTGGGCACAGTGACTGGTTCTACGCTGACAGCCTCGACGGCGACGCGGACGCGTCCCCAGTGGTCGCGGCGACCAGTACGGGAAATATGCTCGTGGCCGCCAGAGCAGCCGACAACAGCATCTGGATGAATCGGCTGGAGCGCAACGGCATCGCGTTCCATTCCACGGGCTGGCAGCAGGAAAGCCAGCACTGGCATTCCCTGGTTGCGCCCTTCCTCTCGGTCGCGGGTGCCGTCGCAATCATGCTCCTCACGGGGGAGAACGACGGTGCGGTGTGGTGGAAGCAGGCCTACAACGGAAGCTGACCGGACGGCCTCCGTTGTGCTTCGCTTACCGGTCGGAGGCCTTTGAGGTCTGAAGGGGCCCCGACGATGATGCGCTGCACCACATCATTGTCGGGGCCGTCTAAGCGATATACCGGGGCTTGATCCGGCGCACGTGGGGCCGACCCGACAGCCCGAGTGTCTCGACCACGATGCGCGGCGCAGTAAGCCGCCGAGCCACGCCGCGGAATCGGGCGGCCGAGCCACGTCAGGCCGACACGTCGTCAGGCGGACAGGGCGTCAGGCGGACAGGGCGTCAGGTCGGGGGAACTCGCGGCCGAGCGCGGCGAAGACGGCCGCGTTGTGGGCGAAGGCGCGCCGGCACTCCTCGACGACACGCTGCTTCTCGGACTCGTCGACCGGGAGGGCGTCCAGCAGGCGCCGGTACTCGCGCTTGAACGCCGCCGGGTCGCCGATCGCCTCGAAGACGTAGAAGCGCACACCGTCGCCCTTGCGGGCGAAGCCCCAGGTCCGTTCCGCGACGCTGCGGACGACCTGGCCGCCGGAGAGGTCGCCGAGGTAGCGGGTGTAGTGGTGGGCTACGTAGCCCGCCGGCCACGCGCGGGCGGTCTCGGTGATGCGGGCCGCGTAGGCGAGGGTCTCGGGCAGGGCGACGGCGTCCGCGCCAGCCGGGGGCGAGCAGGTGGTCGAGGTCGCGTTCCAGGGCGCGGACGCGCATCAGCTCGGGCCGCAGGAAGGGCGCGGCCACCCGGTCGCCGGACAGTCGCACGGCGGCGTCCTCCAGCGCCCGGTAGACGAACCAGAGCTGCTCGGTGTAGCGCGCGTACGCCGCAACCGGCAGGCGGCCGCCGAGCAGGTCGCCGATGAACGCCGAGGTCTCCGCCTCGGTGTGCCGGTCGTGGCTGGCGGCGCGGAGGACGGCCGAGAACGGCGCGGTCGCGGAGGCGCGGGCTGACCTCAAGGGAATCCTCCTGCGTCGGGCGGCAGGAACGTCGGGACGAAGGCGGTCGGAGTCGACGGCTTGCCGACGAGGTGTCGGGAAAGCCAGGCTAACGCCGGTGCCCGCCGGGCGCGGGAAGTGCTTCGGCTCACGGGTGACGGTGCTCACGGCCCTCCGGCGCCCGTCCGGCGCTCGCCGCCACCGCCGCCAGCAGCGGCGACGATGAATATCGTCCTGTCTGGCAGCTTGGATACCCTATGGCACTTTAGTCGCGTTGGTCCCTTTATGTGTTGTGCGGCAAAGGTAAAGGATTCCCCACCAGGGGGACCCCGCGTGCCACCGGGACGTGAACGAGGCGCAGGATGGTTTCCGCCATCCGTGGATTCCGCCAACGCCCTTTGTCTCGTTACGTAGGGTGGGGCCAGGCTGCACGGGCGAGGAAAGGGGCTCGATGGTCACCAAAGGCAGGTTGTCCGGCTGGCTGCGCCGCAGAGCGGGGGAGCGAGGCGCCGGAGTGGACGGGGCCGCGGTCCGCGCGGCCGCCGGCGGCCGGAACGGGGACGATCTGCGCCGGGACGAGCTCCTGCAGGAAGCCGCGGGCGCGGGCCTGCCGCTGGCGCCGGCCGCCCATCCCTCGCCCGTCTCCGGTTACCGCTGCTCCTGCGACCGGATCGGCTGCCCCACCCCGGGCACCCACCCTGTCTCCTTCGCCTGGCAGACCCAGGCCACCACCGACCCCGAGCAGGTCAGGCGCTGGCTGCGCACGCACCCGCTGGCCAACTTCATCACCGCGACCGGCATCGCCCACGATGTCCTGGACGTACCCGCCGAGGCGGGCCGGATCGCGTTGCAGCGGCTGGCCTCCGAGGGCCACGCGGTCGGGCCCGTCGCGGTCTCCGACGAGCGGATGCTGTTCTTCACCGCCACCCGCGCCACGGCCGACGAGGACGAGTGGTGGCCCTGCGAGCTGGACTGCCATCCCGAGACCCTCGACGAGCACCCGGGCCTGCGCTGGCACTGCCGGGCCAGCTATGTGCTGCTGCCGCCCTCGCGGCTGCCCTCGGGCGGCATCGTCGCGTGGGTCGCCGGCCACGGCCCGGACCGGGCGCTGCCCGACCCGCTGCCGCTGCTCGGGGTGCTGACCGACGCCTGCGCCCAGGTCGAGCCGGAACCCGAGACGGCCGGCTGGCTGCACTGACGCCCGGCCCGGGCGGCACCGGCCGGCGCCGCCCTGTACCCGGGGGCACGACGCGCCGCCCCGTCACTCTCCGCGTGCGGCGACCAGACCGATGGTGCGGGCCAGGAAGACGACCCGGCCGTCGCCGTCCTTCTCCGGCGGGACGAGCACGGCCTGGCGGGCGACCCGGCCCAAGGTGACCGACGACTGCATGGTGCCGGTCATCAGGGCCCTGGTGTAGGCGTCGATCTGCGGCGCGACGCCGGCCCGCAGCATGGTGATCTTCGCGGTGTGGTGCGTGACGAAGAAGACCAGCGCGCCGCCGCCCTTGGTGCGCAGTCCCAGTGGGGCGAAGTCGCCCTCCGTGGCGGGTTGGTCGGCGAACTGGGTGGCCGACTGGGCGGTACGGGCGCTCTTCGCCCGGCCTGCGACCAGCTCCGAGGTCGACGCCCCGGGAGCGAACACGGAGGTGTCCTTCGCGTCGCCCTTGGCCAGGTAGTCGGTGTAGGCGCGGCCCAGCCCGGCGGGATCCACCGCCAGCCCCGAGTCCTCGGCCGCCACCGGCTCCACGTACCCCTGCGCGTCACGGGTGAACTCCGGAACGGCGGAGGCCCGGACGGCGGCGACGTACGAGACCTGCCACGCCTCGCGTGCTCCGCCCCGTTCGAAGACCATCAGCCAGCGGTTCGTACCGGGGCCCGACCCGCCCGTCCGCGGCGCGACATCGGCCACGAACCACTTGGGCCAGCCCACCTGGCGGGGTATCAGAAAGCGTGGGTCGTTCAGGCTCAGCGGCTTGAAGTCGCGGTTGCCGCCCGGCTCGACGGCATGGCGGGCTCGCAGCCCGGCCACGTCGACGGCGGCGAGGGGGCCGGACTCGACGGTGGCGATCAGCCTCGCGTCGAAGCCCTTGTTCGCCTTGTTGTTGACCTCGGTGAAGCGGTCCAGCGCCTCGGCGGCCTCAGCCTTCGTCACCGAGGGGATGAGCGCCCGCTCCCCGTGCACCGTCACGCACCCGGTCAGCGGTGCCGCCGTCAGCGTCAACAGGACGAGCGCTGGCAGGAATCGCGACCTGCGGGTCATCGGACGTCGGCTCCTTCGGGGCTGCGGCGGACGGCTTCACGGCCGGCGCGGTAACCCTACCGGGGCGGAGGAACAGGCACATCGTGGGCGCGAGATACAGCGCCCAGACCGTGACCTGCAGCCAGGTCGGGTCCGGCTGGAAGTTGAACACGCCCTTCAGCAGCGTCCCGTACCAGGAGTCGGCCGGCACCGTGCCGCTGACGTCGAAGGCCGTCGCCTGCAGCCCCGGCAGCCAGGAGGCCTCCTGCAGGTCGTGGAAGCCGTAGCCGAGCACGCCCGCCGCCACGACGACCAGCATGGCGCCGGTCCAGGTGAAGAACCTGCCGAGGTTGATGTGCAGCGCGCCCCGGTAGAAGAGCCAGCCCAGCACCACCGCGGTCAGCAGCCCGAGCACGGCGCCGGCCAGCGGGCGCACACCGTCGTCGGTGGCCTGTACCGCCGTCCAGACGAACAGCGAGGTCTCCAGCCCCTCTCGCCCCACGGCGAGGAAGGAGGTGACGACCAGCGCTCCGGTGCCCATGGCGATGGCCGCGTCCAGCTTCCCGTGGAGCTCGGCCTTCAGATGGCGGGCGGTGCGCCGCATCCAGAAGACCATCCACGTCACCAGGCCGACCGCGACGATCGACAGCGAACCGCCCAGCGCCTCCTGCGCCTGGAAGGTGAGCGTGGAGGAGCCGAACTGCAGGGCGGCGCCGAAGGCCATGCTCACCAGGACGGCGGCGCCCACGCCCAGCCAGACCGGCGGCAGTTTCTCCCTGCGGCCGGTCTTCACCAGGTACGCGACCAGGATGCAGACGACCAGGCTGGCCTCCAGGCCCTCCCGGAGCCCGATCAGGTAGTTGGCGAACACCGCGGTCATCTCCCTTCAGTTGGTCTGGAAGAGCGCGCGGCCCCACCAGTCGTCCTCGTCGCGGACGCCCGGCGGCACGGCGTAGACGGCCGAACCCACGTGCTGGATGTACTCGTTGAGCGAGTCGTGCTTCGCCAGCCGCATCTGCAGCGGCACGAAGCCGTCCCGGACGTCGCGCTGGTAGGCGATGAAGAACAGCCCGGCGTCCAGGCGGCCCAGGCCGTCGGTGCCGTCGGTGAAGGAGTAGCCGCGGCGCAGGATCGTCACCCCGCTGTTGTCCGGGTGGGCCAGGCGGACGTGCGCGTCCGGGAGCATCGCCGAGAAGTCCGGTGCGTCGTGCTCGCGCTGCCTGCCGATCGGGGCGCCCTCGCCCTTCGTCCGCCCGAAGACCTCCTCCTGCTCCCGCAGAGAGGTGCGGTCCCAGGTCTCGATGTGCATCCGGATGCGGCGGGCGACCAGGTACGAGCCGCCGGCCATCCACGCCGGGCCGTCCTTCGGGGACACCCACACGTGCTTGTCCTGCGTGGCGCGGTCGGAGCCCGCGACGTTGTTCGTGCCGTCCTTGAAGCCCATCAGGTTGCGCGGCGTCTGCTCCTCGGGCGTGGTCGAGGAGGTCTTGCCGAAGCCGAGTTGCGACCAGCGGATCGCGACCTTGCCGAAGCCGATCCGGGCCAGGTTGCGGATCGCGTGCACCGCCACCTGCGGGTCGTCGGCGCAGGCCTGGATGCACAGGTCGCCGCCGCTGCGGTTCGGGTCGAGGGCGTCGCCGGGGAACTTGGGCAGCTCCACCAGCGCCTCGGGGCGGCGCGCCTTGAGCCCGAAGCGGTCGGCGCCGTCCTTCGCGGCGAACAGGGAGGGGCCGAAGCCGATGGTGAGGGTGAGCCGGGCGGCCGGCAGGCCCAGGGCCTCACCGGTGTCGTCCGGAGGGGCCTCGGCGAGGCCGCCGACCGCGCCCTCGCCCACAGGCCGGCCCTGCGTCATCTTGCGGGCGGCGTCGGTCCACTCCTTGAGGAGCTCGACCAGCTCCTCGCGGTCCTCGGTGGTGACGTCGAAGGACGCGAAGTGGAGCCGGTCCTGCACCGGGGTCGTGATGCCGGCCTGGTTCTCCCCGTGGAAGGCGATGGCGCTGCCCGCGGCGCCCGCGAGGCGCGCGTCGCCCCCGGAGCGGACCGCCGCCACGGCGCCGCCGGCGGCGGCCGCGGCGACGACGCCGGCACCGGTCCACCCGAGCACCCTGCGACGCGAGGTGACGGTCTCTTCGGCCATGGTCCCGCTGCTCCCCCCGGTCACTTCGCGACGGCCGCGGCGAGCTTCGACAGCGGCTCGGCGAGCGCGTTGACCGCGTCCGAGAGCTTCTTGCGCTGGTCCTTGCCGACCGTGTCGTAGGAGACGAACTCCGCCTGGCTGCCGCTCTTGCGGTAGGTGTCGAGCAGCGCCGTCAGAGCCGGGAACTGCTTGTCCAGCTCGGCGGTGAGCGCCGGGTCGTTCTCGGCGGCGACCGGCTTCAGCAGCTCGTACGCCTTCAGGGCGCCTTCGACGTTGGCCTGGAAGTCGGACAGGTCAGTGTGGGAGTAGCGGTCCTCCTCACCGGTGATCTTGCCGGTGGCGACCTCGTCCAGCAGCTCCTTGGCGCCGTTGGCCATGCTGGTGGCGGTGATGTCGGCCGTGCCGACCCGGGTCTGCCAGTCCTTCAGGTCGGAGACCAGCTGGTCGGCGAGGGCGCCCTCCTCGGGCCCCGCCTTCTTCTCCTGCCACAGGGACTTCTCCAGCCGGTGCCAGCCGGTCCACTTCTGGCCGTCCTCCAGGCCGTCCTCGCGGGTGTCGGTCAGCGGGTCGATGTCGCCGAAGGACTCCGCCACCGGCTCGGTGCGCTCCCAGCCGACCCGGGAGGGTGCGAAGAGCGACTGGGCCTTCGCCACGTCGCCGGCCTTGACCGCGTCGGCGAACCGCTGGACCACGGGGATGGTCTGGTCGGCCTGCTCCTGGACGTACCGGCGGTAGGAGGCCACCGCGGCGTCCAGGCGCGGGTCGCTCTTGGCGGCGCCCTTGCCGGTGACGGTGATCTTCTGGCGGATGCCGTCGCCCTTCATACCGGGCTTGCAGGCGATCTGGTACGTCCCGGGCTTGATCTCGGCGGTGACGGTGACCTTGGTGCCGGGGCCGATGTTCTCCCGCTCGGTCACGATCCGGTCGCTGGGGGTGTAGACGTACACCTCGGTGACCTTGGAGCCCTCGTTCTCGACAGCCAGCCGCACGTGCCCGGCCGGGAAGCTGGCCGGGGAGACCTTGCACGCGGTGTCCGAGGCGACCACCTTGATCGCGTCGGAGGCCTCGCCCTCCGCCTTCTGCGCGCACCCCGTGACGGCGGTGACGGCGACCACGATGCCGGCGGCGGCTACGGCGGACATGCGGGAGGCGGACATGCGGTCTCCAGGCGGCTCAGGGAAAGCTTAGGCAAGCCTTTCCTTCGAAAGGCTTGCCTAACCTATCCGAGGCGCCCGGCGCCTTCTTCTGTTTTTCGTAAAGACCGATTAATGAAAAGGTCAAGGCGCGGTCAGGACCTCCGCGCCGGTGTCCGTCACCACCAGCGTGTGCTCGAACTGCGCCGTTCGCTTGCGGTCCTTCGTGACGACCGTCCAGCCGTCGTCCCAGATCTCGTACTCGTGGGTGCCCAGGGTCAGCATCGGCTCGATGGTGAAGGTCATCCCCGGCCGCATCACCGTGGTGGCGCGGGGGTCGTCGTAGTGGGGGATGATCAGGCCGGAGTGGAAGGCGGTGTTGATCCCGTGGCCCGTGAAGTCGCGCACGACGCCGTAACCGAACCGCTTGGCGTAGGACTCGATGACCCGGCCGATCACGTTGATCTGCCGTCCGGGCTTGACCGCCTTGATGGCGCGACTCAGGGATTCCCGGGTGCGTTCCACCAACAGCCTTGATTCCTCGGCGACTTCACCGACGAGATAGGTGGCGTTGGTGTCTCCGTGCACCCCGTGGATATAGGCGGTCACGTCGAGGTTGACGATGTCGCCGTCGCGGAGCTCGGTGGAGTCGGGGATGCCGTGGCAGATGACTTCGTTGATGGAGGAGCACAGCGACTTGGGGAAGCCCCGGTACCCGAGGTCCGAGGGGTAGGCCCGGTGGTCGCACATGTACTCGTGCGCGATGCGGTCGAGTTCGTCGGTCGTGACCCCGGGGGCGATCGCCTTCGCCGCCTCCTCCATGGCCCGTGCGGCGATCCGCGAGGCGATCCGCATCTTCTCGATCGTCTCCGTGGACTGCACCTCGGGGCCGTCGTACGGCCGCGGCGCCGGCCGGCCCACGTACTCGGGACGCGGGATCGAGGCGGGTACGGGACGGGTGGGGGAGAGCTTGCCGGGAACCAGGACAGACATGTCAGCGAGTGTATCGGCGGCCGGTCGGGCAGCATGGCGGCAGGACGTCGTACGAGGAGGGACGATGGCGCTGTTCAGGAGAGTCCGCAAACCCGCGGGGAAGCCCGGCGAGTGGTTCTACTGCATCGAGCACCACAAGGTCGAGGAGGGGCCCGAGTGCCCCGCCAAGGACCGCATGGGGCCGTACCCGAGCCGCGTGGACGCGGAGCGGGCCATGCAGACGGCCGCCGAGCGGAACCTTCAATGGGAGAACGACCCGCGGTGGAAGGACCGGGTGCAGGACGACGGGGAGGACTGACCCGCCCCGGAGGCCGGGTGCACGATGGAAGGGTGAAGCTCGGTCTGGCCGGCGACACCATGCTCGGCCGCTCGGTCGCCGCGCGGCTGGCCGAGGCCCCTGCGGAGGCGCTGTTCTCCGACGAGGTCGTGGCCGTCGCGCGGGAGGCGGACCTTTTCGTGCTCAATCTGGAGTGCGCGATCTCCGACCGCGGGCAACCCTGGCCCGACCCGTTGAAGCCCTTCTTCTTCCGCGCCCCTCCGGTCGCCGTGCGCGCCCTGACGCACCTGGGCGTGAGCTGCGTCAACCTGGCCAACAACCACGCCCTGGACTACGGCCGGACGGCGTTGCTGGACACCCTCGACCACCTTGCCGGCGCCGGGATAGCCGCCGTGGGCGCCGGACCGGACGAGAGCGCGGCGCGCGCCCCGGCACTGCTCGGCCACACGGGAGGCGCGGCTGGTTCCCCGGCCCTCGGCGTGCTCGGCTTCACCGACCACCCCCCGGAGTACGCCGCGGGCCCCGACCGCCCCGGGGTCGCCTACGCCGATCTGGCCGGCGGCGTGCCGCGCCGGCTCACCGACGCCGTCGCGAGCCTGCGCGAGCGGACCCCGGCGGTGCTGGTCACCCCGCACTGGGGGCCCAACATGACCACCGGCCCCTCCCGCGGCGTCCGGGACGCGGCGGCGGCGCTGCGCGCGGCCGGCGCCACCCTCGTGGCGGGCACCTCCGCGCACGTCTTCCACGGCGTGGCGGACGGAGTGCTCTACGACCTCGGCGACTTCGTCGACGACTACGCGACCGACGCGCGGCTGCGCAACGACCGCGGGCTCCTCTTCCTCGTCACCCTCGACCTGGCCGGTGGGAGGGCCGTGCGGGTGGAGGGGGTGCCGATCGCCCTTGACTTCTGCCGTACGCGGCTGGCGGATCGAGTCGAACGGGCGTGGATCGCGCGGCGGTTCCGGCGGGCGTGTGCGGTGTTCGGGCAGCGGGTCGCGGAGGAGGGCGGGCGGTTGGTCGTGCGCTGGGACGGGACGGCGGCGGCCGAGGGCTCTTGACGGGGGCACGACAGTCCGCTTCAATCCGCGATGAAAGGTCCAGACCACCGGTCGGACGCTTCGCGCAGCGCAGCCCCCCGCCCCCCACAGGGAGGTCACGTGCTCTTCCGTCGTCATGTCCCCCGCACCCGAGCGCCCCGCACCCGAGCGCGCAGATCCCGCTTCCTCGCGGGTGTCACCGCCGCCTTCCTCGCCGCCGCGGGCAGCCTGATCGCCTTACCCGGCACCGCCCAGGCCGCCAACCTCCTGACCAACCCGGGCTTCGAGAGCGGCAGCCTCTCCGGCTGGTCCTGTTCCGGCGGATCGGTCGTCAGCAGCCCCGTCCACAGCGGCACCAGGGCACTCGCCGGCGCGGTCAGCAGCAGCGACACCGCCCAGTGCACCCAGACCGTCTCCGTGCAGCCGAACACCGCGTACACGCTCTCCGGCTGGGTGCGCGGCGCGTACGTCTACCTCGGCGTCACCGGCGGCCCGTCCACCTGGACCCCGTCCGCCGCCGCCTACACCCAGCTGACCGTCCCCTTCACCACCGGCGCGTCGCAGACCAGCGTCCAGATCTATGTCCACGGCTGGTACGCGCAAGGCGCCTACAACGCCGACGACATCAGCCTGGACGGTCCGGGCGGCGGAGGCGGCCCGGGCGGGGACACCCAGGCACCCAGCGCGCCCGGCGGCCTCACCTCCACCGGCAAGACCGCCTCCAGCGTCTCGCTGTCCTGGAACGCCGCCACCGACAACACCGGTGTGACCGGCTACGACGTCTACCGCGGCAGCACCTTGGCCACCACCGTGACCGGCACCTCCGCCACCGTCACCGGACTGGCCGCGAACACGTCGTACACCTTCACCGTCAGGGCCCGCGACGCCGCGGGCAACACCTCGGCAGCCTCCAACGCGGTGACTGTCACCACCAGCGCGGGCGGCGGCGGCGGGGGCACCGGCTTCAAGCAGGCCGCGCCCTA
This sequence comes from Actinacidiphila sp. bgisy167, assembly GCF_965342175.1. Taxonomy (GTDB): domain Bacteria; phylum Actinomycetota; class Actinomycetes; order Streptomycetales; family Streptomycetaceae; genus Actinacidiphila. The sequence goes on from NZ_CBDRBL010000058.1 coordinate 34,174, forward strand.
TCTCTTCCTCGGCTGGGGCGACCCGCCGAGCCCGGCCACGGTGATGAACGCCACCGGCGTCAAGTGGTTCACGATGGCCTTCATCCTCTCCTCCGGCGGCTGCAACCCCGCCTGGGACGGCTCCCGTCCGCTGACCGGCGGCACCGACCAGTCGACCATCAACGCCATCCGGGCCGCCGGCGGCGACATCGTCCCGTCCATCGGCGGTTGGAGCGGCAACAAGCTCGGGCCCAACTGCTCCACGCCCGAGGCGCTCGCCGGCGCGTACCAGAAGGTGATCAACGCCTACGGCCTCAAGGCGATCGACGTCGACATCGAGAACACCGACGAGTTCGAGAACGCGGCCGTCCAGGACCGCATCCTGAACGCCCTGAAGATCGTCAAGCAGAACAACCCGGGCATCCGCACGATCGTCACCTTCGGCACCTCGAGGACCGGCCCGGACGACTCGGGCAACCGCCTCATCGAGCGGGCCGCGGCGCTCGGCGCGGACATCGACGTCTTCACGATCATGCCGTTCAACTTCGGCGGGGGCGCCGACATGTACGGCAACACCGTGAACGCCGCCGAAGGCCTCAAGGCCAAGCTGAAGTCCGCCTTCGGCTGGGACGACGCCACCGCCTACGCCCACCTCGGCATCTCCGGCATGAACGGGCTGAGCGACCAGCAGGAGAACACCACCCCGGCCATCTGGACCCAGATCCGGGACTGGGCCAACTCCCACCACATCGCCCGGCTCGCCTACTGGGCCGTCAACCGCGACCGCCCGTGCCCCGGCGGCGGCGTGACCAGCAACTGCTCCGGCATCAGCCAGAGCACCTGGCAGTTCACCTCGATCACCGCCGGCTTCACCGGCTGATCCGCGACCAGACCCTCCCCACGGGTCAGGCGGCGGGGGACGCCACGTCCTCCGCCGCCTCGCGCATGCGCAGGGCGTGCTCGTCGGTCCGGGCGTCGTACGCCATCAGCGTCGGCAGGCACGCGGCCAGTGCCCCGACCGCCGCCACACACGCCAGCCCGCCCGTCCACACCGAAGTGCGCAGACCCAGCAGCGCCGCCGAGCCGCCCGCCCGCACCTGGCCGACCTGCGGGCCGAGGGTGAAGGAGAGCAACTCGATGCCGGCCAGCCGCCCGCGCAGCGCGTCGGGGATCGTCTGGTTCCACATCGTGGCCCGGAAGACGCCGCTGACCATGTCGAACGCCCCCGCCAGCGCCAGGAAGGCCAGCACCGCCCACACGTTGCGGGACCAGCCGGCCGCCGCCATGCACAGCCCGAAGCCCGCCGCGGCCAGCACGATGGCCCGTCCGTGCCGGTGCACGCGCGACGACCAGCCGCCGGTGAGGCTCGTCAGCAGCGCACCGGCCGGCAGGGCCGCGTACATCAGGCCGAGCGACCAGGGCGCGCCCAACTCGTCCGCCAGGAAGGGGAAGACGGCGATCGGGAACGCCAGCCCGGTCGCGGCGAGGTCCACCGCGTAGGTGCCGAGCAGTTCCTTGCGGCTCCACGCGTAGCGCGCGCCCTCCGCGATCGAGTGCAGCGAGGGGCGCTTCGCGTCGTGCGCGGGCGGCGAGGGCCGCAGCCCGAGGCCGAGGACGACGGAGACGGCGAAGGTGAGCGCGTCGATGGCGTACGCCCACCGCAGTCCGGCGTACGCGATCAGCACGCCCGCCAGCGAGGGCGCGGCGATCGCGCCGATCTGCCAGCGCAGCGCGTTCAAGGAGGCCGCCGCGGTCAGGTGCTCGTGCGGGACGACGCGCGGCACGATCGCGTCCAGGGCCGGCCGCCGGAGTCCGCCCAGCGCGCTGGTCAGCGCGGCGACCACATACAGCGGCCAGATCACCGGCCGCGGCAGCAGGGCGTTGACGAGCAGCACGGCCGACAGCACCCCGAGCGCCGCCTCCGTCCACACGATGAGCTTGCGCCGGTCCAGGGCGTCCGCGAGCGCCCCGCCGTAGAGACCGCAGACGATCAGCGGCACCAGTTCGACGGCGCCGAGCGCGCCGACCGCGAGGGTGGAGCCGGTCAGCTCCTTGACCTGGACCGGCACGGCCACGAAGGTCAGGAAGCTGCCGAAGTTGGTGATCAGGCCGGCGCACCACATCAGGCGGAAGTCGCGCGAGGCCCGCCACGGTGCGAGGTCGGGAAGGAGTCTGGGCACGAGGCCGCATGCTCGGGGCGCGAAGCCGTCGGCGCAAACGGTTTTCCCCGGGCCCGGGTCCCGTGCCCTGAGAGCCCGCACGCCCGTCCGCAACTCGCCCGTCCGTCCACGCAGCTCAGCCCCGCAGCGCAGCGCCGGCCTCCCGCCGGTCCCCCCGCGCGCCCGTCCGCCCGCGCACCCGTCCCTCCGTGTGGCCGGGCGGTCCGGCGGCGACCGAGGACGGCTCCGCTACCAGCCGGCCTGAGGCGGCGACACCAACTGCTCGGCGAGCCGCGCGAGCCCGGGCAACCGGTCCCGCAGCCGCAGCCGGCGTCCGGCCGCCGCGCTGACCAGGTGCTGCAGCACGTCCATGCCGACCTCGGCGGGCTCCGGCGGCACGGTGAGCGCGTCGTGGGCCAGCCCGCGCAGCTCCGGGTCGCCCGCGTCCATCGCCAGCACCGTCGCGCCGGAGCGCCGGGCGTCGTCCACCCGCTCCAGCAGCCCGGCCTCGGCGCGCTGCGGCGTGACCACCAGCACCGTCTCGCCCCTGCGCGCCGCCTCGAGGCGGGCCGTACCGACCGCGAGGTGCGGGGGCGCGCCCGGCGGCACATGGTGCCGTACCAGCGTCGGCGACAGCTCCGGCAGCCCGCTCCAGGCGGCCTCCTCGTCAAGGTGGGCCGCCATGTGCCAGGGCTCGTACTCCCCGCTGCCGACGAGCAGCAACCCGCCCGCCGGTCCCCGGCGGACGGCACCGCGCAGCGATCCGGCGAAGGAGCGGGTCAGCTCCGGCCACCCGCTGCCGGCCAGCAGTTCGCGGACGACCTCCACCCGTGCGGCATCCATGCGCCCATCCTCGCCGACCGCGCTCCCGCCCCGCCCCGCTTCGGGTCTCGCTCACTCGAAGGGGGTCGGCTTTTGCCCGCGGTCGGGCGTGGGGCTCCGCTTCCCGCTCCTCCGCGACCCGCCGCCGCACGGCGGCCCGGCCGCGCCCGGGATCTGCGCCCGCGGTGCGCGGCGGGTGCCGCGGCGACCGCGGGTGGACGGGCGAGTCTCCACCCGCCCGTCATCCGCCGTGGCCGGGCCGCATCTGCGAGACGTCCGGGGGCCGCACGGCTCCGCCGCTCTCCGACGAGGCGGTCCGCGAGGTGTCCGCGGCCCCGGGACGGCGGGCAGACCACGCCCGGGGGCACCCTGCCCGCGGTCGGCGGCGCGGGGCGAGACGGATCGAGGCGAGGTGCGCCCGCTAGGGCCGTGGAGGCGTCACACCAGGCGGCGGCAGCGGCGAAGCCGCCGCGGCACGGGCTCCATCGGAGTGCGCGGCGCGCCTGCTGTGCGCCGCGGCGGTCACGCCGGACCTCGCGGGGGATGGGCCGTGCGGAACCGCTCACACCGGCCGGGCGGGCCGGGCGCCGCCCCCGCCTGGCAGGATCGCGGTATGACTGTTGACAGTGGCAATGAGACCCCCGCCCCGAAAGCCCCGGCGAAGGACCCCTGGCAGCTGCCCGACGTGTCGGGCCTCGTCGTCGGCGTCCTCGGTGGCACCGGCCCGCAGGGCCGGGGCCTGGCGTACCGGTTCGCCAAGGCCAGCCAGCGGGTGATCATCGGCTCGCGCGCGGCGGACCGCGCCCAGGCCACGGCCGACCGGCTCGGCCTCGGGGTGCAGGGCGCCGACAACGCGGAGACCGCCCGCCGCAGCGACGTCGTCATCGTCGCCGTCCCGTGGGAGGGCCACGGCGCGACCCTGGAGTCCCTGCGCGAGGAACTCGCCGGCAAGCTCGTGGTGGACTGCGTCAACCCGCTCGGCTTCGACAAGCAGGGCGCGTACGCCCTGAGGCCGGAGGAGGGCAGCGCCGCCCAGCAGGCCGCCGCGCTGCTGCCGGATTCCCGCGTCACCGCCGCCTTCCACCACCTGTCCGCGGTGACGCTCGAGGACCCGGAGATCGACTCCATCGACACCGACGTCCTCGTCCTCGGCGACAGCCGCGCCGACACCGACCTGGTCCAGGCGCTCGCCGCGCGCATCCCCGGCATCCGCGGCGTCTTCGCCGGGCGGCTGCGGAACGCGCACCAGGTGGAGGCGCTGGTCGCCAACCTGATCTCGGTCAACCGCCGCTACAAGGCCCACGCCGGTCTGCGGGTGACCGACGTATAGGGGCCGCGAGCCAGGGGCCGCGAGGGCATGGGGGACAATGGCCGGGTTCGTGACCGATCCGACAGGAGCCGCCCCCATGCCCCGCCTCGCCCTCTACGCGCTCGTCCTGTGCGCGCTCGCCGTGGCCGCCGCCGTCGTCTCCTTCGTGCAGGGCAGTTGGCTCGGTGTCTTCTGGCTCCTGATCGCGGGCCTCACCAGCAACATGTGCTGGTACTACGTGCGCAAGGCGAAGGCGGAGCGCGAGTCCGACCGGGAGCGCGTCACTGGCTGAGCGGGTCACCGTTCCAGAACTGGAAGTAGGCGTGGCCCAGGCCCGACAGCCCGTCCGGGATCCCGAAGGCCCCCGTCACGGAGTCGATGAAGCCGAAGAAGGCGGCATTGACCTCGGGGATCCACAGCACGCCGAAGACGGCCAGCAGCCCGAACTGCCCGAACGGCTCCAGCTGCCGCCGCGTCCGGTACGAGAGCCACGGCTCGATCACGCCGTAGCCGTCCAGGCCCGGCACCGGCAGCAGGTTCAGGATCGCCGCCGTGACCTGCAGCATCGCCAGGAACGCCAGCGCGGACGAGAAGGGCGCGTGGGCGAGGTCGAGGGGGACGACGCCGAAGGTGAAGGGCAGCATCAGGGCGATCGCGAACAGCACGTTGGTCAGCGGCCCCGCGGCCGAGATGAGGCTGTGCTTCCAGCGGCCGTCGATCCTGCCGCGCTCGATGAAAACGGCGCCGCCGGGCAGGCCGATGCCGCCCAGGATCACGAAGATCACCGGCAGCACGATGCTCAGCAGCGCGTGCGTGTACTTCAGCGGGTTCAGGGTCAGGTAGCCCTTGGCGCCGATCGAGATGTCGCCGCCGTGCAGGGCGGTGCGGGCGTGCGCGTACTCGTGCAGGCACAGGGAGACGACCCAGCCTGACACGACGAAGAGGAAGACGGCGAAGCCGGGGCTGTTGGAGAAGCCCGTCCACACCCCCCACCCCGAGACGGCCATGATCGCGACCAGGCCCAGGAAGATGGGACTGATCTGCCGTTCGCTGCGGGCGGCTGCGGTGGTCATCGGGTGGGCTCCTGCGGAGGCGGTGCGTCAACGGTCGTGGTGCTGGCCGCCCGATCATGCCATTCGGCTGCCGCCGGGCACACCCACGGCGGGGTAACGCTCCGCGAACGCCTGACGTTCCTCGCGAGCGCCCCCGCGTTGCGACCCGTCATCGGTCGGGCCGCGCCCGCTGCGCCGGAGGCGGCGGCGGGGGCACTGGGAAGCCACGGAGACGGGCCCGAGCCCGGGGCCCGGGGCGAACAGGGGATCCTGCGGGGGAAGAGGTTCGCCGTGCCGGCGGCGCTCTGCGTCGTGGCGCTCGGCACACTGACCGGATGCACCGTGCCGGCGGCGGCGGGGGTCACCGGCATCGCCGTGAGCGAGGACGGCACGCCCTCGCGGGTGATGCCGGTCTGCCACGACCGCATCGACGGGGCCACGCTCTACGCCCCCGACGACGGAGACGCCACCGAGCCGTTGGCACAGTTCCGCGCGGACGCCTGCAGGGGCGTATGACCGGTTCCGCGCCCGCTGCGCCGGAGTGGCCCGGTGCGGCCGCCCGCCTGCGAACGGCGCGGGCGGCGAGCTCTGACAACCCGGGGGCGGCGCTGAAGGCGCCTCGGACAGAATGGGGGCGTGCGCTACGGCATTCTCGGGACGACCCAGGCCCATCACGACGACGGCACCGTCGTGCCTCTGGCCGGCCCGCGGCTGAGGGCGCTGCTCGCCGCGCTGGCGCTGCGCCCGGGCCGGGTGCGGACCACCGAGGCGCTGATCGGCGAGGTGTGGGCGGACGAACCGCCCGCCGACGCCACCGGCGCGCTGCAGGCGCTGGTCGCCCGGTTGCGGCGGGCGGTCGGGCATGAGGCGGTCGGCTCGGCGGACGGCGGCTACCGCCTGGTCGTGGCGCCGGACGCCGTGGACCTGTACCGCTTCGAGCGGCTGGTGGACGACGGCGGCCGGACGCTCGCCGACGGCGACGCCGCCAAGGCCGCCGAGGCCCTGGACTCCGGGCTCGCGCTGTGGCGCGGCCCGGTGCTGGCCGACCTCCCGGACCGCGCGTCCGTCGCGCCCCGCTACGACGCGCTGCGGCTGGACGCCGAGCGGCTGCTGATCACCGCTCAGGTGGCGCTCGGCCGCGCGGAGCAGGCGCTGCCGCGGGCTGTGGAGCTGGCCGCGGCCCATCCGCTGAACGAGGCGGTGCAGGTGCTGCGGCTGCGTGCGCTGCGCGAGGCGGGCCGGGGCGCCGACGCGCTGGCGGCGTACGAGGAGGTCCGGCGCGAGCTCGCGGAGACGCTGGGCGCCGACCCCGGCCCCGAACTGCGCTCTCTCCATGCCGAGTTGCTGCGCCCCTCCGCCGATGCCCCAGAGCCGGCCCCGGCGCCCGCACCGGCACCCGTACCGGCCCCGGCGCCCGCCGCCGCGCCGCGGCGCGGCAACGCGCGGGCCCGGCTGACCAGCTTCGTCGGCCGTGAGACGGACCTGTCCGCGATCGCCGCGGATCTGGCGGCCGCGCGGCTGGTCACCGTCACCGGCCCCGGCGGCACCGGCAAGACCCGCCTGGCGCAGGAGGCCGGCGACCTGGTCGCCGGGCGGTGGCCGGACGGGGTCTGGTTCGCGGAGCTGGCGCCCGTGGAGGACCCGCGCACCGTGGCCGTCGCCGTGGTGAACGCGCTGGGTCTGCGCGAGACGCTGCTGCACCCGGCCTCGGCGACCGAGGCGGCGCTGACCGCCGAGGCGAAGGCCGCGGCGAAGGACCCGCTGCTGCAGCTCACGGAGTACTGCGCGGACCGCCGCATGCTGCTCGTCCTGGACAACTGCGAGCATGTGATCGGCGCCGCCGCCGAGCTCGCGGAACGGCTGCTCGTGCACTGCCCCGGCGTGGCGGTGCTGGCCACCAGCCGCGAGCCGCTCGGGGTGCCCGGCGAGCTGATCCGTCCCCTGGACCCGCTGCCGCGCACCCCGGCCCTGCGTCTGCTCGCCGACCGCGGCGCGTCGGCCCGGCCGGGATTCACCCCGGAGGAGGACCCGGAGGCCTGCGCGGAGCTGTGCCGCAGGCTCGACGGACTGCCGCTCGCCATCGAACTGGCCGCGGCCCGCCTGCGGATGATGACGCCTCGCCAGCTCGCGGACCGGCTCGACGACCGCTTCCGCATCCTCACCGCGGGCAGCCGCACGGTGCTGCCCCGCCAGCAGACGCTGCGCGCGGTCGTCGACTGGAGCTGGGGCCTGCTCAGCGAGGCCGAGCGGATCGTGCTGCGCCGCTTCGCCGTCTTCGCCGGCGGCTGGGACCTCGCCGCCGCCGAGGCGGTGTGCGGCGGGGACGGCGACGCCGTGGACGCCCGCGACGTCGCCTCCGTCCTGGCCTCGCTCGTCGACAAGTCGCTGGTCGTCGCCGACCTCACCGAGGACGGCGCCCGCTACCGCATGCTGGAGACCATCGGCGAGTACGCCGCCGAACGCCTCGACGAGGCAGGCGAGCGCGCCGCCGTGGGGCGCCGCCACACCGCGTACTTCCGCGAGTACGTCCGCACCGCCGACCCCGAGCTGCGCGGGCCGCGCCAACTGCGGTGGCTGGAGCGGCTGGAGCGCGAGCACGACAACCTGCGGGCGGCGATCCGCCGGGCGGTGGACACCGGGGACGAGCAGGAGGCGCTCTGCCTGGTGCTGTCCTGCGGCTGGTTCTGGGAGATGCGCGACTACCGCAGTGAGATGGCCCACTGGCCCGCGGTGGTGGCCGGGATGAGCCCGGTGGACGCCTTCGCCGAACCGCTGCGGCTGCCGCCGCTGGACCGCGGGCCGCTGGACGACCCGCTGCCGATGAGCCCGCAGCAGCTCACCGAGGCGCGGCGCTGGGTGCGCACCGCCGAGCTGTTCGCGTACATGGGCGAGCGCGACGTGTGGAACGACCCGGAGCTGGTTCCGCTGGGCGAGGCGATCATCGAGGCCTATCCGCCGGAGCTGCCGCAGTCCAGCCTCAGGCCTGGCCTCTTCCGCATGCTCGGCGCCATGCTGACCGGGCGCTTCGACCTCATGTCCGAGCTCGTCGACGACACGGTCGACAGCTGCCGACGGCACGGCCGCGTGTGGGAGCTGGCGTTCGCGCTGCAGTTCCGCGCCAAGGTGATGAACGACGTGGCCGACCGGCTCGAGGCCTCCATGGAGGACATCCGCGAGGCCCGCGAGCTGTTCGGCAGGGTCGGCGACGACTGGGGCATGGCCGAGGCGCTGGCGGCGGAGGCGGAGGCGACCGCCAACGCGGGCGACTGGGACCGTGCCGCGGCGAGCTGCCGCGAGGCCATCGCCCTCGCCCGCACCCTCGGCGCCCACCAGCATGTGCCCATCATGAAGGTCCGCCTGGGCGACGCCCTCGCCAACGGCGGCGACCTCGTGGAGGGCGAGCGGCTGATCCGCGAGGGGGTGGCGGAGTCCGGGGCCTTCCGGCCTGCGGGCGACGACGCCGGGTACTACGGCAAGGTGCTGCTGATCGCCCTGCTGGCCCGGCGCGGGGATCTGGACGAGGCCTTCGAGCTGCTGGACGCCATGCAGGCCGACCCGCCGCGCGGGATGCCCTCGTTCATCGTCAGGCTGCTCTCCGCGATCCGCGGCTGGCTCACCGGCATGGCCGGCGATCCGTACGGCGGGCTGCGCCACCTCGTCGAGGCCGTCGCCTCCCTGGAGGGAGACCCGCTCACCCCGGTCATCGGGCCGCGCGTGGGGGTGCTGCTCTTCACGCCGGGCGTCGCGCTCTTCACCGGTGTCGCCGGGCTGCGAAGCGGCGACGACGTCCGCGCTCCGGCGCGCCGCGCCGCGGTGCTCATGGGCGCGCACGACGCGCTGCGGCAGACCGCCACCACCCCGTGGGAGCGCACGAGCCTGGAGGAGGACGCGGTACGGCTGCGCGGCCATTTGGGAGAGGAGGAGTTCGCCGCCGCCTACCGCGAGGGCGCGGCGCTGGCCTTCCCCGAGGCGGCCGAGCTGCTGCGCGAGCCCGTCTGACGCCCGGCCCCGGGCTCGCCCGGGGCCGCCGCCGACTCTCCGAGCACTTCGTTCGGCGTCGCCGAGATGCGATCACGGCCCGGCAGGGGTCCGATGGAGCTGGAGAGATCAAGAAAGGCGGATCACCCATGGCTCGCGCAGTCTGGAGCGGCGTACTGACCTTCGGCCTGGTGTCCGTGCCGGTGCAGCTCTTCACCGCGACCGAGAGCCATACGATCCGCTTCAACCAGATCCAGCGCGGGACCTCCGACCGCGTGCGCAACAAGCGGGTGAACGAGCGCACCGGCGAGGAGGTCCCCCTCGAGGAGATCGTCAAGGGCTTCGACATGGGGGACGAGTACGTGGTGGTCGAGCCCGAGGAGCTCGACGAGATCGCCCCTGGACGTTCCAAGGCCCTGGACATCACGGGCTTCGTCGACCTCGAGAAGGTCGACCCCATCTACTTCGACAGGAGCTACTACCTGGCGCCGCGCGGCCAGGAGTACGCCAAGGTCTACACCCTCCTGCACCAGGCGCTGGCCCGGTCCGGCAAGGTGGGGGTCGCCACCGTCGTCATGCGCAACCGCGAGTACCTCGTCGCCGTGAAGGCGGAGGAGGACGTCCTGGCGCTGCACACCCTGCACTGGGCCGACGAGGTCCGCGACCCGCGGCGCGAGGTCGGGAGCATCCCGGAGGCGCAGGACGTCGCCGACCGCGAGCTGCAGACGGCCGTGCAACTGGTCGACGCGCTGAGCATCGACTGGGACCCGCACGCCTACCACGACACGTACCAGGAGAAGGTCCGGGAACTGGTCGAGGCCAAGCGCTCCGGTGCGGTGGTGGAGAAGGGCGAGGCGCCGCCGTCGTCCACCAACGTCATCGACCTGATGGCGGCGCTGCAGGCCAGCGTGGACCGGGCCAAGTCCGCCAAGGGCGGGGCCGCGGAGGAGAAGAAGGCCGAGTCCGACGGTGGGCGGCCGCCCACCCAGTTGCGGAAGGCCGCCGAGAAGCGGCAGGCGACCCCTCAGGGCGGGAAGACGGAGAAGAGGACGGCGAAGGCCTCGAAGCTGGAGAGCCTGAGCAAGGCCGAACTCTACAAGCGGGCCTCGGAGGCCGACGTCCCCGGCCGGTCGACGATGACCCGGGAGGAACTGATCAAGGCCCTCTCGAAGGCCGGCACCGGCACCCGAGGACGGCGCAGGACCCGCGCCTCCTGACAGGCCCGGCCCCAGGCCCCCGGCCTTAA
>NZ_CBDRBL010000059.1:0-44263 GCF_965342175.1 Actinacidiphila sp. bgisy167
CCCGCCGCGTCAGCCCTGCGTCAGCCTTGGGGCAGGGATGCCAGCTGCGCGGTGATGCGGGCGATGTCCGCCTCCGCCGCCTCGAGGCGGGTGCGGATCTTGGCGACGACCGGCTCGGGCGCCTTCGCGAGAAACGCCTCGTTGCCCAGCTTCGCCGTGGCCTGCGCCTTCTCCTTCTCGGCCGCGGCGAGGTCCTTGGCGAGCCGCTTGCGCTCGGCCTCCACGTCGATCGCCCCGGACAGGTCGAGCGCGACCGTCACGCCCGCGACCGGGAGGGTCGCCGTCGCGGTGAAGTCCTCGCCCTCCGGCTGCAGACGCAGCAGTTGGCGGACCGCCGCCTCGTGCGCCGCGAGACCGGTGGAGCCGAGGTCGAGCCGGGCAGGGACCTTCTGACCCGGCTGCAGGCCCTGGTCGGCGCGGAACCGCCGGACCTCGGTCACCAGCGACTGCACCGCCGCGATCTCCTTCTCGGCTGCCGCGTCACGGAAGCCGGAGTCGGCCGGCCAGTCGGCGATCACGATCGACTCGCGCCCGGTGAGCGTCGTCCACAGGGTCTCGGTGACGAAGGGGACCACCGGGTGCAGCAGCCGCAGCAGCTTGTCCAGGACCTCGCCCAGCACGCGCCGGGAGACCTCTGCCGGGCGGCCGCCCGCCAGGAAGGTCGTCTTGGACAGCTCGACGTACCAGTCGAAGACCTCGTCCCACGCGAAGTGGAAGAGCGCGTCGCTGAGCTTCGCGAACTGGTAGTCGTCGTAGAGCGCGTCCACCTCGGCGACCGTGGCGTTCAGCCGGGACAGGATCCAGCGGTCGGTGGCGGACAGCTCCTCGGGGCCGGGCAGTTCGCCCTCGACCGTGGCGCCGTTCATCAGCGCGAAGCGCGTGGCGTTCCAGATCTTGTTGGTGAAGTTGCGGGAGCCCTGGACCCAGTCCTCGCCGATCGGCACGTCGGCGCCCGGGTTCGCACCCTTGGCCAGGGTGAAGCGGACCGCGTCGGAGCCGTACTTGTCCATCCAGTCCAGGGGGTCCACCGCGTTCGGATTGGACTTCGACATCTTCTTGCCGAACTCGTCGCGAACCAGCCCGGTGAGCGCGATGGTCTTGAAGGGGACCTCCCCGTCCATCGCGTAGAGGCCGAACATCATCATCCGGGCAACCCAGAAGAAGATGATGTCGTGGCCGGTGAGCAGGACGTCGGTCGGGTAGAACTTCTCCAGATCCCGGGTCCTCTCAGGCCAGCCCAGTGTGGAGAACGGCCACAGGGCGGAGGAGAACCAGGTGTCCAGGACGTCGGAGTCCTGCGTCCAGCCCTCCCCCGTCGGCGGCTCCTCGTCGGGACCGACGCAGACGACCTCCCCGTCGGGGCCGTACCAGATCGGGATGCGGTGGCCCCACCACAGCTGGCGTGAGATGCACCAGTCGTGCATGCTGTCGACCCAGTCGAAGTAGCGCCGCGACAGGTCCTCGGGATGGATCCCCACCCTCCCGTCGCGGACCGCGTCACCGGCGGCCTTCGCCAGCGGACCGACCTTGACCCACCACTGCATCGACAGGCGCGGCTCCACGGTGGTCTTGCAGCGCGAGCAGTGGCCCACGGAGTGCATGTACGGGCGCTTCTCGGCGACGATCCGCCCCTGCTCGCGCAGTGCCCCGACGATGGACGAACGCGCCTCGAAGCGGTCCAGGCCCAGGAACGGGCCGTGGACGGTGATCACGCCGTGCTCGTCCATGATGGTCAGGGCGGGCAGGTCGTGGCGCTGACCGATGGCGAAGTCGTTGGGGTCGTGCGCCGGGGTTACCTTGACGGCACCGGTTCCGAACTCCGGGTCGACATGGGTGTCGGCGACGACCGGGATGGTCCGGTCGGTGAGCGGCAGCTTGATGTGCCGGCCGACCAGGTGCCGGTACCGCTCGTCGTCGGGGTGGACGGCGACCGCCGTGTCGCCGAGCATCGTCTCGGCACGAGTGGTGGCCACGACGATGGAGTCCTCACCCTCGCCGTAGCGGATGGAGACCAGTTCCCCGGCGTCCTCCTGGTAGTCCACCTCGATGTCGGAGATCGCGGTCAGACAGCGCGGGCACCAGTTGATGATGCGCTCGGCGCGGTAGATCAGGCCGTCGTCATAGAGCTTCTTGAAGATCGTCTGGACGGCGCGGGAGAGACCCTCGTCCATCGTGAAGCGCTCGCGGGACCAGTCGACCCCGTCGCCGAGGCGGCGCATCTGGCCGAGGATCCTGCCGCCGTACTCCTCCTTCCACTGCCACACACGCTCGACGAAGGCCTCGCGGCCCAGGTCGTGCCGGGACTTGCCCTCCTCGGCGAGCTGCTGCTCGACCTTGTTCTGGGTGGCGATGCCCGCGTGGTCCATGCCGGGCAGCCACAGCGCCTCGTAGCCCTGCATGCGCTTGCGGCGCGTCAGGGCGTCCATCAGCGTGTGCTGGAAGGCGTGGCCCAGGTGGAGGCTGCCGGTGACGTTCGGCGGCGGGATGACGATGGTGTAGGGCGGCTTGTCGCTCTTGGCGTCGGCCTCGAAGTAACCGCGTTCTACCCAGCGCTCGTACAGGGGCCCCTCTACCTCGGCCGGCGCGTACTGGGTCGGCAGTTCGGGGGGCGCGCTGTTCGGTCCGCTCGCGGCGGCCTGCTGAGTGTTGTCGGTCACGGCGCTCAGTTTACGGGCGGGGCGGGCAGTGTCACGAATCCGCCGGTGCCCGGGCAGGAGGGGCGAGGAGGGCGGCCGGGGTGAGGGGCGCCCTCCGGGGGTCCGGCCGGGAGCCCCGCCGGCCCGGGTCCGGGTGGCGCTCGGCGCGACCCACCGGACATGTGGACGGCAGGCGGCTCGGCGGGCGCGGACGTGCTCCAGGCCGGCCGATCCCGGCGGCGGCACGCGAACCGGTCAGCCGCAGGGCGCCTCTGGCGGCCACTCAACCGGCCGGACACATAGGTGCGATTCACGCCTTTGGGCTGTAGGGCGATCAACCGAACATGCGTACCGCGTTGTTGCCAAGTCCTGACGGTCCCGATGTAAGGACGGTTTAAATGTTCCGCAAGGATGAGCACGAGGAGTACGAGTAGACAGCAGTTCAACGAGGGGACTCACCGATGAGCTTCAACCAGCCGCCGCCACAGCCGGGTTCCGACGGCCAGCCCGGCTACGGAGGCCCTGCGGGCCCGCCCCAGCAGCCGCCGGCCCCGCCGCAGCAGCCCGCACCCGGGTACGGCTATCCGCAGCAGCCCACGGCCCCGCAGCCGCCCGCCGGCTACGGCTATCCGCAGCAGCCCGGCCCGTACGGCCAGCAACCGGCCTCGCACGGGCAGCAGCCCGGCCCCTACGTCCAGCCCGCTCCCTACGGTCAGCAGCCCGGCCCGTACGCTCAGCCGGGCCCCTACGGCCAGCCCGGACCCTACGGTCAGCAGCCGGGCGCCTGGGGTGCCCCGCCACCGCCGCCGTCCGGCGGCAAGGGGAAGATCATCGGCATTGTGGTCGGCGTCGTGGTCGCCGTCGCGGTCATAGGAGGCGGCATCGTCGCCCTCACGAACAGCGGTGTCGCCGGCGGCGGTGGCGGCGACTACAAGCTGTCCATGCCGGCCGCGCTGCTCGACGGCCAGTACACCAAGTCCACCAACGACGCGTCGCTGAGCAACGGCAAGACCGGCGACGACACCGGCATCGCCGACGCCACGACGGTCTCCGGCACGTACAAGAAGGACGGCACCCAACTCATCGTCACCGGCGTCTACGGCGACGTCAACGACACGAACGCCGTCCTCGACAAGATGCTCAGCGCCTTCACCTCGACGGCGGGCACTTCGGGTGGCGAGCCCCCGAAGGAGGTCCGCCCCTCCGGCTTCGACGGCGACATCATGAAGTGCGGCACGCTCGGCAACGCCGCGGCGGCCTTCCCGTACTGTGCCTGGGCCGACGACAGCACGGTCGCCATCACGGTCAACATGACCATGGACTTCACCGGCGCCACCAAGGCCCCGTCCCTGACGGAATGGGCCGACAGCACCGCCTCGATCCGCAACGAGGTGCGCGTCAAGAAGTGACCCGGCCACCACGCCCCCTTCCATGTGGCGGGTGGGCGCTACGCGCTCTTCTGCTCGCCCTTGCCGATGATGCGCGGCTCACGCGGCACCAGGGTGGGGTTCACGTTCGAGTGGACGACGTCCTCGGTGATGACGACGCAGGCGACGTCCTTGCGCGAGGGCACCTCGTACATCACCGACATCAGCACCTCCTCCATGATGGCGCGCAGACCCCGGGCGCCGGTCTGGCGGAGGATGGCCTGGTCGGCGATGGCCTCCAGGGCGCCACGCTCGAACTCGAGCTCGACGCCGTCGAGCTCGAAGAGCCGCTGATACTGCTTGACCAGGGCGTTGCGCGGCTCGACCAGGATCTGCAGCAGCGCCTCACGGTCGAGGTTGTGCACGCTGGTGATGACCGGCAGACGGCCGATGAACTCGGGGATCATGCCGAACTTCACCAGGTCCTCCGGCATGACCTCGGAGAACTGGTCGGCGGAGTCCATCTCGCGCTTGGAGCGGATGGTCGCGCCGAAGCCGATGCCCTTGGCCCCGGCCCTGGACTCGATGATCTTCTCCAGACCGGCGAAGGCGCCGCCGACGATGAACAGCACATTGGTCGTGTCGATCTGGATGAACTCCTGATGCGGGTGCTTGCGCCCGCCCTGCGGGGGCACCGATGCCGTGGTGCCCTCCAGGATCTTCAGCAGCGCCTGCTGCACGCCTTCGCCGGAGACGTCCCGGGTGATCGAGGGGTTCTCGCTCTTGCGGGCGACCTTGTCGATCTCGTCGATGTAGATGATCCCCGTCTCGGCCTTCTTGACGTCGTAGTCGGCCGCCTGGATCAGCTTGAGCAGGATGTTCTCGACGTCCTCGCCGACGTACCCGGCCTCGGTCAGCGCCGTGGCGTCCGCGATGGCGAACGGTACGTTCAGCATCCGGGCCAGGGTCTGCGCGAGCAGGGTCTTGCCGGAGCCCGTGGGGCCGAGCAGCAGGATGTTGGACTTGGCGAGCTCGATGCCGTCGTCGTGCCCGCGGCCGCCGCCGTTCTCACCGGCCTGCACCCGCTTGTAGTGGTTGTACACCGCGACGGAGAGCGCCTTCTTCGCCGGCTCCTGGCCGACCACGTAGCTCTCGAGGAACTCGTAGATCTCGCGCGGCTTCGGCAGGTCCTCCCAGCGCACCTCGGAGGATTCGGCGAGCTCCTCCTCGATGATCTCGTTGCAGAGGTCGATGCACTCGTCGCAGATGTACACACCGGGTCCTGCGATGAGCTTCTTCACCTGCTTCTGGCTCTTTCCGCAGAACGAGCACTTGAGCAGATCGCCGCCGTCACCGATGCGTGCCACGAGGTGCTTCCCCTTCGCCTGGGTCCCGCCAGTTCGACGAGTCCTGGTGCTTGCCTATCGACGGTACCTTGCCGCGCCCCCGCTGCGGGCCCCCCTTGGAGCTACTGGGTCGTGACCTGCACAACCCAGCGGCTCCAAGAGGGGACTTCTCGTCGCAGAATGCCCTGCCGGGCGTCAGACCGCGACCGAGGAACCCTTGCGGGTCGAGACGATCTGGTCGACCAGACCGTAGGAGAGGGCCTCCTCAGCCGTGAGGATCTTGTCTCGCTCGATGTCGTCGCGGATCTTCTCGATCGGGGTGCTGGAGTGCTTGGCCAGCATCTCCTCCAGCTGGGCCCGCATCCGCAGGATCTCGTTGGCGGCGATCTCCAGGTCCGAGACCTGGCCGCGGCCGGTCTCGCTGTACGGCTGGTGGATCAGGATGCGGGCGTTCGGCAGCGCCATCCGCTTGCCGGGGGTGCCGGCGGCGAGCAGCACGGCCGCGGCGGAGGCCGCCTGGCCCATGCAGACCGTCTGGATGTCGGGCTTGACGAACTGCATGGTGTCGTAGATGGCCGTCAGCGCCGTGAAGGAGCCACCGGGGCTGTTGATGTAGACCGAGATGTCACGGTCCGGGTCCATCGACTCCAGGCACAGCAGCTGCGCCATGACGTCGTTGGCCGAGGCGTCGTCGATCTGCACCCCGAGGAAGATCACGCGCTCCTCGAAGAGCTTCGCGTACGGGTCGTACTCGCGGATGCCCTGGGAGGTGCGCTCCACGAAGCGCGGGACGACGTAGCGGGCCTCGGCGGCGTTCGCGCGGTCGTACAGGCCGCTGCCGGGGAAGTTCTGGGTGGTCACGTTCACCGTCCTGGAGATGAGCAGTGGGCTGGGGTCGGTCCTGCGGGGCTGTAACGGGCTCACGGCCCGGTCAGGCCCCGGTGCCGCCGCCGCCCGGCACGTTCACGGCGTGCGTGATGACGTCGTCGATCAGGCCGTACTCCTTGGCCGCCTCGGCGGAGAACCAGCGGTCGCGGTCGGAGTCGCGGGTGATCGCCTCGACGCTCTGGCCGGAGTGCTCAGCGATGAGCTCGGCCATCCGCTTCTTGGTGCGGAGGAGCTGCTCGGCGTGGATCTTGATGTCCGAGGCCGAGCCGGCCAGGCCGGCGGACGGCTGGTGCATCAGGATGTCGGTGTTCGGCAGGGCGAAGCGCTTGCCGGGGGTACCCGCGGTCAGCAGGAACTGGCCCATGGAGGCCGCCAGGCCCATGGCGATGGTGACGACGTCGTTCTTGATGAACTGCATCGTGTCGTAGATCGCCATACCGGCCGTCACCGAGCCGCCGGGGCTGTTGATGTAGAGGTAGATGTCCTTGTCCGGCTCGGCGGCAAGGAGGAGCAGCTGCGCGGTGATCTTGTTGGCGATGTCGTCGTCCACCGGCTGACCGAGGAAGATGATCCGCTCGCCGAGCAGCCGGTTGTAGACCTGGTCGCCGAGGCCACCGATGGTCGGCTCGCCGGCGGCGGAAGGCATCGGAGTCGTCACGTATCCACCTGCTCGTTGTCGGACGGCGCGGACGCCGTCACAGGGTCTTCTCGTAGGGCACGGGCCCTCGTACTTACGGACCCTAACGCGCAGGTGGGGCCCGGCAATCCCCCACGCGGAACTGTTCGCTGTGAGCGCAGGGAGGGGGTACGCGCAGAGCGGAACGAAGCAGGAACGGGCCCGGACGCCACTGTCGTCCGGGCCCGTCGGATGTCGCTTCGGGACGAGGCTCAGGCCTCGGAACCCTCACCCTTGGCGGTGTCGGCGTCCGTGTCCTCGGAGGTGGCCTCGACCGTCTCGGCGGTCTCGTCCTCCTCGTCCTCCAGGTCGACGACCTCGCCGTTGGTGTCCTTGACCGTGGCGGCCTCGACGACCAGGGCCAGCGCCTTGCCGCGGGCGACCTCGCCGACGAGCAGCGGCACCTGGCCGCCCTCGACGACCGCCTGGGCGAACTGGTCGGGGCTCATGCCGGAGGAGGCGGCACGGCGCATGAGGTGCTCGGTGAGCTCCTCCTGGTTGACCGAGAGCTTCTCGGTGGAGACGAGCTCGTCCAGGACGAACTGGGTCTTGATGCCCTTCTTCGCCTGCGCCTCGATCTCGGCGTCATACTCCTCGCGGGTCTTGCCCTCGTTCTCGAGGAACGATTCCCAGGTCAGGCCCATGGCCGGGAACTGGTGGTGCTCGAGGTTGTGGACCCGGGTCTCGATCTCGTCCTTGAGCAGCTTCTCCGGCAGCGGGATCTCGACCAGCTCGAGGAGGGCGTCCAGCACCTTCTCCTGGGCCTGGGTGGCCTGGTCGTACTGCTTGATGCGCTCCTGGCGCTTCACCGCGTCGGCGCGGAGCTCCTCGAGGGTGTCGAACTCGCTCGCCAGCTGGGCGAACTCGTCGTCCAGTTCGGGCAGCTCGCGGGCCTGCACCGAGGTGACGTCCACCTTGACCTGGGCCTGCTTGCCGGCGGCGGAGCCGCCCTTGAGCTCGGAGGTGAAGGTGGCCGAACCGCCGGCCTCCAGGCCGATGACGGCCTCGTCGATGCCGTCGAGCAGCTGGCCGGAGCCGATGGTGTAGGTGACGCCGCTGGCGACGCCGTCCTCCAGCACCTCGCCGTCCACCGAGGCCTCCAGGTCGACGACGACGACGTCGCCGTCGGCGGCGGCGCGCTCGACCACGGTGGTGGACGCGAAGCGCTCCCGCAGCTGCTCCAGGGCCTTGTCGACGTCCTCGTCGGACACCTCGACGGCGTCGACGGTGACCTCGATGCCGGAGTAGTCCGGGATCTCGATGGCCGGGCGGACGTCGACCTCGGCCGTGAACTTCAGCTCCTGGCCGTCGTTGAACTCGGTGATGTCCACCTCGGGCTGGCCGAGGACGTTCAGCTCGCCCTCGTTGACCGCCTCCGTGTAGAACTTCGGCAGTGCGTCGTTGATGGCCTCTTCGAGGACCGCGCCACGGCCGAACCGCTGGTCGATGACGCGCGCGGGGATCTTGCCCTTACGGAAGCCCGGCACCGTGACCTGCTGGTTGATCTTCTTGTACGCCGCGTCGAGGCTGGGCTTGAGCTCCTCGAAGGGCACCTCGACAGTGAGTCGAACCCGGGTCGGGTTCAGAGTCTCGACGGCGCTCTTCACGGTTGGGTCTCCTTGGGGGCTTTACGTTGATGGGCGGCCACTTCGCGATCATGCGGGGCGGCTGGTGTTCGACCTGGCTGTTCCGCGTATCAGGTGGCCGACGACCCATCCTACCGGTACCACAATCCTGCGGCCGGGCCTGCTCGGAACAGGACGGTCGAGCAGTGGTCGGGGTGGCCGGATTCGAACCGACGACCTTCCGCTCCCAAAGCGGACGCGCTACCAAGCTGCGCCACACCCCGTCGGTGCGACACGTAGAGTACATGCCCCCGCACACAGCGACCGCCACATATGTGGTGCGCGGGAGCCGGGTCGATCGGCTACGATCTGATGTGCCAGAATGACTGGCCGTTGCGGGCGTAGCTCAATGGTAGAGCCCCAGTCTTCCAAACTGGCTACGCGGGTTCGATTCCCGTCGCCCGCTCTGTGTGGCAAGGCCCCAGGTCAGCGAGATGATCGCAGGCTCGGGGCCTTGTTCGTACGCGGCCGGGTGCGGGTGCTCCTGCCGCACGCGTGCCACCGGGCCCACGGTTGACGTCCGTCTTCTGCGCTCATGAAACGGCGAGAGGTCATGATGTACGCGTGATCCCGCGCATCAGCATCGCGCTCTCGGCGTTCGGCGTCGCCGTCAGTCTGGGGCTTCTCGCCGTCTCCATCCGGGACTGCCGCTCGGGTGCCTCCGTCCTTTGGCCGGCGGGTGCAGGTGCCATCTTCCTTGCCGCGGCCTTCGCTCTCGTGCGTGACGTCCGCAACACCCGGCGCCAAGCCCGCTGACCCACCGCGAAGGCCTCATCGGTGGCCGCTGCGCGGCCGACTCGACCAGGGCACTCACGGCATCCGCGATCAATGGTTCCCGCTCGGCGCTCGCGTGCTGGTGGATCGGCGTGGCCCTGAGCGAACTGTGCCCCATCCGGGCCATGCAGCATTGGCCTCGAACTGCGGGGCTGTCGCCGCGCCGCCCTGCGGTCACGAGGATCGACAGGGGGACGGCCCCGGCCGCCCGCGCCGCGCGCCCACACAGGCAGGCCGAGGGCATGAGGCCAGAACCGCATCCGAGGCTTCGGGCGTGGAGTGATCCCGTGCGGGGCGGATCGCCAGTCGAGACGCTCGGCCTGATGCGCCCGACGGCGCGGCACCGCCCGCCCCTCATGATCCTTCCTTCGCCTCGCGCGATCCTCACGCTCGTCCCCGCCGTCCCCGCTGTCCCCACCGACGCGTCCGCGTCCCGTTCGACGGGCCACGCCAGGGGCCTTCCGGCGCGCCTGCGCGGCCGGCGTGGGGGACCGGCCGCGCGGGGCGGAGATGGCGAAGGACCTCAGTTGTTGAAGACCGGAATGTTGTTGTTCACCCCTCCCCCGAAGAGACCGCCCCCGCCGTTGTTGAAGATCGGGATGTTGTTGTTCACCTGACCGAAACCGCTGCCGTTGTTGAAAATCGGGATGTTGTTGTTCACCGGGCCGCCGAAGAATCCACCGGGATTGTTGAAGACCGGGATGTTGTTGTTCACGCCGCCGTCGTCGACGTGGAGGGCGTGCTGCTGAGGTGCGGCCTGGACGGCGCCGGCATGGGCGGGGGTGGCAGCGAACGCACTGGTCGGGAGCAGGGCACCACCGGCGGCCAGGGTGGTGGCGGCAGTCAGCATGACGATCTTGCGAGTGCGGGACATGGCAGTTCTCCTCAGACGGTCCTGGGAATGCGAGTTCCGGACGATCCCTTTTCGGATGTTCCGGCACCGGGGAAAGTCCCGGTGTTTCTTTTCGGTCGGTGTCGCTCGACCTCATGACTCCAGTAAGCCCTGGCGTACCGCCCGCGTCACGTCGCTGAATTTCGGGGCTTGACACGCGCGGGAGGCCTGCCTATGGGCGCCCCGCCCCGGACTCCGGGCCACCGGACCGAGCACTCCCGCATGCGTGGGTGGCGGAGTCTGCGCAGGCTGGAGATGTGCCGGCGACCCGCGGTGAGAAACCATGATCGTTACGGTGGTGTCGATGCCCGAGGGCGTCGCCGCCCGTGTCTCCGTCGCGGAGGCGCGTGAGCGGCTGGCGGCGTCGCGGTTCCTGCTCGTGGACGTCGAGACACCCGGTGGAGGCCAGCCCGGCGCCGAGGTGCCGATCGCCCGCGAACTCGGCCTGGGCTGCGAGGATCTGACCTGGTTGGGCAAGGAGGGCGAGTCGGCGCGGGCGGAGTTCCACGGGGACGACGCCCGCTTCGTGGTGCCCGTGGTCGACGAAGGCGGGGTCGTGCACGTCCACGTCTTCGTGACCGAGCGGCACCTCGTCACCGTCCACCGGGGGCCGAACAGGTCGGTCGAGCGGTTCGTCACCCGTTTGCCGCACGAACGGCCGGCGGACACCGCGGCCGTGCTGTTCCTGCTGCTCGGGGAGGCACTGGAGACCTTCCGCCGGTCCGCCGTGGAGGCGCTGCTGCAGGTGGAGGATCTCGAGGACGAGATGTTCGAGAGCCGGCACCCGCAGCAGGTGTACCGGCTGGCGCGGCTGCGGCGGCGGGCGGCCCTGCTGCACCACGCGCTGCTGCCGTACCTCCAGGCGGCCGACGAGACCATCACCCGGCGGATGATGAGCGGCAGCTTCCCCGAGGAGCGGCAGCGGCTCGCCGCCTCCTACCAGCGGGCCGCCCGGATGGTGCTCGCCAGCATCGAGTCGCTCCAGGACGCGACCCGGCGGGCCTTCGCCAGCTACTCCTCGCTCGTGTCCGGCGAGCAGAACGGAGTGATCAACCGGCTGGCGATCGTGTCGACGATCTTCCTTCCGCTGACCTTCCTGACCGGTTTCTTCGGCATGAACTTCACCTATATGACCGACGAGTTGGAGAGCCGGGTCGTCTTCTGGCTGCTCGCCGTGGGACTGCAGGCAACGGTCCTGCTCATCGCCGTCTATGTGCTGCACCGCACCAGGATCTGGCGCAGGCTGCGCGACGACGGTCGCGACGACGGCTGAGCGCTGGGCTCAGTACATTGGCGGGGTGGAGATCTGGATCAACCCCGCATGCTCGAAGTGCCGTTCCGCGCTGAACCTGCTGGACGAGGCGGGGGCGCGATACACCGTCCGCCGCTACCTGGAGGACCCGCCGGACGCCGGGGAGATCCGCGCGGTGCTGGAACGGCTCGGACTGGAGCCATGGGACATCGCGCGGACCCAGGAGGCCGAGGCGAAGGCGCTGGGCCTCAAGGAGTGGCCACGGGAGCCGGGCGAGCGGGAGCGCTGGATCGGGGCGCTGGCGGCGCACCCGCGGCTGATCCAGCGCCCGATCATCACGGCCGAGGACGGCACGGCGGTCGTCGCGCGCTCGGACGAGGCGGTGCGGGACGCCCTCGGACGCGTTCCGGGCGCCGCCGGGGACCCCGCCTGAGAACCGGCGGCCCGATGGCGGCGCCGAAGCGCGGCGTGGCATCGTCTCGCGCCGCATGCGGCTGTCCCGCCGAACAGCCCACCCACCGGAGGTCCGCACGCCCTTGCCCGGATCCGGCGCCCGCGGGGGCCTTGCGCGCTCGCTCGCTACGCCTGGAGCGCTAGCCGACCGGCACGCCTTGCGGCTCCTTGATCCGCTTCATGATCATCTGTGAGTTCACCTCGCTCACGCCCGGCAGCGCGATCAGCTGCTCCGTCCAGAAGCGTTCGTAGGCGTCGCTGTCGGCCACCGCGATCCGCAGCAGGCAGCCGGGCGCGCCGTAGAGGCGGTAGGCCTCGACGATGTCGGGGATGGCCTTCACCTGCTCCTCGAACGCGGCGACGGACGCGCGGTCCCGCCGCACCTCGACGGAGGTGAAGACCTCGAAACCGCGCCCCACGGCGGCCGGCGCGACGACGGCCCGGTAACTCTGGATCACCCCGCCCTCCTCCAGTTGTCGCACCCGGCGCAGGCACGGGGACGGGGTGAGGCCGACCCGGGCGGCCAGCTCCTGATTGGTGAGCCGCCCGTCAGCCTGCAGCTCGCGCAAGATTCTTCTGTCAATGGCGTCCATAGCGGGAACACATACCATGCTCACCCGTTCTACGCGGGCTGATTCGCAATCGAATGCCAGCGATGAGCGCATATCCTTGCGGAAGAGCTGGCGAACGCATGAGCGAGGGGACACGTGAAGCACATCGTCGTGATCGGCACCGGCGGCACGATCGCCAGCAGGTGGCAGGGGGCCGGGTACGCGGCCGAGGCGGCCGGCGACGAGGTGCTGGCGGCGGGCGCCGTCCCCGAGGGGGTCGAGGTGACCGTCCGGAACCTGTTCACCGTGAACAGCTCGCGGCTGACCTCCGCCCACCAGCTGGAACTGCTGCGGACGGTCCACGATGTGCTGGCCGACCCGGCCGTGGACGGCGTCGTGGTGACGCACGGCACCGACACCATGGAGGAGTCCGCCTTCTTCCTGGACCTCCACCACGACGACCGGCGCCCGGTCGTCTTCACCGGTGCCCAGCTCCCGCTGGACTCCGTGGACGGGGATGCCGCGGGCAACCTCTACGACGCGCTGCTGACCGCGGCGACCGGCCAGGACATCGGTGTGGTCATCACCTTCGGCGGCTTCGTGCACGCAGCCCGGGGCACGGTCAAGGCGCACACCCTGGATGTCCAGGCCTTCGCCGATCCCTCACACGAGCCGCTGGGCCGCGTCACGTTCGGCCAGATCGACTGGAGCGCTCCGCGGCCGCGAGCCGCGGCGCTGCCGCTGCCCGCCCCGGGCGGCGCGGTACCGCGCGTCGACATCGTGACGCACCACGTGGACGCCGACCCCGTTCTCTTCGACGCCGCGCTGGGCGCGGGGGCCCAAGGGATCGTGCTGGTGGGAACGGGGGCGGGCAACGCGACCCCCGACTTCGTGACGGCGGTGCGCCGTGCGGTGGACGCCGGCGTGCTGGTCGCCGTGAGCACCCGGGTGGCGGCGGGGCCGGTGGCCCCGATGTACACCGGGGGCGGCGCCGTGGACCTCGTCGCGGCCGGCGCCGTGCTGGCCGGGACGCTGCGGGCGGGGCAGAGCCGCATCGCCGTGCTGGCGGCGCTGCTGTCCGCGCTGGGGCCCGAGGAACGGACCGCCGCACTGCGCCGCATCGTCACCTCGGTCGAGGACCGCACACCGGCCGTCGCCTGACTCCCCGTCACCCGGCGTGTTCACCACGCTGGGTGACGGGTGACCTGCGACAGGGACGGCGGCCGGGTGCGTCAGAGGTTTATCTGGTTGATGGTGTCGGCCAGCGAGTCGAGGAACCTGCTGATCGACGGGGCCATGCCCGTGGAGGCAAGGAAGAAGCCGAAGAGCGCGGCGACGATGGCCGGGCCGACCTTCAGCGACTTGCCTCTTATCAGGACGACCATGATGACCGCCAACAACACGACCACGGACAGGGAGATGGCCACGGGGGATCACATCCTCGGTCTGCGCCTCACCATTCCCGGGGGAGCCACGGCAGCCACACCCCCACGACGTCCATCGTGCCACCTGCCACCGACACCGTGACCCCGCGGGACACCCCTTCCCCGCGCGCCGGAGCCGCACACCTGCGACGCATGACGTCGGGATCAGTCCTGCTCCCTTCGGATGAGGCAAATCTCGAAATTTCCATGCCACGTTCGAGTGAATTTCCCTCAAGCTATTTCCCCACATGGCCACTTGCCACACAAAGGATCA
Organism: Actinacidiphila sp. bgisy167; assembly: GCF_965342175.1. GTDB lineage: Bacteria > Actinomycetota > Actinomycetes > Streptomycetales > Streptomycetaceae > Actinacidiphila. The sequence continues at coordinate 14,159 of NZ_CBDRBL010000059.1, forward strand.
TCAAAAAACCTGCACAGTCGTCAACCCTCCTTCCAATATGCCCCGTTCACCCCTTACGCGATCACCCATAGCAGCACGGAACGGACAGCTGCATGACCTGCGCATTACCGGGCAGCAGCGCGGCGACCGCCATTCCGGGCGGAAATTTACTCAGCCAGAGGCGCCCGCTATGGTGCATCAAATGTTCCAGCTCCCCCGCACGAACACCCTGTCCCCCGGCAGGACCAAGACCGGGAATTCCGTTCTCCCCGCCCCGCGCAAGGAACCCTCCCCCGGCCACGGGCCGGCCGCCCCCGCAGGATCCGCCGCCCCTGCCGCGCACCACTTCCCCTCCGCCGGGCGCGACCCGTTCTTCGACAACGCCAAGTACCTCGCCATCGTCCTGGTCGCGATGGGCCACGCCTGGGAACCGCTCACCGGGCACAGCAGGGCCGCCGGCGCGCTCTACCTGCTCGTGTACACGTTCCACATGCCGGCGTTCATCGTCATCTCCGGCTACTTCTCGAGGAGTTTCGACGCCCGTCCGGACCGGGTCAGAAGGCTGGTCACCGGCGTCGCCGTCCCGTATGTGCTCTTCGAGGCCGCGTACTCGCTCTTCCGGAACTGGGCCGACGACAGCGCCTCCCAGGCGATCAGCCTGCTGGACCCCTGGTACCTCACCTGGTTCCTCGTCGCCCTCTTCGTCTGGCGCCTCACCGCGCCCGTCTGGCGGGTCGTGCGTCACCCGGTCGCGGTCGCCCTGGTGATCGCGGCCCTCGCGTCGAGCTCCCCGGCCATCGGCGACGATCTGGAACTTCAGCGCGTCCTGCAGTTCCTGCCCTACTTCGTGCTCGGCATGTGCCTGAGGGCCGAGCACTTCCACCTCGCACGGCACCGGGTGGTGCGCGTGCTGTCGGTTCCGGTGGGGCTGGCCGCGCTGACCGTCTGCTACTGGGCGGCGCCGCGGATGGACCGCGCCTGGCTCTACCACCGCACCAGCGCGCAGGAACTCGGGGCGCCCTGGTGGGCGGGACCGGTCATGACCGCGGCGCTGTTCTGCTGCTCCCTGGCGCTGACGGTGAGCTTCTTCGCCTGGGTGCCGCGCCGCCGCACATGGTTCACGGCGCTGGGCGCCGGCACGCTCTACGGCTACCTGCTGCACGGCTTCCTCGCCAAGGGCTCGCGCTTCGGCGGCTGGTACGACCACGGCTGGATCCACACCCCGCCGGGCCAGGTCGCGGTCACCGCCCTCGCCGTCGTGGTGGTCACGGCGTTGTGCACCCCGCCCGTACAGCGCGTCTTCCACTTCGCGATCGAGCCGAGGATGCCCTGGGCGTTCCGGCCGGCGCCTAGTCCCGGGACACGATGAGCAGGGCGCGGTCGTCGTTGACGTCCTTGGCGACCGCCTCGATCAGCTGCCACGCCGCGCCGCGGAAGCCATGGGCGACATAGCGGTCGGCCTCGCCGATGAGCCGGTCGATGCCCTCGGTGAGGTCGCGGCCGGCGGCCTCGACCAGGCCGTCGGTGAAGAGCAGCAGGACGTCGCCGGAGCGCAGGGTGCCCTTCACGCTGTGGAACTCGGCGCCGTCGTACACCCCCAGCAGCGGTCCCTCGGCCGCCTTCTCCTCCCAGCGACCGGTGCCCGCGCTGAGCTGCATACCCGGCAGGTGGCCCGCGGAGAGCAGCTCGTAGTCGCCGGACTCCAGGTCCAGCACCAGGTGGACGGAGGTGGCGAAGCCCTCCTCCCAGTTCTGGCGCAGCAGGTAGCCGTTGGCGGCGGTGAGGAAGGCGTGCGGCGGCAGCGAGCCGAGCAGACCGCCGAAGGCACCGGACAGCAGCAGCGCGCGCGAGCCTGCGTCCATGCCCTTGCCCGACACGTCGGTGAGCACGGCCTCCAGGACGCGCCCGCCCGACGTGCGGGTGGCCACCACGAAGTCGCCGGAGAAGGACTGGCCGCCGGCCGGCCGCAGCGCCATCTCGGCGTGCCAGCCCTCGGGCAACCGCGGCAGCCTGCTCTGCACCCGGATGCGCTCGCGCAGGTCGAAGAGCATCGTGCCGCCGCGCATCCAGGGCACGCCGACCCGGGCGCGGAACTGCGCGACGATCAGCCCGGCCAGCGCCACCGCCGCCACCACGAGCACGATCCCCGGGGTCACTCGGCCCACGCCGCCGCGGTACGGGCCGAGGACGGCGGACTCCACGACCAGCGCCGCGGCGGCGGCTCCGTACAGCAGGAGGAGGCTGGAAGGGCGCAGCAGCAGGCCGCCGACGAGGACAGGCAGCACCAAGGTGGTGGGCGGGCACCATTGCGGCGCCAGCACCGTGCCCCAGGCGATCAGCGGCACGGTGGCCGTCAGGACGGTGAGGGCGAGCCAGTCGGCCGCGTCGCCGCGGAAGTAGTCCACGGCGGATTTGCGCAGGCTGACCCGGGCCCGGTGGACCGTCCTGCGCCACCGGGCCCTGAATCCGTCTCCTGCCGGGCGTCGTGCCATCTTCCCGGCGACCCTATCCACCCTCACCCACTCCTCGCATGGGTGGTGCCCCCCAAGGTGCGCCGTTCGCCGCAGGAACCGGCGAAAACCGGTCGCCCGTCCCAAGGGACGGCTGGTAGGCAGGGCACATGACGGTGGAGTTGCGGGTTCTCGAGTCCGGACAGTGGGACGAGTGGTTCAGCGCGCTGGAACGCGCGTTCGGCAGCGCGCGCGAACCGGTGGAGGAACGGGAGTTCGACCGCGGTGTGACCGAGCTCTCCCGGTCGATCGCGGCGTGGGACGGGACGGAGGTCGTCGGCACGGCGGGGGCGTTCTCCTTCCGCATGGCGGTGCCGGGCGGCGCGGTGGTCCCGACGGCCGGCGTCACCATGGTCAGCGTGGCGTCGACACACCGCCGGCGCGGGCTGCTGACCTCGATGATGCGGCGGCAGCTGGACGAGGTGCACGCGGGGGGCGAACCCCTGGTGGTGCTCACGGCGTCCGAGCCGGCGATCTACGGCCGGTACGGCTACGAGGTCGCCACCCGCCAGATGTCCCTGGAGGTCGACACCCTGCGCGCGGGCCTCAGGGCGCCCGCGGGCGCCGACGAGGTCACCCTGCGCTTCGCCGACCCGGAGGAGTCCCTGGGGCCCTGCGAGGAGGTCTACGCGCGCCTGGTGCCCACCCGGCCGGGCATGCTGGAGCGGCGGCCGAACTGGGAGCGCAAGGGCGTGCTCGACCCTGAGGCATACCGGGACGGCGCCTCGAACCTCCTCTGCGTGGTCGCCGAACGGGACGGCGAGGTGCGGGGCTACGCGCGCTACGCGGTGAAGCCCTCCTGGAACGCGGCTGGCCCCGACGGGACGGTGGTGCTGCGGGACCTGGAGGCACTGGACCCGGACACCACCGCGGCGCTGTGGCGCTATCTGTTCGGCATCGACCTCACCAGCCGCGTCACCTCCCGCAACCGTCCCGCCGACGACCCGGTGCTGCACCTGGTCGACGACGTCCGCCGCTGCGGCGTCCGCTTCCGGGACGGCCTGCTGCTGCGCCCGGTCGAGGTGGGCGCGGCACTGTCGGCCCGCTGCTACGCGGCCCCGGTGGACGTGGTGCTGGAGGTCACCGCCCCCTTCTGCCCGTGGAACGAGGGCCGCTGGCGGCTGGGCGGCGACGCCAAGGGCTCCTCGTGCGAGCGGACGACGGACCCCGCGGACCTGGCGCTGTCCGTGCGCGAGCTGGGAGCGGCCTATCTGGGCGACGTCTCGCTGACCGCGCTGGCACGGGCCGGCCGCGTGCGGGAACTGCGGCAGGGTGCGCTGCGGGAGGCCGCGGTCGCCTTCGGCGGTGACGTCGCCCCCTGGCTCCCGCACGGCTTCTAGTGCCGCATCAGGCTCGCGACCTCGCGAAGGCGTTCGTCGGCGGTGTGTTCGTTCGGCCGGACGGCGTCGCGGCAGATCATGCTTCTCTGCTCCTCATGGCTGGTGTGACGGCCACGAGAGCGAGGTGGCGCAGGGCGGTGGCCCGGGCCTCGATCCGGTTAACGCCAGGCGCTGTTGCTCGCGGCGTAGGCGAGCTCCACGGTGTTCGCCGACGCCCACGTCGCGACCCGCTGGCAGCGCCTCGCGGTCGGGTGCGGGGAGTAGTCGTCGCAGACGATCGCGATGCGCACGTCCGCCGGGTGCGGCCAACGGGCAGCGGCAGAACTCGGCACCTTCGGCCTGTTCTTGACCATCTGGGCGTGCCCGCAGAGCTGGGCCTCGGCGAGCGGTCAGCGCTGCTCGGCGGCGAACCGGCGTATGGCGACGCGCTGCCACTCGGTGACCCGCACGACCACCCACGGCAGCACGAAGAACGCCACCACTCCGGCCGAGAAGTGCAGCGCGACCGCTCCGGCCGGGGTCGGCCCACCCCAGGCGTCGGTGGGGTAGGGCTCCCAGCCCCAGATCGGGTAGGTCAGATTGCGCGCGGACACGATGGCCCAGCCGATTGCGGCCGCGAACGACAGCGCGGTCAGGGCCATGTTGACGAAGAAGAACACGACGGCGCCCGAGAAGCGGGCGGAACGGCGCGGCGCCAGGTGCTCACCGAAGAAGACCCTCAGCCGCATGCGCTCGAAGAGCGGCCCGACCGCGGCGGCGGCCACCAGCGCCGCTGACAGCACCAGGGGTCCCAGCCCCGGATGCGCGCTGTCCTGGGTGGCCTTCATCACGGACTGCAGGGCCAAAACCAGGCCGGCGACGAGCGGCACCAGCAGCGCGTACAGCAGATGCCGCCAGGTGTCGCCGCGGAACGGAAGCGTCAGCAGGCCCACGGGCCGGTGCGGAGCGGCCGGGTCTGCGTGCCGGGGCGGGTGGAGTCGGGCACGAGAGGTTCTTTCCTCTCCTGAAGTCCGGCGGATACGGAAACGTCGGGACAGGGCACGGCCCTCGCGGTCGCGTTCAGGCCGCGCTGGTCGTCGCCCGCTCGCCGGCGGACTCGGCGCAGCCAGGTGAGAGCAACTGCAGCGCCATCGCGGTGCCGGTGGGCCCAGCGCGCTGTCGTGCGGGCTCAGCACCTGGTTCACCGTCTCCCGGCCTGCACGTGCGACCACATGATCATTCTAGCCGTCCGGTGCCGCCTGGAACAGCGATCGAGCGGTGCATCACGGCAGAGCGGACGTTGCTTGATGCGGCACGGGGCGGTGTTGTCCTGGGCCGGTCCCGGGCGCCCGGCGGCCGTTCCCCGGACGGGGGCTCCGTTGCGGGCGTTTCCCCTCCCGGCCGGCCCGCAGGAGGCGGCGTCAGCTCGCGGCGGGCTGGCAGGAAGGGCACCAGAAGAGGTTGCGCGCCGCCAGGGAGGCGGTGCGCACCTCGGTGCCGCAGATGTGGCACGGCATCCCGGCGCGGCGGTAGACGTAGACCTCGCCGCCGTGGTCGTCGACGCGTGGTGGACGGCCCATGGCCTCGGGGGTGTGTTCCGGACGGACGGTGTCGATGCGGTTGTGCCGCACGCCCTCACGCATCAGGGCCATCAGATCGGCCCAGATGGCGTCCCACCGGTCGCGGTCCAGGCCGCGGCCCGGCAGGTAGGGGTCGATCCCGTGCCGGAAGAGGACCTCGGCGCGGTAGACGTTGCCGACGCCGGCCACGACCTTCTGGTCCATCAGCAGGGCGGCTACGCTGGTGCGGCTGCGCGCCACGCGGGCCCAGGCGCGTTCCCCGGTGTCGGCCGGCCGGAGCGGGTCCGGACCGAGCCGGTCGTGTATCGCCTGCTTCTCCGCCCCGGTGATCAGCTCGCACGCGGTCGGCCCGCGCAGGTCGGCATGGTGTTCTCCGGTGGCCAGACGCAGCCTGACCTGGCCGACGGGGGGCCCGCCGGGGCCGGTGCCGAAGCCGAACTTCCCGTACAGCCCGAGGTGGACGTGCACCCAGCCGACCGGGCCGAACCCGAGGAAGAGGTGCTTGCCGTGGGCCTCGGCGGACTCCATCACGGCGCCGTCCAGGAGGGCGGCGCCGTCGGAGAACTTGCCCTGCGGACTGCTCGCGCGGACCTCGCGGCCGGCGAAGCGTTCCCGGTGGTCCGCGGCCAGGCGGTGGATCGTATGCCCCTCGGGCATGCCCGGATCAGCCCTCCTGCGGGTGGTGCGGGGGGATCGGGGGCAGCTCGCCGGTGGTCTCGTAGACGCTGAGCATGTCGATGCGGCGGGAGTGGCGCGGCTCGCCCGAGTACGGCGTGCCGAGGAAGACCTCGACGAACCCGGTGGCCTCGTCCGTGGTGTGCATGCGGGCACCGACGCTGATGACGTTCGCGTTGTTGTGCTCGCGGCCGAGGGTCGCGGTCTCCCGGCTCCAGGCGAGCACGGCCCGGACGCCCTTGACCTTGTTGGCGGCGATGGCCTCGCCGTTGCCCGAACCTCCGATCACGATGCCGAGGGAGTCGGGGTCCGCGGCGGTGCGCTCCGCGGCGCGCAGGCAGAACGGCGGGTAGTCGTCCTGGGCGTCGTAGACGTGGGGGCCGCAGTCGACGGGCTCGTGCCCGTTCGCCCGGAGCCACTCGACGAGGTGGTTCTTGAGTTCAAAACCGGCATGGTCGGAACCGAGGTACACACGCATACGGCGAGTGTCGCACGGGTGCGCCGAGCGACATGCCGTGGGTGTTCCCCGAGGGGTTCCCGGCGCCGAACACGGCGGCGTACAAAGGCCGCGGGGGCGGGGCCTTGCCCCGCCCCCTCCTGGGCGCCGTACGCCGTACCGGTCCGGCGCCGGTGCGCCGCACCGGTCAGCCGCGGCGGCCGGCCAGCTTCCAGGCGGCGGGCAGCGCGCCCATGGCGAGGGCGGCCTTCAGCGCGTCGCCTATGAGGTACGGCGTCAGGCCCATCGCCAGGGCCTGGCTGGGCGACAGATGCGCGGCCAGCGCGAGGTAGGGGACGCCCACCGCGTAGGTGACGGCGCTGCCGGCCACCATGACGCCGGCCATCCGCCACACGCCGCGGTCCGCACCCCGCCGGGCCAGCGCGCCCACGAGCGCCGCCGCCAGCGCCATGCCGAGGATGTAGCCGAAACTCGGCGCCGCCGCGCCGGACGACCCCTCCGCGAACCACGGAACACCGGCGACACCGGCCACTGCGTACAGCGCGAGCGCCAGGAAGCCGCGCCGCGCGCCGAGGGCCGTGCCCACCAGCAGCGCGGCGAAAGTCTGCCCCGTCACGGGCACCGGCGATCCGGGGACCGGCACGGACAACTGCGCGGCCAGGCCGGTCAGCGCCGCGCCGCCCACCACGAGGGCCACGTCACGCAGGCGCGACGCGGGGATGAGGTCGGCGAGGACCGGGTGGGTCCGTACGGCGGAAGCGGGGGTGACTGCGCTGGCCATCGGTGACTCCGCAAGGTGAGGGCGGTTCGGGACACCGTGACGTTAACCCGCCGCGCCCTCCCTGATCATCGTCCGTCGATCACAAAGGCGGGATCACAGCGTTTATGGCGTCCCCACAAGGAAGCTCCGTCAAGCGTGAGCTTCGTCACCCGGTTCTTAGTGGGGTTTCTCCAATCCAACTGAGGCGAACGCCGGCGGGATGCTGCGCCGTGGCCCCGACCCTTGGACGGCGGCCTCCTATGCTGCCCGCATGAGCGCTCCGTCCTCCCCCTCCCGCGTCGGCGTCGTCGGCGAGGTCCTCGTCGACCTGCTGTGGCGTTCCGGGGAGCGGCAGGTCACCCCGGCGCCGGGCGGCAGTCCCGCCAACGTCGCGGTCGGCCTGCGCCGACTGGGCCGGCCCACCACCCTGGTCACCACATGGGGCGACGATCCGCCCGGTGAACTGGTGCGCAGGCACCTGGAGTCCACCGGGGTCGAGGTCGTGCGCGCCGTGAGCCCGGCCGGGCGCACCACACTGGCGGTGGCCTACCTGGACCGGGACGGCTCGGCCTCCTACGACTTCCTGGCCGCGTGGGACCCGGAGCGGCTGGCGCTGCCCGCGGACACCGCCGTGCTCCACACCGGTTCGCTCGCCGCGGTCGTCGAACCGGGGGCGACACGGGTGCTCGAACTCTGCCGCGAGCTGCACGCCGTACCAGGGCGCACCGTCGTCGTCGACCTCAATGTGCGGCCCGCCGTCCAGCCCGACCGGCTCGCCTACCGCAGGGCGTGCCTGCGGCTGGCCGGCGTCAGCGACGTGGTCAAGGCCAGCGACGCGGACCTCGCCTGGCTCTTCCCCGGGCTCGCCCCCGAGGACGCGGCGCGGGCGTTGCTCGCCGAGGGACCGCGGCTCGCGGTCGTCACACTGGGCGCGCGGGGCGCGTTCGCGGTGACCGACGGCGGCCTCGTACGGGTGGCCGCCCCCGAGGTGGGCGTCGTGGACACCGTCGGGGCGGGCGACGCCTTCCAGGCGGCGCTGCTCGACGCGATCGCGGGCGCCGGCGTACCCGCCTCGCGGGACGCCCTCGTCGCCGTGCTGGAGCGGTGTGTCACGGCCGCGGCGCTCAACTGCACGCGGACGGGCGCGGATCCGCCGTCCCGCGCCGAGCTGGACGCGGCGCTCGCCGCGCGACGCGCCTGACGCCACCGGTCCGGCGGGGCGCCGGCGGCCGCGAAAAGCGCGGCACCGGGTGCCGGCCGTGGTTACCCTCGCATGATGAGCGAGACGCGGCTGACCGGACAGGTACTCGTCTTCGACGCGGACGACACGTTGTGGGAGAACAACGTGGTCTTCGAGCGGATCATAGAGGACTTCCTGGACTGGGTGGACCATCCCGTCCTGGACCGCTCGCAGATCAGGGCGCTGCTCAACGAGATCGAGGCGGCGAACGCGGTCGTGCACGGCTACGGCAGCAAGGTCTTCCTGCGCAGCCTCGGCGAACTCCTGGAGCGGTTGCGCGAAAGGCCGGTGACACCGGCGGAGCGCCGACGCGTGGAGGAGCTGGCGGTGGCCTTCGTGGAGCACAAGGTGGAGCTCATGCCCGGCGTGGCGAGCACGCTGGAGGAGCTGGGATCCCGCCACGAACTGCTGCTGCTCACCAAGGGCGACGACGAGGAACAGGCGCGCAAGGTGGCGGCCTCGGGGCTGGCGGACCGCTTCCTCGGGGTGCACATCGTGCCGGAGAAGGCCGCCGGCACCTATAGCGCGCTCCTGGCGGAGTACGGCTTCGCGCCGGGCAGGAGCTGGATGGTCGGGAACTCCCCGAAGTCGGACATCCTGCCCGCGCGTGAAGCCGGGATGAGCGCGGTCTTCATCCCCAATGTGAACACCTGGGTGCTGGAGCAGTCCGAGCTCGACCCGGCCGACGAGCGGGTGCTGCGGCTGACGGCCTTTCCCGAACTGCTCCGGCACTTCTGACCGGAGTCGCCGGCTCAGTCGAAGATCGGGCCCTGCTCGCGGGTCCGCTTGATCTCGTAGAAGCCCGGCGTCGACGCGACGAGCAGCGTGCCGTCCCACAGGCGCGCCGCGGCCTCGCCCTTGGGCGCCGGCGTGACGACCGGACCGAAGAAGGCGATCTGCTCGCCGTCGGCGCCGGGGACGGCGATGACCGGGGTGCCGACGTCCTGGCCGACCTTGGAGATGCCCTCCTGGTGGGAGGCGCGCAGCTCCGCGTCGTAGGTGTCGCTGTCGGCGAAGTCGGCGAGGTCGGTGGGCAGGCCCGCCTCCTCCAGAGCGGCGACGATCACGTCGCGGTCCTTGTGGCCCAGGCCCTGGTTGTGGATGCGGGTGCCCAGGGCGGTGTAGAGGGCGCCGAGCACCTCGCTGCCGTACTTCTGCTCGGCGGCGATGCAGACGCGGACCGGGCCCCAGGCCGTGGTCAGGAACTCGCGGTACTGCTCGGGCAGCTCGTCGCGGTTCTCGTTCAGCACCGCGAGGCTCATCACGTGCCACCGCACCTCGACGTCGCGTACCTTCTCCACCTCCAGCATCCATCGGGAGGTCATCCACGCCCAAGGGCATGCGGGGTCGAACCAGAAGTCCACCGGGGTGCGGGTGGTTGTGCTGTCGCTCACGTCTCTCTCCTCCGGGCACGGCATGAAGACACTGCACTTCACAGCGCCCAACGCCCTCGGCTCCATCTCCATTCCCGAGTCCCGCCGCCGGGCCCGACATGCGAAGATGCCTGACATGCGCAGGAAAGATCCCCGCGACGGCGTGCGAAGGATGGAGACCCCCCGTGCCCGGTGAGAACCTCACACGTGACGAGGCCCGCGAACGGGCACGGCTGCTGGCCGTCGACGGTTACGAGGTGGCCCTCGACCTCCGGTCGGCGCTGAACCCGCAGGAGCGGACGTTCCGGTCCGTGACCACGATCCGCTTCCGCTGCGCTGAGCCGGGCGCGTCCAGCTTCGCGGATCTGCTCGCCCCCTCGGTGACGTCGGTGACGCTCAACGGCCGCGCACTGGACCCGGCGACCGTGTTCGACGGGACGCGGATCGCGCTCGACGACTTGTCCGCCGAGAACGTCCTCGTCGTGGACGCCCAGTGCGCCTACAGCCGGACGGGCGAGGGTATGCACCGCTTCGCCGACCCCGAGGACGGCGAGGTCTACCTCTACACGCAGTACGAGCCGGCCGACGCCCGCCGGGTCTTCGCGAACTTCGAGCAGCCCGACCTGAAGGCGCCGTTCACCTTCTCCGTCACCGCGCCCGAGTCCTGGGTGGTGCTGGGCAACGAGCGCGTGGCCGAGGTCCTCGACGACGGCCTGACCCGGCGCTTCGCGCCGACCCGTCCGATCTCCACCTACATCACTGCGGTCGTGGCCGGCCCGTACCACATGGTCCACGACACTTACCGGCGCGTGCTGCCGGACGGCACGGAGTTGGAGATCCCGCTCGGTGCGCTGTGCCGCAAGGGGCTCGCCCGGCACTTCGACGCCGCCGAGATCTTCACCGTCACCAAGCAGGGCCTGGACTTCTTCCACGACCACTTCGGCTACCCGTACCCCTTCGGGAAGTACGACCAGGCCTTTGTGCCCGAGTACAACCTCGGCGCGATGGAGAACCCGGGACTGGTCACCTTCCGCGAGGAGTACGTCTTCCGCGGCAAGGTCACGCAGGCGTCCTACGAGGGCCGGGCGAACGTCATCCTGCACGAGATGGCGCACATGTGGTTCGGCGACCTGGTCACCATGCGGTGGTGGGACGACCTGTGGCTCAAGGAGTCCTTCGCCGACTTCATGGGCACGTTCTCCCTGGTGGAGGCCACCCGCTTCCAGCAGGGTTGGATCACCTTCGCCAACCGCCGCAAGGCGTGGGCCTACCGAGCCGACCAGCTGCCCTCCACCCACCCGGTCACGGCCGACATCCGCGACCTGGAGGACGCCAAACTCAACTTCGACGGCATCACCTACGCCAAGGGCGCCAGCGTGCTCAAGCAGCTGGTCGCGTACGTCGGGCGGGACGCCTTCCTGGAGGGCGCGCGCCGCTACTTCCAGCGCCACGCCTACGGCAACACCGAGTTGGGCGATCTGCTGTCGGTCCTGGCCGAGACCTCGGGGCGCGACATGACCGGGTGGTCGCGGTCCTGGCTGCAGACGGCGGGCGTCAACTCCCTGACGCCGCAGGTGACATACGGTGCGGACGGCCGGATCGCCGAACTGGCCGTGCTGCAGGAGGCGGCGCCCTCGCACCCCGAACTGCGGCCCCACCGGGTCGCCGTGGGGCTCTACCGGCGCACCGCGGAGGGCACGGTGGAGCGCTACGCGCGGGTCGAGGCCGACGTCGCGGGCCCGCGCACGGTGGTGGCCGAACTGGCCGGGGCGGAGCGGCCCGACCTGGTGCTGGTCAACGACGACGACCTGACCTACTGCAAGATCCGCTTCGACGAGGACTCCCTGGCCACGGTGCGGCAGCACCTGGGCTCGCTCGCCGACCCCATGGCCCGCGCGCTGACCTGGTCCGCGGTGTGGAACATGACCCGTGACGGGCTGATGCCCGCCCGCGACTACCTCGGCCTGGTGCTGCGCTTCGCGGGCGCCGAGACCGACATCGGCGTCCTGCAGGGACTGCACACACAGGCCCGCACCGCGCTGCACGACTACGCCGCGCCCGCCTGGCGCGAACAGGGCGCGAGCGAACTGGCGGAGGGCGCGCTGCGCGAGCTGCGCGCGGCAGCCCCCGGCAGCGGCCACCAGCTGGCCTGGGCCCGCTTCTACGCGGCCGTGGCCGCCGGGGACACCGGGGCGGAGCTGCTGCGCGGGCTGCTCGACGGCACCGAGAAGGTCGACGGGCTCGAGGTGGACCAGGAGCTGCGCTGGACGTTTCTGGGGGCGCTGGCCGCCGCCGGCGCGGCCGACGAGGCAGCCGTCGCGGCGGAGCTCGCCCGCGACGACACCGCTTCCGGCAAGCGGCACCAGGTGCGCTGCCTGGCCGCGCGGCCGTCCGCGGCTGTCAAGGAGCAGTGCTGGACGTCGGTCGTGGAGTCCGACACGCTCTCCAACGCGCTGGTCGAGGCCACCATCGCGGGCTTCGACCAGGCGGGCCAGCGCGAGCTGCTCGCCCCCTACGCGGACCGCTACTTCGACGCGATCGAGCGGATCTGGAAGGAGCGCTCGATCGAGATCGGCATGGCCGTCGTCCGCGGACTCTTCCCGCACCACCAGGACCGGCAGGCCACGCTCGACGCCGCCGACGCCTGGCTGAGCGGTCACACGGACGCCGCGCCGGCGCTGCGCCGGCTGGTCGCCGAGTGCCGTGACGACCTCGCGCGGGCGCTGCGGGCGCAGGAGCGGGACGCGGCGGCGGAAGCCGCCTGAGGCACCCCTTTGGGCGGGGAACCCTCCAGGAGGGTTCCCCGCCCGGAGGCGGAACGCTGCGGGAGGGGCACGCTCCCGGAGGGGGAACGCTGCGGGAGGGGCACGCTCCCGGAGGGGGCGCTCCGGGTGGGGCACGCTCCCGGAGGGGGCGCTCCGGGTGGGGCACGCTCCCGGAGGGGGCGCTCCGGGTGGGGCACAGGCACCGGTCACCCCTTCGGAGTACAGGGCTATGGGCCCGAACCCGGTGTTGCCACGGCATCCCCGGGTCCGGCCGCAGGTGACCGGGGGCTCTTCACCCGGATAGGTGAAAACGGCAGTCGGCAACCGAACGCCTGAACTTTAGTGTGGGGATGTCCGCATTTGTCGACAGAACGGTAACAGCCGTTAGGCTCCCGGAGGGATGCGGGAATCCACCCGCCATGAACCACAACATCCCCCTCAGCCCCCGCCCCCTCGACCACCTCTCCCGCACCCGGCCGACCGTGTTGTCGGCGCGCCAGTTGCGGGAGCACGGCGTCACCCCCGAGGCGCTGGCCGAGCGCTGCCGGCCCGGCGGCCCCTGGCAGGAGGTGCTGCCCCGGGTGTACGTCCTGCACCGCGGCCGGCCCACCGGCGAGGAGCGGGTCCAGGCGGCACTGCTCTACGGGGGCCGCGAGGCCATGGTCACCGGACTCGCGGCGCTCGCCCTGCACCGCTTCTCCTCGGTGCCGCCGCTGGTCGGCCTGGACCGGATCGACTTGCTGGTGACCCGGCAGCGCCGGCTGCGCGCCATCGGCGACGTCGGGCTGGTACGCACCCCCGAACTGCCCCGGCCGCGGGAGGTACAGGGTGTGCCCTGCGCGCCCCTGCCCCGGGCGCTGGCGGACGCGGTGGAGGAGCTGGACGACGCGCGGACGGTGCGCCTGTTGCTGACCGAGGCGGTGCGCGGCGGCCACTGCGAGGCGACGGCGCTGGTCGCTGAGCTGAGCCGGGCCCGTCTGCTGTCCCGGCCGCACGTCGTGGAGGCGGTGGACGCTCTGGTGGCCGAGGGCCGCGCGATCGCCGAGAGCCGGCTGTACGCGATGGTGCGCTGCTTCGGGCTGCCCGACCCGCTGTGGAACGTGGACCTGCGGCTGCCGGGCGGCCCGCACCTGGGCGGCGTGGACGCGTACTGGCCGGAGCACGCGGTCGCGGTGGAGCTCGACACGCGTGTGCCACGGCAGGCGGACGAGGCCCTGTGGGCCGGTTACGCCCGCAGGCGCGAGCACCTGGAGCGGCTCGGCATCACCGTCGTCCACATCACGCCGCGCAAGCTGCGGGAATCACTCGAGCAGCAGGCCGCCGTCGTCCGTACGGCCCTGATGGCGTCGGCCGACCGCACCCCCGCGTCCTGGGTGGTGGTGCTGCCGCGGTGAACCCGGCCGTCAGCGCTTCTCCGGCAGGGGTTCCACGTCGACTCCGCCCGGCTCGCCGGCGAGGGCCGTGCCGGACTCCCCCGCGGAGAAAGCCGGCCCGCCGGGCTTCGTCCCGGCGTATCAGCCCCCGCCCTCGCGTGATCACCTTGATGACACGGCGGCACACGGGACATGCCCCACCTCGGCTCCGCCCTGCCCCACCTCTGCTCCGCCCTGCCTTCGCCGCGGACGACGGCCCCTACCCTGGCGGGATGTCCGCCCCTCATGAACTGACCATGCTGGAACAGGCCGCGGCCATCCGGGCGGGCGAGTTGTCGCCCGTGGAGCTGACGGCCCACTACCTCGACCGGATCGAGCGGCTGGACCCCGTCCTCGGCGCCTACCTGACCGTCACGCCAGAACGCGCCCTGCAGGACGCACGGCGCGCCGAACGCGTTCTCACGGAGGACGGGCCGCTCCCGCCGTTGCTCGGCGTGCCGGTGCCGGTGAAGGATCTGACGCCGGTCGCCGGGGTGCGCTTCACCTCCGGGTCTGCGGTCTTCGCCGATCGGGTCGCCGACCGGGACGCGTACCTCGTCTCGCTGCTGAGGGACGCCGGGACGGTGCTGACCGGCAAGACCAACACCCCCGAGTTCGGGCTCCCCGCCTACACCGAGGGTGCCGCGGGCCCGCCGGCCCGCACCCCATACAACCTGACGCGCGGGGCGGGCGGCAGCAGCGGCGGCGCGGCCGCGGCCGTGGCGGCCGGGCTCGCGGCGGCGGCGCACGGCAGCGACGGAGGCGGCTCGATCCGCATCCCCGCGAGCTGCTGCGGTGTCGTCGGGCTGAAGCCCAGCAGGGGCCGGGTGAGCCCGGCTCCCGGGGGCGACGCGAGCGGGCTGGCCGTCAGCGGGCCCATCGCCCGCACGGTCCGCGACGCCGCGGCCCTGCTCGACGTGCTGGCCGTGCCCGCGCCGGGCGACCCCTTCCGGCTGCCGCCGCCGGAACGTTCGTTCCTGCGCTGGTGCGAGCGCGAGCCGCACCGGCTGCGGATCGCCCGCTGGGCGGTGCCTGACGTCCAGGGCGTGGCGGTCGACCCGCAGGTGCTGGCGGCGTACGAGCGCACCTCGGCGCTGCTGGCCGGGCTCGGGCACGAGGTAGTGGACGTGCCGCAGCCGCTCGCCCCCGGTGACCGCGACGCCTTCACCCCGGTGTGGGCCGTGCTGGCCGCGCTCACCCCCGTGGCGCCGGAGCGGGAGCGGGAGCTGCTGCCGCTCACCCGCTGGCTCCGGGCCCAGGGACGGGACGTGAGCGGCCTCGACTACGCCCGCACATTGGGCGTGATGCAGGGCGTGGGCCGCAAACTGGCCGAGGCCGCCGAGCCGTACGACGCGGTGCTCACCCCGACGCTGGCCCGGGTCCCGGCCCCGGTGGGCGGCCTGCGCGACGACGGGGATCCCGAGGCCGACTTCGCGGCGCAGCTGGCGTTCACGCCGTTCACCGCACCCTGGAACATCGCCGGTCTCCCCGCGGTGTCGCTGCCGCTCGAGTGGTCCCCGCAGGGGCTGCCCATCGGCATGATGCTCGGCGCCCGGCACGGCGAGGAGGGCCCCTTGCTGGCGCTCGCCGCGCAGCTGGAGGCCGCGTCCCCCTGGCGGGCCCGCACGGCCCGCGCGTTCGACGTACCGGGGGCCGCCCGCCAGCCGTCCGCCTGAGCACGCCGGGGAAGACACGGCTCCGGGTGTCCCGGGGGCGCCGCCGGCCGCTCCGTGCGGGTCTCCGGGGACGCGTGGGCCGGGTGCCGCCACCCGGTGGGAACCCGTGCACGGAAAGCGACTGCGCCGCCACGCGGTGGGTATGGCTGAGGCTGTCCGGAGAACGCGCACCCGCGATACGACGCCCCGGGAGGGCACCCCCATGACCGAAGCCGCCGACCGGGACAGACTCGCCGCGCTGCACGGCGTGGACGTCGCCTACCGCCCGTCGCCGGACCGCGAGGTGCGCGTGCCGGTCGAGACGGTCGTGGCGGTGCTGGCCGCGCTGGGCGTCGACGCCTCGACCCCGGCCGCGGTGCAGGGCGCGCTGGCCGCGCACGACCTCCAGGCCGGACGCCGGCTGCTCCCCCGCACCGTCGTGCTGCGCAGCGGCCGCCCCCTGCGGCACCCGCTGCCCGAGGGCACCGCGCTGCGGCTGACGGCGGAGGACGGCACCGAGACCTCCTGGGACGGCGGAGCGCCGCTGCCCGTAGGACGCCATGTGCTGCGGGCGCAGGCCCCCGACGGGCGCAGCGCCTCGGCGCAGCTCGTCGTGGCGCCGCAGCGGCTGCCCGGCCCCCCGCAGCGGGTCATGGGATTCATGGCGCAGCTGTACTCCGTGCTGTCCACGCGCTCCTGGGGCATGGGCGACCTCGGCGACCTCGCGGACCTGGCGGCGTGGACGGGCCGGACGCTGCACGCGGGCTTCCTCCAGGTCAACCCGTTGCACGTGGCCGTGCCCGGGCGTCCCACCGACCCGTCGCCGTACCGTCCGTCCTCACGGCGCTTTCCCGACCCGGTGTACCTGCGGGTGGAGGAGATCCCCGAGTACGCCTATCTCGGCCCCGACGACCGCGAACGGGCGGCCGATCTGCTGCGCAAGGCGGCCGTGCTGCGCGACTCGGTGCTGCTCAAGGACGCCCTGATCGACCGCGACGCGGTGTGGGGGCTCAAGCGCGAGGCGCTGGCGCTGGTCCGCAAGGTGCCCTTGTCCCCGGGCCGCCGGGCCGCGTACTGCGACTTCCTCGCGGAGCAGGGGCAGGCGCTGGACGACCACGCCACCTGGTCGATGCTGGCCGAGCTGCACGGCCCTGACTGGCGCCGCTGGCCCGCGGGGCTGCGCGACCCGCGTTCCGGGCAGGTGGCGCGGCTGCGCGGGGAACGTCTGGACGAGGTCGACTTCCACTGCTGGCTGGCCTGGCTGACGGACTCCCAGCTCGCCGCGGCGCAGCGCTCGGCGCGGGACGCCGGGATGGCCGTCGGCATCGTCCACGACCTCGCGGTCGGGGTGCACCCCTCCGGTTCGGACGCCTGGGCGCTGCAGGACGCCCTCGCCCATGGGATGTCGGTCGGCGCGCCGCCGGACGCCTTCAACGCCCACGGCCAGGACTGGGGCCTGCCGCCGTGGCGCCCGGACGCCCTGGCCGCCACCGGGTACGCGCCCTACCGCGATCTGCTGCGCCATGTGCTGCGGCACGCGGGGGGCCTGCGCATCGACCATGTGATGGGGCTCTTCCGCCTGTGGTGGGTGCCCGAGGGCGAGCCGCCGACCAGAGGCGCGTACGTCCGTTACGACGCGGAGGCGATGCTCGGGATCCTCGCGCTGGAGGCACGGCGGTCCGGCGCCGTCGTCATAGGGGAGGACCTCGGCACGGTCGAGCCGGGCGTCCGCGAGGAGTTGGCCGACCGGGGCATCCTCTGCACCTCGGTGCTCTGGTTCGAACGGGACTGGGAACAGGCCGGCGGCTCCTCCCGCGCCCGGCCGCTGCCGCCCGCGGCCTGGCGGGCGGACGCGCTGGCGACGGTGACCACCCACGACCTGCCGACGACGGCGGCCCGGCTGACCGGCGAGCACGTCGGGCTGCGGCACCGGCTGGGGCTGCTGACCCGGCCGCTGGAGGCGGAGCAGACCGAGGACGCGCGGGAGGTCGCGGAGTGGCTGGCGCTGCTCGGCCGGCTGGGGCTGCTGCCGGAGGGCGCCCGGGACGAGGAGGCGGTCGTCAAGGCCGTCCACCGCTTCCTGGCGCGGACGCCGTCCCGGATGGTCGGGGTGTGGCTGCCGGACGGGGTCGGTGACCGCCGTCCGCAGAACCTGCCGGGCACCTGGGACGAGTACCCCAACTGGCGGCTGCCGATCGCCGACCCTGAGGGACGGCCGGTCACCCTGGAGCAGCTGACGGCCTCGCCGCGACTGCACGCGCTGGCCCACGAGGTGCGGACCGCCATGGCGGCGCCCCCGGAGTCGTAACACCACCCCCCGGACGCGCGGGCCGTGGGAGGGTTCGCTACTTTGAGAGCGTGGACAAGCTCAACAAGAACGCCCTGCGCGCCGGTGCCGTGACGGCTGGTACGGCGCTGATGCTGCTGATGTCGTCCCCCGCGTTCGCGCTCAACCGCGACGACGGCGACGACCCGGGTCCCGGTCTGAGCGTGATCCAGACGCTGGGTCTGTACCTCGCCCTGCCGATCGTCCTGTTCCTGGTCATCGCGGGTCTGGTCATCGTGACCGACAAGTCCCGCAAGACGCAGGGCTGATCTTCTTCTCACTTCGCTGACCGGGTCGTGGAGCACCACGGCCCGGTTTCCGGCGTGCCCGGCACCATGTGACGGGGTTCCGGAGACCGACCCTGTGTGCCGGGTCGCGGGCGCGCGGGGGGCCGCGCGGGCGCTTTCCCCCCGACGGCCTCATCCGACGTGACGATGGCGTAGCGCACGGGCTGCGTCGCTCGGGCAGCGCACTCGCCGCGGCAAAAGAGCCCGGAAGACGCGAGGCCCCCTGCGGCGGTGTGCCGCAGGGGGCCTCGCGCTGCTCCGGGTGAGGATCAGCCGGCCGCCGCGTCCGCGGCCCGCGCCTTCAGGGCGCGCTCGACGCCGGCCCGGCACTCCGTCACCATGCGCCGCAGCGCGGGCGCCGGACCGGTCTTCGCCAGCCAGGCGTCGGTGGCGTCCAGGGTCTCCTGGGAGACCTGGAGCGCCGGGTACAGGCCGACGATGATCTGCTGGGCCATCTCGTGGCTGCGGGAGGCGAAAACGTCAGCGACCGCCTCGAAGTACCGCTGCGTGTAGGGCGCCAGCAGCTCGCGCTGGTCGGGCTCGGAGAAGCCCGCGATGACGGCCTCCTGGACGGCGTTGGTGAGCTTCTCCGCCTCGACGACCGAGGCCCACGCCTCGGCCTTCGCCTCGGCCGTCGGACGCGCGGCGCGCGCGGTGGCCGCGTGCCGCTCACCGGCCGCCGTGGCGTCCCGGCCGAGCTCCGCCGCGATGGCGTCCTCGTCGGCACGGCCGGTCGCGGCCAGCCGCTGCAGGAAGGCCCAGCGCAGCTCGGTGTCGACGGCCAGGCCCTCGATCGTCTCCGTGCCGTCGAGCAGCCCGGCGAGGAGGTCGAGCTGCTCCTTGGTGCGGGCCGTGGTGGCGAACGCCCGTGCCCAGGCGAGCTGGTGGTCGCTGCCGGGGGCGGAGGCCCGCAGGTGCTCCAGTGCCGCCTCGGTCCACCGGGCGAGGCCGGTCTCGCGCCAGCCGTCGGCGGCGTAGAGCTCCAGCGCCGTCTTCACCTGGCGGTGCAGGGACTGCACGACGCCGATGTCGGTCTCCTTGCCGATGCCGGAGAGCACCAGCTCGAGGTAGTCGCGGGTGGCGAGTTCGCCGTCGCGGGTCATGTCCCACGCCGCCGCCCACACCAGGGCGCGCGGCAGCGACTCGGTGAAGTCGCCCAGGTGCTCGCGGACGACGGCCAGCGAGGCCTCGTCGAGCCGCACCTTGGCGTAGGACAGGTCGTCGTCGTTGAGCAGCACGACCGCCGGCCGCTTGACGCCGGTCAGCTCGGGCACCAGGGTCAGCTCGCCGTCGACGTCCAGCTCGACGCGCTGGACGCGCACGAGCTTGCCGTCCTGGAGCTCGTAGGCGCCGACCGCGATGCGGTGCGGTCGCAGGATCGACTCGCCCTTGGCGCCGGCCGGCAGCGCGGGGGCCTCCTGGCGCACCGAGAAGGAGGTGATCGTGCCGTCGTCGGCGGTCTCGATCTCCGGGCGGAGGACGTTGATGCCGGCGGTCTCCAGCCACTTCTTCGACCAGGTCTTCAGGTCACGGCCGGAGGTCTCCTCCAGGGCGGACAGCAGGTCGGTCAGGCGGGTGTTCTTCCAGGCGTGGCGCTTGAAGTACGTCTGGACACCGGCGAAGAACGCGTCCTTGCCGACGTAGGCCACCAGCTGCTTGAGGACCGAGGCGCCCTTGGCGTAGGTGATGCCGTCGAAGTTGACCTGGACGTCCTGCAGGTCGTTGATCTCCGCCATGATCGGGTGGGTGGACGGCAGCTGGTCCTGCCGGTACGCCCAGGTCTTCATGGTGTTGGCGAAGGTCGTCCACGACTGCGGCCACGTGCTGCCGGGCGCGTCGGCCTGGCAGGCGATCGAGGTGTAGGTGGCGAACGACTCGTTGAGCCACAGGTCGTTCCACCACTCCATGGTCACCAGGTCGCCGAACCACATGTGGGCCAGCTCGTGGAGAATCGTCTCGGCGCGCCCCTCGTAGGCCGCGTCCGTCACCTTGGAGCGGAAGACGTACTGGTCGCGGATGGTGACCGCGCCCGCGTTCTCCATGGCGCCGGCGTTGAACTCCGGCACGAAGAGCTGGTCGTACTTGGCGAAGGGGTAGGGGAAGTCGAACTTCTCCTCGAACCAGTCGAAGCCCCGCCGGGTGACGTCGAAGATGGCCTCGGCGTCGAGGAACTCCGCGAGCGACGGCCGGCAGTACAGGCCCAGCGGCACGCTGCGGCCGCCCTCGCCCTCCCAGGTGCTGTGCACGGCGTGGTACGGGCCGACGATCAGCGCGGTGATGTACGTCGAGATGCGCGGGGTGGGCGCGAAGCTCCACAGGTCGTCGACCGGCTCGGGGGTCGGGGAGTTGGAGATCACCGTCCATCCGGCCGGCGCCTTCACGCTGAACGTGAACGTCGCCTTCAGGTCGGGCTGCTCGAAGCAGGCGAACACCCGGCGGGCGTCCGGCACCTCGAACTGGGTGTACAGGTAGGCCTGCTTGTCGACCGGGTCGACGAAGCGGTGCAGGCCCTCTCCGGTGTTGGTGTACGCCGCGTCAGCGACGACCCGCAGCTCATTGGCGCCTGCCTGCAGCGACGGCAGGGCGATGCGGCTGTCCGCGAAGACCTCGGCCGGGTCCAGCGCGGCGCCGTTGAGCACCACTTCATGGACCGTGGGGGCGACCAGGTCGATGAAGGTCGAGGCGCCCGCCTCGGCGGAGTCGAAGCGCACCGTGGTCACCGACCGGAAGGTGCCGCCCTCCTGGGCCCCGCTCAGGTCGAGCTCGATGTCGTACGCGTCCACGGTGAGCAGGCGCGCTCGCTGCCGCGCCTCCTCACGGGTGAGGTTGGTGCCGGGCACGTGTCCGTCTCCTTCGTCGAGTTTTCGGCCATCCTCGCATGCCGGAGCGGTGCGACGGTCAGGGGTTTTCCCTCGATGTGCCGGTGTGTCCCCGGCCGCCGCCCGACACCGCCGATGCGGCCACACGGGCTTCAGGGCGGTAGCGGCCCGTCCGCACGACGGCGGCCCTGCGGGCCTGACCGACCCTTTCGGCTGCGTTCTCGCCCGCACGCGAGGCCGCGCCGGCGTCGGGTCGGGGAAGGACTCCCACACCGGCGAGTGGGCGAGTCTTCATCACTGGCACGCAGCGCCGTGCGGACATCTCACTTCGGCAGCGCCGCGTCATCATTTCCGGTGCATTCGAGGCGCCGGACCGGAGCCGCCCGTCGGGCCAAAGCGAGGCGCGGCACTTCGCCTCCTCGCCGGTGCCGAGCAGTCGGACGTCGTCGGGGCGATGAGTGCAGAGGGCGCGACTCCCTCCACGGGGTGCCCGTCCTGCGCAAGGGCGGGTGCCGTCCGGCGACCTCCCGGCCGGAGAACTCGCACGGCCGTGATCACGTACGGCATTCGGCCGGGCCCTTACACCGGCAACCACGCGAGGCGCAATTCACTTCAGGCCGCAAAAGGTGACCGGAGAGTGAACACCTCGATCCATGCGGGTTGTCAGTGGCGCATGACGAGTGCATGATCAACGGGGCGTCCCGGGCTGCATCCCAGGACGCCTCGTCGCGACGAGCAGTACACCTGATCCCTGCAAGGAACAGGAGATACGCATGCCCATCCCCACCAGCATACGGCGCGTCGCGGTCGCACTTGCGGCGACCGCGAGCATCGGGCTAGTCGTGGCACCGGACGCCTCCGCCGCCGAGTGGACGTCGACAATCGCGAGCTGGGCCAAGGGCAACGAGTCCCACCGCTGGGCCGACGAGTCGTACTCGCAGCTCCAGTTCACCGGCTGCTTCGTGCAGAACGGGACCCAGGACGTCACCGTGGCGTACTACCGTGACGTGGCGGTGGCGGTGGACCCCAAGTACGACTCGAAGACGTTCACCGCGTGCTTCGGCAGCGGCACCAGCAACGGCGAGTGGACCGGCCTGCCGTCCGGTGACTACTACTTCAAGGCCATGGACGTCGGCGGAGGCGGCCTGCTCTGGGTCAGCAAGGTGTACGTCGACACCACCCAGGCCGACTGACGGTCCATCATCAGGCGGGTCGCGCGGCAGTGTGCCGTGCGGCCCGCCGCGACTGGAGAAAATCGTGACGCTTCGCAGTCACCTTAGGATCGGCAGCCCCATCTGGCTGGGCCTTCTCCTCATGTGCTTCACCGTCTACTACTACCTGGACGTGGCGGCCGAGTGGAGCGATCCCCATGGCATCGGGTGGGCCCCCGGAATCGTGGCCACCGCAGTGGGGTCACCTTCCTCCTTCGGCACGGCCTTCGTGGCCGTGATGGCGGCCTGGGAAGCGGGCCGGCTCGCCCGGGCCGGCTTCTGGGAACTGGCCCCGGCACGCACCCGGGCCCAGGTGGTCGCACGGCAACTGTGGCCCGCGGTGACCATGGCGTGGCTCGCCGCCGTGGCCCCGGTGGTGGTGGCGCTCGTCCAGAACCGGACAGTCCCCGACGGCTGGAGTCTCCTCCCGCTGGGCACGGTCCTCGTCGACCTGGCCCTGTGGGCGGTGGTCGGATTCGTGGCGGGGAGCAAGGTGAGTCCCCTGATCGCAGCGCCGGCTGTGGGCGTTGTGTCGTTCCTGCTCGTCGCGACCTCTGTCGCAGTCGACCCCGCGTGGTGGCGGCACGTCGCGGGAATGATCTCGGAGCCGCCGACGCCGGGCGAAACCTACAGCCTGACGGCGGCCACGGTACCGGTCCTGTTCACCGGCGGCCTGGCGGTCGCCGCCGTACTCTTCTGGGTCCTGGCGGCGCCACGGACCGCGCGCGTCGCGGCGGCCCTCGTCCTCGTGGCCGCCACGACGCTGGGCGCGAGCCGGATCGTGGACGGCTGGGGCTACTTCGGCGGCATGCGCACGCAGGCGGTGCCGTTGAGCTGCGCCGGGCACGCCCCCGAGATCTGTGTGGCGGCCTCGAGCAAGGCCGGGCCCGAGACTCTCCGGGCGCAGGTCGCCAAAACCGTCGAGCGGCTCGGCAGCGCGGGTGTCGCCCAGCCGCCCGCACGGGTCGTCGACACCGCGGTGGAGGGCAGATACCCGGAGCGGTCGTCCGCGCGGGTCTGGCACGTCCCGCTGACCGCGTCCGCCCGCAGAGGCGACCTCGGCTATCAGGTGATGCGCAACGCGGTCCGCTTCCCCTGCCGGGCACCCCAGCAGGCGTGGGTCCGCGTCGTCCTCGCCTGGGCGGCCGAGCGCACCGGGCAGACGGCCCCGTACGAGAAGGCTCTGAGGGCGGACCCTTTCTTCAACACCGTGATCTGGCAGAAGGACCGGAAGCAGGTGGCCACGGTCCTCGACCTGCCCGAGTCGGGACAGCGCGCCTGGTTCGCCCACGGTCTGGACGCCGCATGCGCGAAGGGGGGCGCCGCATGACGCTCTGGATCCGCTGCCGCAGAGCGACGACCACGCTTCCGGCCGGGTGCGCGGCCGCCTTCGTACTGGCGCTGCTGCTCGGAGGCAGCGCTGTGCCCCTGCCGGCCCTCACGCTCGGTGGCACGGCCACCGTCCAGCTCAACCAGTTCGTCCCGGTCCTCGTGGCGGCGGTACTCGCGTACTGCCTGGACACGCGGATCCCGGCGGCGGAGGCCAGCGGCATCCGCAGGATCCGGCGCCTGGACGCGGCACTCGTCCTCGGGGTGATCGCCCTCCTGGAGCTGGCGGGCGCCCTGACCGCGCTGGCCCTCGACGAACCGTCCACGCATCCGCTGTGGACACTGGGCCGCAACACCGCGTGCGCGGCCGGCCTGCTGCTCCTGGCGCGCCCGTGGCTGCGCGGAGCGGCGGTCATGGTCCCCGTGGCCATGGTCTTCGGTGTGGTGCTCTTCGGTTACCGGCGGCCCACCGACCCCTACCCGTGGGGCTTCGTCCTGGAGCCCGCCACATCGCCGTTCGCGGCAACCGCGTGCATCGTGATCGCGGCCGCAGGCGTCGCCACCCACGTTCTCGCCGCGAAGAAGGAGGAACTGTGAGCCTTCGCTATGACTCCTGCACCTACACCTACGGACGTCGCAAGCGGCCCGTCCTGGACGGGTTCACCTACGAGGTGCAGCCGGGACTCACGGTTCTGCTCGGCCCCAACGGTGCCGGCAAGTCCACCTTGCTGCGGCTGGGCGCCTCCGTCACCACACCCCGGTCCGGCAGCGTGAGCCTGGGAAGGCTGCAGGGCGGCAGCCGGGAGTTCCGGCGGAATGTCGCCTGGATGCCGCAGCACATCGCCCCCGTGCCGTCGCTGACCGCACGCGAGTACGTGGCCTACGTCGGCTGGCTCAAGGGCATGAGCCGCCGGGAGGCCTGGGACGCCGCCCGGGGCGCCCTGCGCCAGGTGGAACTCGGTGACAAGGAGAACGAACGCACCAGCGACGTCTCCGGCGGACAGTTGCGCCGCATCGGAGTGGCGGGCTCCCTGGTGCACGGCGCGCGGGTGCTGCTGCTCGACGAACCCACGGCCGGCATGGACCCCCGCCAGCGACGTGTCTTCCGCGACCTGCTGCGCGGCCTGTCCGAGAACGTGGCGGTGCTCCTGTCCACGCACGATGTCGCCGACCTCGCCGAGGAGGCGGACCAGGTGGCCGTGCTGGAATCCGGTCGCCTGCGCCACTCGGGCACGACGGCCTCGTTCCTCGCCCTCTGCCCGCCGGACGTCCCCGGCGCAAGGGCAGCCGAAGGCGCTTACAGCGCGCTGCTGGAAGGGTTTCCGAGCTCGCTCCTGTGACGGTCGCGTCCTCCGAAATGGTCAACGGTGTCGGCGGGGCGACGGTCGACGGGGCAGCGGGGCCGGGGAACGGCCGCGGTCCGACCCCCATGCCCGGGGGGACCGCTCGGTGCTGATGCTCGCCACGCTCGTGGAGCGGAGCCCGGACCGCACAGGGATCCCGGCAACGGTGCCGCTGACCGGCCGTCCACCGCGACGGCAGGAACCCGGCAGGGTCCAGCGCGGCGCCGTTGAGCACCACTTCGCGGACCGTGGGGGCGACCAGGTCGATGAAGGTCGAGGCGCCCGCCCCGGCGGAGTCGAAGCGGTGCGCGTCGCCATGGGCGCGGCGGCGTGGGCGGTGCGGCCGTGCCGCACCGTCGGCTGTCCCGGCCCTGGGGGGACCCACTCCGTCGGCCGCCCCGGCCCCTGAGGGACCCACCGGCGGCGCCTCCGTTCCCCGGGGAGTGTTGTGCGGCGGCCGCACCCCTGCCACTATTCACTCAGTACATGTACGAAGTGAATAGGAAGGGGGGTGTCGCGTGAGCACCGGCAATGTCCTGCTCGGGCTGCTGGCCGCCGGCCCCGCCCATGGCTACGAGCTCAAGCGGCGGCACGACGAACGCTTCCCCCAGGCCCGGCCCCTCGCCTACGGCCAGGTCTACACAGGCCTTCAGCGCCTGGTGCGCGACGGCCTCGCCGAGGTCGACGCCACGGAGAGCGAGGGCGGCCCGGAGCGCACCGTCTACCGGCTCACCGAACACGGCTCGCTGACGCTGCGCGCCTGGGTCGGCGAGCCCGTACCGCCGGCGCCCGTCAGCGCGGCCAACGAGATCTTCGCCAAGGTCACGGCGATCATGGCCTCCGGCCACGGCGACCCGGCCGCCTTCCTGCGTCTGCAGCGCGCCGCGCACCTCGCC
Organism: Actinacidiphila sp. bgisy167; assembly: GCF_965342175.1. GTDB lineage: Bacteria > Actinomycetota > Actinomycetes > Streptomycetales > Streptomycetaceae > Actinacidiphila. Next base: position 40,095 of record NZ_CBDRBL010000059.1, read on the forward strand.
CGGATGCGCGAGCTCACCGCGGTGAAGACGGCACCCGGCACCCCGCTGTCGGCCGTGCTCTCCGCCGACTACGCCCTCACCCATCTCGACGCCGACCTGCGCTGGATGGACAACGCCGCGCAGCGCCTCGGCGCACTGGCCGAGGAGGTCACCTCACCATGACCACGCCCCTGCTCGAGGCCCGCGGCCTCGTCAAACGGTACGGCGCCACCGAAGCCCTGCGCGGCGCCTCGCTGCGCCTGATGCCCGGGGAGATCCTTGCCGTCACCGGGCCGAGCGGCAGCGGCAAGTCCACCCTGCTGCACTGCCTGGCGGGCATCGTCCGGCCGGACGAGGGCGAGGTCCGCTACCTGGGCGGCAGCGCCGGCGGGGAGCGGATCGACCAGGCCGGTGAGAACCGCCGCTCCACACTGCGGCGCACCGACTTCGGCGTCGTCTTCCAGTTCGGCCAGCTCGTCGGGGAACTGACGGCCGTGGACAACGTGGCTCTGCCGCTGCTGCTCGCCGGCGCCTCGAGGGCCGCCGCCCACGAGAGGGCCGGCACCTGGCTGGAACGCTTCGGCGTGCGGGGTCAGGCCGCCCTTCGGCCGGGCGAGATGTCGGGCGGGCAGGCGCAGCGGGTGGCCCTGGCCCGCGCGATGGTCACGGGGCCGAAGGCGGTCTTCGCCGACGAGCCCACCGGCGCGCTGGACTCACTCGCGGGCGAGCAGGTCATGACCGCCCTGGTCCACGCCTCCCGCGAGTCCGGCACCGCTGTGCTGCTGGTCACGCACGACGCACAGGTCGCGGCGTACGCGGACCGCGAGGTGACGGTGCGGGACGGGATCGTCGAGGGAGAGGACGAGCATGCCGCGGAGGTGACCCGGTGAGGGGGCTGCGGACGGACGCCCGGCTGGCCTGGCAGGTGCTGCGGGGCTCCCCGCCCAGCGAGTGGTGGCGTCTGGCGCTCACCGCGCTGGGGGCGGCCCTCGGCACGGGCTTCGCCCTGGCGGCCGCCGTCGTGGCCGCGATCGGCACTCGCGACGACGGGCCTCCCCGGTACACCAACAACCTCCTCAACGAGGCGGGACTGCGGCCGGGGGTCATCGCCGTGCTCCTGCTGCTCCTGCTGCCGGTCTTCGCCTTCCTCGGCCAGTGCACCCGGATCGGCGCGCTGCGGCGGGAGCACCGGCTGGCCGCGCTTCGGCTGTCCGGGGCCACCCCGCGGCAGGTGCGGCGGATCGCCGCCCTGGAGACGGGCGCCGCCGGCGGTCTGGGGCGGTGGCCGGGCTGGTGGGCTTCCTGGCCCTGCGCGGAGTGCTCTCGGCGGTGCAGGACGAGGGCAGGGCGCTCACCTGGCCCTCCGACGTGCCCGTGCCGTGGTTTTCCGCCGCCTTCGTGGTCCTCGCAGTGCCGCTGCTGACCACTCTGGAGGCGCGGTTCGCCCTTCGCCGGTCGGCCACCGACCCCTTGGGCGTGATCGCGAAGCGCCGCCCGCCGCGCGGCGGTGCGCTCCGCTGGCTGCTGGGCCCGGTGGCGCTGCTCGCCGTCATCGCCCTGTCGACGGCGGGGTCGCGGGTGGCGCTGGACCGCGTGCCGTTGGAGGTGGTGACGCCGGTCCTCCTGGCCCTGTACGTCTACGGGCTCCTGCACAGCAGTGCCGGGCTCGCGATGTTCACCGGGCGGCTGGCCGCGAGGTCGGGCCGGCCGTCGCTGCTGATCGCCGGCGAGCGGCTGCGCTCCGATCCCTGGGCCGCGGCCCGGGCCCACTCGGTGCTGATGCTCGCCGCGCTGGTGGGGGCGGGCTGGGTGGCCACGCGCCGCGCGGTGCTCGAGACGCTGCGCGCGGAACCCGGCTACCGCGCCGAGGCGGTGGCCTTCCACACCACCGGCTGGAACCTGGTGGGGCTGGCCGTCCTGGTCGGCAGCGCGGTCACCGTGAGCGGCGTGGCGGTGGGGGTGGTGGAGTCGCTCATGACCCGCCGGCGGACCCTGGCCGCGCTGTCCGCGGCGGGCACGCCACGGAGGGTGCTGTGGCGGGCCACGCTGCTGGAGACCGCGCTGCCGCTGGCCCCGGCGCTGCTGCTGGCCGCCGGCAGCGGCCTGGCGCTCGTCGCTCCCTTCGTGCTCCACGGCATGCGCAGCTCCCTGGCGCTGATGGAACCGGCCCTGCTCACGGGCGGCCTCCTGGCCGCCGCCCTGCTGGCCACCGCCGCCGGCCTGCCGCTGCTGCGGCGCACCGTGCACCCGGCGCAGTTGCGCCACGAGTAGGGGCGCGAGGGCGCCGGCAGGAGGCCCAGGACCGGCACGGGGGTGCGGTCCTGGGCCCGAGCCCGGCCCGGGGCTCCGAGCCGGTCCGGCGTGGTGGAGGTGCCGGGGACGGTGGAAAAGACGTCTTCACGGCAACATGAAGGCCCGGTCTCAGGCGGATATGCCGTCGATCCGGGCCATGGCGTCCTCCGCGCCGAATGCCTGCAGGTAGGGCATCCAGCGCGGGTCCCTATGCCCCGTCCCGATGATCCGCCAGGCGAGGCCCGACGGCGGGGCCGGCTGGTGGCGCATCCGCCAGCCGAGTTCGGCGACATGGCGGTCGGCTTTGAGATGGTTGCACCGGCGGCACGCCGCGACCACGTTGTCCCACGTGTGCTGGCCCCCGCGGCTGCGCGGGATCACGTGGTCGACGCTGGTTGCGACGCCTCCGCAGTACGCGCACCGGCCGCCGTCCCGAGCGAACAGCGCCCGCCGGGTCAGGGGCACGGGGCCGCGAAAGGGGACTCGGACGAATTTGGTGAGCTTGACGACGCTTGGAGCCGGGACGGTACAGGTCGCGCTGTGCATATAGGCGCCGGATTCCTCGAGGCACACGGCCTTCTTGTTCAGCACGAGGATGAGCGCGCGGCGGAGCGGTACGACGCCGAGCGGCTCGTACGACGCGTTGAGGACCAGGACATGCGGCACGGGTGCCTCCTTTTACGCCGGCGGCGCGTGGCTCGCGCCGGGACGATCTGCCCACAGTCTCTCCGGAAGCCCGGTCGCGGCGCCACCATGACCGGGTAACGGAGCGAGGGTGTTTTCAACCACACCCCTTGTACATGCCCTGAATCACCGCACGTCGCTCTCGAACAACACAACGGAGCCGAGCGCCTACCCCGTTAGTGTGGGAAGCCTGCCCAACCCGGAGGTTTCCGCCCGTGTCCCCATCGCCGTCCACCGCCACGACGATCGACGACGCCCAGAAGAGCGCGACCGACGCCGCCGACTACATCAGCCGGAACTGGGCGGACTGGCTGTCCGCCGGACTGCGCATCCTGCTGATCCTGGTCATCGCCCTGGTGCTGCGGTCGGTGGTCCGCCGCATGATCACCAAGCTCATCGAGCGTATGAACCGCGGCGCCGAGGTCGCGGCGACCAGTGCCCTCGGCGGACTGCTGGTCAACGCCGAGCGGCGGCGGCAGCGCAGTGAGGCGATCGGCTCGGTGCTGCGCAGCGTCGCCTCGTTCGTGATCTTGGGTACGGCGGCGCTGACCGTGCTGTCCGTGCTGAACATCAACCTGGCCCCGCTGCTGGCCAGCGCGGGTGTGGCCGGTGTGGCGATCGGCTTCGGCGCCCGGAACCTCGTGACCGACTTCCTCTCCGGCGTCTTCATGATCCTGGAGGACCAGTACGGCGTCGGGGACGTCATCGACGCGGGCGTCGCCAGCGGCACCGTGGTCGAGGTCGGACTGCGGGTGACCAAGCTGCGCGGCGACAACGGCGAGATCTGGTACATCCGCAACGGCGAGGTCAAGCGGATCGGCAACCTCAGCCAGGGCTGGGCGACCGCCGTGGTGGACGTCCAGGTCGGCTACGGGGAGGACCTGGACCGGGCCCGCACGGTGATCGAGGAGACGGCCGCCGCGATGGCCAAGGAGCAGCCGTGGGACGAGATGCTCTGGGAGCCGGTCGAGGTGCTGGGCCTGGAGTCGGTGACCTCGGAATCGGTGCTGATCCAGGCGCAGGCCAAGACCATGCCGGGCAAGGCGGCGGCGGTGGCGCGAGAACTGCGCTGGCGGGTCAAGCGCGCCTTCGACGCGGCCGGGATCTCGATCGTCGGCGGTACTCCGCAGGCCGCGGAGGAGGACGAGCCGGCCGACCCCGCGGCCGCCGTCGCCCCGCCCTCCGCGCTGGCGAACCCGGCGTCCCCGCAGGCG
>NZ_CBDRBL010000060.1:0-43955 GCF_965342175.1 Actinacidiphila sp. bgisy167
CCCGGGGGGGGTGTGGGGGGGGCGGGCGCGCCCCCCACCACGTGGCTTTGTCGAGCAGTAGCGATGTCGCTTCTCGACGAGTTCGGGAGGCGCCCCGTTCCACGGACGGGTGGTGTCGGGTTTTTGCCAGGGCAGCATCGGGATGCTCCTGGCGAAAGGTGCTGGTCATGCCGCAGATGTCGACGGTCGAGCGGTACGTGGTCATCCGGCGTGACCACCGCGACGGCATGTCGATGCGAGAGCTCGAGCGCGAACACGGCGTGACGTGACGGACCGGGGAAGGCACTGGACTCGGCCCGCCCGGAGCCACGCGAGAAGCTGCCGCCCCGGGCCCCCGCTCCGGATCGGTACGAGCCGGTGATCGACGAGATCCTCCGGACGGACCTGGATGCACCACGCAAGCAGCGGCACACCGTCACCCGGATCTTCCACCGGCTGGTCGAGGAACCGTTGCCGACGTCTCCTACGGCCTCGAACGAGTCGTTCGGAGGCTGGACCAAGACGTGTTCACCGATCCCAGGCTCTGCGCGGCGATCGTCGACCGGCTCCCGTTCCAACGGCACCGTCTTCGAGACCGGAACCGACTCCCGCCGCCTCGCCGGGACCCGAGCCCGAGCTGAGGCGCCGTCGAAGGCCGGCTGCGCTCAGGGCGACCAGACATACGGTGTCGTCGTGGTGACCGCGTGCAGGCCGAGGCGGGTGAGGATCGGGGCGCTGTCGGCTGAGGCGTCGACGTAGACGTAGGGGACACCGCGGGCAGCGGCGAGTTGGGCCCGGTGGGCGACCATGGCCCGGTAGATGCCCTGTCCGCGCCATTCCTTGAGCGTCGAGCCGCCCCAGAGGCCACTGAAGTCGACGCCGTCCTTGAACACCAGCCAGGCCGCACAGACGACTTCGGCGTGTGCCTCGGCGACGAGGACGATGGTGTTCTCCGGGGCGTTCTCGATCCGGGCGGCCAGGTCGTCGGCGAGCCAACTCCAATCCTCGCCCCAGACGATGCTCTCCATGGCGGCGATGCGCTGGAGGTCTGACCTGGAGGTGACACGGCGGAGGGTGACGCCGTCGGGCAGGACGGGATCGGCGGCAAGGTCCGCGGACTGCCCGATGAGCACGGTCTCGCTGTCCTCGGCGACGAAGCCGGCCGCCGTGAGCCGGTCAGTGAGGTCGGCGGGGAGATCATGGGCGCGAGTCTTCCATTCGACCGCCTCACCACGGGCAGCGAAGAAGTCACGCTGTCGCGCTATGAGCGCGTCGAGTTCTGCCCCACGCACACCAAGGTCGCGTGGGCCCGTGACAAAGCCGCGGTGCCAGCCGACGACGCGGGTCAAGGGGCCGTCCTTCTCGATGCGGGCGCTGCCGCCTGGAGGGGTGACACCGCGGAGTTGGGCGTCATACGCGGTGCGGAGCTCGTCGATCAGCTTGTTTTTCACTCGAACACCGTACGGACCGGGTCAAGTGCTTAAACGCGGGTCGACATCGCGTGACCAGCAAGGGCTGCGCTCTCTCACCCGGCCACCGGAGAGATCAGAACCAGGTACTGGCCCTCTGCCCCTACCTGCCTCGACGGCCAGCCGCCCTTCGAGCGGCCGACCGTCGACACCTCCGCCGCGCGGACGGCGACGAGACCCCCGGCACCCCGAACCGGACCGGCTTTGGAGTCTGGACCCCCAGCCGGGCTCGGCGGCGCGGACCGTGACCGTCCTGCGGAGCCACCACCGCACCCCGGGGCGGGGTGGTCAACGCCGCGTCAGTTGCGCCAGGGCCTGCGGGACGTCCTCGACGGAGTCGACGAGCGCGATGCGCGGCTCCATGGAGCGGCCTTCGGCGAGCGCCCGCAGAAGTGGCCAGACGGGCAGGCGCCGCGTCCAGTGCTCGCGGCCGACCAGCACCATGGGACGCGGAGCGCCGTTGGACTCGTAGTAGTTCGGCGTGGCGGTGTCGAAGACCTCCTGGACGGTGCCCGCCGCGCCCGGCAGGAAGACCACCCCGGCGGTGCAGCGGGCCAGCAGGCCGTCCTCGCGGATGGCGTTGGCGAAGTACTTGGCTATGTGTGCGGCGAAGGCGTTCGGCGGCTCGTGTCCGTAGAACCACGTCGGCACGCCGATGGAGGCGCCGCCGTCGGGCCAGCGGTCGCGCACGTCGAAGGCGACGCGCGCCCAGTCCGTGACGGAAGGGCGGAAGGAGGGGACCTTGGCCACCGTCTCCAGGGCATCGAGGAGCATCGCGTCGTCGAAGGGCGCGGCGTAGGCGCCGAGGTTGGCCGCCTCCATGGCGCCGGGCCCGCCGCCCGTGGCCACGGTCAGGCCCGCGCGGGCCAGCGACCGGCCGAGCCGGGCCGCGTCCGCGTACGCGTCGCTGCCGCGCTCCATGGCGTGACCGCCCATGACCCCCACGACGCGGGCGCCCGCGACGAGTTCGTCGAAGGCGTCGGAGACCGCGTCGTCGTGGATCCCGCGCAGCATCGAGGCGTAGATGTCCCCGCTGCCCCGGGTACGCAGGAACCACTGGTAGGCGCGGGCGTCCGGGGTCGCCTCGTACCCCTCGGAGAGGCCCTCGAACAGCGCGTCCGGTCCGTAGAGCGAGCCGCGGTAGGGGTCGAAGGGGAGGTCCGGCACCGGGGGGAAGAACATGGCGCCGCCCGCGCGGACGTGGGCGGCCGCCTCCGGCTCCATGGCGCAGCCCAGAAAGACGGCCTCGGAGGTGTCCGTGGACATCAGGGCGGGCGTACGGGCCGTCAGGTCGACCGACTGCACGCGCTGACCGCGCAGCGATCCCGACGCGGCGACGCGGTCGAACTCCTCGAGGGTCTCTATCTCGTGATCACTCGTCGGCTGCACGCCCGCCACCCTAGCCCTCGGGACGGCGGAGCCCGCCGCGGGGGTCTCGGCGGGGTTCCGGTCCCCGCACGGCGGGCTCCTGGTACGGCCGTCGGAGCGGGCGCGCCGCCCCTCGGGACGGCGGGGACGTCACGGCAGCGGGACGGTGCCCAGATGGGCGATGAGCAAGGTCAGCGGCAGCACGGCGCCGAGGACCGAAAGGGCCCGTACGGCGGCCGCGTTGCGCAGCAGCGCGGCGGGCGCTCCGAGCCGGGTGAGAGCGGCGGTGGCCGGACGGCGGGCGCGCCTGGCGTCCACGGTCGCGGTCAGGGCGGTCGCGACCGCCGACAGGACGACCAGGAGGCCACCCAGCACCGTGAGCGGTCCGACGGGGTGCGTCGCGGCGCCGACCCGGTCGCTGCCGGCGAGGGCGGTGGCGGCCACCGCGCAGAGCGCGCCCAGCGGACGGCCCACGAGCGCCGCCTCCTCCTGGAGGGCCCGGCCCGCCAGGAGCCGCAGGGAGCCGGGCCGGTGCGCCGCCAGCAGCCGCCCGCACAGGTGGATCAGGCCGGGCATGGCCAGCACCATGCCGGCGGCCGTCAGCAGCCAGCCGCCGGCGACGGCCGCCGCGATGTGGCCGAGGCCGCCGGGCAGCGGGAGCCTGCCGCCGGGGGCGGCGGCCTTCCCGGCCGAGGCGACCTGCACGGTCAGGCCGATCGCCACAAGGGCGACGCCCCACGGCAGGCCCACGGGCGTGCGGCCCTCCCGCGTGGAGGGCACCTCATGACGGGCGCGTTTCGGCCGCAGCGCGGCGGCGGTCGAGAGCGCCGCGACCGGCGGGAGCGTGGCCAGCAGCGTCAGCGCGCCCGCGAGCGGGAGTTCCCGGTCCGCGCCCAAGGCCGCGGCGGCGCCGGTGACATGCGGGCCGGGCAGCTCGCCGCGCAGGAAGAGGAAGGCCAGGAGCGCGAGCAGGGCGCCCAGACCGCAGTTGAGCGCCGAGCCGGCCGCGGCCAGCAGCGGCAGTCCGCGCCGGCTGAGCCCGGCGGCGGACAGTCCCGGCCGCAGCACGCTCGGCTCCGTACGGGCCACCAGCACCGACAGATGGACGGTGGCGGCGAACGGCACGGCGCACCACAGCAGCCGGAGGAGGCCGTCCGGGGCCTGCTCCGGGTGCGCGAGGGCGTGCCCGAGCACGGCGAGCAGCAGAAACCCCGTGCCCGCGGCCGCGGCGACGACGAGCAGCCGGCGCAGCAGTACGTCCGGCCGGGAACCGAGGGCTACACGGAGGCTGAGCACGAGTCGGCTTCCTCCCGCTCCTGGTGCGGCATGCCGGCGGCGAGCCGGCCGTCGACGAGGGTGACCACCCGGTCGGCGAGGGAGACGACCTCGGGGTCGTCGGACGCCAGCAGCAAGGCGATGCCGTGCGAACGTGCGGCGCTGGTCAGCATGCGCAGCACCTGGGCGCTGTCCGCGCGGTGCAGCGGAGCGGTCGGTTCGTCGGCGAGGACCACGGAAGGCCGGTTGACCAGGGCGCGGGCGATCGCCACGCGCTGGCGCTCGGCCTGGAGCAGCCGGTCCGGGCGCCTGCGGGCCACACCGCCGAGGTCCAGCCGGTCCAGCCACTCCTGAGCGGCGGTGCGGGCCGTGCGGTAGGGGACGCCGCACAGAAGCAGCGGCAGCGCGGTGTTCTCCCGGACGGTCAGTTCGGGCAGCAGCTGGGGGCTGCTGCCGACCCAGCCGAAGCGCTCGCGGCGCAGCCGCTCGCGGGCGGCCGTGCCGAGGCTGTGCACGGGGGAGCCGTTGAACCACACCTCGCCCTGCTCGGGGAGGAGTTCGCCGGACAGGCAGCGCAGCAAGGTGGTCTTTCCGGCGCCGTGCGCGCCGAGGACGCCGAGGATCTCGCCCTCCCGCACGCCGAGGGACACGCCGAGCAGGGCGGGTGAGCGGTCGTGCGTGTGGTGCAGGCCGCGGGCCCACAGCACGTCGTTGTCGGGTGGGTTCACATGGGCCTCCGACGAACGCGGGGAGTCCGGGTCACTGCGCACCGTATGCGCCCCACCGCCCTGTCCCGCCGTCACCGGCCGCCTTTCGCCGGGCGTGGCCACCCGTGCGGACTACGCCTCGGCGCGGTCTCCCCCGTTTCCCCGGCTTCCCGCCCCGGTCCCGTGGCCGCTGTCGCCGAGTGCGCCGAAGGGGCGCGCGGGCGGTGCCGGCCGCCGGGGGCGCTCCCAGCGTCCGGGGCGCGCCGGTGGCGCCCCGGACGCGACCGGTCCTCGGCAAGGAGCGGTCAGAGCTTGGTCCACGCCTCGGTGAGGACGGTGCGCAGGACGCCCTCGATCTCGTCGAACGTCGACTGGTCGGCGATCAGCGGCGGCGCGAGCTGGACGACCGGGTCCCCGCGGTCGTCCGCGCGGCAGTAGAGGCCGTTCTCGAAGAGCGCCTTGCTGAGGAAGCCGTACAGGACGCGCTCGGTCTCCTCGTCGGTGAAGGTCTCCTTGGTGGCCTTGTCCTTCACCAGTTCGATGCCGTAGAAGTAGCCGTTGCCGCGGACGTCGCCGACGATCGGCAAATCCTTCAGCTTCTCCAGGGTGGCGCGGAAGGCGCCCTCGTTGTCGAGGACGTGCTGGTTGAGCTGCTCGCGCTCGAAGATGTCGAGGTTCGCCAGGGCGACCGCCGCCGACACCGGGTGGCCGCCGAAGGTGTAGCCGTGCAGGAAGGTGTTGTCGCCCCGGTAGAAGGGCTCGGCGACGCGGTCGGAGATGATGCACGCGCCGATGGGGGAGTAGCCCGAGGTCATGCCCTTGGCACAGGTGATCATGTCCGGGACGTAGCCGAACTTGTCGCAGCCGAACATCGTGCCGAGCCGTCCGAAGGCGCAGATGACCTCGTCGGAGACGAGCAGCACGTCGTACCGGTCGCAGATCTCGCGGACCCGCTGGAAGTAGCCGGGCGGCGGCGGGAAGCAGCCGCCGGCGTTCTGCACCGGCTCCAGGAAGACGGCCGCGACGGTTTCCGGGCCCTCGAAGAGGATCTCCTGCTCGATCTGGTCGGCGGCCCAGCGGCCGAAGGCCTCGGGGTCGTCGCCGAAGAGCGGCGCGCGGTAGATGTTGGTGTTGGGCACCTTGCGGGCGCCGGGGACCAGCGGCTCGAAGGGTGCCTTGAGGCCCGGCAGACCGGTGATGGACAGGGCGCCCTGCGGAGTGCCGTGGTAGGCGACGGCACGCGAGACGACCTTGTACTTGGTCGGCCGGCCGGTGAGCTTGAAGTACTGCTTGGCGAGCTTCCAGGCGGTCTCGACGGCCTCACCGCCGCCGGTGGTGAAGAAGACCTTGTCGAGGTCGCCGGGGGCGTGGCCGGCGAGGCGCTCGGCGAGCTCGACCGCCTTGGGGTGGGCGTAGCTCCACACCGGGAAGAAGGCGAGCTCCTGGGCCTGCTTGTAGGCGGTCTCCGCGAGTTCCACGCGGCCGTGGCCGGCGTTGACCACGAACAGCCCCGCCAGACCGTCGATGTAGCGCTTGCCCTTGTCGTCGTAGATGTACGTGCCCTCGCCGCGCACGATGGTCGGCACAGGGGCGTTCTCGTACGACGACATGCGGGTGAAGTGCATCCACAGGTGGTCGTACGCGGTCTTGGAAAGGTCCGCGCTCATGGCTATCTGGTTCCCCAGGTGTAGGTCTGCTTCCGCAGCTTGAGGTAGACGAAGCTCTCGGTGGACCGCACGCCGGGCAGCGTGCGGATCCGCTTGTTGATCGTCTCCAGGAGATGGTCGTCGTCCTCGCAGACGATCTCGATCAGCAGGTCGAAGGAGCCCGCGGTCACGACGACGTACTCGACCTCCCCCATCGCCGCGAGCGCGTCGGCGACGTGCTCGACGTCGCCCTCGACGTTGATGCCGACCATCGCCTGCCGCCGGAAGCCCACGGTGAGCGGGTCGGTGACGGCGACGATCTGCATGACGCCCTGGTCGAGCAGTTTCTGGACGCGCTGGCGCACGGCCGCCTCCGACAGGCCCACGGCCTTGCCGATGGCGGCGTAGGGACGCCTGCCGTCCTCCTGGAGCTGCTCGATGATCGCTTTGGAGACGGAATCGATCACGAGGCCGGCGTTGCCGCCCCTGTGATCCGGAGTACGAGTGGCCACGCCCCCCACTCTGCACGAGAGGTCAGCCGTCATGCAACCCCTGATCGATGAAATCCGTGGTTTACAGGTTCTGTTCGCGCGGAATCTGTTGTTTCGGAGTTTCGGCTATGTCGAATACGGCAGTGCTGCCGGTAGGCTGGAGTCCGTCTCACACATCGGACAGGACAGGGAGAGGTGCAGTGGGCGAGCTCCGTATCTTGCGCAACCACATCAACGGAGAATTCCGCGATGCCGCCGACGGGCGCACCACCGACGTGGTGAACCCCGCCACCGGTGAGGTCTACGCGACCGCGCCGCTCTCCGCCGCCGCCGATGTCGACGCGGCCATGGCCGCCGCCGCGGCCGCCTTCCCGGCCTGGCGCGACACGACGCCCTCGGAGCGCCAGAGGGCCCTGCTGAAGATCGCGGACGCCTTCGAGGCGCGCGCGGACGAGCTGGTCGCCGTCGAGAGCGAGAACACCGGCAAGCCGATCGGGCTGACGGCCAGCGAGGAGATCCCTCCGATGGTCGACCAGATCCGCTTCTTCGCGGGCGCCGCCCGCATGCTCGAGGGCCGCTCGGCCGGCGAGTACATGGAGGGCATGACCTCGATCGTCCGCCGGGAGCCGGTCGGCGTCTGCGCCCAGGTCGCCCCGTGGAACTACCCGATGATGATGGCCGTGTGGAAGTTCGCGCCGGCGATCGCCGCGGGCAACACGGTGGTGCTCAAGCCCTCGGACACCACCCCGGCCTCCACCGTGCTGATCGCCGAGATCATCGCAGGGATCCTGCCCGAGGGTGTCTTCAACGTCGTGTGCGGCGACCGTGAGACGGGCCGGCTGATGGTCGAGCACCCGACCCCGGCGATGGCCTCCATCACCGGCTCGGTCCGCGCCGGCATCCAGGTGGCCGGCAGCGCCGCCAAGGACGTCAAGCGGGTCCACCTCGAACTCGGCGGCAAGGCCCCGGTCGTGGTCTTCCAGGACACCGACATCGCGAAGGCGGTCGAGGACATCGCCGTCGCGGGCTACTTCAACGCCGGCCAGGACTGCACCGCCGCCACCCGCGTCCTGGTCCACGAGTCGATCCACGACGAGTTCGTGGCGCAGCTGGCCAAGACCGCCGCCGACACCAAGACCGGCGCCCCGGACGACGAGGACGTGCTCTACGGCCCGCTGAACAACGCCAACCAGCTCGCCCAGGTCGCCGGCTACATCGAGCGCCTGCCGGCGCACGCGAAGGTCGTGGCCGGCGGCCACCGGGTCGGCGAGAAGGGCTACTTCTACGCCCCCACCGTCGTCTCCGGACTCAGGCAGGACGACGAGATCATCCAGAACGAGGTCTTCGGCCCGGTCATCACCGTCCAGTCCTTCTCCGACGAGGACCAGGCCGTCGAGTGGGCCAACGGCGTGGAGTACGCGCTGGCCTCCTCGGTGTGGACCAAGGACCACGCCCGTGCGATGCGCATGTCCAAGCGCCTCGACTTCGGCTGCGTGTGGATCAACACCCACATCCCGCTGGTCGCCGAGATGCCGCACGGCGGTTTCAAGAAGTCCGGCTACGGCAAGGACCTGTCCGCCTACGGCTTCGAGGACTACACGCGCGTCAAGCACGTCATGACGTCCCTGGACGGCTGACGCACGAGGGGGCGAGCCCCCGCCGCAGCCCTGCAACAGCCCCGCCACGGCCCCGGCGCGACCCCCGCGTCCGGGGCCGCGGCGTGCGCGCGTACGCTGCCGGTATGGAGGATCGAAGATCTCTCGAACAGCGCATACGGGCCTGGCTCGTTGTCTTCGTGGTGGGCCTGGTGCTGAGCGGCGTGACCGCGTTCCCGCTGGCGCAGGAGGTGCGCTGGGTGGACGGTTGGGGCCTTCCCGGGGCGGTCGGTGACTGGATGTCACGTGTGAGGGAGGCGCTGGACACCACCGACGCGACCTACCCCTTCCTTTTCTACGGCACGGACTGGCTGGCCTTCGCCCACCTGGTGATCGCCGTGGCCTTCTACGGCGTCTGGCGCGACCCGGTGCGCAACGTCTGGGTCGTCGAGTGGGCCATGATCGCCTGCGTCGGGATCGTCCCGCTGGCCGCGATCTGCATCCCGCTGCGCGGCCTGCCGCTGTGGTGGATGCCGGTCGACATGGCCTTCGGCGTCTTCGGCATGGTGCCGCTGCTGGCCCTGCGGCGGTTGATCAAGCGGTTGGAGAGCGCCACCGCGGCGCCCGCCCAGCCGGCCGGCGTCTGACGGACCGCGGCGTGCGCGGACCGCGGTCCGCGCACGCTTCAAGGGCCGTCGAGCTCCGCGCGCAGCACGCCGATGCGGTTGCTGGTCACGGCGTCCACGCCGAGGCGTAGCAGCCGCCGCATCGTCCGGCGCAGGTCCACCGTCCACGCGCCGACCCACAGGCCCTCGCCGTGCGCCCACGCCACCACGGGCGCGTCCACCAGCCCGAAGCGCAGGTTGATCCAGCGCGGCCGCAGCCGCGTCAGCAGCAGTGGCGGCACGGGCGCGGAGGTCTTCCAGGTCAGCGCGATCTCGGCGGCCGGGTCACCGTCGCGCAGCGCCAGCACGGCGGCCGTCTCGCCGCAGTAGTACGTACGGTCCGCGGCGCCCGCGTCCCGGACCGCGGCCAGCACCGGGCCCGCGGACTCCGGCAGGGCGAGGTCGATCAGCGCCCGGCAGCCGCGGACCGCGGTCAGCGCCTCGTACAGCGTCGGGACGCCCGGCGGCAGCCGGTCCGCCGTGAGGTCGGCCACCGCCGACCCCACGCCCCACAGCCGCTTGAGGCTGGGGTCGTGGAGCAGCACCGGCACCTGGTCGCGGGTCAGCCGTACGTCCATCTCCACCGTGTCCGCCCCCGCGCGCAGCGCGCTGCGCAGCGAGGGCAGGGTGTTCTCGCGGTGGCGGTAGGGGTCGCCGCGGTGGGCGATCGCTAGTGCTGCCATCCGGCCAGGTAGGAGTCGATCTCGGCGGTGAGCTTCGCCTTGCCGGGGGCGTCGAGGAAGGAGGCCTCGACGGCGTTCCTGGCGAGCTGGGCCAGGCCGCCCTCGTCGAGCCGCAGCAGCCGTGCCACCACCGCGTACTCGGTGTTGAGGTCGGTGCCGAACATGGGCGGGTCGTCGCTGCCCACGGTGACGAGCACGCCCGCGGCCGCCATCTCCTTGACGGGGTGCTCGTCGAGCGTGGCGACGGCGCGGGTGGCGATGTTGGAGGTCGGGCAGACCTCCAGCGGGATGCGGTGCTCGGCCAGGTGCTCCAGCAGACGAGGGTCCTGGGTGGCGCTGGTGCCGTGGCCGATGCGCTCGGCGCCCAGTTCGCGCAGCGCGTCCCAGATCGTCTGCGGACCGGTGGTCTCGCCCGCGTGCGGCACGCTGTGCAGGCCGACCGCGCGGGCACGGTCGAAGTACGGCTTGAACTGGGGGCGCGGCACCCCGATCTCGGGCCCGCCCAGCCCGAAGCTGACCAGCCCCTCCGGCTGCAGCTCGGTGGCGATGCGCGCGGTCTCCTCGGCGGAGGCCAGCCCCGCCTCGCCCGGGATGTCGAAGCACCAGCGCAGCACGACGCCGAGCTCCGACTCGGCCGCCTTGCGGGCGTCCTCGATCGCCTCGACGAAGGCCCCATCCGGGATGCCCCGGCGGACCGAGCTGTACGGGGTCACGGTCAGCTCCGCGTAACGGATGTTCTGCCGCGCCATGTCGCGGGCGACCTCGTACGTCAGCAGGCGCACGTCCTCCGCGTCGCGGACCAGGTCGACGACGGACAGGTAGACCTCGATGAAGTGGGCGAAGTCCCGGAAGCTGAAGTACTCGGCGAGAGCGGCGGGGTCGGCGGGCACCCGGGAATCCGGGTGCCGCGCGGCGAGCTCCGCCACGATGCGCGGAGAGGCCGAGCCGACGTGGTGCACGTGCAGTTCGGCCTTGGGGAGCCCCGCGATGAAGGCGTCGAGGGATGACGCGGTGTCGGGCATGCGGTGAACCTCCTGCGGGGTCGTCGGCAACCGCCATCGTAAACGTGAAAATGCCCCTGTTCGGTGTTGTCGCAGGCCATAGCATTGCCCGACGTAGTCATCAGGAAGGCAGCGATGTCCCACGAAGCCGAGAACCCGACGCCGCTCGACGCCGCGAGCGAAACCCCCGCAGCGGCGCTCCCGTCGCCGCCCTCGGCGGCCCCGGCGGCCCCGGCGGACGCCGACTCCGGCACCGCCCCGGCCGGGGACAGGGAGGCGCCCGGAAGCGCGGCGCCCGTGGATGGCGCGGGCACGGAAGGCGGGTCGCCCGCCGTGCCTGCGGCGCCCGCTGCTCCTGCGGCGCCCGCTGCTCCTGCGGCGCCCGCCGTGCCTGCGGCGCCTGGCGTGCCTGCGGCGCCCGCCGTGCCTGCGGCGCCCGCTGCTCCTGCGGCGCCTGGCGTGCCTGCGGCGCCTGGCGTGCCTGCGGCGCCCGCCGTGCCTGCCGCGCCTGCCGCGCCCGCCGTGCCGCCCTTCGGGGTGCCAGGGCCGCGCGATCCGTGGGCGCCGCCGGTGCCCACGGCTCCCGGATACGGGCAACCCGGCGCGCCGGCCGGATACCACCCCTGGGCGCCGCCCGTCCCGCAGCCGCCGCAGGAGCACGTGGAGTTGACCAAGCGCCCGGTGCCCGAGGGCGCGCCCGCGCCCGGGCCGGACGCGCAGCCGCGCGATCCGTGGGCGCCGCCCGCGCCGGACGCGGCGGCCGTGCCCCCGCAGCCGCCCCACCCCGGCGGGCCCGGCTTCCCCGCCTTCCCCGCCTTCCCCGCCTACCCCGGGCACTCCGGGCCGCCCGGTTACCCCGCGTACCCGGCCCACCCCGGCTACCCCACCCACCCCGGCTACGGGATGGACCCGTACGGCGGGTGGGCGCCGCCGCCCCCCGCCCGCAACGGCGTCGGCGTGACGGCGATGGTCCTGGCCATCGTGGGCGCCGTCCTGGCGGTGTCCTGCTTCGGGGCCTTCCTCGGCCTCCCGCTCGGCATCGCGGCCGTCGTCTGCGGCATCGTCGGACTGCGGTTCACCCGGCGCGGCGAGGCGACCAACCGGGCACAGGCGATGACCGGCCTGATCCTCGGGGCGGTCTCCATCGTCCTGTCGGCCGCGATGATCGCCCTGGCCGTCAACGGAATCAACAATGGCTGGTTCGACGGGCCGGGCGGCGATCTCATCACGTCCCGGAACGGCGACTGGGCGGAGCCGCTGGGCGAGGGCGGCACCGCCGTCTACGAGGACGGGGTCCGCGTCACGCTGACCGACGCCCGCCCTGCCGAGGGCCTGCCCACCGGCCTGGCCGGGGAGGGCACCGCCGTCACCTTCACCGTCGAGGTGGTGAACACCGGCGACGACACCGCGGACCTCAGCGAGAGCGAGATCTCCGCCTATCCGGCCGACGAGGAGGAGGAGAGCCTGCCGAACCTGTCGGCAGGCCGCGGCCTGTCCGGCGAGCTGGAGGCCGGCGAGCGCACGACCGCGGAGGTCACCGTGGTCGTACCGATGGACGACGAGGACGGCCTCTTCCAGGTCGAGGTCGCACCCGGCTACGCGTACGACTACACCTACTGGCACCTGGACGTGCCGTAGGGCCGGCGCCGCGGTTCAGCGCCGCACCGCGTCCAGCGCCAGCAGGGCCACGTGCAGCGAGAGACAGGACTCGACCTGGTCCAGGTCGACGCCGAGGACGCGTTCGACGCGGTGCAGCCGGTCGTAGAATGAGGGCCGCGACAGATGCGCGGCCTCGGCCGCGGCCGACTTGTTGCGGCCGGCGTCCAGGTAGGCGGTGAGGATCCGGACCAGATCCTTCCCGTGCTCGGCGTCGTGGGCGAGCAGCGGGCCGAGCTCGCGCTCGACGTACGTCTGCAGCCGCGCGTCGTCGCGCAGGAGGTGGAGCAGCCCGCGCAGCCGGACGTCCGGCAGTCGGTAGTACGCCCGCCCGCCGCCCCTCACGCCTCCCGCTCCGCGCCCGCCGCCCGCCACCACCCCCGGGGTGAGGGGCTGTGCCCCGCCCCCTTCGCCGCGCCCGCCGT
The DNA here is from genome assembly GCF_965342175.1 of Actinacidiphila sp. bgisy167. Lineage (GTDB taxonomy): Bacteria > Actinomycetota > Actinomycetes > Streptomycetales > Streptomycetaceae > Actinacidiphila. The sequence goes on from NZ_CBDRBL010000060.1 coordinate 12,961, forward strand.
GCATCGCGGCGTCCGCGACCTGTGCCGCCTCCAGCAGGGTGCGGCGGGCGTCGCGCAGGGAGCCGACCGAGGAACCGGCCGCCATGAGGAAGGCGGGTCCGCCGTCCCGGGCGGGGTCGGTCAGCCGGGTCAGCGCGGCGGCGAAGTCCTCCAGCGCGGTGTGCTCGTGGTCGGAGGCGCCGAGCGAGACCAGCACGCCGACCGCGCCGTCGTCGAGGGGCGCGGTGAGCGCCGTCAGCCCCCGCTCGCGTACGGCCTGGGCCGCCGTCTCGGTGAAGTCCCGCAGCCTGGCCTGCGCCTCCAGCGCGGCTGAGGCGGGTCCGCCGCGCAGCCGCAGCATGACGCCGACCAGCCGCCGGCCCTCCAGCGGCACCCCGAGCGCCCGGGCGCGCAGCGCCACGTCGGAGACGGTCAGGGCATGGGTGAGGATGCCGGAGAGCAGGGTGCGGTGGGTCTGCCGCTCCAGGGACTCCCGGTCGCGCTGCAGCAGCCGGTTGAGCGCGAGGGCGGCGGCCCCCCGCTCCAGCAGCACCCCGTGGCGGTGCGGGCGTTCGATCGGGTCCGGCGCCGTGGCGGGCGCCGGTTCGCCGACGATCACCAGTCTGCCCCAGTCCCGGCCGCGCGCCCCCACCGCGGTGACCAGCCAGCCGGTGCGCCGGTCGTGGCCGGTGCGGCCGGCCGGGTGCACGCCGCGGCTGCGCCGTTCCCAGCCGTCGAGCAGGGCTTCGGGGTCCTGGCCCGCGGAGTCGAAGGCGAGCACCTGGTGCGAGAGGTTCTCCAGGACGACGGGCGCGCCCGCCATCCGGGCCACCTCCCGGACGACCTCGTCGGGCTCGGCGCCCTCGACGGACAGCTCGTTGAAGGTCTGGTGCACCGCCTCCGAGGCCCGCAGCTCGGTCAACTGGGCGTCGACGACGAGGGCGTGGACGGCCTCGGTCACCGCGACGAAGCGCACCTCGGCGCGCAGGACCACGAGCGGCAGCCCGCGCCGCCCTGCGGCCCGCACGAGGGGGAGGGGCAGGGCGTCCGCGTAGCGCCGGCCCAGCTCGACGACGAGGCCCGCCGCGCCGACGTCGGCGAGGCCGTCGATGTAGCGTGCCAGCGCCTCCTTGTCGTCGGGCAGCATCACGCCGGTGGTGAGCACCAGCTCGCCCCCGCGCAGCATGCCGGCGATGTCGGCCAGTTCGCTGACGTGCACCCAGCGCACCGGGCGCCGGAGCCCGCCGGAGCCCGCGACGACCTGCGGCGCTCCCCTTCGGAGCACGTCCAGTTCCAGGACCTCGGCGACGGTGGGGAACACGGGTGACCTCCGGCGGCGGAGCGGGGCGGATGCCGTGCCACGGTAACCCCACTGCGTGAAGGCCCCCGTGACGCGGCATGCGACGTGACCGCCGCCCGGCGGACACTGCCGGACGCGGCGCCCGGCAGCGTCCCCCGGCCGGTCTGCCGCGCCCCGAAGATGACACAGAATTCGTCGCGTAACCAAAAGGCAACAACGGAATCACTTGTTGGGGTGAGCCTCCTCTGTCAGGATCATCCACCAATCCAGGCTTTAGCCACGCCGCCGAGGGAGTGCGAGGAGAAGACGATGGACCTCAGCGCGAACGGCGTGTTCGACGTGCGGGAGCGTTTCGCCGCGGGGGCCCAGTACATCGACGGCACCCTGTGCGTCGGCACCTCCGGCCGGCCGCACCCCGTGGTCGCCCCGGCGACGGGCGAGACCGTGTACTCCTACGACCTGGCCGGCCCCGGCGACGTGGACGCCGCGGTCGCCGCCGCCGCTTGGGCGCTGCCCGGCTGGGCCGGCGCCACTCCCGGTGAACGATCCGACGCCATGCACCGCTTCGCCGGCGTCCTCGCCGGGCGGGCCGCCGAGTTCGCGTACGCCGAGTCGCTCCAGTGCGGCAAGCCGCTCCGGCTGACCACGGAGTTCGACGTCCCGGGCACCGTCGACAACACCGCGTTCTTCGCGGGCGCCGCCCGCCATCTGGAGGGCAGGGCGGCGGGGGAGTACTCCGGCGACCACACCTCCTATGTGCGGCGCGAGCCCGTGGGCGTGGTGAGTTCCATCACGCCGTGGAACTACCCGTTGCAGATGGCCGCCTGGAAGGTCCTTCCGGCGATCGCCGCGGGCAACACCATTGTGCTCAAGCCGGCCGAACTGACGCCGCTGACCTCGCTGATGTTCGCCGAGGCGGCGACCGAGGCGGGCATCCCGGCGGGCGTGGTCAACGTGGTCGCCGGCGCCGGCAAGGAGGCGGGCGAGCACCTGGTGGGCCATCCGGACGTCGCCATGACCTCCTTCACCGGCTCCACCGCGGTCGGCAGGCGCGTCGCGGAGATCGCCACCGGCACCGTCAAGCGGCTGCACCTGGAGCTGGGCGGCAAGGCGCCCTTCGTCGTCTTCGACGACGCCGACCTGGAGGCGGCCGTCCACGGCGCGGTCGCCGGCGCCCTGATCAACACCGGTCAGGACTGCACCGCCGCCACCCGCGCCTATGTGCAGCGCCCCCTCTACGACGCCTTCGTCGCCGGTGTCGCCGACCTCTTCTCGGGCATCCGCGTCGGCGACCCCTTCGACGCAGACACCGACCTCGGCCCCCTCGTCTCGCACGCCCAGCGCGACCGCGTCGCCGGCTTCGTGGGGCGGGCCCGCTCCTACGCCACGGTCGTCACCGGCGGCGACGCCCCCGCCTCGCCCGGCGCCTTCTACCGGCCCACCCTGGTCACCGGCGCGGCGCAGGACAGCGAGATCGTCCAGTCGGAGGTCTTCGGGCCCGTCCTGGTGGTGCTGCCGTTCGACAGCGATGACGAGGGACTGGCCCTGGCCAACGACACGCCGTATGGTCTGGCCGCGTCGGCGTGGACGCGTGACGTCTTCCGCGCGGGCCGGGCCACCCGCGAGATCAAGGCGGGATGCGTCTGGGTCAACGACCACATCCCGATCATCAGCGAGATGCCGCACGGGGGGTACCGGGCCTCCGGGTACGGCAAGGACATGTCGGCGTACTCCCTGGAGGAGTACACGCAGGTCAAGCACGTGATGTACGACAATACGGCGGTCGCCAGGAAGAGCTGGCACCGCACGGTCTTCGGCGGCCGCTGACCCCCGGCCGCCCGCCCCTCCGGGACCGTCCCCACCGGCCCGGTAGCCCCTTCCGTGCCCCGTACCACCGTCCCTGGAGGCCGCCGCAATGGAGATGTTCGAGGGCCTGTCCGAGCCCGTACGCACAGCGTGGGAACGCAGCCTGACCAACGGGAGGGCATCCCTCAGCCGGCGCCGGGTGCTCGGCGCCGGTCTCGCCGTCGCGGGCGCCGGGGCGCTGTCCGCCTGCGGCATCCCCGCCGCGACCAGGAACCAGGGCGGGCTCAAAAGCGACGACCTGTCCGACCGGGACAAGTCGCTCGTCTTCTCGAACTGGCAGCTCTACATCGACATGAGCGACGACGAGAAGCACATGCCGACCCTGGAGGCCTTCGAGAGGAAGACCGGGATCAAGGTCAAGTACAGCGACGACATCACCGACAACGTCGAGTTCTTCGCCAAGATCAAGCCGCAGCTCGCCGCCGGCCAGTCCACCGGCCGCGACCTGGTCGTCCTCACCGACTGGATGGCCGCCCGCATGATCCGCCTGGGGTGGGCCCAGCCGCTGGACCCCACCTACCTGCCGCACGCGTTCACCAACCTGGAGCAGCGATTCCGCAACCCCGACTGGGACCCCGGGCGCGCCCACTCCTACCCCTGGCAGGGCATCGCCACCGTCATCGCCTACAACGAGAAGGCCACCAAGGGGAAGAAGGTCGGCAGTGTCTCCCAACTGCTGGACGACCCCGACCTCAAGGGCCGCGTGGCGATGCTCAGCGAGATGCGCGACACCATAGGCATGACTTTGCTGGACATGGGCAGACGGCCCGAGTCCTTCACCGCGGACGACTTCGACGCGGCCGTGGCCCGCATCCAGAAGGCCGTGGACGGCAAGCAGATCCGCCAGTTCACCGGCAACGAGTACACCGACGGTCTCGCCTCGGGGAACATCGCCGCCTGCGTGGCCTGGGCCGGGGACCTCGTCCAGCTCCAGGCCGACAACCCCGAGATCAAGTTTGTGATCCCGCCCGCCGGATACCTCTACTCCACCGACAACATGCTGGTCCCCGCGGGCTCCAGGCACCTCAAGAACGCCGAGCTGCTGATCGACTGGTACTACCGGCCGGAGATCGCCGCGGAGCTCGCGGCATGGGTCAACTACATCACCCCCTGCGCCGGCGTGTACGAGGAGCTCCTCAAGATCGACGAGGACGTGGCCGACAACCCGCTGATCATTCCCAACGCGGAGATGAATGCGAAGGCACATCCTTTCCGGTCGCTCTCCGCCAAGGAGGAGACCGCCTTCGAGGACACCTTCGCCAAGCTCATCGGCGCCTGACCGGCCACCGCAGTTAGGGATCTGACGACATGACCCAGCAGACCGCACACCTCGCCGGCGAACCGGCGCACGCCAAGCACCCCTCGCCCGCCGGTGGCGCCGTGACCCTCGCCGGCATCGGCAAGGCCTACGGCGACTTCACCGCCGTCCACCCGCTCGACCTCACCATTCCCGAGGGCTCCTTCTTCGCGCTCCTCGGCGCCTCCGGCTGCGGAAAGACCACCACACTGCGCATGATCGCCGGCCTGGAGGACCCCAGCAGCGGCACCGTCCGCATCGGCGACCAGGACGTCACGGGCCTGCCGCCGTACAAGCGCCCGGTCAACACGGTCTTCCAGAACTACGCGCTCTTCCCGCACCTCGACATCTACGAGAACGTCGCCTTCGGCCTGCGCCGCCGCGGCGTCAAGTCCGTCAAGAGGCAGGTCGAGGAGATGCTCGACCTCGTCGAGCTGGGCCACCTCGCCCGCCGCAAACCGCACCAGCTCTCCGGTGGCCAGCAGCAGCGCGTCGCCGTCGCCCGCGCCCTGATCAACCACCCCAAGGTGCTGCTTCTCGACGAGCCGCTGGGCGCCCTGGACCTGAAACTGCGGCGCCAGATGCAGCTGGAGCTCAAGCGCATCCAGACCGAGGTGGGCATCACCTTCGTGCATGTCACGCACGACCAGGAGGAGGCCATGACCATGGCCGACACCATCGCCGTGATGAACGCGGGCCGCATCGAGCAGCTCGGCGCGCCCACCGACCTGTACGAGAACCCCCGCACCACCTTCGTCGCCAACTTCCTCGGCCAGTCCAACCTCATCGAGGCCGAGGTCGCCGGTACCAGCGGCGACGACCTGCTGCTCAGCGTCGGCGACGGGCGCCTCGCGATGCCCAGCGCACGCTGCGTCCCCTCCGTGCGGGAGGGCGACACGCTCCTGGCCGGGGTGCGCCCGGAGAAGATCACCATTCTGCACGCCGACGACGCGGCCGAGGTCCCCGAGGGCCGCAACAAGATCACCGGACGGATCGTCGACGCGAGCTTCATCGGCGTCTCCACCCAGTACGTCGTCGACAGCCCCTGGTGCCCGGAACTGGCCGTCTTCGCGCCGAACGTGGAACGCGACGCCCGCCTCGTGCCCGGCGCCGAGGTGGTGCTGCACTGGAACCCCTCCCACACCTTCGCTCTCGACGCCGCCCAGGACATCGAGGCCGGGGAGGTCAGCGCCTGATGGCCGCCCTTTCCACCGCCCCCTCCGGGGCTGCGGCGCAGACACCGCCGGCGCCAGCCGCCGCCGCCGCCCGACGGCGCAAGCTCGTTCCGTACTGGCTGCTGCTGCCCGGCATCCTGTGGCTGCTGGTCTTCTTCGCGGCGCCGATGGTCTACCAGGCCTCGACCTCCGTGCAGACCGGCTCCCTTGAGACGGGCTACCGCGTCACCTGGCACTTCGCCACCTACTGGGACGCGTTCAGGGAGTACGACGTCTTCTACCTGCGCTCGCTGATCTACGCCGGCATCGCCACGGTGCTCTGCCTGGCGATCGGCTATCCGCTGGCGTACACCATCGCCTTCAAGGCGGGCCGCTGGCGCAACGTGCTCCTGGTGATGGTCATCGCTCCGTTCTTCACCAGCTTCCTGATCCGCACCCTGGCCTGGAAGACGATCCTCGCCGACGACGGCTATGTCGTCACCGTGCTGGACAGGCTGCACATCCTGAACGTCACCGCGTCCCTCGGCATCACCGCCGGCGACCGTGTGCTCGCCACCCCCCTGGCGGTGGTGTGCGGCCTGACGTACAACTTCCTGCCCTTCATGATCCTGCCGCTCTACACGTCGCTGGAGCGCATCGACGCTCGGCTGCACGAGGCGGCGGGAGACCTGTACGCCCGGCCCCTCACCACCTTCCGCACGGTGACCTTCCCGATCTCGCTGCCCGGCGTGGTGGCCGGCACGCTGCTCACCTTCATCCCGGCCTCCGGCGACTACATCAACGCCGAGCTGCTGGGCAGCCCCAGCGAGCAGATGATCGGCAACGTCATCCAGTCCAAGTTCCTGACGGTGCTCGACTATCCGACCGCCGCCGCGTTGTCCTTCATGCTCATGGCCGTGATCCTGGTGATCGTGTCCGTCTACATCCGCAGGGCGGGGACGGAGGAACTGGTCTGATGCCCGTGCTGAACTGGGTGCGCCGGCACCTCGTCGTCCTCGCCGGGGCGGCCGCCCTCGCCTACCTGACGATCCCCAACGTGATCGTCCTGGTCTTCTCCTTCAACCAGCCCAGGGGCCGCTTCAACTACTCCTGGAACCACTTCTCGCTCGACGCGTGGAAGAATCCCTGCGGCGTCGGCGACATGTGCGACTCGGTGTCGCTGTCGCTGCAGATCGCCGTCCTGGCCACCCTCGGCGCCACGATCCTCGGCACCATGGTCGCCTTCGCGCTCGGCCGACACCGTTTCCGCGGCCGAGGCCCGGTGACCGGCCTGATCTGGCTGCCGATGGCGATGCCGGAGATCGTCATGGGCGCCTCGCTCGGCACCCTGTTCCTCAACATGCGCGTCCCGTTCGGTTTCTGGACCATCCTCATCGCGCACATCACGTTCTGCCTCAGCTTCGTGGTGACGGCGGTCAAGGCGCGTGTGATGAGCATGGACCCGCGACTGGAGCAGGCCGCCCAGGACCTGTACGCGACCCCCTGGTCGACCTTCTGGCGCATCACCTTCCCGATCGCCGCGCCCGGCATCGCGGCCGGAGCGCTGCTGAGCTTCGCGATCTCCATCGACGACTTCATCATCACGCAGTTCAACGCCGGCCCGGCCACCGTGACCTTCCCGATGTTCGTCTGGGGCGCCGCCCAGAAGGGACTGCCCGTCCAGGTGAACGTCATCGGCACCCTGATGTTCGTCGCGGCGGTGCTCTGCGTCGTCGTCGGACAGATGCTCGGCCGCCGCAGGAAAGCCCGAAGTTGATCCACTGACCGCATCCGCGAAGGTGTGAGACCCCATGGATCCAGCCCGTTCGCTCGCCGACACCCAGCCGACACCCTTCTGGCTGGAGGACCCGGGCCGGCCGAGGGCGGGTGCCGCCCTCGTCGGCGACGAGTACTGCGACCTGCTCGTGGTCGGCGGCGGCTACACCGGCCTGTGGACCGCGCTGCTGGCCAAGGAGCGCGACCCGCACCGCGACGTCGTCCTGATCGAGGCAAGGGAGGTGGGCTGGGCGGCGTCCGGCCGCAACGGCGGCTTCTGCGCCGCAAGCCTCACCCACGGCCTGGCCAACGGACTCGCCCGCTGGCCCGAGGAGTTCGAGCGACTGGAGGGGCTGGGCAACCGCAACCTCGACGGCATCGAGGAGACCGTCGCCCGCTACTCCATCGACTGCGACTTCGAACGCTCCGGCGAGATCGACGTCGCCACCGAGCCCTACCAGCTCGACGACCTCGGGGCGTCCGCGCGGGAGGCCGCCCGGCACGGGGTCGAACTGGAGCTGCTCGACCGCGACCAGGTGCGCGCCGAGGTCGACTCGCCGACCTTCGTCGGCGGCCTGTGGGACCGCAGGGGCGTCGCCATGCTGCACCCCGCCAAGCTGGCGTGGGGCCTGCGGCGCGCCTGCGAGGAACTGGGCGTGCGCGTCTATGAGCGCACCCGCGCCACCCAGCTCGCCCGCAACGGCTCCGGCATGGCCGTGCGCACCCCGTACGGACGCGTCTTCGCCCGCCACGTCGCGCTCGGCACCAATGTCTTCCCCTCGCTGCTGCGCCGGGTCCGCCGATACATCGTCCCGGTGTACGACTACGCGCTGGTCACCGAGCCGCTGACGCCGCAGCAGCTCGGCTCCGTCGGGTGGAAGAGGCGCCAGGGGTTCGGTGACAGCGCCAACCAGTTCCACTACTTCCGGCTCACCGCGGACAACCGCGTCCTATGGGGCGGCTACGACGCCGTCTACCCTTACGGCGGCCGCCTGGACACCGCCCGCGACGAGCGCCCGCAGACCTATCTGAAGCTCGCCGCGCACTTCTTCCGCTGCTTCCCGCAGCTGGAGGGCCTGCGCTTCACCCACGCCTGGGGCGGCGCGATCGACACCTGCTCGCGCTTCACCGCCTTCTACGGCACCGCCCACGACGGAAAGGTCGCCTATGCCGCCGGCTACACCGGCCTCGGTGTCGGCGCCACCCGCTTCGGAGCCGACGTCATGCTCGACCTGCTCTCCCAGGAGCCCACCGAGCGCACCGCCCTGCGGATGGTGCGCACCAAGCCGCTGCCCTTCCCGCCCGAGCCCCTGGCGTGGGCCGGCATCGGCCTCACCAAGTGGTCCCTGGACCGCGCCGACCGCAACGCCGGCCGGCGCAACCTGTGGCTGAAGGCGATGGACCGGATGGGCTTCGGCTTCGACACCTGACCGGCCGGCCCGCCCTCGGCGTGCCGCGCGCTCCGGTTCACCCCATCGGGCGGGGTGAACCCGCGTAATGATCCGCCCCGGCCCGCTCTCTCCGCGTGACCGTACGACAGCGCACACACGCAACGGAGGAACCGGCATGGTGGGCACGAACGCGCGAGGCGCGGCCGAGTGGCTGGTTTCCGTGGCACCCGACCCTGACGCCGCCCGGCGGGAATGGGAGCACCACCCCCACGGGGTGACGCTCCTGCCCGCCGGACGGCTGTGGGACGTCCTCATCCTCACCGGCGCACTGGGCCGACCGACGCTCGGCGTCCTCACCCGCCTCGTCGAGCGCCCTGGCCCCGTCCTCACCGACCTCGGCGGCCGCGTGGGCTACTTCGTGCCTCCTGGCACCGCGGCCCGCTGGGTCGGCACCGGGGTGCGCACCGCGGGGTCCGGCACCTGGATCGTGGTCCCCCACCCCGGTCGCGTCGCGGGAGGTGCGGGCTGGCTCGTGCCGCCCGACGGCACCGGCGGGCTCACGGACCCCGCCGTCCTGGAACTGGCCATGCACGAGGCGGCGGCCCACCTGGCGGGACAGCGCGGCCGTGACCGGGGCGTATGAACCGCGCGCGTGGTCAGGGCGGGTGAGCCGCGCGGGCGATCGGGGCACGTGCTCCGTGACCGGGGACCCGTCGGCCGTCCGCCCCGGTGCGCGACACTGGTGGGGTGACCACGACGCCGAGCGGTCGGCCCGAAGCGGCCGCCGACACCCGGGCGGGTGACGGCGCGCGCCCGGTCGCGCGCGCGGCGCCGCGGGAGGCCGGCACGGCCCTCCCACCCGGCCTCGCGCATCTCGTCGAGACCGCCCTGCCGGTCTGCGCCCGCCACGGCCTCGCCGTGGCGGGCGGCCTCGCGCTGATCGCGCACGGCTTCGACCGCCGGCCACCGAGACACCTGAGCCTGGTGACCTTCAGCTCCACCCCGGCCGCCGACATCGGCGCCGCGCTCGCCGCCGCGTACACCGGGGCAGGCGACGAGGTGAGCCCCCTGCCCGGAACGCCGCTCGCCGCCCAACTGGAGGTCACCTCGCCGGGCGGCGGGCGCCGCACCGTCGACGTGGCGAAGCAGCCGCTCTCCCGTCCCCCGGTCCCCGCCGGACTCGGCCTGTCAGGACCCGTCCCGGTGGTGGCGCTGGAGGACTGCGCCGCGCTGAAGGCGGCCGCCGTCGCCGACCGCGCCTCGGTACGCGACCTGGTGGACCTCCACGCCCTGGCCGCGTGCTTCACACCGGGGGAACTGCTGACGATGGCCGTCCACCTCGACGAGGACCTCCAGCCGCGCCTGCTCGCCGACCGCCTCGACAAACTCGTCGGGGCCGACGACACGGCGTACGCGGCGCAGGGGCTGGACGCCGCGGGCGCCGCCGCCGTGAAGCGCTGGGCCTTCGAGTGGGCCCAGGACATCCGGCTGGACCTCATGGAGGCCATGGAGCATCCCGACGAGCTGTACGACCTGTAAAGCCTTTGCCCGCGACGCCGACACCTTGGTGCTTGAGGGTGCCCCTGCCGCTGACGACACTGGCAGGAGACGAGGGAGAGGAAGGTCCACCGTGACCGACAAGCGCATCACGCACTGGATCGCCGGAGCGCCCTGGACCGGCACCGCGGAGCGGCACGGGGACGTCTACGACCCCGCCACCGGCGCCGTGACCGGGCGGGTGGACTTCGCGTCGGTCGCCGAGGTCGACCAGGCCGTCGGCGCGGCGGCCGCCGCCTTCAAGGAGTGGCGCCACGCCTCGGTGGCCAGACGCACCTCCGTGCTGTTCGCCTTCCGCGAGCTGCTCAACGCCCGGCGCGACGAGCTGGCCGCGCTCATCGTCTCCGAGCACGGCAAGGTGCACGCGGACGCGCTCGGCGAGATCGCCCGCGGCCTGGAGGTCGTCGAGTACGCCTGCGGCATCCCGCAGCTGCTCAAGGGCGGCTTCACCGAGCAGGCCTCGACCGGCATCGACGTCTACTCGATCCGGCAGCCGCTCGGCCCGGTCGCGATCATCTCGCCCTTCAACTTCCCCGCGATGGTGCCGATGTGGTTCTTCCCCATCGCCATCGCCGCGGGCAACACCGTCATCGTCAAGCCCTCCGAGAAGGACCCGTCAGCCGCCGAATTCCTCGCAAAGCTGTGGAAGCGGGCCGGGCTACCGGACGGCGTCTTCAACGTCGTGCACGGTGACAAGGTCGCCGTCGACCGCCTCCTGGAGCACCCCGACGTCAAGTCCGTCTCCTTCGTCGGTTCCACCCCGATCGCCCGCTACGTCTACGAGACCGGCACGCGCTACGGCAAGCGCGTGCAGGCCCTGGGCGGCGCCAAGAACCACATGCTGGTCCTGCCGGACGCGGACCTCGACCTCGCCGCCGACGCGGCCGTGGGCGCCGGCTTCGGCGCGGCCGGCGAGCGCTGCATGGCGGTGTCCGTGCTGGTGGCGGTCGACCCGATCGGCGACACACTGGTGGAGAAGATCAAGGAGCGGATGGCCGCGCTCACGGTGGGACCCGGCTGCAACGCGGCGTCCGAGATGGGCCCGCTGGTCACCGGCGCGCACCGCGACAAGGTGACGTCCTACCTCGACGCCGGTCTCGCCGACGGCGCGACCCTCGCCGTCGACGGCCGCACCCACGCCGTCACGGGCGAGGACACCGCGAACGGCTTCTGGCTCGGCCCCACTCTCTTCGACCACGTCAAGCCCGGCATGTCCGTCTACAACGACGAGATCTTCGGCCCCGTCCTGTCCGTGGTCCGGGTGGGCTCCTACGACGAGGGCCTGGAGCTGGTCAACTCCAACCCGTACGGAAACGGCACGGCCATCTTCACCAACGACGGCGGCGCCGCCCGGCGCTTCCAGCACGAGGTCGAGGTCGGCATGGTCGGCATCAACGTGCCGATCCCGGTGCCGGTGGCGTACTACTCCTTCGGGGGCTGGAAGGCCTCGCTGTTCGGCGACACGCACGCCTACGGCCCTGACGGCGTCCACTTCTTCACCCGCGGCAAGGCCGTCACCCAGCGGTGGCTCGACCCGAGCCACGGCGGCATCAACCTCGGTTTCCCGACCAACAGCTGACCGCCAGTGCCGCGCCCGCCAGCAGGGCGCCGCACAGCAGCCAGCTCCCCACCACATCGAGCGGCCAGTGGTATCCGCAGCGGACCAGGGCGACGCCCACCGCACCGTTGAGCAGCACGGCGGCCGCGACCAGCAGCCGCCGTGCCGCCGCGCGCACCAGCCACGGAAGCAGCAGGAGCACGGCGCCGCCGTAGGCGGCGGCGGCCGTGGCCGTGTGGCCGGAGGGATAGAGCCCGGGATAGCCGGGGGACAGCGCCAGCGAGCCGGGCCCGGACCGGCCGATCAGCGGCTTCACCAGGGCGACCAGCAGCGCCGCGAGGAGCATCGCGAGCGTGTACGCCAGCGCCGGCGCCCAGGGCCGGGGCAGCCCGCGCCGGCGTGCCCGCAAGGTGGCGCAGACCAGGGCGAGCAGCAGAACGGGCACGGCGACCCGCCAGTCGCCCAGATCGGCGAGGAACTCCGCCACGCCGGATCGGCCGGCGGGACGGGAGGAGGGTCCCGCAAGGGCGGCGCGCACCGGCCCGTCCAGGGCCAGCAGGCGCCCTCGTCGTGCCTCCTGCCAGGTCAGCAGTCCGAAGAGCGCCGTGCACACCACGGCCACCAGAGAAGCCGGCCGCCCCGGAACAGGGGGGAGAGTTCCGGGGCGGCCAGAACGATCGCCGTACCGCCCGCCCCGGGGGGTGTGGGGCGAGCGGCCGACCGATCGGCGAGGATTGCCGGAGCCTTCGGCTTCGGCGCTGTGCGCGAGGGCACTGCTGTGCCGGTGATGGGGAGTCACCGGCATAGTGTCGCCCGCGGACTTTCGCAGACGGGGTGTTCGTTCCATCTGCCGAAACCGTACGTCACCGGCGAGCCGCCCGGCAGGGGTTGCACCCTCCCGCCATCAGGCCCGCACACCTTCTTCACGCTGCCTGCCGTGCACGCTGAGTCACGGCGAAGCGCCTGGTCACAGCCGGGCGAACGCGCCCTCGATGATGTCGAGCCCCTCGTTCAGCAGGTCCTCCCCGATCACCAGCGGCGGCAGGAAGCGCAGCACGTTGCCGTAGGTGCCGCAGGTCAGCACCACCAGGCCCTCGGCGTGGCAGGCCTTGGCGACCGCGGCGGTCACAGCCGGGTTCGGGTTCTTGCCGCCGGGCTCCACGAGCTCGATCGCGATCATGGCGCCGCGGCCGCGGACGTCGCCGATGACGTCGAACTTCTCCTGCATGCCGCGCAGCCGGCCGAGCATGATCTCGCCGATGCGGCGGGCCTTGGCGGCCAGGTCCTGCTCCTTCATCGTCTCGATGGCGCCGAGCGCGCCGGCGCACGCCACCGGGTTGCCGCCGTAGGTGCCGCCCAGCCCGCCGGAGTGCGCGGCGTCCATGATCTCGGCGCGACCGGTCACCGCGGCCAGGGGCAGACCGCCGGCGATGCCCTTGGCGGTGGTGATCAGGTCCGGGACGACGCCCTCGTCCTCGCAGGCGAACCACTGGCCCGTGCGGCAGAAGCCGGTCTGGATCTCGTCCGCGACGAAGACGATGCCGTTCGCCCGGGCGAAGTCGACCAGCTCGGGCAGGAAGCCCTTGGCCGGCTCGATGAAGCCGCCCTCACCCTGGATCGGCTCGATCACGATCGCGGCCACGTTCTCGGCCCCGACCTGCTTGGTGATCATGTCGATCGCCTGGGCGGCCGCCTCCTCCGCGCAGTTCTCCGGGCCGGTCAGCCAGCGGTAGGGGTAGGCCAGCGGCATGCGGTAGACCTCGGGCGCGAACGGGCCGAACGAGTGCTTGTACGGCATGTTCTTCGCCGTCAGCGCCATCGTGAGGTTGGTGCGGCCGTGGTAGCCGTGGTCGAAGACGACCACGGCCTGGCGCCCGGTGTACGCGCGGGCGATCTTCACCGCGTTCTCGACGGCCTCCGCACCGGAGTTGAACAGCGCGGTGCGCTTGTCGTGGTCGCCCGGGGTCAGCTCGTTGAGCGCCTCGGCGACCTCCACGTAGCCCTCGTACGGCGTCACCATGAAGCAGGTGTGGGTGAAGTCCGCCAGCTGCGCCGACGCGCGGCGCACGACCGCCTCGGCGCTGTTGCCGACCGAGGTCACCGCGATGCCGGAACCGAAGTCGATCAGCGAGTTGCCGTCCACGTCCTGGAGCACGCCGCCGCCGGCGCGGGTGACGAAGACGGGCAGGGTGACGCCGACGCCGTTCGCGACCGCCGCCGTCTTGCGCGCCAGCAGCTCCTGCGACTTGGGGCCGGGGATCGGGGTGACGAGTCGGCGCTCCTGGGCCAGATCGGTCATGGCGGGCGTACTCCTTCGAACCGTGGTCTTTCCTCGCAGGCTAAGCCCGTTCGGCGGAGCCCCGCACACTCCGATAGGGCGCACTGCGGAACGCCTCTTCGACGTGGCGGACATGAGCGTGCCAAGATCCTTCAGACTGCGGTGGCCGCTCGACTACATTGAGTGCGGACCTGCGAGGGGTGGCACACGCGATGGAACGCGACGGTACGCACGAGAAGCCCGCGGCGCCTCCGCCCGGGGGCCCCGGCCCGCAGCCGGGCACACCGCCGGTGCCCGGCGCCCGGCCGATGCCCGGTGCCCTGCCCGCGCCCCCAGGACCGCCTGCCGTGCCCGGACCGCCCGCCGTGCCGGCGCCGCCCGTGCCCGGTTCGCCCCCTGTGCCGGCGCCGCCCGTGCCCGGTTCGCCCCCTGTGCCGGCGCCGCCCGTGCCCGGGGCCCGCCCCGGCCCGGCCGAGCCCGGCCGCGGCGAGCGCCACGCCCGTGCCCGGCGCGACACCGCCCCGGCCGCGCCCCCGCTGCCCCCCGGGGCGCCCCCGCTGCCGGGGACCCACCCGGCAGCCGGCTCGTGGCACGCCCCCGCGCAGTCCGGGTCCACCCCCACCGCGGACGGCTCCGGCCTCGTCGCGTGGCTGCGGATCCCGCGCCCGGCCACCGCCCCCGGCGTGTGGCGCCTCGGGCACCGCCCCCGCCCCGCCGCCGACCCGGACGCCGTGCCGGGCCGCCAGCTCGTCGCCGGCGCCCTGATCTCCTTCCTCGGCGGCTGGCTGCTGTGGTCCCTGCTGTGGAACGGCTACCTCGGCAGCTACTGGCTGTGGCCGCTGCTCGCCCTCACCCCGGACTCGTGGCGGCAGGCGGGCGGCAACCAGACCGCCTACCTGTGGGCCTCGTACCTTTACTACGCCCTCATCGCAGGCGCCCTTCTGGTCTTCTTCGCCCGCATCGGCCGCTGGGCCGAACTGTGGCGCCGCTACGTCACCGCCCCGCTCGGCCGGTCCCGCGAGGCGGAGGGCGCGGCCGCCGGCCGTGAGCCCGCCGACCCCGCCCTGGACCCGGTCGCCTTCCCCGCGCTCCGGCAGGGTGGCGCCGCCGACGCCGCCGACCGGCTCGCCGAGGACGCCCGCTCCGGGCTGATGAACGACGTCGACTTCGCCCGCGTCACCCGCGCCTGGCAGTCCGTACACCTCGCCCCCGGCCGGTTGACCGCCTTCACCGACACCGTGCTGCGGTACGGGGCCGCCGCCTGCGCCCATCCGTCCGGCGCCCGCGACCTGCCCGTCCGCACCGCCCGGCACGACCTGCTCGCCGGCCAGGTCCGGATCGGCGCCGCTCCCGACGACGAACGCAATCCCCGCACCCACCGGGGCGCCGATTACGCCCTCGACCCGGCCGTCCTCGGCACCTCCCTGCTGGCCGTCGGACCGCCCGGTTCCGGAAAGACCGTGCGCTTCGTGCGGCCCGTGCTGGAACTCCTGTGCCTGCAGGCCCTCGCCGGGCGGGCGGCCGTCGTCGCCGTCGGCACCGACGGGGCGCGGCTGGCTCCCGACGAGTCCTTCGACGTCGTCGTCAAGATCGGCCACCCCGACTCCGCGTACGACCTCGACCTCTACGGCGGCACCGCCGACCCCGACGAGGCCGCGGGCTTCCTGGCCGAGGCCCTCGTCGGTGACCTCGCCGCGGCGCTGCCCGGCGGGGACAGCCGCCGCGCGGCCACGGCCCTCGGCCAGCTCCTCGGGCCCTTCCACGCCGCCCACGGGCGGTTCCCCTCCGTCCCCGAGCTGCGCGAACTCCTCGACGGCACCCCGGCGGCCCTGGCCGCGCTGCGCTCCGCCCTGCAGGCCCGCGGTGCCGCCGCCCAGGGCCAGCTGCGCGAACTCGACGCACGGGAGCGGCAGTCCGCCCGGGCAGGCGACGCGGGCCCCCTGCTGGCCGACCGCATCGCGCTGCTCGACCGGCCCGCGTTCGCCGGGTTCTTCGACACGACGGGCGGCAGCCACCCCTTCTCGCTGCGCGGCCTGGAGCACCCGCTGCGGATCCGCATCGACCTTCCGGAGCGGGGCCACGCCGAGGTCTCCCGGATGCTGGCGCGGCTCGTCCTCGCCCAGTTCGCCGAGTGCGCAGTGGCCCGGCGGGACCGCTCCCTGTTCGCCTGCCTCGTCCTCGACGACGCCTCCCACACGGTGACCGCGGAGTCGGTGCGCGGCCTGCAGCGGATGCGCTCCGCCAACGCCGGCGCCGTCCTCACGCTGCGCACCCTGGACGACGTCCCCGAAGCGCTCCGGGGCGCCCTGCTGGGCGCCGTGGGCTGCCGGGCGGCCCTGGCGGGCGTCACCGCCTGGGACGGCGCGCGCTTCGCGGAGGTGTGGGGCAAGGAGTGGGTGGACGTCCAGGACGTCACGAACCGCCAGATCATCGCGGACGAGCCGCTCACGCGGGTGCTCCACACGGTGCGGCGCCTGGTGACCGGGAAGGCCGTCACGGCGGAGTCGGTGACGGTGCGGCGGGTCGAGCGCGAGCGGTGGTCCGCGTCCGACCTCGCGCACGCCGTCCCCGCGGGTCACGCGGTCGTGTCGCTGACCTCGGTGGACGGGGAGTCGGCGCCGCCGGTGCTGGTGGATCTACGGGCGTAGGGAGCGGCGGGATCTTCGTTCCCGCGGCCCGGGTCGGCCACCGGAGGTGGTGGCGCGGCCGGCGGTCCGCCCGCTACCGGCGGCGGAGCCGGGCGTCCTCCAACGGGGGCGGCGTGGCAGCGTAGTTGTCCTCCGGATTCAGGTCGGTCCCCGGCGGGACGATCGCGTCGATGCGATCCAGGACGTCGTCGGTCAAGGTGGTCCCGGCGCCATCGAGCAGCCCGTCGAGCTGCTCGGCGGTGCGCGGGCCGATCAGCACCGAGGTGACGGTCGGGTGCGCGAGGGCGAAGGCGATCGCCAGCTGCGGCAACCGCAGCCCCGCTTCGTCGGCGAGGGCGGTGAGCTGCTCGAGCGCGGCGGCCTTGAGCCGGCCCGCCGGCGTGGCCGGGTCGTAGAGCGCCGGCCGGGACGACGCGCGGTGGCCGCGGGAAACGTCGGCCCGGCCGGACAGCCGGCCGCCGTTGAGCGGGCTGAAGGTCAGCACTCCCATGCCGTGGCGCTGCGCCGTCGGGAAGACGGCGCCCTCGGGGCGCCGTCTGAAGAGGGAGTACATCGACTGATCGGTCAGGAACCGGTACGACCCCTGGCGCTCTGCCGCCCACTGGGCCTCGACGATGGTCTCCGCCGGAGACATGGAGGAGCCGAAGGCCCGGATCTTCCCCGCGCGCACCATCGTCGCCGCGCTGCCGGTCGCCGCGACCTGCGTGCCGCGCGAGCGCGGCGGCGTACGGGCAGCGGCGGTGTGAACGGGCGCCGCCGATGGAACCCGCTCCGCCGCTGCGGCGTCCAACCGGCATGACTACCAGGTACTCCGCACGCGCCACCGCCCTCGCGGCCACCG
This sequence comes from Actinacidiphila sp. bgisy167, assembly GCF_965342175.1. Classification (GTDB taxonomy): domain Bacteria; phylum Actinomycetota; class Actinomycetes; order Streptomycetales; family Streptomycetaceae; genus Actinacidiphila. The sequence goes on from NZ_CBDRBL010000060.1 coordinate 30,606, forward strand.
CCGCCGCGGCAGTCCTCACGGGCTGCGCCGACCGGGACCCCGCCCGCGTGGCGCTCCCGACCGCTCCGGCCCCGACCACCATCCCCTACGAGCTCTACACCCACTGCGGCATCGACGAGGCCCTGGTCGGGTCCACGTACTTCGAGGCCGAGACCCCGCTCTCCGACGGCTCCTTCAATCCCCCGCCGGGCTGGGGCAACCCCACGCAGCGCGGCACGATGACGCTGCTGTCACCGACGACAGCGATCTTCACCGACCCCAAGGGCCACGAGGTGCGCTTCCGCGCGCGTGTGGGGGCGGACGGCTTCAAGCGCACGTGCGAATAGCCCCCGCCGCCCGGTTCTCCCGCGAACCGTACGAAGACCACGGAGGAACCGGGGTCGCTCGCGACGAGCAGCGTCAACGGGACGCGGCCGGACAGCGGGTCCGCGTACCAGCCGTCGTGGCGTCCGACGTCGGTCGCCGGGCGTTCCCCGGGCGACCATTGTCAACCCGAGGAGGGATCAGGGCGGCAGGGGTGCGTGCGGGTTTCGGGTCAGCAGTACGCGTTCCACGCGGACCGGTAGCCGTCGCGGTAACCGCGGCGGTATTCGGAGGGCGCGTATCGAAAGTGCTGGTCACAGCCACTCGTTGATGGCGGCGACGAGGACGGTTGCCTCGTAGCGGACCGCGAGTTTGTCGTATCTCGTCGCCACGGCGCGGTGCACGAAGGACTGACGGTGCTCGCCGAGCGCCGGATCTGTCCACCGCGCTGGAGCGGGCGGCGGCGGCCGGATACACCCACCTCAACCTGGACGGCGCGCTCATCCACACCGACCGCGTGGCCGCCGCCGGCCCCAACGGCGCGACCTGGGGTGGTCGGGCAAGCATAAGCACCACGGAGGGAACGTGCAGGTCATAGCCGCCCCGGACGGCTGGCGCCTCTGGGTCTCCCCGGCCCGCCCGGGCCGCGAGCACGACACCACCTGCACACGGGCACACGGACTGGTCGACGCCCTGAACCGGCTCGCCGCCACGCTGGACATCCCTACCCTGACCGACCTCGGCTACGAGAACGCCGGGCCCGGCTTCCGCCACCCGGTCAAGAAACCCAAGGGCGGTGAACTCGCCGAGCCCGACCAGGCGTTCAACTCCGTGATCCGATGCGTCCACGCCGTCGCCGAACGAGCCAACGCCCTGCTGAAGGTCACTTTCAAGGCCCTGCGCAGGGTCAGCCTCGACCCCTCGGCCATCACCCGCATCGCCCGAGCCGCCCCCGTCCTGCTCCAGCTCGAGCACGGCCGCACCACCTGAACAAAGATCACAAAACGTCACGAAACGTTACTGAGAAGACTTCAGTACCGGCCGCAGCGCCTTGCGCCACCTGCGCCACGTCTTCTCGTCACCGGATAACGCACGCCACGCCCTCCCACCCGCCGGGGTGTCGCCGTTCCGTGAACCGTGGTTCTGGATCACATTCCGTGCTTGGGCCACGAAGGGTTACCGCAACCACGATCATGAACGGCCGTCCCCATTCGTGCAGAACCCCCCCCCGGGGACTGACCGCGACCGCCTCGAAACGGCTGACGAAGGCGGTGGCGCGACCCGGCAGTCCAAATTTCGGACGAATTCGTAGCCGTTCGGTGACATGGGCTTGGGAAGATCTTGGCATGGTAAGAAGGACGAGACCGCAGGTGCGCCGTCGGATAGTCGGTGCGGGAATAGTGCTGGCTGTGCTGGTGGGTCTTGCCGCAGCGGGGTGGCACGCCTACGCCTGGCTGACGGTTCCGATGGCCGGTCCGTCGCGGACCGATGAGGTGGACGCAGCGAGCCGCAAGGCGAAGGCTGAAGCCGAACACCGCCTGGAGAAGGTCGTCGACGTCCTGCCGGGTGCACCGCGACAGCTCGGTGCCGCCGCCGCGGACCACTGCCTTCGTAATTCCCCCTTCGAAGGCGAACCGCCTGGTCCGCTGAGCTGCCAGTGGCGGCTAGAGCGGTATATCGTTTTTGACGGCGACCTGCGGACGGTTGGCGAGACATGGGGAAGGGCCCTCGGCAACGACCGGTGGATCGGCGCACGGGTGCCGTTTCCTTCCGGTTACAGTTCCAGCTCCGAACGGTACGAGTACCGCGACCCCCAGACTCATGACCGCCTGATCGTCACGATGGTCCAGGACGTTGCCGAGCTTCGTCTCCTGGATGACGCAACCCGTTTCGAGTTCGAGGGCGTCGAGGAATACGAACGAGAGCGGCGGAATTTCACCGGACAAAAAGCCGCAGAACACGCAGTAGAAGAAGGCCGGCGAGTCGCCAGTGTCTCGCTGGTCCACGCCTACTACAGCCAGAGCGGCCGCGCTCCCTTTGAACCGTCGTACTGGTGACGACCTGCCCCCCGGCAAGGGTGAGGTGCCGCCGCACAGCTACTGAACTTGGTTGAGTGATGTCGGTGCCATTCGCCTGACAGCTGGGTGGCGGCACCGGTAGCTGACCGGGTTGAGCTACGCCCCTTCGGTGATCCCACCTTGGACGACGGTGCGCGTTGGCCGGCGGGTGGGCGACGCCAAGGCGGCGCTCACGGCGCAGGGGGACTTCGTCGCCGAGGAATTCGGTTCGCGGGGCGTCCCCTTCGACGTCGTCTCGCCGACCCGATGCGCACCGGATCCGCAAGGCCCCAGAGGCTGCCGGAGCGGAACTCGCGGCCGCTCGGGAGTGGCCGCGCCCGACTTCGAGGCGCGGGTGCCCGAGATGCTCGGGGTATCGCTCTCGGGCGGATCGGCGACCCCCCGTGAAGTGGCTTCCCTCATCACGTTCCTCCTCACTCGATGCGGCGGGCTGCATCACCGGGGCCGACCTGATCGACGGAGGAGCGGTCAAGGCTGTCTGACACGCAGTAAGGCGCGTCGACGCGGCCCCGTGCGAGTGAGGGCGGGGCAAGGGTGGGGGGCGGGCGCTGTCGGGAATCGCGGGGCACCGCAGGTATACGGTGAGGCAGAATCGGAAGTGAACACACTCCGCGATGGAGAAAAAGCCCGTGCCGCCCACGCTCGCCTCGCTGCTGCGGAACCCCGCCCTGAAGCTGGCCGTCCTCGCCGGAGGGGACCGCCTGGCGGAGGCCGCCGTCCGCTGGGTGCACACCAGTGAGCTGGACGACCCCACGCCGTATCTGGAAGGCGGCGAGCTGCTGCTCACCACGGGCCTGAAACTGGACGTCGGCTCGGCCGAGGCGCTCGGCCAGTATGTGGCGCGCCTGGCCGGAGCCGGTGTGGTGGCCCTCGGCTTCGGCGTGGGGGTGAGCCACGACACGGTGCCGCAGGCGCTCGTGGACGCGGCGGCCGCGCACCGGCTCCCGTTGCTGGAGGTGCCGCACAGGACACCGTTCATCGCGATCAGCAAGGCCGTCTCCGCGGAGATCGCGGCCGACCGGTACAAAACCGTGACCGCTGGGTTCGAGGCGCAGCGGGAGCTGACCCGGGCGGCGCTCGCGCCGGACGGGACGACGGCGCTGCTGTCGCGGCTGGCGGCGCATCTGAAGGGCTGGGCGGCGCTGTACGACGCGTCGGGCGCCGTGGTGGCCGCGGCGCCGGAGTGGGCGGGGCGGCGTGCGGCACGGCTCGCCGGGGAGGTGGAGCGGCTGCGCGGCAGGTCCGCCCCGGCCAGCGCGGCGATGGCCGGCACCGAGGACCGCGTGGAGGTGCACTCGCTGGGCACCGGCCGGCGCCCCCGCGGTTTCCTCGCGGTGGGCACCGAGGAGCGGCCCGACACCTCGGCCCGGTACCTCGTGAACGCCGCCGTCGCGCTGCTGACCCTCTCCCTGGAGCAGTCCCGCGCGCTCCAGGACACCGAGCAGCGCCTGGGAGCCGCGTTGCTGCGGATGCTGCTGGTCGGGGAGCCCGAGCACGCGCGCACCGTGGCGGGGCGGCTGTACGGCGGGCTGCTCGACGCCCCGGTGCGTGTGCTGGTCGCGGAACGCGCGGCGGGGGTAGCGGGGGACGCGGTGGGACTGCTGGCCGAGCGGGTCGAGACGGCCGCCCTGCGGGCCGCGGAGCCGGTGCTCGTCGTGCGGGACGCGGGCCGGCTGACGGCGCTCGCGGCCGCGGAGGGCGAGGTGGCACGGGCCTGCCTGGCGGTGGTCGACGGCAGCGACGACCTGGTGGCCGGGGTGTCCGCCGCGGCGGATGCCGCGGGTGTCCCGGGCGCGCACGAGCAGGCCCAGCGGGCGCTGGCGGTCGCCCGGCGGCGGGGCCGCAGCGTGGTCGAGCACGACGAGGTCGGTTCCGGCTCGATGCTGGGGCTGCTGGGTGACGACGCCGTACGGGCCTTCGCCGACGGCCTGTTGCGGCCGCTGCGCGAGCACGACGCCACCGCCCGCGGTGATCTGGTCGCGTCGCTGCGGGCGTGGCTGTCCCGGCACGGGCAGTGGGACGCCGCCGCGGCGGACCTGGGGGTCCACCGGCATACGCTGCGCTACCGGATGCGGCGCGTGGAGGAGATCCTGGAGCGCTCGCTGGACGACCCGGACGTCCGTATGGAGCTGTGGCTGGCCCTCAAGACCCGCGGCTGAGCGAGTCCCCTGAGGACGGTCCCTCGGGGCCTGACAAAAAGGCGAGTCGCCGCCGCCGGCTAGGACGCACTGGACAAGACCGGCCGGGTGCCGTCCGCCCTACCGTGGTCGGCATGAGCACACCCACCGCCTTCTGGCTCGCCGGCCGCCCGGTCATCGGCGAGGACACCTTCGATGTCGTGAATCCTCATGACGGCAGCGTCGTGGCCGGCGTCAGCGTGCCGACCCCCGCCCAGGTGGAGGAGGCGGTCGCCGCCGCGAAGGCCGTCGAGGCGCGGTTCGCCGCTACCCCCGCCCATGTGCGCGCCGCGGCCCTCGACCACGTGTCGAAGCGGCTGGCCGAGCGCGGCGAGGAGATCGCCCGGCTGATCACCGCCGAGAACGGCAAGCCGATGAAGTGGGCGCGCGGCGAGGTCGGCCGCGCGGTGTCGGTCTTCCGCTGGGCGGCGGAGGAGGCGCGCCGCTTCAACAGCGGCGAGGCCCGGCGCCTGGACACCGACGCGGGCGGCACCGGCCGCCTGGCCCTGACCCGCCGCTTCCCGCGCGGCAGCGTGCTCGGCATCGCACCGTTCAACTTCCCGCTCAATCTGGTGGCCCACAAGGTGGCGCCGGCGATCGCGGTCGGAGTGCCGATCATCCTCAAGCCCGCCCCGGCGACCCCGCTGTCCGCGCTGCTCCTCGGGGAGATCCTGGCCGAGACGGATCTGCCGGCCGGTTCGTGGAGCGTGCTGACCGTCCCGAACGAGCGCATGCCAGCCCTGGTGCGGGACGAGCGGCTGCCGGTCATCTCCTTCACCGGCTCCGACCGGGTCGGCCACCAGATCATGGACTCGGTGCCGCGCAAACACGTCACCTTGGAGCTGGGCGGCAACGCCGCCGCCGTCGTCCTGGCGGACTGGTCCTCGGAGGAGGATCTGGAGTGGGCGGCGAGCCGTATCGCGACCTTCGCCAACTACCAGGGCGGCCAGTCCTGCATCTCGGTCCAGCGGGTCGTCGCCGACGCCTCCGTGTACGACCGGCTGGTGGAGAAGGTCGTCGCCAAGGTGAGGGCCCAGGTCACCGGCGACCCCTCGGACGAGGCGACCGACGTCGGCCCGCTCGTCGACGAGAACGCCGCCGCGCGCGTCGAGTCCTGGGTCGAGGACGCGCTGAGCAAGGGCGCCAAGCTGCTGACCGGCGGCCGGCGTGAGGGCGCCGCCTACGAGCCGACCGTGCTCGCCGACCTTCCGGCGGACGCGATCATCGCCACCGAGGAGGTCTTCGGCCCGGTCCTGTCCCTGCACAAGGTGGACGGCGCCGACGAGGCCTTCGCGGTCGTCAACGACTCCCGATTCGGCCTGCAGTGCGGCGTGTTCACCCACGACCTGCAGACCGCCTTCCGAGCCCACCGCGAGCTGGAGGTCGGCGGCGTCGTCATCGGCGACGCCCCCTCCTACCGCGCGGACCAGATGCCGTACGGCGGGGTCAAGGACTCCGGCGTGGGCCGCGAGGGCGTCGCGTACGCGATGGAGGACTACACCTACGAGCGGGTGCTGGTCCTGACCGGGCTGGCCCTGTAGCGCCCCGAGAAAAACCACCCCTCCCTGGCGGCCGGGGCGCATGTGCGGTGCGCCCCGGGCCTGTCCTGCGCCCTGTCGGCATGAGCACGTAAGGTGTCCCGATCGCAGGAGCGCCCAGGGGGCGCAGGGGAGGGGAAACGCAAGGTGGCAACGTACACGGTGGTCTGCGCGGCGGAGGCCCCGGCGACCGCGGAAGCCGTCGCCGGGGGACCGGTCGGAGGCTGGGTCGTCGGGGGCGAGGGCGGCACCGAGGTGCTGTTCGACGCGCCGGTCACCGAGGGTGAGGGCATAGGCATCGCCGACGTGGTGCCCGCCGGGCGTGAACTGGCACGGCGCCTGGACGCACCGGCCGTGGTGCTGGTGGCGACACCTCAGGTCGCGTACGCGGTGTTCGTGCGCCCGGACAGCGACGGCGGCCAGCGCATGGGATGGGCGGCCGGCTGGGAGCCGCCGACCGACCCGCAGGAGTACGCCGAGCACCGCGCCCAGTGGGACGCCCAGGCCGCCACCTGCGCGCAGTGGTTCGGGCGCCCCGAGGCGGCCGCCGCCCTGGCGGAGGTCCGCAACGACCCGCGCCCCGGCGAGGCCGAACCGGAGTCGGAGGAGCTGCTGCGCCGGGTGTGCGCGGCACTCGGGGTCCCGGCCACGACGGTCGGCGCCTCCTCGCTCACCTCCCCGGACGGCGTCGCCGACGCGGGCGTACCGGACGGAGCGGTACGCGTCGAGGCCGCGCCGCCGGAAGGCGACGAGCCGGCCGAGGCCGGCAGCTCCACGGCGCGCGCCGTGCGCGCCCTGATGCTGCTCGCGGGCTTCTACCTGCTGGGAGTGGTGCTCCTCGCGGTGCTGGCGGGAATCGACGTCTTCGTCGCCACGTGGGGCTCCGGCGCGTTCACCAGCAAGGTGGTCATCGTCAGCGCCGTCCTCGCCGTCCCCATCGTCCGCGGCATGTTCATGCTGCGGCGTCCCGAAGACTCCGGCCCCTCGGGTGTCCCCGTCACCGAGCAGCAGCAGCCCGAGCTGTGGGCGGCCGTGCGCGACCTCGCCGCCCGCTACGGCACGCGCGCGCCGGACGAGATCGTCCTGGTCGGCGACGTCAACGCCGCCGTGTCCGAGGAGTCCCGCCTCCTCGGCCTGGTCGGCGGCCGCCGCCGCATGTACATCGGCGTGCCCCTGCTCACCGGTCTGAGCGAGCGCCAGCTGCACGCCGTCCTCACCCATGAGCTCGGCCACTACGGCAACAGCGACACCCGGCTGGCCGCGATCACCCTGCGGGGCCAGCAGCGCGTCCTGCGGACCATCGCGCACTTCGAGGAGCGTGCCGCCCGCGCCCGGGGCAAGGAACAGGCACGGCAGGAGGAGCGGGCCGCGAAGGCGCTGGCCAAGGGCCGCGACGCCAAGGAAGTCGACACCACGGGCGCCGGCATCACCTACCGGGCCATGGCGGCGATCTACACCGCCTACGCCACGTTCTACCTCCGCGCCTCGCACAGCGTCGGCCGCGCCCAGGAGCTCGCCGCCGACCAGGCCGCGGTGCGGCTCGCCGGGCGGGAGGCCACCGCCTCCGCACTGCGCGAGATCCCGGTGCTGGACACCGCCTTCGACCACTACATGCGGCAGTACGCCTCCTTCGGCGCACCGGCCCGGCTGCTGCCGCCCGCCGGTGAGGTCTACGGCGGCCTCAGCCGCTTCCTGGCCGACCCCGCCCGCCGTGCCGAGCTGGCCCGGCTGCGCGCCCGGCTGCCGCGCGAGCAGCGCTCCCCGTACGACTCGCATCCCCCGATCGCCGAGCGCGTGCGCCTCGTCGAAGCGGCGCCCGCGGACGGGCCGGCCACGGCGCCCGCCGGGCCGGACCGCCCCGCCCTGGAGCTGCTGCGCGACCGGGACCAGGTGCTGATCGCCCTGGAAGCGGCGGGCCTCAGCCCCGAGAGCCAGTCGTTCACCCGAGTGGAGTGGAGCGCCCTGGCGGATCCGGCGGTGCGTGCGGTGCTCGCCGGCAACGCCGAGCCGGTGCGCGCCGCGCTGTCGGCCGCGGGCCTCGAGCCGACCGTGACGGCCCTGCTCGACGCCGCCGACCAGGGCCGCCTCGCGGCCGTGGCGCAGCAGCTGCCCGAGGGCGCGCTGCACAGGGGGGCCGCCGCGCTCGCCGGCCTCGCGCTCGCCGAATCCGGCGCGGCCCACTGGGAGCTGACGTGGGGTCAGGGCGTGCGGCTGGTGCTGGCCGACGGCACCGACGAGGCGGAGTTCGGCGCCGCGGTCGACGCCCTCGCCGCCCCCGCCACCGAGGACGGCGCCGCGCCGGACACCGTGCCGCTGCGCAAGCTGCTCGCCGCGGTCTGAGCCGCCGTCGGGAAGGTCACCGGCCCCGCGCACCCCGTGCGCGAGGGCTGGTGACGACGCCGGAACCGGGGTACCAACGAACCAGCAGCTCCGGTCGGTAACCGACGCGAGGTGACGTCCCCATGTCCGCAGCATCCCCCCGCCCCACCGTGTCCGAACGTGAAGCGCGCGAGGTCGCAGAGGCCGCCCGCGAACAGGAATGGCGCAAGCCCAGCTTCGCCAAGGAACTGTTCCTGGGTCGCTTCCGGCTCGACCTGATCCATCCCCACCCCACCCCGTCGACCGAGCAGGTCCAGCGCGGCGAGGAGTTCCTGGCCAAGCTGCGCGACTTCGTCGAGACGAAGGTGGACGGGGCTCTGATCGAGCGTGAGGCGAGGATCCCCGACGAGGTCATCACCGGGCTGAAGGAGCTCGGCGCCCTCGGCATGAAGATCGATCCCAAGTACGGCGGTCTCGGCCTCACCCAGGTGTACTACAACAAGGCCCTGGCCCTGGTCGGCTCCGCGAGCCCCGCCGTCGGTGTGCTGCTGTCCGCGCACCAGTCGATCGGCGTGCCCCAGCCGCTGAAGATGTTCGGCACCCCGGAGCAGAAGGAGCGGTTCCTGCCGCGCTGCGCCCGTACCGACATCTCCGCCTTCCTTCTCACGGAGCCCGACGTCGGGTCCGACCCGGCGCGCCTGGCGACCACGGCCGTCCCCGACGGGGACTCCTACGTCCTCGACGGCGTGAAGCTGTGGACCACCAACGGCGTCGTCGCCGACCTTCTGGTCGTCATGGCGCGGGTGCCCAGGAGCGAGGGCCACAAGGGCGGCATCACCGCGTTCGTCGTCGAGGCCGGCTCCGAGGGCATCACCGTCGAGAACCGCAACTCCTTCATGGGGCTGCGCGGCATCGAGAACGGCGTCACCCGGTTCCACCAGGTGCGCGTCCCCGCCGAGAACCGGATCGGCCCCGAGGGCGCCGGGCTGAAGATCGCCCTGACCACCCTCAACACCGGCCGCCTGTCGCTGCCCGCCTCCTGTGTGGCGGCCGGCAAGTGGTCCCTGAAGATCGCCCGCGAGTGGTCGGCGGCCCGTGAGCAGTGGGGCAGGCCGGTCGGCCGCCACGAGGCCGTCGGCGCGAAGATCTCCTTCATCGCGGCGACCACCTTCGCCCTCGAGGCCGTCATGGAGCTCTCCAGCCAGATGGCCGACGAGAACCGCAACGACATCCGTATCGAGGGCGCGCTGGCCAAGCTCTTCGCGTCCGAGATGGGCTGGACCATGGCCGACGAACTGGTGCAGATCCGCGGCGGCCGCGGCTTCGAGACCGCGCAGTCCCTCGCCGCCCGCGGCGAACGGGGCGTCCCGGCCGAGCAGCTGCTGCGCGACCTGCGGATCAACCGGATCTTCGAGGGTTCCACAGAGATCATGCACCTGCTGATCGCCCGTGAGGCCGTCGACGCCCACCTGTCGGTCGCCGGGGACCTCATCGACCCCGACAAGGCGCTCGGCGACAAGGCCAGGGCCGGTGTGAAGGCCGGCGGCTTCTACGCCCGCTGGCTGCCGAAGCTGGTCGCCGGCCCCGGCCAGATCCCGGGCGCGTACTCCTCCTTCCACCCGGCGGGCCATCCCGACCTCGCCGCCCACCTGCGCTACGTCGAGCGCGGCGCCCGCAAGCTCGCCCGCTCCACCTTCTACGCCATGTCGCGCTGGCAGGGCCGGATGGAGACCAAGCAGGGCTTCCTGGGGCGCGTCGTCGACATCGGCGCGGAACTGTTCGCCATGAGCGCGGCCTGCGTCCGCGCCGAGATGCTCCGTACGCGCGGCGAGCACGGACGCGAGGCCTACCAGCTCGCCGACGCCTTCTGCCGCCAGTCGCGGATCCGCGTCGAGGAGCTCTTCGGCCGCCTGTGGACGAACACCGACTCCATCGACCGCAAGGTCGTCGACGGCGTCCTGGGCGGGGCCTACACCTGGCTCGAATCGGGCATCGTCGACCCCTCGAGCGACGGGCCCTGGATCGCCGACACCACGCCTGGCGCCTCCCGCAAGGAGAACGTCCACCGGCCGATGCGCTGACCGACCGGACCAGGGGCGCGGCCCCCGACGCGCGGCACCGCCTTCCCGGAGGCGGTGCCCCCGCCGTGCCGGCGACCCGACACAATGGGGGGATGACGGACACTCTCGCCGACCCCCACCTGCGGCTGCCCGGACCGGACGCGGCCGGCGGGGCCAACGACGGCCCCCGCGACATCGTCGTCCTGGGATCGACCGGATCGATCGGCACCCAGGCCATCGACGTCGTCCTGCGCAACCCCGACCGCTTCCGGGTGGTGGCCCTGTCCGCCGCCGGCGGCCGGGTCGGGCTCCTCGCGGACCAGGCGCGGCGGCTCGGCGTCGCCGCGGTCGCCGTCGCGGACGAGAACGCGGAAGGCCCGCTGCGGGAGGCCCTGGCCGAGCGGTACGGCGCCGAGTCCCTGCCGGAGGTCCTGGTGGGCCCGGACGCCGCGACCGAGCTGGCCCGCCGTCCGTGCCACTCCGTGCTCAACGGCATCACCGGCTCGATCGGGCTGCGCCCGACGCTGGCCGCCCTGGAGGCGGGGCGGATCCTGATCCTCGCCAACAAGGAGTCGCTGATCGTCGGCGGCCCCCTGGTGAAGGCCGTGGCCAAGCCGGGTCAGATCGTGCCCGTCGACTCCGAGCACTCGGCGCTCTTCCAGGCCCTGCTGGGCGGCTCCCGCCCCGAGGTCCGCAAGCTCGTCGTGACCGCCTCCGGCGGCCCCTTCCGCGGCCGGGACAAGCGGGAACTGGCCGCGGTCACCCCCGAGCAGGCGCTGGCCCACCCCACCTGGGACATGGGCCCGGTGGTCACCATCAACTCGGCCACCCTGGTGAACAAGGGCCTGGAGGTCATCGAGGCCCACCTGCTCTTCGACATCCCCTTCGACCGCATCGAGGTCGTCGTCCACCCGCAGTCGTACATCCACTCCATGGTGGAGTTCACCGACGGCTCCACATTGGCGCAGGTCAGCCCGCCCGACATGCGGATGCCGATCTCCCTGGGCCTCGGCTGGCCCGAGCGGGTGCCGGACGCCGCGCCCGGGTGCGACTGGACCAAGGCCGCGACGTGGACCTTCTTCCCGCTCGACGACGAGGCCTTCCCGGCGGTGGCGCTCGCCCGCCGCGTGGGTAGTCTCGGCGGTACCGCCCCCGCGGTGTTCAACGCGGCCAACGAGGAGTGCGTGGCCGCGTTCCTCGCCGGAACGCTGCCCTTCACGGGCATCGTGGACACCGTCGCCCGGGTGGTCGAGGAGCACGGCACCCCCGCCGAGGGAACCTCCCTCACCGTGGAGGACGTCCTCGAGGCGGAGGAGTGGGCGCGCGGCCGCGCCCGGGAACTGGCTGCGGAACAGGCGACGACGGAGGCGGCACACGTATGACGGGACTCATGTGGGCACTGGGGATCGCCATCTTCGTGGTCGGCCTCCTGTTCTCCATCGCCTGGCACGAGCTCGGCCACCTCTCCACGGCCAAGCTGTTCAAGATCCGGGTGCCGCAGTACATGGTCGGCTTCGGGCCGACCATCTGGTCCCGCCGGAAGGGTGAGACCGAGTACGGCGTCAAGGCGATCCCGCTGGGCGGCTACATCCGCATGATCGGGATGTTCCCGCCCGGGGACGACGGCCGCGTCGCCGCCCGGTCCACCTCGCCCTTCCGCGGGATGATCGAGGACGCCCGCTCCGCGGCCTACGAGGAGCTGCAGCCCGGCGACGAGACCCGCATGTTCTACACGCGCAAGCCCTGGAAGCGCGTGATCGTCATGTTCGCCGGGCCCTTCATGAACCTGGTCCTCGCCTTCGGGCTCTTCCTGGCGCTCTTCATGGGCTTCGGCATCCCGACGCAGACGACGACGGTCGGATCGGTCTCCGACTGCGTCATCCCCGCCTCCGACACCCAGGCGCTCAAGGCCAAGGACCCCTGCGCCCACGGCGACTACCCGGCCGCCCCCGCCAAGGCGGCCGGCCTGCACAAGGCCGACCGGATCGTGGCCTTCAACGGGGTCAAGGTCGACGACAGCCAGTGGACGGTGCTGCAGCAGGAGATCCGCAAGACCATCGGCCCCGCCACCATCACCGTCGTCCGCGACGGCAGGACCCTCGACCTGCACGCGAACCTGATCGCCAACAAGGTCGTCAGGACCGACGGGAACGGCGGCATCGTCAAGGGCCAGTACGTCCAGGCCGGATTCCTCGGTTTCACACCCGCCGACGGCGTGGTGACGTTCGGCTTCGGCCAGTCGATCGACCACATGGCCACCACCGCCGAGGACGGCGTCCGCTCCCTCGCGGCGGTCCCGGGAAAGGTTCCCGGCCTGTGGAACGCGGTCTTCAGCGGCGGCGAGCGCCAGCCCGACTCCCCGGTCGGCATGATCGGCGCGGCCCGCCTGGGCGGCGACATCTTCTCGCTGCCGCTGCCGGCCACGCAGAAGATCGCCACGATGGTCAACCTGCTCGCCGGGGTCAATCTGGCCCTGTTCCTCTTCAACATGCTGCCGCTGCTCCCGCTCGACGGCGGGCACATCGCGGGCGCCCTGTGGGAGTCCGTGCGCCGTAACGTCGCCAAGGTCTTCCGCCGGGCCGACCCCGGCCCCTTCGACGTGGCGAAGCTGATGCCGGTCGCCTATGTCGTGGCCGGGATCTTCATCTGCTTCACGGCCCTGGTGATGGCCGCGGATCTCATCAATCCGGTGCGTTTGACCTAGACACGATGCAGGAGGCGTGGGCGCGGTGACGTAGTCTCGTTGACCGGAGCCCGCCCACGCCGCCGGGACCTCGATCCGCGTACTTTGGGGATGCCACGCACATGACCGCGATTTCGCTCGGGATGCCGTCCGTTCCGATCAAGCTCGCCGACCGCCGCAAGAGCCGCCAGA
>NZ_CBDRBL010000061.1:0-43780 GCF_965342175.1 Actinacidiphila sp. bgisy167
GTGGCGCCATGACGTGGTTGATCACCGGCGGCGCCGGCTTCATCGGATCACATGTGGTGCGGGCGATGACCCGCGCGGGCGAGCGCGTGGTCGTGCTCGACGACGGCTCGGCCGGTGTGCCGGACAGGGTGCCCGCGGACGTCCCGGTGGTCGATGGATCCGTTCTGGACCGCGCTGTCCTGGATCGCGCGATCGCCGACCACGGCATCACGGGTGTCGTGCACCTGGCCGCCAGAAAGCAGGTCGGGGAGTCGGTGGAGCAGCCGCTGCGCTACTACCGGGAGAACCTCGGCGGCCTCGGCACACTGCTGGAGGCGGTGGCGGACGCCGGCATCTGCCGCTTCGTCTTCTCCTCCTCCGCCGCCGTGTACGGCCTGCCCGACGTGCCGCTGGTGACCGAGTCCACGCCGTGCCTGCCGATGAGCCCGTACGGCGAGACCAAGCTGGCCGGCGAGTGGCTGGTCCGGTCCGCCGGGCGGGCGCACGGGATCTCCACCGCCTGCCTGCGCTACTTCAACGTCGCGGGGGCGGCCGAGCCCGCTCTGGCGGACACCGGGGTGTTCAACATCGTCCCGATGGTCTTCGACAGGCTGACCCGGGGCGAGGCCCCGCAGATCTTCGGGGCCGACTACCCGACCCCCGACGGCACGTGCGTGCGCGACTACATCCACGTCGAGGACCTCGCCGACGCCCACCTCGCCGCGGCCCGCTGGGTCGGCGAGCGGGACGGCGGCACCGACCTGACGGTGAACATCGGACGCGGCGAGGGCGTCTCCGTCCGCGAGCTGATCGACGTCATCCTCGAGGTCACCGGGCGCAAGGAGATGGAGCCGGTGATCCTGCCTCGACGGGCGGGCGACCCGGCCAGCGTGGTCGCGTCGTCCGAGCTGACCCGGCGGGAACTGGGCTGGACGGCCACCCGCGACATCCGCGAGATGGTCGAATCCGCCTGGGAAGGCTGGTGCCGGCGCCACCCGGAGGCACGCGCCGCCTGACCACCACCGCCTCCCCGCCACCCACGCCTATCACCGCAGGTCACCACGGACGACGGCGGCGGCAGCCGGCGAGTTGCCCAGCCATGGCGGCCGTTGTTCACTGGGCTCGCCGGTCTCCGCGCGCGGACACGCCGTCGCGCGGAGGGCGACGGACGGGAGCGGCGCGCGATGGGCGCTGGACACGCGCACGGCCACGGCCACCCGCACGGGCCGGGGACCGTCCCGACGGGCACGGCGGCCGCCGCCTACCGCGGTCGGCTGCGCGCGGCGCTCGGCATCACCCTGCTGATCCTCGTGGCGGAGGTCGTGGGAGGCGCGCTCACCGGATCTCTCGCCCTGCTCGCCGACGCCGGGCACATGGCCACCGACGCGGCGGGCCTGGCGATGGCACTGGTGGCCATCCACTTCGCCAACCGCCCGCCGAGCGAGCGCCGCACCTTCGGGCTGGCGCGGGCGGAGATCCTTTCGGCGGTGGCCAACGCGGTGCTGCTGTTCGGCGTGGGTGTCCTCATCTTCTACGAGGCGGTCCGCCGGCTGATCACGCCCCCCGGGATCGAGGGCGGGCTGACCGTCGTCTTCGGCGCGGTCGGCCTGGTGGCGAACCTCGTGTCCCTGCTGCTGCTGATGCGCGGGCAGCGCGACAGCCTGAACGTCCGGGGCGCCTTCCTGGAGGTCATGGCGGACGCGCTGGGCTCGCTGGCCGTGGTCGTGGCGGCGCTGGTCATCCTGGCCACCGGCTGGCAGCGGGCGGACCCCGTGGCCTCGATCCTGATCGGCCTGATGATCGTCCCGCGGACGTGGCGGCTGCTGCGCGAGGCGATCGACGTCCTGCTGGAGGCGGCGCCCAAGGACGTGGACATGGCCGACGTGCGCGCCCACATCCTCGCGCTGCCCGGGGTGGCCGGGCTGCACGACCTGCATGCGTGGACGATCACCTCGGGCATGCCGGTGCTCTCCGCGCACGTCGTGGTGAGCCGGGACGTCCTGGACGCGGTCGGCCACGAGAAGATGCTGCACGACCTGCAGGGCTGCCTCGGCACCCACTTCGACGTGGCGCACTGCACCTTCCAGCTGGAGCCGGTCGGTCACGCGGAGCACGAGGCGCGCCTGTGCCACTGAAAGGTGGCGCGGATGGGCGGGTGGAGAAGGGAGCGGGGCGAGGGCCCAGTCCGGCAAGGCGGAGAAGACAGACGCAGCGGAGCTGCGGCGATCGACGACAACGCCGCCAGGCGAGAGTCAACGGCCCGCGGCGTCGGGGCGCCCATCCGTGTGGCCTCCATGGGGACGCCGCAGTGCGCGACTCGGCGTCACGGGACAGGGACGCGCTGCAACCGCACCGGGCGTCGCCGCGTGAGGCAGACTGAGGTCTTGTCGTCGAAGCAAAGGATGGCCATGCCCACACGCCCCGCCGCCAACCGGCCCCGCACACCCGCCGCGGAGCCCTCTTCCCACGGTGCCCCGGCGCCGATCCTGCTCGAATTGGTCGACGAGGCCGGTGCGACGATCGGCACCGCGGAGAAACTGTCGGCCCACCTCGCGCCGGGGCGGCTCCACCGGGCGTTCTCCGTGTTCCTCTTCGACAGTGAGGGCAGGCTGCTGCTGCAGCGCCGGGCGTCGGGGAAGTACCACTCCCCCGGCGTGTGGTCGAACACCTGCTGCGGCCACCCGTACCCCGGCGAAGCGCCCTTCGTCGCCGCGGCGCGCCGCACCGCCGAGGAACTCGGCGTCGCGCCCGCGCTGATGCGGGAGGCCGGCACGGTCCGCTACAACCATCCCGACCCGGCGTCGGGGCTGGTCGAGCAGGAGTACAACCACCTCTTCGTCGGCCTCGTGACCGCGGCCCCGGACCCGGATCCGGAGGAGATCGGCGAGACGGCCTTCGTGTCGCCCGCCGAACTCGCCGCGCTCCGCGCCTCCGGGCCCTTCTCGGCCTGGTTCCCGACCGTGCTGGACGCCGCGCTGCCCGCGGTCCGCGAGCTGACGGGCGACGCGGGCTGGTAGCCCCTGCGGCGCGGTCCGGGCGGTCACCGCGCGTCCGGGGCCGCGCGGTCGGACCGGCCCGGTCGGCGGCGCGACCAGGGCGCTCAGGACACCAGGCCGCGCGGCAGCGGGAGCGCGGCCCAGATGACCTTGCCGCCGGTCGTGGTCTGCTGGACGTCGCACATCCCGCCCGCCTCGGCGGTGACCGTCTTGACCAGCAGCAGGCCGCGCCCGTTCGTGTCGGCGTCGTCGACCTGGAGGGCCTTGGGCCGGTACGGGTGGTTGTCCTCGACGGCGACCCGTACCCAGTCCATGCCGACGGCGAGCTCCACGGCGATCTCCGGGGACAGCAGCGCGGCGTGCCGCACGGCGTTGGTGACCAGTTCGGAGACGATCAGCAGCACTCCGTGCAGCAGGTCCTCGCCGACCGGCACGCCCTGGCGGACGATCAGGTCCCGCACCGCGTGCCGGGCCTGCGGCACCGAGGAGTCCAGCGCCGGAGCGGTGAAGCGCCACACGCCCTCGTAGGGGCGCGGGACATCCGGAGCCACCGAGGGCACCGGTTCGGGGGGCGGGACGCTCCCGCGTACGTCCATGGCGGTCTTCACCCTCGCATTCGCGCGATGCAACCCGCGACCCCCGCGGCCCGCTCACGGCGGCGGCGGGGAACGCCTCACGGTTCGAGTGTCGGCAGGCGGCGGGCCCGCCCCGAGCCGCTGACCGAAAATCCGTGCCTTTCGATCAGGTTCGACACATTGCGATCGGGCGTGCCAGCCACATGAGCTTTACTGATCCGACCTTTTCCGGTCACTGACGCGTCAGCGGGGCGTCCCGGACATCAGCGACCATTCCGACGATCCGCCGGCCGCCGAGGCCCGCGCCCAGCAGTCCCAGACCGTCGAAGAGCAGCGCGAGCGAGAAGAAGGCGCCGATGACGTAGAGGCTGCTGTGCGGCCAGTCGGCGAGAACCAGGATCGACAGCAGGATGCCGACGGCGCCCTGGATGAGCGTCCACACCATGTGCGGCCCACGCACCACCATCCCGCCGAAGAGGCGGAAGATGCCGCCCGTCAGGAACAGCAGCGCCGCGAACATGGTGAGTGCGGCCGCCGTCTGCTCGGGGTTGCGGATCACGACCACCCCGGCGGCGATGTAGAGGGCCGCGACGACCAGGGCGAGCCAGAAGTAGTTGGTGTCGTGGTTCTGCACCGCCTGCACCAGGCCGACGACGCCGCCGACGAGCAGCAGCCAGCCGAAGAGCAGCATCGAGGTGATGGTCGCGATGCCCACGTAGAACAGCCCGACCAGGCCGCCCGCCACCAGGACCGCTCCGAGGGCGGCGACCCAGCCGAAGCTGCGCCTGATACCGGCCTCCGGGGGTTCCGGATGTTTCCTGCGTCCCTTGAACGGTGCCATGGCCGCCGCCTCCTTGCGCTCGTCGGAGCCTGTCGGGAGCTACTGCCCATATACCCGATATGCGGCGGCGCGGACCGGGATAGGATCCCGGTGGGGCGGCGTCCGTGCTCCGTGCCGGCCGGGACGACGACGAGATGAGGGATCAGGGCATGTCCGAGCCGTCCGTGCCCGGCCTGGTGGTGCACACGGTGGGCGCCACGGCCACCGTGACGATCAGCAATCCGGCCAAGCGCAACGCGATGACCCTGGCGATGTGGCAGGAGTTGCCCCGCCTCCTCGACGGTCTCGCGGCGGACCCGGCCGTGCGCGTCCTGGTGCTCGCCGGGGCCGGCGGCACCTTCTGCGCCGGCGCGGACATCTCCGGGCTGCTGCGCACGCCGGCCGACGCTTCCGGCACGTCCGGCACGACGCAGAGCGCGGCCGTAGCGGCGGAGGAGGCCCTCGCGGCGTTCCCCAAGCCCACGCTGGCCTCGATCCGCGGTTTCTGCGTGGGCGGCGGCTGCCAGCTCGCGGCCGCCTGCGACCTGCGGTTCGCCGCGGAGGGCGCGCGCTTCGGGGTCACCCCGGCGCGGCTCGGCATCGTCTACCCCGCCTCCTCCACGCACCGGCTGGTGAGCCTGGTCGGACCGGCGACGGCGAAGCACCTGCTGTTCTCCGCGGAGCTCATCGGTCACGAGCGGGCGCTGCGGACCGGGCTGGTGGACGAGGTGCTGGCCGAGGACGAGCTGGACAAGCGGGTCGAGGAGTACGCCGGTGTCCTGGCCTCCCGGTCGCTGCTCACGCAGGCGGCGGCCAAGGAGTTCACCGCCTCCCGGATCGCCCCGGAACGGGTCGGCCACTGGGCCCGCCAGGCGGAGCGCAGCGACGACACGGCAGAGGGCGTGACCGCCTTCCTGGAGCGCCGTGAGCCCCGGTTCACCTGGACGGTGGGCCGGTAGCGAGCGGTCGGCGGGATGCCGCGGCACCGGTCACCGGACGGGCACGCCCGCCCTGTGCCACCGCCGGGACACACCGCTCGGTCCGGACCTCCGCAGAAGTGGGCCGTGCGGTGTCCCCCGGTGCGCGGCGCCGGTGGACCCGCCCCACCGGCCGGTCAGGTGTCGGCGGTAGCGCTCAGCGGACGGCCCTGACGGGTTCCTCGCCGGGCCCGTCGGCGCCGACCGCCTCCTTGCGGGACGCGCCGTGCGCGCACGGCATCGCCGGATGCCGGCCCAGCAGCACGACACCCGCGGCGATCGCGGCGAGCCCCGCCGCCTCCCAGGCCAGCGCGCCGGGCGAGACGCGCACCCGGTCGCCGAGGAAGCCGACGCCGCAGGCGATCCCGGCCAGCGGCTGGGCGGCGGTCAGCGCGGGCAGCGACATACGCAGCGGAGCCGACTCGAAGGCACTCTGCACGAGCATCAGGCCGGTCAGGCCCATCGCGACGATGGCGTACGGCTGCCAGTGCGTGAAGAGGGCGCCGGCGCCCTCGTCCTGGGCGATCTGGCCGGAGATCCGGGTCAGGGCGTCCTGGAGGCCGTACAGCAGGCCCGCGGCGAGCGCCAGCACCGTCGCCTCCGGCGACGGACGCAACCGCCGTGCGCAGGCGACGAGCAGCAGCGCCAGGCCGACGACGACGCCGACCACCAGCCAGTGGCGCAGCGCCCCTGCGGGCGGACCGCCGCCCGAGGGGCGGCCGGCCACGATGAAGGCGGTGACGCCGAGCGCCAGCAGCACCACGCCGGACCAGCCGTGCCGGCCGAGTCTCTGGCCGGTGAGGCGGCGTGAGAGCGCCAGCGCGAAGACCAGATTGGTCGCGGTCAGCGGCTCGACGAGGGAGACCTCGCCCTTGGTGAGCGCGAGGGCGCTGAGCAGCATGCCGCAGACCATCAGGAAGACGCCGAGCAGCCACTGCGGCATCCGCATGAGGTGCAGCAGCAGCCTGAAGGAGAGGAAGTGGGCCAGGGGGGCGCGCTGGGCGGCCAACTGCTGGAGTACGAAGCCGAGCCCCAGGCAGCACGCGGCCCCCACCCCGAGCAGGAATACGGCCACCTCGTCAACCTCCCGGTGTCGCCGACTGGCCTGACCTTAGCGCCTCACCCGTCTTGATCGCGACGATTGTCCGCCTTTGGCTTCGGGTCTCCGGGCGCGGCGATGGTGACGGGACGCCGTGCCGTGCGCCCGCCCCGCGCGGTCACGGGCAGGCCCGCCACGATGCCGCGGATGAAGTGCAGCTCGCTGACGATGTCCGCGATGGTCTCGCACTCGGGGGTCGCGGGGAGCTTCGGGGGACCCGCGGCGGGAGCACGGCCGTCCAGGGTGTCGGCGACCGCCGTGAGCGCGGCGTCCACCTGGGCCCCCTCGCGGGCCGAGGGACGCGGGTGGCCCTGCTCCATCCGGACGACGCAGGCGGTCGTCGCGTCCACGATCCGTTCGGTGGCCGCGACCACGCGGGACCAGTCGCCGTTGCCTCCGTGCCGGGAGGGCAGCTCGGCGGCGAGCGTCTCGGCGGCCCCACGGGCCTCGCCCAGAGCGCTGTAGGCCGCCCGGCGCAACACCCTGCGCTGCTCAGGGCGCTCGCCCGCAGCCGCGGCCAGGACGTACCCGAGGTAGTCCCGGGTGCGCCGCTGGGCGACGGCCAGCAGGTGGCCGACCCGTGCGGTGCTGCCGGTGATCCGGGGCAGGTGGCCCACGATGACGACGATCGCGCAGGCGATCGCCGTGTCCAGCAGCCTGGGCAGGGCGGCCTGGGTGTCGCCGCCGGCCCACACGAACGCCAGCACCATGATCGTGACGACGGTGGTCTGCAGCGCGTAGTGGCGGGTCGCGAAGGGCAGGAGCGCGCCTGCCGCGCAGGCGCAGACGGCCGTCCACCAGATCCCGTCGCCCAGGGGCGCGGCGAGCGCCGTGAAGACCAGGACGCCGAGCACTGTGCCGAAGAAGCGGTTGACGACCCGGGAGAACAGCGGGCCGATGTCGGGCTTCACCAGGAACGCCGCCGTGAGCGGCAGCCAGTACCAGTGGTCCGCGCGCAGGGCCAGGGCCACGGCCGCACTCGCGGTGACGCACACCGCGACCTTCAGCGCGTACTCGCGGCCCACGGGGCCGAGAACGCGGCGGCGCATCAGCGGCGCCGGTCCGCGGGCGGGGAGCGGGGCGGCGTCCTCGGGGCAGCCGGTGGCCGGTACCGTGCGGGCGAAGACGGTGGACGCGTGCAGCATCATGGCGTTGAACACCGCCCGCGCGGGGGTGGCCGTCCCAGGGGCGGACGTCT
Organism: Actinacidiphila sp. bgisy167; assembly: GCF_965342175.1. Lineage (GTDB taxonomy): Bacteria > Actinomycetota > Actinomycetes > Streptomycetales > Streptomycetaceae > Actinacidiphila. The sequence goes on from NZ_CBDRBL010000061.1 coordinate 7,645, forward strand.
CGGGCACGGTCAGCGGACCGGGCGGTGTCCCCGTCCGCACGGCCGCGGCGAGCCGCCGCGGGCCGTCGCCGGTGCCGGGCGGCAGGGGCCGGGCCTCCCAGAGCAGGGCGGTGGCGGCGTCGGTCAGTTCGGTGGCGACGCCGAAGCGCTCCGCGAGCAGGATCTCCCCGGGGCTCGCGGACCTGCGCAGCAGCCGCCGGCTCAGCCGGCGCAGCCGTACCGCCTCGTCGCCGTGGTCCAGGGCGGCGCTCAGCCGCCGCCGCGCGGCCTCGGCGCCGGGCCCTCCGACGGCGTCGAGGGCGTCCGCCAGGGCGTCGAAGATCCGGGCCAGGGAGGCCCGCTCGCCGTCCAGCGCGCCGCCGGCCGGACGCGGCGGACGTAGGAAGAGCCGCAGCAGGAGCAGCCAGACCGCCCCGGCGAGGAAGCACACCGCCTTGTAGCCGGGCCCACCGGGCAGCTGCAGCCCCATTCCGACCACGGCGGCGGCCAGCCCGTGCATCCCGGCCCGCGAGCAGACCGGGCCCACCACGCTGAGCGCGCCGGAGGCGGCGCCCAGGGCGAACACCACCGGCAGCGCCCACCAGCCGATGAGAGCGCTCTGCGTCACCGCGCCCACCAGGACGCCGAACGCGGTGACGAGCGCGGGCAGCCCGATCTGGACGACGCCCGCCCTGCGGGTCCCGGGGAGGTCGCTGAAGCCCGCGAACAGCGCCCCCAGCCCCGCCAGCACCCCGAACTCGAGGCTCCCCAGCCCGATCCCCAGCGCGAGCAGCGGCCCCGCCGCGAGGGCCCCGCGCAACACCGCCGGCCAGGGCACCGGCCCCCGCTGCCAGCGCAGGGGGTGGGCCAGCCACGACGGCAGGGCGGCGGGCCGGCGGCCGGGACCTCGGGGCGTCACGGGCATCCTCACAGAACGAGTACGGTCTCGGTCTCGGGAAAGCCGCAGGCCAACGGGGGCCGGGCCGTCGCTTCCCCCTGCTCAGCCTATCGGTGGCGGGTGCGCCGGTACCGACTCGGTACCGCCCTCCGGCACCCCCGGGGCGCGGACGGCCTCGGTGCACGATCCCCGGGCGGAGGCTCGGTCCAGCGGCCGCGGAGTTCGGGGAGTCGTGCTGCACCGCCGGGAGCGTCCTCGGCGACGGCGGGCACGGCGTCGCGGCCTTGCGGCGCGGCGGCGAACCCGGTGCCGCAGGGGCGCCGGGCGGGAAGGCCAGGCCGACTGCCACCATGGCGGCCGCACCGGCCGTTCTTCCGGCGGCTTCCGGGGTGCGGCACTCAGGTGACCAGTGGCCTCCCCTGGCGCCTGGCGCCAGGGGAGGCCACCCGGCCCGCCTGCCCCGGGCGGCGGCTGGGGATCGCGCTCGCCGTACCGGCCGGCACAGCCGGTACGGCGAGGCCGGCCCCAAGAGCCTCCGCGGGCTCATCCGCGAGCCCGGACGCGGAGTCGAGCCGGGCGCCCGACCGGAGCCTCAGGCGGGAAGCTGGGCCTCGAGGGCGGCGACGAGCTCGTCGGCCTCGGGCTCGGTGCGCGGGCGGAAGCGGCCCACCACCCGGCCGTCGGCGGCGACGAGGAACTTCTCGAAGTTCCACTGCACGTCGCCCGCCTCGCCCTCGGCATCGGTGGTCTCCGTCAGCACCGCGTACAGCGGGTGCCGCTGGTCACCGTTGACATCGGTCTTCTCGAACAGCGGGAAGCTCACGCCGTAGGTCGCGGAGCAGAAGGTCCCGATCTCCTCGGCCGTGCCCGGCTCCTGCCCTGCGAACTGGTTGCAGGGGAAGCCGAGCACGGTGAAACCGCGGTCGGCGTACCGCTTCTGCAGCCGCTCCAGGCACTCGTACTGCGGGGTGAGACCGCACTTGGAGGCCACGTTGACGATCAGCAGGGCCTTGCCCCGGTGGTCGGCGAGGGAGGCGGGCTCACCGGTGAGGGTGCGCAGGGGGATGTCGTAGATGCTCACGTCGGTATCTCCTCGTATCGGATCGCGGACCGACTGCAGGTCGTGCGCGCAGGCCCGGTCACGGTGCCGATCTTCCCACGCGACCGGGGTCCGGGCACGCCTCCCGGACGGCGTCAGTGCTCTGTGACACGTCCGGAAGCCACCTGGATACGGCGGGTGGTGCGGACGGCCTCCAGCATGCGCCGGTCGTGGGTGACCAGCAGCAGGGTGCCCTCGTAGGAGGCGAGGGCGGACTCGAGCTGCTCGATGGCGGGCAGGTCGAGGTGGTTGGTGGGCTCGTCCAGGACGAGCAGGTTGACGCCGCGCCCCTGCAGGAGGGCGAGAGCGGCCCGGGTGCGCTCGCCCGGCGAGAGGGTGGCGGCCGGGCGCAGGACGTGGGCGGCCTTGAGGCCGAACTTGGCCAGCAGGGTGCGCACGTCAGCGGGGGGCGTGTCGGGGACCTCCGCGCCGAAGGCGTCCAGCAGCGAATCACCGCCGTGGAACAGCTTGCGGGCCTGGTCGACCTCGCCCACCACGACGCCCGGGCCGAGCTGGGACGCGCCCGCGTCGAGGGGCACCCGGCCCAGGAGAGCGGCCAGCAGGGTCGACTTCCCGGAGCCGTTGGCGCCGGTGATGGCCACCCGGTCGGCCCAGTCGATCTGCAGGTCGACCGGTCCGAGGGTGAACTCCGGCCCGCGGCGGACCTCGGCGCCGCGCAGCGTCGCCACGACCGCTCCCGCTCGGGGCGCGGCGGTGATCTCCATGCGCAGCTCCCACTCCTTGCGGGGTTCCTCGACGACGTCGAGGCGTTCGATCATGCGCTGGGTCTGCCGCGCCTTGGCGGCCTGCTTCTCGGTCGACTCGGCACGCAGCTTCCTGCCGATCTTGTCGTTGTCGCTCGCCTTGCGGCGGGCGTTGCGGACGCCGTGCTCCATCCAGTTGCGCTGCATGCGGGCGCGGGACTCGAGGGCGCTCCTGGTGTCGGCGTACTCCTCGTACGCCTCCCTGGCGTGCCGACGGGCCGTCTCGCGCTCCTCCAGGTAGGCGGCGTAGCCGCCGCCATAGGTGTTGACCTGCTGTTGGGCGAGGTCGAGCTCGACGACGCGGGTGACCGTGCGGGTCAGGAACTCGCGGTCGTGGCTGACCAGGACGGTGCCCGCCTTGAGACCGCGAACGAAGGCCTCCAGGCGTTCCAGGCCGTCCAGGTCGAGGTCGTTGGTGGGCTCGTCCAGGAGGAAGACGTCGTAGCGGCTCAGCAGCAGGGACGCCAGGCCCGCCCGCGCGGCCTGCCCGCCGGACAGGGCCGTCATGGGCGTGTCGAGGCCGACGCCGAGACCGAGCGCCTCGCCGGCCTCCTCGGCCCGCTCCTCGAGGTCGGCGCCGCCGAGCGAGAGCCACCGCTCGAGGCTGTCGTTGTAGGCGTCGTCCGCACCGGGCGCCCCGTCGACCAGAGACTGGGTGGCGGTGTCGAGCGCGGCCTGCGCAGCGGCGACCCCGGTGCGCCGGGCGAGGAAGGCCCGTACCGTCTCGCCCTGGCGGCGTTCGGGTTCCTGCGGGAGGTGGCCGACGGTCGCGGTGGGCGGGCTGAGCCGCAGCTGCCCCTGCTCCGGAGCGCTCAGGCCCGCGAGCATGCGCAGCAGCGTCGACTTGCCGGCGCCGTTGGCCCCGACCAGACCGACGACGTCGCCGGGGGCGACGACGAGGTCGAGGCCGGAGAACAGGACGCGGTCCCCGTGGCCTGCGGCAAGATCCTTGACGACAAGAGTGGCACTCATCAGGCTGCCGATGCTATCGCCCCGCCGGACCTCGCCCTGCGCCCGGCTGCGGCGCCCGGGGCGTCCGCCGACCGCCCCCGACCCAGGGAGGGAACGTCCCATGCCGAGCAAGAAGGCCCTCGTCCGCCGTCCCGGCCCGCGCCTCGCCGAAGGACTGGTGACCCACCTCGAGCGCTCCCCCGTCGATGCCGGGCGGGCCGCGCGCCAGTGGGAGGGGTATGTGGCGGCACTGCGCCACCACGGCTGGGAGACGGTGGAGGCGCCGGCGGCCGACGACTGCCCCGACGCGGTGTTCGTCGAGGACGCGGTCGTCGTCTTCCGCAACGTGGCGCTGCTCGCCCGGTCCGGCGCCGCCTCCCGGCGCGCGGAGGCGCCCGGGGCCGAGGAGGCGGTCACGGCGCTGGGGCTCTCGGTCAACAGGGTGCGGCCACCGGGCACGCTGGACGGCGGGGACGTGCTCAAGGTCGGGGACACCGTCTACGTGGGTCGGGGCGGGCGGACCGACGCCGAGGGCGTCCGGCAACTGCGGTCGGTGTTCGAACCGCTGGGAGCGCGGGTGGTCGCCGTACCCGTCACCAAGGTGCTGCACTTGAAGTCGGCGGTGACGGCGCTGCCCGACGGCACGGTCATCGGGTATCCGCCGCTGGTCGACGATCCGTCAGTATTTCCCAAGTTCCTGCCGGTTCCGGAGGAAGGCGGCGCGCACGTGGTGCTGCTCGGCGGCGGAAGACTGCTGATGGCGGCGAGCGCGCCGCGGAGCGCCGAGCTGCTGGCGGATCTCGGATATGAGCCCGTTGTGGTGGACATCAGCGAGTTCGAGAAGCTCGAAGGGTGCGTGACCTGCCTCTCCGTCCGTCTGCGGGAGCTGTACGCCTGACGGCGGGTTGCCTTTTGGGAGCTACCTAACCTACGGTTTCGTAACTTACGATTCCGTAGGCACTCTCAGCGACCCCCACAGGAGCCCCGCGTGACCATTGCCCCGTCCCAGAGCACAGGATCGGAAGCATGGAGCGACACCAGGCTGCTGTACGCCCTGGAAGAGGTCGTCGAGACCGAGATCAACCGCCATCTGGCGGTGGCCAGGGAATGGATGCCCCACGAGTACGTGCCGTGGAGCCAGGGCCGTGACTTCGACGGGTTGATGGGCGGCGAGGCCTGGGCGCCGGAGCAGTCGAAGGTCACCGAGGTCGGCCGGATATCGCTGGTGGTCAACCTCCTCACGGAGGACAACCTCCCCAGCTACCACCACGAGATCGCCACCCTCTTCGGCCGGGACGGCGCCTGGGGCACCTGGGTGCACCGCTGGACCGCGGAGGAGGGCCGGCACGCCATCGTCATGCGCGACTACCTGCTCACCACGCGGGCCGTCGACCCGGTGGAGCTGGAACGGTTGCGCATGCGGCACATGTCGGACGGTTTCGAGTCCGACAACGCGCACAGCATGCTGCACTCGGTGGCCTATGTGGCGTTCCAGGAACTGGCCACCCGTATCTCGCACCGCAACACCGGCCGCGGGTCGGGCGACCCGATGTGCGAGCGCATGCTCGCGCGCATCGCCACCGACGAGAACCTGCACATGGTCTTCTACCGCAACCTGTTGGCGGCCGCGCTGCAGTTGGCGCCCGACCAGGCGATGCGGGCGATCCGTGACGTGGTCGTCGGCTTCCGGATGCCGGGGCACGGGATGCCCGGCTTCGAGCGCTCCGCGGCGCGGATCGCCATCGGCGGCATCTACAACCTCCGCATCCACCACGACGACGTGCTCCAGCCCGTCCTGCGGCACCTGAAGGTGCTGGAGACCTCGGGGCTCGGCCCTGAGGGCCTGAAGGCGCAGGAGGAGCTGGGCTTCTTCATGGGTGAGCTGGACTGCCAGGCCCGCAAGTTCGAGGAGCGCAGGGACGCCCTGCTGGCGCGTCGGGCCGCCCGCGCCTGACGTACCCGGCCCGCGACGGTGGAGCGCCCGCCCAAAGGCGCCCCGCCGTCGCGGGCCGTTCGGCGCGTCACCATGGCGACGTCGCCCACCATCCGGATCAGGCGCGCGCCGCCGTGCGCGAACTCGCGCCGGCGGGCCGAGCCCGTCCCCGAACGGAAGCCCGCGGCGCGGGGGCTCCGCGCCACCCCGAGCCGACGAGCGGCCGGCGCGACCGCCGCCGCGCCAAGCCCCCGGCAGGCGCCCGGCCCCGCCGCCGATGAACGGGCGGTCGACCAGCAGCAGCCCGATCCTCGAACCGCCCGAGGACGAACTCCGCCTGCTGCCCCGCCAGCCCGATCCGGCCGACCACGTGACCGGCCGCACTGAGGGCCCGTATCGGGACGAATCCCACGAACAGGGGTGACATGGCGTGCAGGGAACCTCGGGTCGTCCGGTGAGCCGTACGGCGCGGACCCGGGATCGCCGGGCCGGCCCGGGGCAGTCCATCAGGCGGTCGCCGGGCCGCCGCACCGGGGCCCGGCGGAAAATCATGCAAGCACGCTTGCCTGTTTCCCGCCCCGGTGCCAGCCTGAGACGCGCACGGCTTCTGACGTCGCGTCATTCAGGGGGAGCCTTGTCCGACCCCGCATCCGTACCGGACGACCTTCGCGACGAGAGCGAGGGCCTGGACGCCCTGGTCGCCGGACTCCCGCCAGACGCCTGGGCGACACCGACACCGGCCGTGGGCTGGACCGTGGCCCACCAGATCGCGCATCTGGCCTGGACCGACCGGCAGTCCGTGCTGGCGGTCACCGACCCGGAGGGCTTCGGGTCCGTGGTGGACAAGGCGGCCGCCGCGATCGGCACCTTCGTGGACGAGGGCGCCGGGGAAGGCGCGGCACTGCCGCCCGGCGAACTCCTCGCGCGCTGGCGCTCGGGGCGGGCGGAACTGCAGGCCGCGCTGCGGGCCCAGCCGGGCGGGACGCGCTTCCCCTGGTTCGGGCCGCCGATGAGCGCCGCGTCCATGGCCTCGGCCCGGCTCATGGAGACCTGGGCGCACGGGGAGGACGTCGCGGACGCCCTCGGCGTCCGGCGTCCCGCGACCGCGCGGCTGCGGCACGTGGCACGGATCGCCGTACGGGCCCGCGACTACGCGTACGCCGTCAACGGGCTCGCCCCGCCCGCCGAGGAGTTCCGGGTCGAGCTGACCGCCCCCGACGGCACGACGTGGGCGTACGGTCCGGAGGACGCCGCACAGCGCGTGACGGGACCGGCGCTCGACCTGTGCCTGCTGGCGACCCGCCGCCGGCACCGTGCCGACCTGGCCGTGCGCGCCGAGGGCGAGGACGCCGACCGCTGGCTGGACATCGCCCAGGCGTTCGCGGGACCGCCGGGACCGGGCCGCCGTCCACGTGAAGGAGGTGCGGCGTGAGCTCCGCGAACCGTACGGCGATGCTGGAACGCCTCGCCGAGCTGGCGGCCGAGCACGAGAAGGCGCTCAGGGGCGGCGGACCCGCATACGTGGACCGGCACCGCGCGCGGGGGAAGCTCACCGCCCGGGAGCGGGTGGAGCTGCTGGTGGACCAGGACAGCCCGTTCCTGGAGCTGTCGCCGCTCGCGGCCTGGGGCAGCGACTACCCGGTCGGCGCGTCGCTGGTGACCGGGATCGGCGTGGTCGAGGGCACCGAGTGCGTGATCACCGCCAACGACCCCACGGTCCGCGGCGGGGCGAGCAATCCGTGGACGCTGAGGAAGGCGCTTCGCGCGAACGAGATCGCGCTCGCCAACCGGCTTCCTCTGGTCAACCTCGTGGAGTCGGGCGGCGCGGACCTGCCCAGCCAGAAGGAGATCTTCATCCCGGGCGGTGCGCTCTTCCGCGACCTGACCCGGCTGTCGGCGGCCGGCATCCCCACCGTCGCCGTCGTGTTCGGCAACTCGACCGCCGGAGGCGCGTACATCCCCGGCATGTCCGACCACGTGATCATGGTCAAGGAGCGCTCCAAGGTGTTCCTCGGCGGCCCGCCCCTGGTGAAGATGGCCACCGGCGAGGAGAGCGACGACGAGTCGCTCGGCGGCGCCGAGATGCACGCCCGGACCTCCGGCCTCGCGGACCACTTCGCACTGGACGAGCCCGACGCGCTGCGCACCGCGCGCCGGGTGGTGGCCCGGCTCAACCGGCGCAAGCACGGCCCCGCCCCGGCCGCCGCCTACGACCCGCCGCTCCATGACGAGGACGAGCTGCTGGACATCGTCCCGGCCGACCTCAGGACCCCTTTCGACCCGCGCGAGGTCATCGTCCGCGTTGTGGACGGCTCGGAGTTCGACGAGTTCAAGCCGCTGTACGGGCCGAGCCTGGCGACCGGCTGGGCGCGCGTGCACGGCTATCCCGTCGGGATCCTCGCCAACGCGCGGGGTGTGCTCTTCAGCGCGGAGTCTCAGAAGGCCGCGCAGTTCATCCAGCTCGCCAACCAACGCGACATCCCGCTGCTCTTCCTGCACAACACCACCGGCTACATGGTGGGCCGCGAGTACGAGCAGGGCGGCATCATCAAGCACGGCGCCATGATGATCAACGCGGTGTCCAACTCCAGGGTGCCGCACATCTCCGTCCTCATAGGCGCGAGTTACGGCGCCGGGCACTACGGCATGTGCGGTCGCGCCTTCGACCCGCGCTTCCTGTTCGCCTGGCCCAGCGCCAAGTCCGCCGTGATGGGCCCGGCCCAACTGGCGGGCGTCCTGTCGATCGTCGCACGGCAGTCGGCGGCCGCCCGGGGCCTGCCCTTCGACGAGGAGGCCGACGCGGGGCTGCGCGCCGTGGTGGAGCGGCAGATCGAGTCCGAGTCGCTGCCGATGTTCCTGTCGGGACGGCTGTACGACGACGGGGTCATCGACCCGCGTGACACGCGCACCGTGCTGGGCGTGTGCCTGTCGGCGGTGCACAGCGCACCGGTCGAGGGCGCCCGCGGCGGCTTCGGCGTCTTCCGGATGTGAGGAGCCCTGACCTTGATCACATCAGTGCTGGTGGCCAACCGCGGCGAGATCGCCCGCCGGATCTTCCGCACCTGCCGCGACCTGGGCATCGCCACGGTCGCCGTCCACTCGGACGCGGACGCCTCCGCCCCGCACGTCCGGGAGGCCGACGCCGCCGTCCGGCTGCCGGGCGACGCGCCGGCCGACACCTATCTGCGCGGGGACCTCATCGTCAAGGCCGCCCTCGCCGCGGGCGCCGACGCCGTCCACCCCGGTTACGGGTTCCTGTCGGAGAACGCCGTGTTCGCCCGGGCCGTCCTCGCGGCGGGCCTTGTCTGGATCGGCCCGGGGGCCGAGGCCATCGAGGCGATGGGCTCCAAGACCCGCGCCAAGCGCCTGATGGCGGCGGCGGGCGTCCCGGTGCTGGAGGCGGGTCCCGGCGAGCTGCCCGTGCTCGTCAAGGCGGCGGCAGGAGGCGGGGGGCGGGGCATGCGCGTCGTCCGGGAGGCGGCCGACCTCGAGCGTGAGGTGGCGGCCGCCGGCGCCGAGGCGCTGTCCGCCTTCGGCGACGGCGAGGTCTTCCTGGAGCCGTACGTCGAGGACGGCCGGCACATCGAGGTGCAGGTGCTGGCGGACACCCACGGCACCGTGTGGACGCTCGGCGAGCGCGACTGCTCCGTGCAGCGGCGCCACCAGAAGGTGATCGAGGAGACCCCGGCGCCTGGTGTCGCCGACGCCCTGCGCCGGACGCTCCATGAGGCGGCCGACGCGGCGGCGCGGGCCATCGGCTACGTGGGCGCGGGCACGGTGGAGTTCCTGGTGACGGCGGACGGCCGTGCGTACTTCCTGGAGATGAACACCCGGCTCCAGGTGGAGCATCCGGTGACCGAATGCGTCTTCGGCGTGGATCTCGTCGCGCTGCAACTGGACGTCGCCGAGGGCGGGCGGCTCCCGGCCGCTCCCCCAGAGCCCTCCGGGCACGCGGTCGAGGCCCGGTTGTACGCGGAGGACCCGGACCGCGACTGGCGGCCGCAGACGGGCGTCCTGCACCGCCTTCGGGTGCCGCAGGCGCCGGGGCTGCGGGTGGACGCGGGCTTCGGCGACGGCGACCGGATCGGCGTGCACTACGACGCCTTGCTCGCCAAGGTCGTCGCCCACGCCGCCGGCCGGCCGCAAGCGCTGCGGCTGCTCGCGAGCGCCTTGGAGCGGGCCCGGGTGCACGGCCTGGCGACCAACCGCGACCTGCTGGTGAGGGTGCTGCGCGACCCGGACTTCGCCGCGGGGCGGCTGTCCACGGCCTTCCTGGACCGCCTCGGCCCGGCGCCCGCCGGGGACGAGGGCGCGGCGCGGCTGGCGGCCCTGGCCGCCGCGCTCGCCGACGCCTCGGGCCGCCATCCGCTGGGCGGCTGGCGCAACCTGCCGTCGGCGCCGCAGTCCAAGGCCTACCGCGCCGAGCCGGACGGCGCGCGCTACGAGGTCCGCTACAGGCTCGGCCGCGAGGGCCTGGCCGCCGAGGGCCACCCGGACGTCCGCCTCCTGGAGCGGACCGCGGACCGGGTCGTGCTGGAGGTCGCCGGGGTGCGCCGCGCCTTCGACGTCGCGGTCTACGGGGACGAGGTGTGCGTCGACGGGTCGGCGGGCGCCCACCGCTTCACCGCGCTCCCCCGCTTCCCCGAGCCGGAGGACCGGATCGCGCCGGGTTCGCTGCTGGCCCCGATGCCGGGCACGGTGGTCCGGCTCGCGGACGTCGCCGTCGGCGACAAGGTGGCCGCGGGGCAGCCGCTGCTGTGGCTGGAGGCCATGAAGATGGAGCACCTCGTCGCCGCCCCGGCGGACGGGGTGCTCACCGCACTGCACGCCGAGGCCGGCCGCCAGGTCGACGTCGGAGCCGTACTGGCCGTCGTTCAGGAAGAGGTGTCCGGATGAGCGCCACGCCCGCTGCGCACGGACCGGCAGGCACCTTCGACAACGTCCTGCTGGAGAGCGAGGAGCGGCGCGCGCTGCGCAAGGCCGTCTCCGACCTGGGGCGCCGCTACGGGCGTTCCTACTTCCTCGAGGCCGTGCGCGAGGGGCGGCACACCGACAAGCTGTGGCAGGAGGCCGGCTCGCTCGGCTACCTCGGCGTCAATCTGCCGGAGGAGTACGGCGGCGGGGGCGGGGGTCTGGCCGAACTGGCCATCGTGCTCGAGGAACTGGGGTCCTCGGGCTGCCCGTTGCTGCTGCTCATCGTCTCCCCGGCGATCTGCGGCACGGTCATCGCGCGCTTCGGCACCGAGGAGCAGCGGCGCCGGTGGCTGCCCGGGCTCGCGGACGGCTCCGTCCGGATGGCGTTCGGCATCACCGAGCCGGACGCGGGGTCCAACTCGCACCGGCTGACGACCACGGCCCGCCGCGACGGCTCGGACTGGCTGCTCACCGGCCGCAAGGTCTTCGTCTCCGGTGCGGACATCGCCGACGCGACGCTCGTCGTGGGACGCACCGAGGACGCGCGCACGGGCCGGCTCAAGCCGTGCCTGTTCGTGGTGGAACGCGGGACGCCCGGCTTCGACTTCCGGCCGATCGACATGGAGCTGTCCGCGCCGGAGAAGCAGTTCCACCTCTACCTCGACGACGTACGGCTGCCCGCGCGGGCCCTCGTCGGCGACGAGGACGCGGGGCTGCTGCAGCTGTTCGCGGGCCTGAACCCCGAACGTGTCATGACGGCCGCCTTCTCGATCGGCATGGGCCGTTTCGCGCTCGCCGCGGCCGTGGACTACGCCCGTACGCGGCAGGTGTGGAAGGCCCCCATCGGCTCGCACCAGGCCATCGCCCATCCGCTGGCGCAGGCGCACATCGAGCTGGAGCTGGCCCGGCTGATGACGCAGAAGGCCGCGTTCCTGTACGACGCGGGGGACGACACGGCGGCCGGCGAGGCCGCCAACATGGCGAAGTACGCGGCGGCCGAGGCCGGTGCGAAGGCCGTCGACCAGGCCGTGCACACCCTCGGCGGCAACGGCCTGACGACCGAGTACGGGCTGGCGTCCCTGCTGACGGCCTCACGCGTGGGCCGCATCGCGCCCGTCAGCCGGGAGATGATCCTCAACTACGTCTCGCACCACACGCTGGGGCTGCCCAAGTCCTATTGAGCACGTCCGACGAGGAGGGGGGAACGGCCATGGCGCAGCCGGCCGTGTTCCACAGCGAGTATCCCGCGGTTCCCGCCGTCGACCTGCCGATCCACGAGGCCGTGCTGGGCCGTGCCGCCGACTTCGGCGACCGGCCCGCGCTCGTCGACGGCGTGGAGGGCACGACGCTCACCTACGCGCAGCTCGACTCCTTCACCCGTCGCATCGCGGCGGCGCTCGCCGAGTCCGGGCTGCGCAAAGGCGACGTCCTCGCCCTGCACAGTCCCAACACCATCGCCTACCCGCCGGTCTTCTACGGCGCCACGCGCGCCGGCGCGGCCGTCACCACGGTGCATCCGCTTGCCACCGCCGAGGAGTTCGCCCGGCAGTTGCGGGACAGCGGCGCCTCGTGGATCGTCACCGTCTCGCCGCTGCTGGAGACCGCGCGCAAGGCGGCGGAACAGGCGGGCGGCGTCCGGGAGATCCTCGTCTGCGACAGCGCCGAGGGCCATCGCTGCGTCCTCGACCTGCTGGGCTGCACCGCTGCGGAGCCGGAGATCGCCTTCGACCCGGGCGAGGACCTGGCCGCGCTGCCGTACTCCTCGGGCACCACCGCCCTGCCCAAAGGAGTGATGCTGACCCACCGCAACATCGCGACCAACCTGGCCCAGCTGGACCCGGCGCTGTCGATGGGGCCCGGGCACCGCATCCTGGCGGTGCTGCCGTTCTTCCACATCTACGGGCTCACCGCCCTCATGAACGCCCCGCTGCGCAAGGGCGCGACCGTCGTGGTGCTGCCGCGCTTCGACCTGGAGCAGTTCCTCGAGGCGGTGGCCGCCCACCGGGTGCAGGGGCTGTTCGTGGCCCCTCCGATCGTGCTGGCGCTCGCCAAGCACCCGGCGGTCGCCGCGCACGATCTGAGCTCGCTGGAGTACGTGCTGTGCTCGGCGGCGCCGCTCGACGCGGAGCTGGCCCAGGCGTGCTCCAAGCGGCTGGGGCTGCCGCCGATCCTGCAGGCGTACGGCATGACGGAGCTCTCGCCGGGCACGCACGTGGTGCCGCTGGACGCGCGCGACGCGCCGCCCGGCGCTGTCGGCAAGCTGCTGCCCAGCACCGAGATGCGCATCGTGCCGCTCGACGGAGCGGCCGACAACGACGCCACCGGCGAGATCCACATCCGCGGTCCGCAGGTCATGAAGGGCTACCTGGGGCGGCCCGAGGAGACCGCCGCCATGATCGACGCGGAGGGCTGGCTGCACACCGGCGACGTCGGCCGGGTGGACGCCGGCGGCTGGCTGCACGTCGTCGACCGCGTCAAGGAGCTGATCAAGTACAAGGGCTACCAGGTGCCGCCCGCCGAACTGGAGGCGGTGCTGCTCACCGACCCGCGGGTGGCCGACGCCGCGGTCATCGGCGTGGTGGACGAGGAAGGCAACGAGGTCCCCAAGGCGTACGTGGTGCCGCAGCAGGGCGCGGACCTCACGGCGGAGGAGGTCGTCGCCCACGTGGCGGCGCGGGTCGCCCCGTACAAGAAGGTGCGCCGGGTGGAGTTCACCGACGCGATCCCGAGGGCGGCCAGCGGCAAGATCCTCCGGCGCGAACTGCGCGCCCGGGAAAGGGGAACCTCCTGATGACCGACGACGCCGCGGCACCCTGCGTGCGGAGCGCGTACGACCGGGGTGTCACCACACTGACGCTGGACTCCCCGCGCAACCGCAACGCGCTCTCCGCACGCATGGTCGACGAGTTGTCCGACGCACTGGCCAGGGCCGGCAAGGACCCGGGCACGCGGGCGGTGCTGCTCACACACACCGGCGGCACCTTCTGCGCGGGCGCGGACCTGAAGGAGGCGACCTCGCCGGAGGGGCCGCGGCGGCTCGTGGCGCTGCTGCGGGCGGTCGTGGAGCTGCCCAAGCCGGTCGTGGCGCACGTGACGGGTCATGTGCGCGCCGGCGGCATCGGGCTGCTGGCGGCCTGCGACATCCCGGTGGCCGGGCCGGGGGCGAGCTTCGCCTTCACCGAGGCGCGGCTCGGCCTCGCCCCCGCGGTGATCTCGCTGACGGTGCTGCCGCGCATGGACGCCCGGGCGGCCGCGCGGCGCTATCTGACGGGCGAGGTCTTCGGCACCGCGGAGGCCGTCCGCACCGGACTGGTCGCCGCGCAGGATGAGGCGCTGGACGGGATCCTCGCCGGGCTGCGCGCGGGGTCGCCGCAGGGGCTCGCCGCGTCCAAGGCGCTGACGACGGCCGCCGTGCTGGGCGGTTTCGACAGGGACGCGGAGGCGCTGATCGAGCAGTCCGCCCGGTTGTTCGGATCGTCCGAGGCGGCGGAGGGGACGCGGGCGTTCCTCGAACGGCGGGCCGCGCCTTGGGCGCTGTGAGCACAGCCGCCCGCGCGCCCATGCAGGACCGCAGCCGCGCCACCCGGCGGCGGCTGTTGGAAGCCGCCGCCGCGTGCCTGGCCGAACACGGCTGGACGGGCAGCACGGTGACGGTGGTCGCGGAACGGGCGGGGGTGTCGCGGGGAGCGGCCCAGCACCACTTCCCCACCCGCGAGGACCTGTTCACCGGCGCGATCGAGTACGTCTCCGAGCAGTGGCTGACGGCCCTGCGGGAGCACGCGCGCGCCCTTGCCCGCGAGGGCGCGCCCCGCACGCACGCCGTGGTCGGCATGGTCGTCGACCTCTACACGGGGCCGATCTTCCGGGCCGCCCTGCACCTGTGGGTGGCCGCCGCCAACGAGGAGCAACTGCGGCCCCGCGTCACGGCGCTGGAGACCCGCATCGGACGGGAGGCGCACCGCCTCGCCGTGGAGATGCTCGACGCGGACGAGGCGGTGCCGGGGGTCAGGGAGACCGTGCAGGCCACCCTCGACATGGCGCGGGGCCTGGGCCTGGCGAACCTCCTTACCGACGACGGCGCCCGCCGCACCGGGATCGTCCGCGCGTGGTCGGCGGTGCTGGACGGGGTGATGCGCCGCGGTATCTGAGTCGCCCGCTGTCGGCGGCGGGTGAGAAGATCGCGGCATGCTGAACGAGGCGGTGTCCGCCGGCGAACTGGGCTTCCTGCTGGATCTCGTGGACCCGGCGCTCGCCGCGCGTGCGCGGAGCCGGACGGGTGTCCCTGAGGAGGATCCGGCGTCGTCCGCGAGGCCGCATGGGCACCCGATGTGGGGCTGGGGCCCTTGGTGGCACGAGGTGCCCGCGTCGGTGCTCTGGTGGATGCTCCAGGAGGACGATCCCGAGGTCAACACGGTGGTGTACCACCACTGGCGTGCCGACGACCGTGTCCGGTACGACATCGTGGGCGGCGCCCCTTACGGGCCCGATCGCTCCCGCCGCGTGGAGGTTCCCGCGGACCTCGCCCGCTTTCCGGCACCGGAACTCACCCTGCCTCCGGGCCGGAGGAGCTGACCGCCGCACTGCGCGCCGTGACGGGCATGTCCCAGGGCCGCGCTGCGGCGCTGCTGGTGGGCCGGGACGACTGGGGGGTGGTCGCCGCGGCGGACGAGGAGCGGCCGCTGCCCGGCTACGCCCGCTGGGCGCTGGCGGTCCGCCCCGACTGCCCGCCGGCGCTGCGCACTCAGTTCGGCACGCACCGCAAGTTCACCAACCGGCTGCGTGACGCGGGCGTCGTGGACGGTCCCGCCGCGTACGTGACCGGCGCGAAGCCGGCCCGCCACGTCCTGCGCGTCCTGGCCATGGGCCGCTGGGGGTTTCCGCGGCGGCTGCTGGAAGCCGCCGAGGCGCTGCGGCCGCTGGTGCGCGCGGAACTGGGCGCGAACACCGAGGCGTGGGCGGTACTGGTGCAGCTCCTGCCGACCTTCGCGGGCACGCTGCCGGAGCTGATCGGGACGGCGGGGGCGATCGCGGGGAGCGCCGGGGCGACGGCCGGTGACCGGTTGTCAGTGGCCTCTGGTAACACTGAGTCACCGGGCTAGCCGGGATCCGGACCTGGGAATGGGGGGCTGACATGGGATTCGACGAGCGGTCACGACGACCCGTGGTCGATCTCGCCGACCGGCGGGCGCTGGAGCGGTGGCGTCCGGCGGATCCGGACGTCGTGGCGGAGGCGGAGCGGCTGAAGGAGGCCGCACTGCTCGACTTCGGGCTGACCGAGTCGGCGATCGCCTCCTGGCTGTACGCCAAGTGCCCGCACCAGATCCCGACCACGGCCGTGGACACCGCGGCGGTGGTGGCCTCGGGGGACGGCTCGGTGCTGCTGCTGTACAACCCCGCCTTCTTCGTCGACCTCGGGCTGGAGGGGGTCACGTTCGTCCTCTTCCACGAGGCCCGGCATCTGGTGCACCGGCATCTGCTCGCGGAGCCGGCGCTGCGGGACGACCCGGTCTTCACCACCGCGGCGGAGGTGTCCATCAACCATGTGGCACTGGTCCGCCTCCGGCGGGAGAGGATGCCGCTGCGGGACGGCCGGCCGACCGGGGTCGACCCGCGCGAAATCCACGCCGCGTACGAGCGGGATCTGGCGGAGCAGGGGTTGACGCCCCTTCCCTACCCGGAGTTCGTCGAGACCGACATGGGCGTCTACACCGAGCTCAAGCGGATGAAGCACCCGCCGGTGCCCCCGGCCTCACTGTGCGTGCACCTCGCGGGCGAGGGCGTGCCGGGCGACCAGGCGACGATCGACGCGCTGGTCTCCTCGTCCCTGCTCAACTCGCTGCTGGCCGCGCGGCGCGGGCACACCGGAGCCGAGCGGGAACTACTCGACCTCATGGGCCGCACCGAGGGCGCCTCGGAGCGCACGGCCCGGCTGTGGGGCCGGCTGGGCGCCGGAACGCTGCGGGGCGAGGCGGCCAGGACGGGTCGGGTGGACTGGTGGCAGCGGTGGCTGGTCGACGTGGTCGCCTCGAAGCTGCGGGAGGGCGAGCGGCTGGTCTACCCGAAGAAGCGGGGTGCGCTGCTGGCGGCGCTCGGACACGGCCCCGTGCTGTCGCGGCGCGGCCCGGTCCGCGACAAGGTCCTGGTCATCGCCTACGACACCTCCGGGTCCATGCCGGACTCCGTGGTCGATTGGCTGACCGAACTCGTCGGGCGGATCGACGGCGTGGAGGCGCACTGGCTCTCCTTCGACGGCGTGGTGATGCCCTTCGCCCCCGGTGAGCGGGTGTACGGGGGCGGGGGCACGAGTTTCCAGACGGTCTGCGATTACGTGGAGGGGCGTACGGAGGTCCAGGGCCGGCGCTTCGAGGAGCGTCCCGACGCGGTGATCGTGTTGACGGACGGCTACGCCCCGCACATCACGCCGCGGGATCCCGACGCATGGATATGGCTGATCACCGAGGGCGGCGACGACTGGCCCGACGCCCATGACCCTCCTATGGCCTGCCACCGCGTCACGACAGGAGCGAGATGACCACCACCGCGACGACCGCCACGGCCGGCCCCCGGCCCTGGCGACCCAACGCCACCTATCCGCAGCCGCCCGAGGGCCGCCATGAGGCCTCCCGGTTGGAGTCGTTCATCGACGCGATGATCGACATGGGGCAGACCGGACAGGTCTTCGGCGAGCACGGCATCGGCAAGACGTCGACGTTCTTCTCGCACGTCGCCGAGGCCCATCCGTACGCCGAACTGGTCTATGTGCCGGCCGCCAACCTCACCCCGGACGACCTCCTGGTGGGCGCCCCGGTCCGAGATCCGCACACGGGCGAACTGGTGCTGCGCCAGCTGGTGATGAGCCAGCTTCGCCCGGGGCGGTCGTTCGTGCTGCTCATCGACGACTCGCTGCAGGCCGGCGAGACGATCCAGTCGCAGCTCATGCAGATCGCCTGCAACTGGACGCTTGGCGAGTACGACCTGCGGGAGCTGGGCTGCATCGGGGTGTTCCTCAGCGACAACGAGTCGCTGTCCGAGACGGCCGCACGCCGTGGCGACCTGGCAGTCCTCGACCGCATGGTCACCATACGCGTGACCGCCGGCGACACGGCGTGGCGGCGCAAGCTGGCGGAGAAGTACCGGGAGTGGGATCTGAACGGGGTCTTCGCCCTGTGGGCGTCGCTCGGTCCCGCGGTGCGCGAGTTGCTCTCCCCGCGCACCGTGGACCACGTCCTCGCCAACGCCCGGGAGGGCTTCCCGCTGCGCTGGGGGCTGCCGTTGGTCAACGGCGAGCGGCTGCGGCTGGCCGAGCCCCGGCCGGACGGCAGCCCGGGCCAGAACCGGACGGCGGAGATCCTGGACCGGATCGCCGCGGAGCTCGGGGTGCCCAATCCGGCCACCGTGCCGGACCCGGTGCGCTCGGTGGTGCGGGCGGCGCTGCGCAACCGGTGGTCGGTGCTGCTCCAGGGGCCGCCCGGCTGCGGCAAGACCGAGGTGGTGCGCGAGACGCTGCGGCAGGGGCTGGGCCGGGACCCGCTGTACTTCTCGCTGCCGGTCACCAACGTCGAGGACCTGTGCGCGCCCGTCCCCGACCGGGACGGCTCGCTGGACACCCTGCTGGCGCAGAAGTTCACCGGGAGCGAGCCGAAGGCGATCGTCTGGGACGAGTACAACCGGCCCAAGGACAAGGCCGCGTTCGCCAAGCTGATGGAGATCACCCAGGAGTGGTCGCTGGCCGGGCGCCCGATCGAGAATCTGCGCGCCCAGATAGCGGTGCAGAACCCGCCCTACCATCTGGGCCGACGGCTGATGGTGTCCCGCAACAACATCGCCCAGGCGACCCGCTTCACTGCCTCGCTCACCGTCGAGCCGGGCGACATCCCCGCCAACGAGTGGCTGATCGCGCGCTACGGCGGCCTCGCCGAGACGGTGTTGGAGTGGTGGAAGCACGACATGGACGAGGACGGCCGCGCATGGATCACCAAGCGCACCATCGAGCGGCTGATCAAGCTGCACCAGCGGGGTCTGCCGCTGGAGATGGCCACCGTCTACCTGGGCGACGGCGAGTACGCCCCCGTGCCGCTGACCGCCCTGGTCGACCGACTGGCGAACCGCTCGGTGACCGGGCTTCGCGAGCTGGCCCGGGACGTGGACGCCTGGGAGGCCCGGCTGAGACGTGCCCGGGAGGAGTCCGAGGAGGGCGACAACGAGACCGACGTCGTCCACCAGGTGATCGCCAACGCCGAGCTGTCGCAGCTCAAGCGGCACCGCAAGGCGGTCACCCGGCTGGTCGCGCTCTTGCCGCCCAAGCTGCGCTCGACGTATCTGGTGGGGGCCTCGGAGCAGGTGCAGCGCTTCTGGATCGAGACCTTCGCCGCCATGCCTCGCTGATCAGCGCGGCGTGCGGTGGACACTGCGCACGGCGGCCACGTCCGCCGGAAGGGCCGGCGGCGGCAGGTGCGCCCTGAGCGCGTCAAGCCGCCTCCGGACAGGCGCAGCGCTTCTGGATCGAGACCTTCGCCGCCAAGCCGCGCTGATCAGCGCGGCATGCGGTGGACACTGCGCACGGCGGCCACGTCCGCCGGAAGGGCCGGCGGCGGCAGGTGCGCGCTGAGCGCGTCAAGCCGCCTCCGGATACTGGTCGCGATGCCCTTGCCGAGCACATAGCGGGTCGCCGTCGCGGCCGCCGGAGCGGCATCGAGCAGACGGTGCGCCTCGCGGCTGCGCATCCCCGTGTGGGCCAGCACGAGATGGGTCAGCCGGTGCGGCGCCGCGCTCAGTGCCGCGGCCATCGCCTCGGCCGCGTCGGCGTCGACCCGGTTGTCCGCGGCGCCCAGTGTCCGGGCGGCCTTGACCCGTCCCAGGTCCAGGAGTTCCACACCCGCGGCCGTCGCAGCGGCGACCAGGCGGGCGCAGGCCGCCGGCCCGATGCCGTTGCTGGCCACGGAGAGCCGGGTGAGCCGGCCGTGCGGGGTTCGGGCGAGGGCCTCGGCGAGCAGGAGGGCGCCCTCGTCGCCGAGGCGGGCGGCGGACACATACAGCTCGGCCACCGCTCCGGTCGTGATGAGGCTCGTCAGGCAGGCCGCACCGGCTGTGCCGAGGGTGTTGCCGCCGACGAACAGCCGCTCCACGGCCCGTCCCGAGCGGGCGGCCGCGACGAGCGCGTCGGCCAGCACGGCGAGGCCCGCCGGGTCGAGTCCGGTCTGCACCAGATCCAGGGTGCGCAACGACCGGGCCGCCTCGACGAGTCCGGCGCCGGCCTCGCCCGCGCCGCCGCCGAGCGGGTTGCGCTTCAGCCAGACCCCGGTGACCGCCTGGGGCGAGGCCCGCAGGTGGTCGGCGATGCGGCAGGCGCCGCCCGCCGTGATGCCGTTGTAGCCGAGGTAGAGCGTCTCGACTCCGGTGTCGCGGGTGCGTTCGGCGACGGCGGCGGCACCCGCATCGCCCAGCCCGTCGGTGCCGAGCAGCAGATGGCGTACGGAGCCGGTGGCGGGGGCCTGGCGCAGGGCCTCGGCGACCGCCGCCGCGCCCTCCGGGCCCAGCGCCTGCTTGCACAGGTCGAGGCGCCCGTCGGGCAGGGCGGTCCCGGCCGGGAAGTCCCGGCGTTCGGCCACCCCCTCCCCTCCGCGCAGCCAGCCCAGCAGCGGCTCGAGATCGGCGGCCGGGCGGGGCACGATCTCGGGGACACCCGCGTACGGCGGCCGGTCGTCCGTCATGTCACCACTCGGCTTCCTGGTAGTCCTTGAGGAAGACGCCGGATACCGGGTGTCCGGCCTCTCCGCGCACGATCGGGTCGTAGATGCGGGCCGCGCCGTCCACGACGTCCAGTGGGGTGCGGAAGCCCTGGCCGGCCAGCCGGCTCTTCTTCGGCAGCGGGTTCTCGTCGGTGATCCAGCCGGTGTCGACGCTGCACATGTGGACGCCTTGCGCGGCGAGCGCGGGGCCGCTGGTGCGGGTCAGCATGTTCAGGGCGGCCTTGGCCATGTTGGTGTGCGGATGGCCGGCGGTCTTGTTGCGCACGGCGAAGCGCCCCTCGACGGCGGTGACGTTGACGATGTAGCGGCGCGGCCGCGGGGAGGCGAGCAGCAGGGGCAGCAGGCGGTCGCAGAGCAGTGCGGGGGCGAGGGAGTTGACGAGCTGGGTCTCCAGCACCTCGGCCGGGTCGAGTCCGCCGAGCTCCGCCGACCAGGAGTTCTCGGGGGCGGTGTCCGGCAGCAGCCCGGCCTCGTCGGTCTCGGTCAGCACGAGTTCAGCGGTGGGCCCGGCGGCGGCCGGCAGCGCGTGGACGGTGCCGAAGCCGGGCGCGGTGAGCACGGCGACGGGTGGCCGGCCGGCGGCCAGCGGCGCGCGTTCTCCGGCGATGAGGGCCGCGTACGACTCGGGGGGCCGCCGAACCGTCTGGGCGGCATTGTTGACCAGGATGTCGAGGGGCTCGCCGTTCGCGCGGAGCCGTTCGCACAGACCGACGACCTGGCGGGGGTCCCGCAGGTCGACGGCGACGACGGTGAGTCGGTGCAGCCACCCTTCACTGCCGGGCGCCTCGGTGAAGCGGCGCAGCGTGTCCTGCGGGAAGCGACTGGTGACCAGGAGTTCCGCCCCGTCCCGCAGCATCATCAGGGCCAGCTGGAAGCCGATCTTGACGCGGCCGCCCGTCAGCAGCGCGCGCCGGCCGGCGAGGTCGGTGCGCGCTCCCCGGCGGGCGGTGTTGTCCCCGGCGCAGTCGGGGCAGAGCAGGTGGTAGAAGGCGTCCGCCCGCCGGTAGGGGGACTTGCACACGTAGCAGCGGCGGGGCCTGGCGAACTCCCCTGCCGCGCCGCCCTCCGGGGCGTCGTCGAGGGGAGCGTCCTCCCGGCGCTCCCGTGCGCCGGTCGCGGTGGCGGCCACGACCTCCGCGTCCGCAGCGGCACGGTCCTCACGACGGGTCTTCCTGCGCCGCAGCCGCCCGTCACGCGCGAAGGAGGCGGCCACCTGTTCGGCGCGCAGCCGTACCGGGTCGTCGACGGGCAGTTCGCGCAGTTTGCCGACCACCGTGTCGAAGGCCGCGAGTTCCGCCTCCGTGATGTCGCCCGTCTCCCCCATGATCCCCACTGGTGTCTACCGCTGATGCGAGGGGGTGATCCGGCCGGACGCGACCCGGCCTGTCCGACCGCGCGGAGCCGGCACGCCTGCCGCCGCGCCACGGACCCGTACTTCCCCGGCTGCCCGGACGGCCGGATACGAACCGGCGTGATCCCTCCGTGAGGGGAGGGGCGCCTGCCTCTGCGCTACATCCGGGCATTGCGATGATCCTATCGGGGGCCCGGCCGGATTCGAACCGGCGTATCCGCCTTGTAGGAAGCGGGGGGTCTGCCTCTGCCCTACGGGCCCGTGTGTCCCGCTGCCCGGACGACCGGATTCGAACCGGCGTGATCCGCCTGAGCAAGGCGGTGCGTCTGCCGCTGCGCTACGCCCGGGCATGACGGTGATCGTACCGTCGCCGAGGATCCCGTCACAGGCAGGCCCCATCGGCCGATCGACGAGGGGAATCGGGCGTTCACGTGCACGGCACACCCCCGGTATCGATCCCCTTCTCCGAACGCGAAAGGCGAGGAAGACCGCCTGTCGCGGTCGAGGAATCTCCTGGCGTGAGAGCGTCCTCAAGGCCGTCCGGAAGGTCGTCGTCTTCCTCTTCCCCGACGCGGGCGACGGCGGCCGTCCACCCGCCGTCGACCCCGAGCTCGAGGACCCCCAGCTCCATGAGCACACTCCGTCGGCGCCCGGCGCCCGGCCCTCTGGATGCACGTCCCCCCGACCAGGGAGGCACCCGCCCCGAAGCGGCTCACCGCGGCGCCGGACGGCCGCTGAGTCCCGGCCTCGCACCGATCACGGCGGCGGTCGCGGCGTCCAGCGGATAGGGCCGATCCGGCGGCAGCAGCGCGGCGGCCGCCTCGCGGTCGCCGGAGCGCACGAGCTCGTGGACGCGGTGGGCGAGGGCGGTGACGTCCCGGATCCGGACGATCCAGTGGTCGGCGTAGTCGCGGGTCGCCCCGCCGGTCAGCCCGAGCTGCAGCGAACGGTACGGCAGCGCACGCAGCGAGAGGTCGCGCTCCGGGTCCCACTGGACGCGGACCTGCGCGGTCCGCACGCGCTCGGCCCACGTCTCGCGGTCGGGGTACACCGAGCGGTCGAAGTGCGACAGGCAGGCCTCGCGAAGCGCCGAGTCGAAGCCGTCACGGGTGATCTCGAGGGCGAGCACCCGCTCCTGGCCCTCCTTCCGTCCCCAGCCGCTGCGGTACATCATCCAGAGGAAGGACGGCTTGATCCACGTCATCCGGGAGCGGCTCCAGCTCTCGGGGAAACGGCCGTGGCGCACGGCATGATCACCTATTTCCGGGCGGTACGCCTGATAGACCGTCACGGTGTCGTCGGTGTGCACGGCCCGGATCATGCGGTACGGCGTCTCGCTGCTCTCCATGATGCGCGCATCCTGCCCTCCACGGCCCCCTTGCTGCGACAGGATTTCCAGCGGAACCGCCCCCGCGAAAAGCCTCCCCTGCACTCCACCTCCACCTCGCCTACCCTGGAATCCCGAGCCGACACCACCTACTACCAGGGGCCCGGTGAAGCGGACCGCACCCGTCGGGAGGTATCCGGTGGGATCCGTCACCTTTCTCATCGTCATCGTCATCATCACGGCTCTCGCCTTCGACTTCACCAACGGGTTCCACGACACGGCCAACTCGATGGCCACGTCGATCGCCACGGGCGCGCTCGCGCCCCGGGTGGCCGTGGCGGTGGCGGGAGTGCTGAACCTGCTGGGCGCGTTCCTGTCCACGGAAGTCGCCCGCACCATCTCCGACGGCATCGTCGACGACGCCAAGGTGTCGGCTGCGATGATCTTCGGCGGGCTGGTGGGGGCGATCATCTGGAACCTCGCGACCTGGCTGCTCGGTCTGCCCTCCAGTTCCTCGCACGCCCTGT
This sequence comes from Actinacidiphila sp. bgisy167, assembly GCF_965342175.1. Lineage (GTDB taxonomy): Bacteria > Actinomycetota > Actinomycetes > Streptomycetales > Streptomycetaceae > Actinacidiphila. Next base: position 31,137 of record NZ_CBDRBL010000061.1, read on the forward strand.
TCGGCGGGCTCATCGGAGCGGTCTGGGTGGGCGCGGGCGCGGGCGCGGTCAACACCGGCGAGGTTCTGGAGAAGATCGTGATCCCCGCCGTCGCCTCGCCCCTCGTGGCCTGCCTGGTGGCGATGCTGTCCACCTATCTCGCCTATGTGATCACCAGACGGACCCGGGGCGACGTCGCGAAGCGCGGCTTCCGGGCCGGGCAGGTGGGCTCGGCCTCGCTCGTGGCGCTCGCCCACGGCACCAACGACGCACAGAAGACGATGGGGGTCATCACCCTGACGCTCATCTCGGGAGGACTGCTCGCTCCCGGGACGGGTCCGCCGTGGTGGGTGGTGCTGAGCGCCGGGCTGGCCATCGCGCTCGGCACCTACGTGGGCGGCTGGCGGATCATCCGCACCATGGGCAAGGGACTGACCCACATCGACTCCCCGCAGGGCTTCGCCGCCGAGAGCAGCGCCACCTCCGTGATCCTCGCGTCCTCGCATCTGGGTTTCGCCCTGTCCACCACCCAGGTCTGCACCGGCAGCATCCTGGGGGCGGGCCTGGGCCGCAGGCTCGCGCAGGTGCGCTGGGGGGTGGCCGGGCGGATCGCCCTGTCCTGGGTGCTGACGCTCCCCGCGGCGGCCGCGGTGGGCGGCGTGGCGGCCTGGGTCGCGGACCACGGCGACGTGGGTGTGGGGCTCGTGGCGGGTGTGGCGCTGGTCGCCGCCGCGGGCTTCTACCTCCTGTCGCGGCGCCGGCCGGTGACCCCCGACAACGTCAACGACACGCGGGCGAGTGTGCCGGAGCCGAGCGCCGCCGGCCAGCCGGCAGGGTGACGGTGAGGAGCGGACCCGGATGGAGATCAAGTGGGGCAACCTGGGCGCGGTGCTGGGGGTCAGCCTCGGCATCACGATCACCGTCGTGCTGATGTTCTCGCTGGGCATCGTCGCGTGGGGCCGCGCCGGGGGCCCGCGCGGCGGGCAGCCGCGTGACGGCTCGGAGAAGGCGGCCCTGGTCGTGGCGGTCCTGTGCTTCGCGGCGTGCCTGGCGGTGGCGGCGTACGGGATCGACCTGATCATCCCGGGCTGAGGCGGGTGGCGTGGCACGCCGCCGCCGGTCCCGGCCGCGAGCGCGGCGCGCGTCCCGGGCGTCCCGCCTCAGAAGATTCCCTGACCGGGGACGAGGATCCCCCGGGGGTCGTAGCGCCGCCGGGCCGCCGCCAGCGCGGGCCACGCGGACCCGAAGTGGGTTCGCCAGTCCGCGCGGCTGAAAGGGATGGAGCCGACCGGGTACTGCGTGCCGCCGACCGCCCTCGCGGCCTCGGACGCGGCACGGTTGGCGGCCAGGAGGCGGTCGACGGTCGCGGTGTCCTGCGGCGGGGTGGTGCGCAGGACGGCGAGCAGGTACGGAACCGGATCCCGGCCCGCCCGCAGCAGGGGCCGGCGCAGGCGCTCCCGTAGCAGCGGGTAGAGCAGCACGACCCCGGGGCCGAGGTCGTCGGGCGTGAGGGCGTCGAGGATGCGCCCGGCGACGGCGGCCGCCTTGGCGCCGGGGATGAGCAGGTTGAGCCAGGGGTGGGCGAAGTTCCACAGTCCGGCGGCCTTGAGCGCAGCCACCGAGGCGGCGAGCCGGTCGAGGAAGTCGACATAGCCGAGGCTCTCGACCTGTGCGCCCGCGGCGTCGTGGCGCAGCCCCGCCAGCAGCGCGGCGTCGTCGGGATCGGCGTCGTAGGAGACGGCCTCCAGCACATAGGAGCGGAACGCGCCGTCGGCGTCCGGCTGGACCTGGCCCTCGACGTAGTCGAACCGGCCGTCGGTGACCAGCAGTCGCTGGTCGGCGAGGAAGGTGCCGAGGTCGTGGTACGGCAGCAGGTAGTGCCGGACCGTCGTCGGGGCCGGCACCAGGCGCAGGGTCGCCGCGACGATGACGGCGCATTGGCCGAGGCCCGCGAGCACCGCCTCGAACAGGTCCTGGTGGCGCGACGGTGAGCAGCGCACGAGCTCACCCGCGCCGGTGACCACCTGCAGTTCGGTGACGTTGTCGACCTGCGCGCCGTGGCGGTGGCTCTGCCCGCCGAGCCCTCCCACGGACAGGGTGCCGCCGACGGAGAGTTCGAGGTAGTCGGTGAAGACGGGCGGGGTGAGCCCGTGCGCCAGAGTGGCCCGCGTGACGTCGCTCCACTTGGCGCCGGCGCCGACCGTGACGGTACGGCTGTGCGCCGCGACCGGGCCGATCCGCGCCAGGGGCGCAGTCTCGACGACCAGCCCCCCGTCGACCTGCGCCTGCCCGTACGTCCCGTGCCCCTGACCGCGCGGCGCCGCCTTCAGACCGTGCCGGTTGCAGAAGCGCACCATGGCGACGACGTCCTCCACCGACCCCGGGCGCAGTACCGCGGCCGGCCTGCGGTGCACGATGTGCCCGTAGTCGTCCGCGGCGGCGCCGAGCGAGGCGTCGTCCGTGAGCAGCGTCCCGTCCAGGCGGGGCAGCCCCACCAGCCCGCGGTCCGTCCGCTCCGCGGTGGTCGCCGCCGCGGCCCAGCTTCTGCCGACCGGGTCGAATCCGACGACGACGGCGCCCGCGGCTGTGGCCACCGCGCCCAACATCGCACGCCTGGACGGGAGTCGGGACATGTGCGCTCCCCCTGAACGGGTCGGTGGGCCGTACAGCAGTCCTCGGATTCTAGGCCCGCCGTCCCCCGGCCGACGGCGACTCGGGGAATCCCGTGGAGCCGCCCGGCGGGCGGGCCGGCCGCGTAGTGGTCGCGGCGTGCGGCCGTCCGGGCGCGTCATGCACCGCCCGTCGTCATCCGAGCTCCTTCCACCGGGGGTCGGTCGCCGCCTTCACGAGTGCGTCCATGCTGAGGGCGGGTGCGGTGCGGGTGGGAGGCCGGTGGTAGCCGCCGGAGTTGAGTTCCCCGATGACGACGCGCAGCCCGTCGGGCCGGAACGTGTCGGCCGTCCACCGCTGGATCCCCGCTCCGCCCTTGTCGCCCGGCCCCTTGCGAGCGTCCACCTCGGTGCCGTCCGGCAGGGTGGTGGGGTTCTCGAAGCGCAGGGCGCCGGCCTCCTCCGGCCTCCACCGCTGGACGTTGACCTCGACGAGGGTCGCTCCACGGCCGTCGTCCACGGTGATGTGGGCGTAGCCGTCCTCTCCGACCAGCTCGGTGATCTTCAGGCCCGGCGGCATGACGGCCTTGAGGCGTTCGAGGATCTCCCCTCCGCTCGGCTCGCCGGTGCCGGGCTGCTCGGGCGGGGCCGACGGGTCGGGGAGGGTGGCGAGCAGAGGCTTCCACTCCGGCGCGCGCACGAGGGCGGCGAGCCGCGCCTCGTTCAACGGCGGCTCGTCCCGGGTGGTGGGCTCCCCCTTCTGCGCGGGCGCGTTCCACTCCTGGACCTCGATCTGCAGGCCCTCCAGGGTGGTCAGGACGGCCCGCCAGTTCCTGGGGCCCTCGCGTTCGTCCTGGTACTCCCACGTCTTGACCACGACCAGCACCGATCCGTCCCGGGATTCCGTGCGCGTGCAGGCACTGCCCTCCCTCATCATGGCGAGATCGGGACACCGCGCCTCCTCCGGACCGGTCGCGGCGCGGCTGAGGCCGACGGCGATCGTCGACGCGCCGTGCCCGTCGTCCCACACGACCTCGGCCCTGGGGAACATGTCCACCCCTGGCCGCGTACCCGCGGCGTGCCCGCTGATGATCCTGCCCTTGGGGAGCAAACCCGCGAAGAGGGCGAGCATCTTGCGGTCGGAGGCCGTCTCGGGGCCCCAGCCGCGGTCGGTGTCCGTGTCCGCGACCGTCGCCGCGGCGCCGGTGCTCCGCACGCCCTCACCCGGGGCGACCAGGGCCGCGCCCACCCCCAGGGCCGCCACGGCGGCCGCGCTGCCGGCGAAGGCCACCGCCCGGCGGCGGCGGGTCCGGCGGCCCCGGGCGAGGCCGGCCGCGGCCAGGGCGCGGCTGTCGGTGCTGAAGCCGTCGCCGGTGCGCCGCAGCGCGGCGCCGAGCTCGTCTTCGAAGGGCATGGGTGGACCACCGTCCTGAGAAGTAGGGGAAGCGGAAGCGCGAGGGGAAGCGAAGGCGTGGCGGGATCAGGGGGAGGGGACCCGTTCGGCGAGACTGTCGCCGAGCAGGTCGCGGAGCCTGGCAAGGGCCCGGACCGACCGGGTGCGCACAGCGCTGGAACTGACCCGCATCGCGTCGGCGGTCTCTTCGACGCTCCGGTCCTCCCAGTAACGCAGGATGACGACCGCGCGGTCCTTGGGCGCCAGGCGGGCGAGGGCGTCGAGGAGGGTGAGCCGCAGCAGCGCGGTGTCGCTGTCGGTGCCGTCGTGGCCCGCGGGGACATCAGGGAGCGCCGCGGTGGGCGACTCGCCGCTGCTGCGCCGCCGTCTGTGGCTGAGGAAGGTGCGGACGAGCACGGTCTGGGCGTAGCCGGCCGGGTTGCCGACCGTGGCGATGCGCCGCCAGGTGACGTACATCGTGCCGAGGGTCTCCTGCACGAGGTCCTCGGCGAGATGGGTGTCACCGCCGGTGAGCAGGCACGCGGAGCGGAAGAGGTGAGCCGCGCGGGTCCCCGCGAAGTCCAGGAAGTCCTTCGTACGATCCTCGTGCACGCCCCGCCCCAACCTCGTCCGGTGTCCCTTTCACCTCACTGACGTCGTGGGCGACGGAAATGTTGCACCGTCCCGGTCAGCGGGGGCGTCGACGCCGCCGGGTCATGGGACGCGCGGTACCGGGTACGAGAAGAACGAGGAGGTTTCCATGCATATGGCACGTTCTGGGAATGAGCCGCTTCGAGCGCGCAGCGCGCTGCGGGCGCGGTTCGCGCTCGCGGCCTTCGGCCTGGTCTGGGCGATCGCGGGAACCGTGCTCTTCATCAGCCTCGGACAGACCGGGTGGGCCGTCTTCTTCGGGCTGCTGGCACTCGCCACGGCCGTCGACCTGTTCGTGATCGTCCGGCGCATCCGCCAGGGTCCGCACTGGCAGCCGGGACGCGACGTCCCGCCCTACGAACCGCTCCACAAACGCTGAGCACGGAGGGAAGCCATGCTCGGCGGGGAAAGACCGAGGGCCCGGTGCGTGCGCACCGGGCCCTCGGTTTCAGTAGCGGGGACAGGATTTGAACCTGCGACCTCTGGGTTATGAGCCCAGCGAGCTACCGAGCTGCTCCACCCCGCGTCGTTGAACACCACCCTACGGGGTGCCGACGCCAGGACCAAATCCATTTTCCTCAGGTCTCCGCCGGCCGGTCTCCCCGGGCCCTGTGGGGCCTTCGCCGGGGACGCCGAACGGCACCGCGAGGCGAGGCGCCGCACCGACCGCCGGTCACTGCGCAGGGGCGGAGCCGATCAGCTGCGCCTGCCGGGCAGCGCCGCGCTCGGGGCGACGGCGACGGCACCGCCGTCCGGCGCGCCCGCGGTCGGACCTGGGACGCCCCGGTGGCGGACCGCTCCGCGAGCGGGCCCGGTAAACGCGTTGCCGGGGGCCCGGTCGCGGCGTACCTTCTGCCCCGGCCCTGCAATCGTCTGTAAGGAGAAGGCCGTTGCTCTTCTGAGGTCCGGGACACCGTGCCCGCGGCGCCGAACCGGCGTCCGCGCGGGCCAGTGTGCGACCTCGGCCGTGAGCAGCCGCCTCAGCGCAGCGCCCGCCTTCGGTGTCCCCGTGTGCCGACCACCGTCAGTCACGAGCACCCGGAGGACCACATGGGACATCCCACCCTCTCCATCACCTGCACCGACCTCTCCTTCGCCTGGCCGGACGGCACCGCCGTCCTCGACGGCTTCCAGTTCTCGACCGGCCCCGGCCGCACCGGTCTGATCGGACTCAACGGCTCGGGGAAGTCGACCCTGTTGCGGCTCGTCGCAGGCGAACTCGCCCCCGTCGACGGGTCCGTGCGCGTCAGCGGCGAGATCGGCTATCTGCCGCAGGACGTCGTCCTCGACACCGCCCTGCGGGTGGACGAGGCCCTGGGCATCGCGGACGCGCGGGCCGCCCTGCACGCCATCGAGGCCGGCGACGTGCGGGAGGAGCACTTCGCGGCGGTCGGCGACGACTGGGACGTGGAGGAGCGGGCGCGCGCCGAGCTGGACGCCCTCGGGCTGGGCCATGTCGGCCTCGACCGGGTCGTCGGCGAACTGTCCGGCGGCGAGTGCGTCCTGCTGCGGCTGGCGGCCCTGCTGCTGCGCCGTCCTGGCGTGCTCCTGCTCGACGAGCCGACCAACAACCTCGACCTGGAGGCCAGGCGGCGGCTCCATGAGGCCGTCGCGGGCTGGAACGGCGTGCTGGTGGTCGTCTCCCACGACCGCGAACTGCTCCGCCACGTCGACCGGATCGCCGAGCTGCGCGACAGCGGCGTCCGCTGGTACGGGGGCGACATCGACGCCTACGAGGAGGTCCTGGCCGCCGAGCAGGACGCCGCCGAGCGCATGCTGCGCGTCGCGGAGTCCGATGTCCGTCGGCAGAAGCGGGAACTGGCGGACGCCCACGTCACACTGGCCCGCCGGCAGCGGTACGGGCAGAAGATGTACGACTCCAAGCGGGAGCCGCGCGCCGTGATGAAGCTGCGCAAGCGCAGTGCCCAGGTCTCGGCGGGCAAGCACCGCGTCCTGCACACCGAGCGGCTGGCGGAGGCGAAGGAGCGGCTGGACGAGGCCGCCTGCGCGGTGCGGGACGACGACGAGATCCGCGTCGACCTGCCGCACACGGCGGTCCCGGCCGGTCGCACGGTGCTGACGCTGCGTTCCTTGCGGACGGCGTACGGGGCGCCGGCCGGGGACCTGGACCTGCACGGCCCGGAGCGGATCGCGCTGGTCGGCCGGAACGGCGCCGGGAAGACGACGCTGCTGCGGACGATCGCCGGCGGACTCCTCCCGGCGGAGGGCGAGGTGGCGGTGCACGTGCCGCTGCGCTTCCTGCCGCAGCGGCTGGACGTCCTGGACGACGGGCTGTCGGTCGCGGCCAACGTGGCGCGGTTCGCCCCGGAGGCGACGGGCAACCGGATCCGCGCGTCGCTGGCCCGCTTCCTGTTCCGCGGCGGGCGGGCCGACCAGGCGGTGGGCTCGCTGTCGGGCGGGGAGCGCTTCCGGGCGTCGCTCGCGGCGCTGATGCTGGCCCAGCCGGCGCCGCAACTGCTGCTGCTGGACGAGCCGACGAACAGCCTGGACACGGCGAGCGTGCGGCAGTTGACGACGGCGCTGGCGTCCTACGAGGGGGCACTGGTCGTGGCGAGCCACGACCTTGCCTTCCTGCGGACCATCGGCGTCACGCGCTGGCTGCGGCTCGACGCCGGGGGGCTGACCCGCGTCGATCCGCTGTGACGGGTGCGGCGCCGCTCCCGGCGGCGGGGCTCCCCCCTGGTGCCCCGCCGCCGGTGTCCCACGGACCGCCCGTGCGCCGGCGTCAGCGGTACAGCTTGTTCACGGCGGTCCATGTGGTCTTCTTGAAGGCCTTCAGCGGGATCTGCTCCAGGGTTCCCATCTGACCCCACTCGACGACGGTGACGGTGCGGCCGTCACGGCCGATGCCGTAGAGCCGGACGTTGTGCTCGGACTCGGGGGGCGCCACGTGTACGCCGTAGACGTGTGCGCCCTCCTCCACGGCGAGGCGGCCGTAGCTCTTCCAGTCGGCCTCCGAGCCCGGGTGCTGCTCCAGGAACCGAGCGGCGCAGCCCCGCACGGACGCGCGGAGCTCGGCGGCGAGGTCGCGTGCCGCCTTGGTGTTCTTGGCCGTGAAGGTGACCTGCTGCGCGTTGGTGTCCAGGTCGGTCCAGAACGTGCGGTGGGAGACGCCCTTGCGGGGCAGGCCGCGCAGGGCGCAGGCGGCGCCGCTCTCGGGCAGGCCGGTCTGGACCTGGTCGGCGTACCAGGGCGAGTAGGGGTAGGGCGGCAGTTCCTTCGGCGCGAGGAACCTCGGCGCCTTGCCGGGCGCGGCGGTGGCCCCCGCCTCGGCGGAGCCGGCGGCGAGGAGCGAGGTGGCGGCGACCGTGGACAGCGCGGTCACCGCGGCGCGGCGGATGATGGTGCGGTTCAAGGTGCTTCCCCCGTGGTCGGATCGTGGAGTCGGCCGTCGCCGAGCGGCGGCGGTGCTGTGTCCAGCCTGCGCGGCGCCGTCACGACCCGGCAACAGCCGCGGCCTCTTCCGGGACGCCGGAACGGTTGCGCGTACCCTGGCCTGGGGAGGCATGAGCGCCCTGGAACGGGCGACCGGGACACGGGAAGACGTCGGGGGCACGGGACATGGGTGGTACGGCGGCGGGAAGCGAGCACTTCGCCAGGGGCTTACGCGAGCTGAAGGAGCGTTCGGGGCTGAGCTACGGTCAGCTGGCGACCCGGCTGCACGTCAGCACGTCGACACTGCACCGCTACTGCAACGGTGACGCGGTGCCGACGGACTACGCGGTCGTGGAGAGACTGGCACGGCTGTGCGGCGCGGGGCGGGAGGAACTGGTCGAGCTGCACCGCCGGTGGGTGCTCGCCGACGCGGTCCGCCGGGTGGGCAACCGCGGTGGCGGCGCGGCCGGTCCGGAGCCCGGCGAACAGCCCGACCGCGACCGGGAGCGCGCCGCTGGCAGCGGCACCCGGATCGCGCCCGCCGGAAGGATGCCTGCCGGAAGGATGCCTGCCGGCCCCGCGCACCTGCCGGACCCCGAAACCGCACCGGACCCCGAGATCGCACCGGAGGCGACGCGGACCGCGGCGGCTCCCGCGCCCGCGGCGACGACACCGTCCGCGCCGCCGAAAGCGACGCCGACCGCGCCGCCGAAGGCGCCCGCCGAACTCGAGCCGGTCGGCGCCGTACCGCCGCCGCGACGGCCGCGGTCCTGGCGCCGCCGCGTGTCCCGGCCCGCGGTCGCCGGGTCGGTGGCCGCGCTGGTACTCACCGGGGTCACGATGGCGGTGACCGACAGCACCGGCAGCGAGGGCCTGCGGGGGCGCGCCTCCCCCTCCTCCCCGGCCCGCCTTCCCGCGCACTCCGCGCGCTCTGACGCGTCGGTGAGCGCGCCCGCCCCGTCGGGCGGCACGGGCACGGTCCCGGCGTCACCAGGGACGTCCCCCTCCGGGCGAGCCCCGTCCACCGAACCGTCGGGCCAGGCCACACCCAGCGTTCCGCGTTCACCGGACGGCGGTACGCCCGCCCGGCCCCCGGCGCCGGCGCAGCCGCTGGTGTGGAGCGTGCGCTCGCACGTCTGGCAGAACGGCTGCAGCCACCGCTACCTCATCGACCGCCCGCCCTCGGCCGTCCCTCCCCCGCCGGTCTCCCAGGACGCGCGGGCCTGGGCGGCCGCCCTGGGTGCCGTGCACGGCGCCACGACCATCGTCGAGGCCACGATCAGCGCGAAGGGGGCGGCCCCGGTGGTCGTCCAGGCCCTGCACATCCGTGTCCCCGACCGCCGGGAGCCGCTGCGCTGGTCCTCGTACTCGATGGACAACGGCTGCGGCGGAGCGCTGACGCCCGCCGAGTACGCGGTGGACCTCGACGCCGCCCGTCCGCAGGCGCAGCCGCGGGACGGCAGCGACAGCGAGCACACCCTCCCCGCGGTCCGTCTCCCCTACCAGGTCACCGCATCGGACCCGCTGGTGCTCAGGGTGCACGCCCGAACGGTGCACTGCGACTGCGACTGGTACCTGGAACTGGAGTGGAGCGCCGGCGGCCGGTCGGACACGGTCCGCATCGACGACGGCGGGCGCCCCTTCCGCACCAGTGGCGTGAAGGGCCGCCCCGAGTACAACTACTGGTCCCCGGGGGACGGCTGGACCCGGAGCTGAGCCCTCCGGGTCAGAGGCCGAACGGCCGGAGGAAACCCGTGTGCGCGGTGACGAGCACGACCAGCACCATCAGGTCCGTCGCGCCCGGCACCAGGCCGGCGAGCGCCCGCACGGGACGGCGGGTGCCCCGGACCAGCGCGACGCCGCCGAGGATCAGGGCCGAGGGGCCGAGCACCATGGTGAAGGCCGGCAGGCCGATCAGGCCCAGCACGAAGGCGGCGGCACCGGACCGTTCCGCCGCCCTGCTCCACCGCCTTGGCGGTGGCGTCGGCGTCGGCTGTCCGGAAGTACAGCGTCCAGGAGGGCCGCATGCCCTCCTCGCTGAGCTGCCCGTAGGCGGCCACGGTCCTCCCGCCGAGGCGGAAGAGGCCGTAGCCGCCGGCCTCCGGTCCGAGGGGCTGCGCCACCCCGGTCGAAGAGCCCGCTCGCGCCGGGCGGCGTCACTTCCCCTGGGTGAACGCGTCGTAGGCCTTGAGCACCTCGTCCGTCGGGCCGTCCATCCGCAGCGTGCCGTGCTCGAGCCAGATGGCGCGGTCGCAGGTGTCGCGGATCGACTTGTTGTTGTGGCTGACCAGGAAGACCGTGCCGGCCTCCTTGCGCAGCTCCCGGATCCGGGCCTCGGAACGCTTCTGGAAGGAGCGGTCACCCGTCGCGAGCGCCTCGTCGATCATCAGCACGTCATGGCTCTTCGCCGCGGCGATCGAGAACCGCAGACGCGCCGCCATACCCGAGGAGTACGTCCGCATCGGCAACGAGATGAAGTCGCCCTTCTCGTTGATCCCCGAGAAGTCCACGATCTCCTGGTACCGCTGCCGCACCTCCTCCTGCGACATACCCATCGCCAGACCGCCGAGCATGACGTTGCGCTCACCGGTCAGGTCGTTCATCAGCGCGGCGTTCACCCCGAGCAGCGACGGCTGCCCCTGGGTGTAGACCTTGCCGCTCTCCGCCGGCAGCAGCCCCGCGACCGCCTTGAGCAGGGTGGACTTGCCGGAGCCGTTGGAGCCGATGAGCCCGATGGACTCGCCCCGGTGGGCGGTGAAGCTCACCCCGCGCACGGCGTGCACCGTGCGGACGTTGGGGTTGCCCTTGCGCCGGACCAGCCGCGACAGCGCGTTGACCGCGGTGCCGCGTCCGGTGCCCGCGCCGTGCACCCGGTAGACGATGTGCAGGTCGTCCACGATCACGGTGGGGACGCGCTCGCCGCCCGGGGTGGTGTCGCTGCGCTCAGCCACGGCCGTACCTCTCCTCAGCCTTCCAGAACCACACGAAGCCCCCGACGCCCATGACCAGCGCCCAGCCCAGGGCGACCGCCCAGACGTGCGGGGGAAGCTGCGCGGAGGTGAAACTGTCGATCAGCGCGAAGCGCATCAGGTCGATGTAGACCGCCGCCGGGTTCAGATCAAGGGCGATCTTGACCGCGGTCGGCGCGTGGGACGCGAAATGGCTGATGCTGTACATGACACCGGACGCGTACATCCAGGTACGCAGGATGAACGGCATCAGCTGCGCCAGGTCGGTCATCTTGCTGCCGAGCCGGGCCATCACCAGCGCCAGGCCCGCGTTGAAGACGCACTGCAGGACCAGCGCGGGCACCACGAGGAGCCAGGACGGCCCGGGCACCTCGCCGGTCATCAGCACGATGGTGGCGAGGACGAGCATCGACATCAGCAGTTGCTGCAGCTGCATGATCGTCTGGGCGATCGGCAGGCTGGCGCGGGGGAAGTGCAAGGCCCGCACCAGGCCGAGGTTGCCCGAGATGGCGCGGACGCCCGCGAGCACCGAGGACTGGGTGAAGGTGAAGATGAAGACGCCGGTGACGAGGAACGCGATGTAGTTGTCGACACCGCGGTCCGTGTTCAGCAGCAGGCCGAAGATGAAGTAGTAGACGGCCGCGTTGAGCAGCGGCGTCAGCACCTGCCACAGCTGTCCCAGCCGGGCCTGGGTGTACTGCGCCGACACCCGGGCGGTGGCGTACGCGGTGATGAAGTGGCGGCGTCCCCACAGCTGCCGCACATAGGCGGCCAGCCCGGGACGGGCTCCGCTGACCGTGAGGCCGTGCCGGGCCGCCAGCTCTGCGGGGGACGGCGCCGGAGCGCCGGGCGGCGCGGGCGCCGCTGAGGAGGACTCGATGTCAAGGCTCACGAGGGGGGCGCTTCCGTTCGGGGGTGATGCGCAAGGGGGGCGGTTGTGCACCGGCGGAACGAGACCGTATCGTCGTTACCGGGACGTTAGACCACCTGGGCGCTGGAACGCAACCGTTCCGTCCCGTCGTCGCGTAGGCTACCGGACATGGCACCGGACACCGCACCCCCAAGACGCCCGCCCGCCGGGGCGGCAGTGCTCCGCGACGAGGTCACGGAGGCGATCCGCGCCGCCGTCTTCGCGGAGCTCGCAGCGGTCGGGTACGGCCGGATGTCCATCGAGGGCATCGCACGGCGTGCGGGCGTCGGCAAGGCCGCGGTCTACCGGCGCTGGCGCTCCAAGCTGCCGCTCGTCCTCGACGTGGTCTCCGCCGTCGCCGCCCTGGGCGTCCCGGCACCCGCCACGGGCAGCCTGCTGGGCGACATCCGGATGCTGCTGGAGATCACGGCGCGGGCGCTGCGGCACCCGTTCGCCTCGCAGATCATCCCCGACCTGCTGGCGGAGGCCTCCCGCAACCCGGAGATCGCCGAGACCCTGCAGGCCGCGCTGCGCGACACCCAGCGCGGCATCGCCGAGGCCATCGTCGAAGCCGCCGTGGAACGCGGCGAACTCGCCGCCGGCACCGACTGCGACCTCGCCCTCGACCTCATCGCCGGCCCCCTCTACTGGCGGCTCGTCGTCCTCCGCATCCCGCTCACCCCCCGCTACCTCGACCGCCTCGCCGCCGCGACGACCGCCGCCCTGGCCGCCTCGGC
>NZ_CBDRBL010000062.1:0-43526 GCF_965342175.1 Actinacidiphila sp. bgisy167
CCGGAGCTGCACGACGATCACTCTACCATTGGCCTATGTCACCACGATGGGAACCGAATCCCGATATTCGCAGGGGTCGAACGGTCGTATACCACCTGCATGCGCACTTGGTCTTTGTCACGTACCGGCGCGGCGTCCTCGACGACGAGATGCTGACGAGCTGCGAAGAGGTCATGCGCAAGGTCTGCGAGGACTTCGGAGCGGAGCTGAAGGAGTTCAACGGCGAGGCAGACCACGTCCACCTGCTCGTGCACTACCCGCCGAAGGTCGCACTCGCCAGCCTGGTCAACAGCCTCAAGGGCGTCTCCTCCCGCCGCCTGCGCGCGGAGTTCACCGGCCGGGTCAACCAGGCGATCACGCACGGCCGGTTCTGGTCGCCCTCATATTTCGCCGGCTCGTGCGGCGGTGCGCCGCTCCAAATGGTCAAGGACTACATCGCGCAGCAGAAGCGCCCGGACTGAGCGCGGCCAAGCGTGGGCCCGGGTAGACCGTGCGGACCCGCGCCCACGGTTGAGGTCAGAGCAGTTCTGAGATGCGATTCACCCCCGGCCTGAAGGCCGGGGCGCTCTCGCAAGATCAGCGGTAGGGGCCGCCACGGCCCGCCCGTCCGCCCGGGCGCGGACGGTGCGGGCGCGCCGTTGACCTTGACGACCCTCCGGGCCGGGCAGGACAGCGTGCGGTCAGCGGGCTGCAGGGTCCCGGGAAGGCCCCTTGGGGACGGGGTCTGACGGTAGATCAACAGCCGATCGGGCGCGTGAAAGGCTCCCTGGCGTGGACCGACTCCGTCACGCCGACAGCCTTCTGCTCGGAACAGAGCCGTGACGTGTCAGCCGTTCCAACGGGAGTTGAGCCGGGCGGCCTGTCGGGTGAGGTGGTCGCGCTCGGCGAGGTTGGGTGCCTTTCGGGCCGCCTCCGCGTACAGCGTCGCCGCTGTCGCCAGGTCCCCGTCACGCTCGTGGAGGTACGCGGCAACCGCGGCGTACCGGGGCAGCGAGTCGTCCAGCGCCGCGAGCGCCGCCAGGCCGGCGCGCGCCCCGTCGGCTTCTCCGACGGCGACCGCGCGGTTGAGCCGGACGACCGGGCTGTTGGTCAGTCGTGCCAGCTCGTCGTACCACTCGATGATCTGCACCCAGTCGGTCTCCTCGGCGGTGGGCGCGTCGGCGTGGAGCGCGGCTATCGCGGCCTGTGCCTGGAACTCGCCCAGCCGGTCGTGGGCGAGAGCCGCTTGCAGGATCTCGACGCCCTCGGCGATCGCCCGGGTGTCCCAACGGCCGCGGTCCTGCTCGGCGAGCGGTACCAGGCTGCCGTCCGACGCCATCCGGGCGGCCCTCCGGGCGTGGTGGAGCAGCATGAGGGCGAGCAGTCCTGCCACCTCGGGGTGGTCGATCGCAGCCGCGAGCCGGCGGGTGAGGCGGATGGCCTCGGCGGCGAGGTCGACGTCGCCGGAGTAGCCCTCGTTGAAGACCAGGTAGAGGACGCGCAGCACGGTGGCGACGTCACCCGGCCGGTCGAGCCGCACGCCGGAGACGGTGCGCTTGGCCCGGCTGATGCGCTGCGCCATGGTCGCCTCGGGCACCAAGTAGGCCTGGGCGATCTGGCGGGTGGTCAGCCCGCCCACGGCGCGCAGCGTGAGGGCGACCGCGGACGATGGCGTCAGCGTCGGGTGGGCGCACAGGAAGTACAGCTGGAGTGTGTCGTCCGCCGAAGGCGCGGGCCCGGGGGCCGGTTCCTGGCTGAGGAGGTCCTCGCGTCGGCGGCGGGCGGTGTCCGACCGCGTCGCGTCCAGGAACCGGCGCCAGGCCACGGTGACCAGCCAGCCCTTCGGGTCCCTGGGCGGGTCGGCAGGCCAGACGCGGACCGCCTCGACCAGGGCGTCCTGCACGGCGTCCTCGGCCGCCGCGAAGTCTGCTCCGCGGCGGACGAGGATGGCGAGGACCGCGGGTGTGAGGCTGCGGAGCTGGGCCTCGTTCATGGGAGCGGTCATTCGGTGATGGTGGGCGGGGCGGTGAGGAAGGGGCGGACCTCGAGCCATTCGTGGATGGGCTTGCCGCCGGCGCCTGGGGCGGCGGAGAGTTCGCCGGCGAGTTCGAGGGCGCGGTCGTAGGTGTCGACGTCGATGATCATCCAGCCGGCGATGAGGTCCTTGGTCTCGGCGAACGGGCCGTCGGTGACGGGTGGCCGCCCTTCGCCGTCGTAGCGGACCCAGGCGCCTTCGGGGGCGAGGGCCTGGCCGTCGACGAATTCCCCGGTCTTCTCCAGGCGGGCGGCGAAGTCCTGCATGTACTGGACGTGGTCGGAGATCTCCTGGGGCGTCCACTGGGTCATCGGTACGTCGTTCACCGCGGCCGGTGCGCCGCGGTAGTGCTTGAGCAGCAGATACTTGGCCATCGTGGTTCTCCTCGGTGCTGGTGCGGCCCATTGTGGTCGCCTTCACCACGGGGACGGAGCCAGCCGCGGGTTCTCGACATCACCGCCCCAAGATTTTTCGAGGCCGCGTCGATGAGCCGGTACGCCGGAGTGGGCTTTGGCGTGCTCCCTGGCCTGAAGTCCAGGGAGCACGCCAACGGGGCCGACCTTCGGTCCCAGTGGTGGACAGCGGCGAAGTCTTCGTAGAGCCGCGTGGTCCAGCGGTCCAAAGCCTCACGTGCGAGGTTTGGTCTCCCGGCCGGGCCCGGCGCGCGCTAGGGTCCCCGCTCGGAGCGTCCCGGCACGGACTCGTGCAAGCGTCAGAGCCGACCGAGGGGCCCCGCCACGACGACCGTCAGAACTCAAGGACGCCGTGGCGGGGCCTCGGCCCTGGGCGTTCCGGACGGGCGGCCGGCTGTGTCTTTCGCTCCCGTCCGGCGGATTCCCCCAGCGCGTCTGGCCTCACCGTGTCTCCGGCCCCGGACTCCCCCGTTGTGGGCAGTGACGCGCATCATGGGCATGGCCGGGCATGGATGCCGCGCGGCGGCCGCTGTTGTCTGTCGGTATGAACGAAACCCCCGATGTTCCCTTCCCGGCCCCGTCCCACTGGATCGGCGGCCGCGCGGTCCCCGGTTCCGGTCCTCTGATCGACGTCATCAACCCGGCCGACGACTCCGTGGTCGCCACCGTCGCCCAGGGCACTTCCGAGGACGTCGACAAGGCCGTGGACGCGGCGCTCGCCGCCTTCCCCACCTGGTCGGCGACCGCGCCCGAGGACCGCATCGCCGTGATCCGGCGCGTGGCCGAAAGGATGCAGAAGCACTCCGAGGAGATCGCCGCAACGATCACCCTGGAAATGGGCGCACCGATCACGTTCTCGCGTCAGGCGCAGGCCGGCTTCCCGGTGGCGTCGACCCTTGCCGCGATCGTGACGGCCGAGCGGTTCGAGTGGACCGAGACGGTGGAGAACTCGCTGATCATCCGCGAGCCCATCGGAGTGGTGGGCGCCATCACCCCCTGGAACTTCCCCCTCCAGCAGCTCGTGACCAAGGTCGTCCCGGCTCTGCTGGCCGGCAACACCGTGGTCCTCAAGCCGTCGGAGCTCTCGCCGCTGAGCGCCCGGATGTTCGCGGAGATCGCCTCCGAGGCCGGTCTGCCGGCCGGTGTGCTGAACGTCGTGCAGGGCACCGGTCCGGTGGTCGGCGAGGCCATCTCGCGGCACCCGAAGATCGACATGGTGTCCTTCACCGGGTCCACGGCCGCCGGCAGGCGTGTCTCGGCCGCCGCCTCCGAGACCGTCAAGCGCGTCGCACTGGAGCTCGGCGGCAAGGCCGCTCACATCATCCTTCCCAACGCCGACCTCGACTTCGCCGTCAACCGCGGACTGGCCTACGCCTGGGCCAACGGCGGTCAGGCCTGCGGCGCCTACACGCGGATGCTCGTACCCGGCCACCTGCAGGAGACCGTCGTCGAGAAGCTGCGCGCCGCCGCCGCCGCTTACACCGTCGGCGACCCCGCCGACGAGGGCACCCGTATCGGCCCGCTCGCCTCACAGGCCCAGCGCCAGCGCGTGGACGGCTACATCCGTCGCGGCATCGCCGACGGCGCCACGCTCGTCGTCGGCGGCGCCGGCCGCCCCGAGGGCTTCGAGACCGGCGCGTACGTCAAGCCCACGATCTTCGCCGATGTCGACCCCGACTCCGCCATTGCCCAGGAGGAGATCTTCGGCCCCGTCCTGGTGGTGATCCCCTACATCGACGACGACCACGCGGTCGAGATCGCCAACAACACGGTCTACGGACTCAACGGCGCCGTCACCGGCGACGAGGAGCACGCCATGGCGATCGCCCGGCGTCTTCGGGTCGGGCAGGTCGACGTGAACGGCGGGCCCCACAACTTCCAGGCGCCGTTCGGCGGTTACAAGCAGTCCGGCAACGGCCGGGAAATGGGCCGGGCCGGGCTCGAGGAGTTCCTCGAGACCAAGGCGATCACCCGCTGACCGACGCCGCCGATTGCCGCGGACGCTCACCGGAACGTCCGCGGCCCGGCGGCCGCCACCGGGGAGGGCCGGCGGCGCCGGGTTACCCTGCGCTGTGGGCGGCCCGTACCCCACGGACGATGAAGGACGGGAGGGCCACATGACGGACCGAGCCGGGCTGGCGGCGTTCCTGCGGGCACGCCGTGAAGCCCTGCAACCCGAGGACATCGGGCTGCCGCGCGGCCGGCGCAGGCGCACCGGCGGGTTGCGCCGCGAGGAGGTGGCAGCCCTGTGCGACATGTCGGTCGACTACTACAGCCGGCTGGAGCAGCCGCGCGGCCCCCACCCCTCGGAGCAGATGCTCGCCGCGATCGCCCGCGGGCTGCACCTGTCGCTCGAGGAGCACGACCACCTGTTCCGGCTCGCCGGCCACGCCCTGCCGCGCAGGGTGCGCCGCGGCGACCACCTCAACCCGGGCATGATGCGCATCCTTGACCGCTTGGAGGACACTCCGGCCCAGGTGATGAACCACCTGGGCGAGACCTTGAAACAGACCCGCCTGGCCGTCGCGCTGCTCGGCGACCAGACGGTCTACACCGGCTGGTCCCGCAGCGCGCACTACCGCTGGTTCACCGATCCGTCCTCGCGCCTGGTGCCCGAGATCGACGTTCCCGAGCAGAGCCGGCTGATGGCGGCGGACCTGTACGGCGCGTACACCCGCGACGGCGGCGACTCTCCGGTCGGCGAACTCGTCGACGCGCTCCACCAGGCCAGCCCGGAGTTCGCCGCACTGTGGCGCGAGCATCCCGTGCTGGGTCCCTCCTGCGCGGCGAAACGCTTCCAGCACCCGCAGGTCGGACTCCTGGAACTGCACTGCCAGACGCTCGTCGACCCCGACCAGTCGCAAAGGCTCCTGGTGTACACCGCGGTGCCAGGCACGGAAAGCCACACCAATCTCCAGTTGCTCTCCGTGCTCGGCCAGCGACCGCCCGGCCAGGCGGTCCTGGAGCGTCACGCCCCCGGCACCCATTGACGGCTCACCGCGATCGGGTGGGGCGGATGAGCGGCGTTCGACGCCCCTCGGACGTCGGGCCCATGCCGGCGAACCGCGTGACCAGCCTGGTCAGAGGGGGGACGGCCGTGAGAGCGCGGCGGCCGCTGTGGCACCCTGAAGCCCGCGCAACGACGAATTCGACTGGTCCGTGCCGCCATGTCCCTCTCCCTCATCGCCGTGGTGGCGGTGGTGACATCGCTGGCACTGGTGATGTCGGCGGCCACCAGGGGCGCCGACGGGGCGGGATCGGGCATCGGCCCTTCCCCTCCCCCGGATTTCGTCGACATCCACGACGTGCCCCGCAACGCACCGCCCGTTCCGGGACCGGGCGCCTCCACCGGCACCTTCACGGAGGACTGCGGCCGCAACGCGGAAGGGCACCGCAACGCGGACAACCTCGTAACCGGCCGCCTGCGCCGCCGGGCCCGTGCCCAGCAGGGCACACAGGCCCAGCAGCACGAGCACCACGGCCCGTACCACCCGGCGGCCATCGTGCCGGGTGTCGCCGCCCGTGGCCCCATTCCGAGGTGTGACCTCGGTGCCTTCCCTCATCTGTCCCACCTGTGAAAGTCGTGATGCCCGGTCCGTCCGCCGCCCGCCGGCGTCCGCGCGGGATCACCCGGCGGGCGGTGGCTCACCCTTCACACGGCACCGTCCCGGAAAGAGTTCGACGATCGGTTGAACGGTGCCCGCACCCCGGCACGTGTGGGACGTGGATGCAACGCACCGGGGGAAGCCGGGCAGGTCGAGACCGGCCGCGGCGACGCGATGGACAAGCTGCGCAGCCGTATCAACGACCTGCCCGACCTCGTCGAGGAGGGTGCGGTCATCGGGGGCAAGGTGGGCGCGACAGCGGCCCAGGGCGGCGACGTCCAGGGCGCGTTCACCGTGGAGGCCACCAACTCGGCGGGGAAACTCGCGGTGGGCCCGGTGGGCAAGGCGCATGCCAACAGCGCGTTGGGCGGCCTGGCGGACAAGATCCCGATCAAGGGCTCCGGGGGCGGCGCGTCGGCGGGAGGCGCATACCCGAGCCCGCCGGCCTCACCCGCCACCGGATCGCCCCGCCCGACAGACCCGGCCGACGTCCCGCTGCCCCCGTCGCCCACCACCTCCACCGGCTCCCACTCAGCCAACGACCCGGCCGACGTCCCACTGCCCCCCTCCCCCACATCCCCCACCAGCACCCACACAGCCAACGACCCGGCCAACGTCCCACTGCCCCCCTCCCCCACAACCCCCACCGGCGCCGGTGACGGGCCCGCACCCCAGCGGCCGGAGACCACCAGCGAGTGACAGGCCCCGTGACAGGGCACCGCCAGGTGCCGCGCGCCCGTCGCCCGCAGCACCCCACCGCACACCACACACGAAGAAGGACACCAAGCCGTGCGATTGAACGTCAGCGTCCTTGATCCGCTGGTCGATCAGGCGCCCACCACTGTCGTCGTCGACACCGAACCCGCTGTGCAGGCGGGCCGGTTCGCGGCTGAAGTGGCGCGTGCCGTCGGCCACGCGGGCGACGGCGGCGCGGGGGCACCGACCCTTTACATAGGTCCGGACCCCGTCGACGCCGAGGCCACCATCCAGTCCGCCGGGGTGCGCGACGGCATGACCCTCGGGCTCGGCACACCGCTGCCGCACGTGCCCGAGCCCGAGGGCAGGACCGAGCTGAAGGTGGTGTCGGGCCCCGGCGCGGCCATCGTGTTCCGGCTGGTACCGGGCGACTACGACGTCGGCAGTGACGGCACCTGCCGCATCAGGCTGGCCGGGGACGCGCCGCCGGTCGCGGCCCGGGTCCGGGTGCGCCTGGACGGCACGGCGGAACTGATCCCCGACGTGCTGGAGTGGGAGCCCGCGGCGGCGCCCAAGCCGTCCGCCGAACGCGAGGCGGCCCTGCCCGCCGTCGCGTACGGCATGGTCGACCTGCCCGCCCAGCAGAGCCGCTCGGCCCTCACCTTCGACCTCGACCGGGCCGGCCACCTGCACATCATCGGCTCGCCCCGCAGCGGCAGGTCGCAGGCACTGCGCACCTTGGCCGCCGCGCTCGCCCAGGCCCACGGCGCCGACGACGTCCACCTCTACGGCATCGACTGCGGCAACGGGGCGCTGAACGCGCTGACGGCACTGCCCCACTGCGGGGCCGTCGTCGACCGCAACCAGACCGAACGCCTCGGCCGCCTCCTGGACCGGCTCTCCGCGGAACTCACCTTCCGTCAGGGTGTGCTGGGATCCCGCGGCACCGCCGATCTGGCCGAACTGCGCCGCATGTCCGAGCCGGGTGAGCGGCTTGCGCACATCGTGCTCATGGTCGACCGGTTCGAGGTCTTCGACCGCGAGTACGCCGCCTTCGACAACGGCAGCTACCTGGAGCGCATGATCAGGCTGCTGCGCGACGGCGCGGGCGTCGGCATCCACGTGGTCCTCGCGGGAGACCGCGTCCTCGGCAACAGCCGCTTCGCGGGCACCACCGAGGACAAACTCGTCCTGCGGCTGAACGACAAGGCCGACTACTCCTCGGTGGGCGTCCCCACCAGGTCCGCCCCCGGCGACCCGGCCCCCGGCCGCGCCCCTGCGCACCCAGGACCTCAGCGAGGTCCAGCTCGCGGTGCTCGATCCCGACCTTTCCGGCACCGCGCAGGCTGCGGCGCTGGCGGCGCTCGGCGAGGAGATCACCCGGCGCGAGGCCGCGGTGCCGGCAGAGCGCCGCGCCGCACGCCTGGACGTCCTGCCCGAAAGGATCGGTTACGAGCAGGCGGTCGCCCTGCGCCCGCAGGCGGGGCCCATGCGCCCGCTGGTGGGGGTCGGCGGCGACACCCTGGGGGGCCTTGCCCCCGACCTGTCCGAAGTGCCCACCTTCGTCATCGCGGGGCCGCCTCGCACAGGGCGCAGCACGGCGCTGCTGAGCGCCGCCCGTTCGGTGCTCGACGCGGGGGCGGGCCTGATCGTCCTGGCGCCGCGCAGGTCGCCCCTGCGGCGGTCGTTCGAGGGACGGCCGGGCGTCGCCGCGGTCATCACCGACGCCGACGTGTCGGTGGCGGACTTCCGCCAGGTGCTGGGCAGCGTCCCCGAGGACAACGCGGTCATCGTGATCGACGACGCCGAGCTGTTCATGGCAGTTCCACGTCGATGTCCGCGGTCACCCGGGTCACCTCGGTGCCGGTGACCCGGGCGACGGTGCCCACCTCGGGGATCCGCACCGAGGTGACCGCCCTGTCCTTCGGCGCCTTCCCGCTCGCCGACGCCACCCCCATCTGCGCCGAGATCAGCGGCAGGGTCAGCTCCACACCGTCGGGCGTCGACACGGCGAAGACCATCGCGTAGGCCATGAACAGGCCCTCGTCGTACTGCGTGACGGTGCCCGCCGACAGCAGCGCCCCGTGGTTGCGGGCGGACCTGAGCAGGTCGCGCCCCTGACGGAACATGTCGTTCACCTGCGCCCGGGCCACCGGGTCGTCGATGCGGGACAGAGCCTCGGCGCGGGCGGCCGCCATGGCGCCGCCGCTCATGTCGACCTCGCCCCACAGGTCGGGGACGTCCAGCAGGAAACGCTGCGCGGTGCTCACTGGCCGCCCCCCGATCCGCTGTCGAGGTTGGACACGGCGTCGTCGTCCGTCTTGGTGAAACTGTCCATGATGCTGTCCATGGCCTTCTTCAGGTCCGCGACCTGTTTGCGTAGCTGCTTCTTGCCGTCGTTCCACTTGTTCTCGAAGTTCTGGGCGGCGCCGTGTCCGGACAGCTCGGGGCCGAAGGCCTTCTCGAAGTCGAACGTGTGATGCCCGATGTCGATGTTGTCCTCCACGAACCCGAGGGCCTTGCGCGCCGCGTCCAGCTCGTCTCCGGGAATGAAAATGTCTCCGGACACCTGACTCCCCACATGGTTGACGGTCGTTGCGAACGGTTTCCATGACGCACACGTGGGGGGTCCGCCGTTCGTTCAGCCCGGGGCGGTTCCGCCGTGTCCGCCGGCGTGATCGAGCTCACTTCCCGATCTGCGTGAACGATTCCGGATCTGCTGTCGTGTGGAGGATGTGACTCTCCTCCCCATCTCGCAGCGGACGGCCTCTTCCGTCCGGCGGCACGGCGGTGCCGCCCTGGTCGCCGCCCTCGTCCTGTGCGGTGCCGTCGGGCTGACGGCCTGCGGCAAGACCTTCTCGGTGAGCGACAGCCCCCGCAGCGCCCCGTCGGACGGCGTGCCCGCCCCCGCGGCCTCCGCGCCCGCGCAGGCCCCGAGCCGGCCTTCGAGCAACGCCACATAGCAGGTCGTGGACAGCACCGCCGCCCAGGCGGGCAGGACGGGCACCGGCGGCACCGTGATCGGGGCCGCGGTCCAGGAGCAACCGCCGCAGTGGGTCCAGCTCTCCGCGGTGACCTCCGCGCCGCTCACCTCACCCCACCTGATCAACATCAACCAGGCGGCGCTGTACCGCTTCGACAACGACACCCCTGGTTCGGGCCAGTCCGCCTGCAACGGCCGGTGCGCGCAGCAGTGGCCGCCGGTGACCATCAAGGAAGGCGGCAATGTCTACCTCGCGGGTGTGGACCAGAAGCAGGTCGGCGCGATCCGGCGGCAGGACGGCACGGTCCAGATCACGGTGGGCGGTATGCCGCTGTACCGCTTCGCGGGCGACTCCAAGCCGGGAGACCTGAACGGTCAGGGCGTACAGGGCACGTGGTTCGCGGCCGGTCCGGCGGGCGAGAAGGCCCTGCAGTGAGTGTGCCGGTGACGAGCGGCGCGCGGGCGTCCCGCCGTGGCCTGGACGGCCGTCACAGCAACGGCGATCACCCGGCTGCCACATCGCGGCGTGGGTCGAGGCCGAACCGGCGCGGGATGCGCCGGGCCGCCACGTCCACCGTGAGCCGTGCCGTCTCATGGCCGTCCTGCGCCGCCATCCGGTCGGCCGAGGGGTGAGGACCACCCGGCGCTGCGGGCGGTCCGGAGGCGGACCTCAGCCGGTGCGCGTCCTGGACCCGCAGTTCGGTTGAGGTCGCCCTATTCGGCGCGGCGCGCTTTGTGCCGGTCGACGTCGAAGCGCGCCCGGGTGGGCAGTTCGGTCAACCCGGTGCACTCGCGTGCGTGCGCCACAGGGCCGCGACACAGCGCCTGCAGGGCTGGGGCGGGTGTGGCGTGATCCGTCAGCGTGACAGCGACGTCGAGCCGCGGGTGCGCCGGGCGTCCGGTCATATGGGCGCCCGCCCGCGCGACGCCCGGCAGAGCGCCTGCTTCGGCCGCGACGGCTTCACCGAGTGCGCTGCCCCGCAGTTCGACACCATCGGGCGGAGGCGTTCCGCCCAGGTGCACCGAGCCGGCACGATGGCGACGGAACTGAGCGAGCAGCCACAGGAGAGCCAGGACGGTCGCCAGGGTGAGGGCGGCGATGACGGCGGGCCACCACCACCAGCCCTGGTCGCTCCAGCGGGTCCGGTCGGCGTTGCTGAGCAGGACGTCGTCGGACGTGGTCAGCGGCCAGCCGGCGGGCAAAGCCACGTGGAGCCGGCGGTAGACGTCAAGGCCGGCGGTGAGGATCAGCAGCCCGCCACCCAGCAGCACCAGGCCGCTGATGGCCAGGAGGAGGCGGTTGAGTGTGGATCGGCCGTTCATGGCGCACTCCCGGGGCGTCAACGGGTGTGGTGTCGCAGGCGGATCGCCAGCCGTGGGGCGTGTGCCAGGGCGAGCTGGCGGCACTGGTCCCGCAGAGCCTGGGTGAGGTCCTCGCGGACGGTCTCCGGGTCGCGGAAGCGGACCTCCGCCCAGGCGATGATGCGGCGGCGTCCGACCCGGACCTTGGCTCGGGCTATGCCGGGGACCCGCATCGCGGCATCGCGTAGCACCAGTTCGGCTCCCCGGCGGTCCAGCCAGGCCTGCAGTCCGGAACAGCCGTCGGGGGCCCGTAGCGGCAGCATTCGACGCAGGCCTGGGGTGAGTGCGAGGAAGAGCAGCCACAGACCGAGGAGGACGGCGACGGCGGCGCCGAGCAGCATCCACAGGTCGTCGATCGGGCGGCTGGCCAACTCGTCGGCGAGACCGGTGCGCCACGCCCCGGCGGGCTGCCCGGCGCGCACTGCGATCACGTCGTACAGCGTCACCCCGAAGGCGCAGGCTGCCACCAGAGCCAGCACGGTGGCCGGGATGCGGCGTGCCGACCACAGGCGAGGTGATTTCACCCCTCGGCTGTCGCGCGCCGGCGACCTCGCCGCGGGAGCACGGATGCCGGGTCGGCCCGAGTCCGCGTCTTGTTCGGTCGTGGGCCGCGGTGCATGGCGACCGGGCGGTGCGGTGCGGGAGGGGAGAGTCATGGGGGGTTCCTTGATCGGTGCGTGACGATCGGCTGGTTGCGTGCGGCGATGAGGCGGCTGGGGTCACTGAACGCGCCCGGGGCCGCCGAAAGTGGCCAGGCGCCGGATGGTCAGCGTGACGTCGCGGACGTCCAGCCCCGTCAGTCGGGCCACCCCTTCGGCGACCTCGTGCTGCAGCCGCCGGCAGGTGACAGCGATGTCAGCGGGGTAGGGGAGGTCCACCGTCAACGCCAGTTGTGCCGTCTCGCCGTACGTGGTCGCGCGGGCACTGGGTGCGGACAGATCCGCGCCCGCCCGTCGGGGGCCGATGAGCCGGTGGAGCGTTTCGCTTGTGACGCGAGTGGCGATGCGGGCTACGACCCGGTCGGGTATCGCCGTCGCGCCACGCACGGCAGGCGGCGGGAGGCTCTGGCCGTCGTCCGTAGACCCTTCACGCGGGCGCTCGGGTGATTCGGCGGGACCAGCGGTGCTGCTCACGGTGACCGCCGTCCGGCCACGTCCCGCCGCCGGGTGAAGACATCGGCATCGCCCTGCAGGACGAGGCCTGCGGCCAAACCGATCGCGCCCAAGGCCGCCACCAGGAGGAAAGCCCAGAAGCCGCCGAAGTAGCCGGCGAATCCCAGTGCCATGCCGGCCGCCAGCCCTACTGTTGCTGCATTCATTCTCCCTCACCTGTCCTACGCTGACGTTCGCCATCGCTTCAGGGCGTGTGCTTCGTTCCCGGCCGGGGCGGCCGGGAAGGCAGACGTCACGTGTCGCCGGACGTCATCGGACGCGGCCTTCGGCCGGTTCGCCCTCGGCTTCCTCGTCGGGCAGCTTCACGTCGTCGACGACGAGGTTCACCTCGACGACCTGCAGTCCGGTCATGCGCTCCACGGCGGAGATGACGTTGACACGGACCTCACCGGCCACCTCGACGATGGGGTATCCGTACTCGACGACGACATCGAGGTCCAGTGCGGCCTGGCTCTCGCCGACCTCCACGCTGACGCCCTGGGTGATGCTGGTGCTCCCGGCTCCGGGGACGCGTTCGCGCATGGCGCCGATCGCGCGGGCCATGCCCGCACCGAGCTTGTGGATACCGGGCACCTCGCGGGCAGCGGTTCCCGCGATCTTCGCGACCACGTTGTCGGCGATGGTGGTCTTGCCCCGCGTTTCGGGGGACGCGTCGGTGCCGGTGGGTCCCTTGAGCTTGCTACCGGTCCTGGGGGAGCCGTCCTGCCCATTGGTGGGACGGCGATCGGTGGTCTCCGTCATGGCTATCGCCTCGATCAATCGCTGCGGACACCGGTGCGGCGCCTGTCAACAGATTGGACACACCCCAAAGGCAAAACGTCACACATCAGGAGAACCGACATCAAGCATCAAAAGTCGGGCACGTGTAACACCGCAGGGAGGAGGTGCGGTCATGAGGCACGGCGGCCCCGGCGCTCCCTCGAGCCAAGCAGCAGCCGGCTCCGGCCCCTCCGTGCAGCCGCTCGCCCAGGCCAGGGCCGACACCTTGCAGTACGCACCGGACGATCTTCTGGCGACGCGCGCCGGGGAAGGCGATGACGAGGCCTTCGCGATCCTGGTGCAGCGCCACAGCCGGCCCTTGCTCGCCTTGGCATTCCACACCCTGGGCAACGCCCAGGACGCCGAGGACGCCGTCCAGGACGCATTCGTCAGCGCCTGGAGACGCCTGCCCGAGTTCCGCCACGCCTCGGCGTTCAGTACCTGGATGTACCGCATCACCGTCAACCGCTGCTTGAACGCCCTGCGCCGCCGCCCGGTCCCGGTACCGTTGAACTCGGTGGCCGAACCCGCCGCCCCCGGCGTGCGCAATTCACCCGCGCGGGCCGCGGAACAAGACGCCCTCACCGACGCGCTGGTGAACGCTCTTGCCGCGCTGGAACCGAGGCAGCGGATCTGCTGGATCATGCGGGAACTCCATGGCCTGTCCTATGCGCAGATCGCCCACGCGACCGGCACCTCCCAGCAGACGGTCCGCGGGCGGCTGTATCGATCTCGGACAGCCCTGAAGGAGGCGCTGGGCCCATGGCAGTAGACGACCAGCCTCCCCCGCCGCCGCAAGAGCCGGCAGAGAACTCGGCTCTCGACGAGGTCCGGCTGCGCACCGGTGACGAGGTGCTCACGTGTGGGCGAACCCTCCGCCACGCCTGGGAGCAGGCCAGGGACACCAGCCACCCCGCCGATCCCCACATCGCCGGCTGCCCTTACTGCCGCGACGCGATCGAAGGGCTCGCGGCATTGGACCAGGCGACCAGAGCGCTACGAGACCAGGAACCACCCAGCACTCACAGACTCGTCTCCCGCATCATGGACATCGTTCGTGACGAAGTGCGACGAGGACCCCTGCTTCGCCTCGACGACCCCACACGCACTCTGCAGATCGCGGAGCAGACCGCCGCCGCCGCTCTGCGGCGCGCAGCAGATCAGGTTCCCGGCGTCACCACAGCCAGTTGCCACCTCGCCCCTGCCGAACCAGGAGAAGGCGTGCACGCGAACATGACCATAGCCGCCGGTTTGAACCGCCCTCTTCCGGAGACGGCCGAACACGTACGCCGTGCGGTAGCAGAAGCCGCCGACCACGAACTGGGGCTGGTGCTGGCATCCATCGACATCAAGGTGATCGAGGTTGCCCCCACGCCCGAAACGCCGTACTTCCCGGGCCCCGCCCACCATGCATCGGACGAGAACCCATGACCGCCTGCAGCCCTGCACGCATTCGCCACGCCACCGCTGAGGCCGCACTGGCCGTCAACGGCGTCCTCGCCCTACAGCCCAGCCTCGCGAGCCGTCTCGCCCATGCCGCCTCACGCGCGATCCCGGGAACCACGGACGACGGCATCACCTCACCCTCGTCAGGGGTCCTCGTCCACCATGACCCGGACCACTCCGTCTGGCAGGTGGAGATACGTTGCGTTCTCGCCAAGGGGCACCGAGCCGTTGACGTCGCCCGCACGGTCCACGACCGGGCCCGTACCTCCCTGGCCCCTCTCCTTGCACCTCACGACACCGCAAACGCCCTCCGTGTGACCGTGACCGTCACTCAGATCACCAAAGCACCAGCTGACACAAGACCCCGTGATGACGACGTCAAAGGCTCCCGCCTCGAGATGCCGCCTACTCCCTTTCCGCGATGACGTACATCCGGCAACGGCCGGTACCGTCCGGCAGGTCCACCATCGAGCTGCTTGCGTTCTTTGGCCGGCTCGGCGCGTTCGGCGGTCTTTCCGACGTCGTGGTGCGTGGCGCCGTGCCCGTTCTCGGAGCCAGGCGGTCGTCCAGGGCCGTCCCGTGTGGGTTTCGGTGCGGCCGCGGAGCCGACCGGTCGGCGAATTCCTGGAGTCGGCCGGCCGATGACCTGGGGGGCGTCGTCCGCCCGGCCCAGCCGGACCGCGTCCAGGAGAGCGACCCCGACGCTTCACGTCCCGGCACATCGACGGGCAAACGCATGGGCAGCGGCCGCTCTCCTGTACTTCGTGAGTCGACCTCTCGAAGCGTGGAGAACGGCCGTTCCCGCTGCCCCGGGGAAAGTCCGCAGGACGGGTGACCCGCGAGGGTGAGCGTCGAGCTCAGGCAGCTGAGGGCTTGCCAAGCCGGTCCGTCGGCAGGTGACGGGTGGACGGGAAACCGGCGAGCGCGATGCCGGCGGTGGCGAGGACGGCGGCTTTGAGGCTGCCGAGCTGCGCGTCGGCGTACTCGGCCACGAGAGCGTCGATCTCAGGCTTGGCCAGACCGGTGCGCTCTGCCGCGGCTCGCACCTGGTCGGTGCCGACGAAGCTGACGCCCGTCTCGATGGTGATGCCGACCTGCTGACGTGCCGCGCTGGAGATCTCCGGGTTGCCTTCGATCCGCGCAGTGAACACGTGCACGAGTGACCCGATGAGAAGCGAGCCGATGAGGGCGGTTCCCAGGGAGGAACCCAGGTTCTGAGCGGTGTACTGCAGACCGCCGACCTCGCTGCGCTCCGACTCGCCGACGCTGGATTGGACGACGTTGCCGAGCTGGGAGGCGAGCAGGCCCATACCCGTGCCGAGCAAGGCCATCGCCCATGCGAACGAAAGGTCTTTGAGGGATGGGGTGATGGTGGCCAGCAGCCAGAGAATCGCCGCGATGAGAACCAGCAGAGCAGTACGGACCACCGTGCGGGGCGAGGCGATCCTGCCGAGCAGGGGGCCGCTCATGGAGACCACGAGCATGCTGATCGACACGGGTAGCAGCCGCAGCCCGGTCTCGAAGGCGCTGAGTCCCTGGACGATCTGAAGGTACAGAGGGATGACGAAAAACAGGCCCAGCAGGACGAGGTTCTGACTGAGCAACGCGGCAAGACCGGCCCGCAGAGCGGGCACGCCGAACAACGAGAAGCGCACGAGGGGCTCATGCTCATGTGCCTCCCGCTGTCGCTCCCACCACCGGAACAACCACAGCACGACGGCGCCGGCAGCGATGACGAAGACGGTGAGGGAGAAGCCGAAGACGGTCACGGGGGAGTTGCGGGGCCGCAACCAACCCCAGTTGCTGCTTTGCAGGACGCCCAGCACCACCAAGGCCAGGCCGACGGTGGACAGCACGGCCCCGACCTTGTCGAGATGCGGTCTGGAGCCGCGGTGGGGTTGTTCCTCGATCCAGCGCATTCCCCAGAGGATGGCCGCCACCAGCACGACCTCGGCCGCGAAGACCAGACGCCAGGTCAGGTAGGTGGTGACCCAGCCGCCGACCAAAGGCCCGACTGCGATACCGGCTCCGGCCAGGCCGCCCACGACCCCGTAGGCGACGGCCCGGTCCCGGCCCTGGTATGTTCCGGCCACGAGGGCGGCAAGTGCCGGAAGGACGAGCGCCGCGCCGAGTCCCTCGATCACGGACCAGCCGACGGTGAGCACCCACAGGACCGGGGCCACAGCCGTGAGGGCGGAGCCCGTGGCATACACGATCAGGCCGACGCCGAACACCCTGCGGCGTCCGAGCATGTCCCCGAGTTTCCCGCCCGTGATCATGAGGGCTGCCATGACCAGGGTGTAGAGGGTGATGACGGCCTGGATCGAGGTGACGTCGGTGTCGAAGTCCTCCACCAACTGGCTGATCGAGACGTTCATGACGGAGGTGTCGAGAACCATCAGGAACTGCGCGGTACCGAGGATGATCAGAGCCCGCCATCGCCTCACCGCTTACACCTCCAGAGCCTCCGGTGTGCGTCACGGCTTGTCCGCGCGACCCCTCCGGTCACCATGAAGCAGACATATACCTGATTCGGTGCAGCGGAAAACGGATGTCCCGCCGGACCGCCCCCGAGCCGCCGGAATCTGCTTCCGTCCAACCCGAGTCGCTCAGCGCAGGATCTTCTCCTTGGCACGCCGGAATTCCTCGTCCGTGAGGTCGCCCTGGGCCCTGATCTCGGAGAGCCTCGCGAGTTCGTCCATCGTGCTCGGCTTGGCGGCGCCGGCGGTCTCGCGGATGTAGCTGTCGAAGGCCTGCTGCTTGGCCTTCGCCTGCTCCGCCTCACGAAGACCCATGCCCTTGCCGCGGGCGATGAGATACGCGAAGACGCCGAGGAAGGGCAGAACAAGCACGAAAATGGACCACCCCGCCTTGGCCCACCCGTTCAAGGAGTCGTCACGGAAGATGTCCATCCAGATCCGGACGAGAAGGAAGATCCATACGACCCACAGGAAGACCCACAGCATGGTCCAGAAAGCGCCGAGCAGTGGATAGTCGTAGGCCAGGTTCACATGACCAGTCATGTCGCTTCTCCTCTTGCATGCCGGAGCTCATCACGGTCAGCACCCGGCACCCCACGACAACGCGGGGGCGTCCGAGGTCGGATGAGCAGGCGCCGAGGGGCGAGGCCCCGAGCATCGCACCCGAGGCCTCCACGGCGCCGTCCCTCTGCCGGCTGCCGCCGGTGTCAGATCTCCGTCTCGCTCACGAGGTCGGCGAAGCCGAGTGCGCGCAGCACGCTGCCTGCCGCGTCCACCACTCGCGCACTGCCGACGATCGGCGCGATGGCCACACACACGGCCTTGGCATCCTCGACGGTCAGTCCGGCCTCCTTCGCCACGCTGAGATTCGCCACGTACGAAGCCGGGGCCGCATCCATCGCTACGAGCGCAGCGAGCCGGACAAGGTGGTACGTACGTTCGTCGAGGCCAGAGTTCGGCAGCGTCTCGATGTTCATGCGCGCGATCTGCTCGAAGACTGGCCACTCACCATGCGCCATCGCACCCAGGGTGCGCTCGGGGGCTTCTGCTGTCATGATCGGCGACCTTCTCGTTCGGTGCGTCATTGGACACACATGTGGGGTCATCCGCAGCACTTTGGGCCCATGCATCACAGATGTCCCATCTAGTACCTTCTGAGTGATTCCTCCCTGTTGTGGTCGTAAACCCCAGGGGGTGAACCGCCGGTGGGCCCTCGTGCACGACCGCCGGCGGTCCTCGCACAGCACAGGATGCCGATGCGTGGTGGGATCGGGGTGGTCTCGGGCGGCTCCCCGGCGGCCGTCGGGGAACTTCGCCCCCCCAGTCCGAGCAGATCGGGCGCCTGGCCCTGGCGCTCGGCCTCGCGTTGCTGCTCGGCCTGGTGCCGGGCGCGGCGTGGGCGGCGTCCTTGCGGGGGGTGCCGCCCGCGTCGGTGAGGGTCTGCATCCGGTCGCGGCCGAAGCGCCGGAAGACGGCTCCGGCCGGGCCGCTCCGAGGGCAGTGGAGCCGGGAGCGGCATCGGCGAACGTTACCCCGCGCAGCCGCCGGCTCAGGTGGGAATCAGCTCCGTGGTCGTCACCGATACCGCGCGCCGTCTGTCACCAGCGGCAGGCGGAGCGGAGTCGATGCCACCGCCTCCGCGTCCCGTGGCAGGAGCCCGGCTCAGTGGCCGTCACAGGGCTCCGGCATCCCGTGCCGTCCAGACGCTCGGGTAGATCGGCCGGAAGCCGAGTTCCCGGCGGATCCGCTGGTTGGACGTGATCCCGAACCACGGGTCGGGGTCCGCAAGCTCGTGGATCGCGGCGGGCACGTCGACGCCGTTGAGCTGGTACAGCTCGACCGTCGTGACGGGAGCGTCATCGGCGATGTTGTAGATCCGGCCGGCGATACCCGGCGCGTACAGCAGACGCATCAGTCCCTGGGCGACGTCCGCGTGGTGGGCCATCTGCAGGCGCTGGTGCGGTGCCCAACGGGCGGCCCAGGTCAGGACGTTGGCGAGGTGCGGGTCGCCCTCGCCGTAGACGAAGGGGAGCCGCCCGATGCGTACGTCCAGGTCCTCGAGTGCGAGCAGTTCGCGCTCGGCCTCGGCCTTGGACGCGGGGTAGGCGCCCCACATCGCGCCGCCCGGCCGGCTCTCGTCCTCCTCGGTCAGCGGGCGGCCCCGCCCGACGCCGTACACATTGTTCGTGCTGACCTGCACGAACCGCTGCACGCCGGCGGCCTGCGCGGCGCGGCCCAGAGCCACCGCGGCGTCCCGGTTGACGGCCCACGCCTCCTCGTCCGGTACCCCGCGGAAGGAGGCGGCGACGTTCACGACGGCGTCCACGCCGGCGAGCGCCTTGCCGAGGGTCTCCTCGTCGCGCATGTCCCCTACGGCGAGCTGGGCGCCCAGCTCCGCGAAGCGCTCGCCGCGGGCGGCGTACCGCACCAGGACTCGCACCTGCTCGCCCGGCTGTCGCTGGGCCAGCAGCCTCGGCACGAAGCGGCGTCCAACCTGTCCCGTCGTGCCGGTCACCAAGGTCAGCATGATGTGCTCCTCACGCACTGTGTCACCTGTCGTCGACGACCACCCTCGGCGGATGCGGAAGCGACCGGGAGAGACCTTTCGATCAGGGGATCGGGAGTCCCTGGATGAGCCGGACGGCGTCCCGCACCCTGGAGAGGTGAACCGACCCGAACTCGCCGACTTCCTGCGCCGCGCCCGCGCCCGCCTGGACCCCTCCGACGTGGGTCTCACGGCAGGCGCCCGCCGCCGTACGCCGGGGCTGCGCCGCGAGGAGGTCGCCCAGCTGGCCGGCATGTCCGTGGACTACTACACGCGGCTGGAACAGTCCCGGGGCCCGCGCCCGTCCCGCCAGATGCTCACCGCGCTGGCCCGCGCCCTGCGCCTGACGGAGGACGAACGCGACCACCTCTTCCACCTCACCGGTGAAGAGCCGCCGCGCCGGGAGGCGACCAGCACGCACGTGCGCCCGGGCCTGCTCCTGGTGCTGGACCGTCTGCACGACACCCCGGCGATGGTGGTGACCGACTGCGGCGAGGTCCTGGCCCAGAACGCGCTGTCGCGGGCGCTGAGCGGAGACGTCCTCGCCCGTCCGCCCCGAGAACGCAACATGATCCGCCGTTTCTTCCTGGACCCGGCGACCCAGGAGCTGTTCCCGCCCGAGGACCGCCCGGAGCGTGCCCGCGAGCAGGTCGCCGGTCTGCGAGCGGTGGCCTCGGCCCGCCCCACGGACCTTGAACCTGCCTCCCTCGTCGCAGAACTGTGCGCCGCCAGCAAGGAGTTCGCCGACCTCTGGGACGAACACGAGGTCGCCGTACGTCGCGCCGCCACGAAACGCTTCCGGCACCCGGCGATCGGCATCCTCGAACTCGACTGCGAGATCCTCGTCACCTCCGACCACAACCAGCAGCTCGTCATCCACACGGCCCGCCCGGGCACGGAGTCGTACGAGCGCTTGCGGTTGCTGCGGGTGGTGGGCTTGCAGGACCTGACGCCGACGAGTTCCTGACCGTGTGCGCGCCAGCCTGCCCGGCCTTGTTCCGGTAGCGTCGCGCCCGTTGGCCTGGTGCCGTCCGGGTGCCGCTGCCTCCGGGCTGTCCTGCCTTCGGCCAGGTACCCGCCTGCTCTCTGAGAGGGTGCGCGCAAGCCCTTGCACGCGGGACGGCGACGTGGTCCTGGCTCGGGCGCGAGCGGGCCGGTGGGCGGTCGGGCCTGCTCAATCGGTGAGGGGGGTCCAACCGTCGCGCGCGTACCAGTAGCGCGGCAGGCCCCCGATGCCGCTGGTGCGGAACGCATGGCCGTGGTCGTCGATGCGTTCGGTGCCGGTGCGGCCTTGCGAGGACCAGTCGAGTTCCAGGTACCAGCGGCAGTCGCACGCGGCGGTTCGGGCGTCGACCAGCAGTACCTCCGGGTCCTTCGAGGACACCCGGTAGGGCATGCGCATTGCCGGGGTGCTCGCTTCGTGCTCACTTCCCTGGACCGGGTGGGCGATCGGCCGGCGCATGTCCAGGTCCACGGCGAACGAGCGGGGGGTGATGTCGCTGCCACAGCCCTGGCCTGTGGAATAGACGGTGCCCTTCACCGGGTCGGCCCGTCCCACGACGCGGACCCGCAGCGCTTCCAGGACGACGGCCGCCTCGGTGCGCCCCTGCACGGAAATGCCCACGAGTGTGTGGCCGCCGTGCACCGCGCCTTGTGTACGTGCCCATGGGGCGGCGTCTTGTGGGGCCGGGGGTGGCGGCACCTGCCCGGGCGCCTTGTCGATGACGTAGTCGTGCTGGCAACCGAGTTCCCAGAGCTGGGAGTCGGCGGTCCAGGTGAGGGGCGGGGCGGCGGGCACGGCCGTGGCGGAGGGGTTCGTGGACGGGCCCGGCGAAGGGTCACCCGCAGCAGCGGGCGCCTCCGGCGAGGGCGCACCGGTCGATCGGCGCCGCGTGGCGGAGGCGGGTACGGACGGTGTCGTGGAGGTCTGCCGTGCGCCCGCGGTCTTCGCGGTGGCCGTGCCGGACGCCTGGTTGTCACCGGTGGTCCAGGGGAGCCCGGACGGCAGGGCGGACAGGCTGACCAGGGCGGCGATCAGTGCGGTCACGGCGGCTGCGGTGACCGCCATGCGGCGCCAGGGCCAGGGCTGTCGCGCGGCGGGGCGTGACGCTGCCACGGGCGCCGGGTCGGCGGCTGCCGCAGGCAGCGGGCCGGCGGCTGCCGCGGGAGCAGGTTCGGCCGCCCCACCGGCCGAGAGGGCCTCGCCGCCGGCCTGGCGGGCTCCGGCGTCTTCCGGCAAGGACGTGGCCGCAGTCCGGGACCGTTGCCGTGCCGCCACCGCCAGGACCCACCGCCGGTGCAGCTCGATCCGTTCGGCCGTACTGGCCTGGCACATCGCGGCGAACCGTTCCACAGGTGCGAAGCCGAGCGGTACGGCGTCCCCCGCGCAGTACCGGTGAAGCGTCGAGGCGTTCATGTCGAGGCGGCGGGCGAGTGCCGCGTAACTGCGGCCCGTGCGGGCCTTCAGCTGCCGCAGCAGCGCCGCGAATTCCTCCACCTCGTCCTGGGCCGGCACCGCTTCCCCTCCCCGCCACGCGCCCCAGGACGGCATCCCAGGCACTCCCTGTAAGGAGAGGTCAACAGGCCTGGGACGGTTCCACCGTTGCGGATGGTGCGCCGTCCGTTGTGCCCGGACGGTGCTGCCGCCGACGCTCGTGGTGTCGCCGGAGCCGCCCCGCACCACGAGGGTCGAGGAGGCCGCCCGCACTGCGACGCACATCCGAACCCATCGAATCGGGGGAGCTCACCGATGAACAGCAACACGACCGCCCGCAAGCACGTCCGCCGCACCGCTTTGATCGCCGGGCTGGTCGCCGCCGTGGCCCTCCCGCTGGGGCTCACCGCGTCGGCACGGGCGTCCGTCCCTGCCCCCGGCAAGGCAGCCGCCGTCGCGCCGCGGTCGGTCAGCGGCACGCCCGGCCAAGCGATGACCCGGGTCGCCGACTTCTACGGCGCGTACATCGACGCGAAGGGCGACTACGAGGACCCGGACGCCGCCCTGGCCACGGTGCTTCGCACGCACTACCTGACGGTCGACTTCGCCCAGCGGCTGACGGCCTGGGAGGAGGAGAACGGGACGGACGGCGTCCTGCGTGCCCAGAACGTGCCGGCGCGCTGGACGGTGACCGACAACGGCGCTGTCGGCAACGGCCACGAGGTCATCGTCACACTGACCTTCGGCAGCGAGGGGACGACGCAGAGGACCAGGCTCTTCGTGCTGCTGGAGCGATACGACCGCATCGCCGACATCAGCACCGCGAGCAGCCGCTGACGGCACGGCATCGATGAGCCGCGGGCATGTGCCCTCACCGGTCGCCACCGCAGGACCTCTGCGCCGATCGACGAGGCGGTGCCCCGCACCAGCTGATCGACACCCGGGTCTGGGCCTGCTTCCGCGGCTCGGACGGTCGAGGTCGCCCGCCACCGGTCCGGGGCCCCGCCCCATGGGGCCCCGAACCGGCCGGTGCGCCGAGGCGGCCGGACCGAGGCATCGGCTCAGCGCCGGGGGCGGGCGCGAACAGAGCCGGGCGACCGGTGGGATCAGCGGGCCGCCCAGGCCTCCACCGCGGTCGTCACCGGCGCCCCCGTCAGCGCCGACTCGTCGACGGCCAAGGCGAGCAGATGGTCCTGGCAGCCCTCGGCCAGCGGATACGGTTCCGGGCCGGCGTCCCGGACCCATGCGCCCGTACGGCACAGCAGGTCCACCACGGCGAGGTCGTCCTCGGACAGGCTCGCGCCCAGATAGTCGTTGCGCCACACAACCCGTCCGTCGAACGAGATGTGGTGCATCTCCGCCCCTTCGAGGTTGAGGTCGGTGCCGGTGCGGCGACGCACCAGCGGGGACTCCACCGGTGTGCGCGGATCGGCCATCCGCACCACCGTGTCGTCCACGATCTCGCCGAGCGAGCCGCGCACCACGATCCGGCGGGCGCGCAGCGGATTCCACCACTGGTTGTCCGTGAAGTCGTACAGGCCCGTGCGGGCCCCGCCGAAGTCCAGGAGAGCGAGAGTGGTGACGGCGTCCTTGGGCGTGAGGTCGTCCGACCAACCGCCGGGGGACAGCGGGTCGGCGAGCGGGGCGGTGAAGGCGCGGGCCGTCACCGTCACGGGCCCGCAACCGACATCCAGCGTGTGCCGGATCAGCGACATCGCGTGATACATGTGGGTCGAGGACACCTGGACGGACGTGACCTCGCCGATCACCCCTTCTTGTACGAGGGCGATCCGAGCGGCGTGGCCGGGCATCCGTGTGTACTGCTCCGCGACCTGGACGAGTCCTCCGCCCCCGGCGCGCGTCGCGCCTCCCACGGCATCCCACAGGTTGCGAAGCCCGTTCACGTCGGGCGCCGGCGGTGTCTCCGCGAGGACGGGCACCTCGTGCCCGACGAGTTCCCGCACGACCTGGGGCGTCACCTCCCACGGCACCGACGGGATCACGAACTCCGGCTTCCTGTCGCACAGTTCACCGACCGTCCGGAAGGCGGGAACCCCCCACTCCGTCTCCACCCGGGCGGCTCGTTCGGCTGAGCGCGTCACCACGCCGGCCACCGCCAGCCGTTCGGGCAGTGCCCTCGCCAGCCGGGCGAAGAACTCGGCCCGCCAGCCAGTGCCCACGATGCCGAACCGTATGGGTGTCGCGCTCACGTGTCCGCTCCTTCCGCGTCCGGGGCGCGAGTCTAACCCGGCGACCTGTACCACGTGCCGACGCGACGGCGCACCCGCCCGGGGCGGCAGCCTGCCGCCGACCGCGCTGTCTCGCGTCGTTCCCGGCACACGACGACCGCGCGGGCCGGGCGGCCCTTGTGCGGCAGCGGGCGGCGCACCTCGGGCCCCCGTGCCGTGGCGGCGGGGGCCGTCCTTCAAGAGGCGTCCAAGATCGTCAACGGGTGCTCAGAAGAAACTGATCCCGCCGGGGCCACCGACACCGCCGGGGCCGCCCGGTCCGAAGACGCTACCGCCACCGCCGCCGGCCTTTCCGCCGTCGCCGCCGTCGCCGAAGACGCTGTTCCCGCCGAAGCCTCCGTTGCCGCCGCCACCGCCGGCGCCGAAGACGCTGTCCCCGCCGGAGCCCGCGCTGCCGCCGTTGCCGGCGTTGCCGAAGACGCTGCCGCCGCCGGACCCGCCGTTGCCGCCCCTGCCCCCGTTGCCGAAGACGCTTTCGCCGCCACCGCCACCGCCACCGCCGCCACCGCCGGGACCGAACACACTGCCGCCACCGGCCCCGCCGGACCCGCCGGACCCCGCGTTGCCGAAGACGCTGCCGCCGCCGGAACCGCCGGAGCCGCCGGACCCGCCGGGGCCGAAGACGCTGCTGCCGCCCGCGCCGCCCTCGCCGCCCTTTCCACCGTCGCTCACCACACCTGCCGCGGCGGTGGTGCTCCTGCTCATGTCCACCGTCGCCGCCGAGGCCGGCAGAGCGATGGCCCCGGAGATCACGCCAGCCGACGCGAACAGCACCACCGCTCGCAGTCCACGGCGCGCCGGACGGACCTGACCTGAACCCTGAGTTTTGTGAAACATGACGTAACTCCTTGGAGGGGGGAGGGAAAGGGAATGCCGGAGGAACATCCGGGCCGGCGACGGGAACGCCTGAGCGGGAAGTTCCTTCGGGCTGGGCCTGCCGGTATGTCCAGTCCCGCGAGGCCCGCATCTCCAGTAGGCCTGGCCGCAGCGCCCGGGTCACGTTCCGACAACACGGGACTTGACGTGAGCCGATGGAGAGGCCAAAATTCCGGGCCCGAAGACCCCGGTCGCCACGTCACCGCCGGCCGGTTCGCCGTCTCGACACTCGCAGACCTCGCGGGGAACGACGGCGGTGGTCACCGCGCACCGGCGCGGCTCCGCCCCTGTACGTGCGCCGCGCCTCCGCCCGACCACGGGCCGCGCGGCGGCCGCGACCCGCGCCGGAAGATCACGCCGGTCCGGCCTTGACGCAGAACGCCTGCGGGCCCCGGGGATCGTGTGACCGGGGAGCCGCGCGGCGGCCGCGCGCTGCCGCCCGATCCAGGATTTGCTTGACGTATCAAGTAATGCTTTGATGGCGTACGAGGGGTTCGCCCCTCGGTGGGGTCGCTCCGCCACCTGGCCGGGGAGGCCGGACGCGACATCGCGAGTCGGACTCGTCATGCCCGGCCCGGGCCCGGCAGAACCGCGTCGCGCTCTCCCGGATCGCCGTTCGCCTGCGTCACGGTCAGCCTTGCCCGCAAGCGGTGCTCGCGGGCCGACGCGCTCCGCGGAGCGCGTCGGCGGGGGCTCCTCCTCGCGCCGTCCCGCCGTCCCGCCGTCACTCGTTCTCGATCAGGAATCCATCGTGTACATAGCCGCTGTCATCCTCAGCGTTCTGCTCGCCCTCGTCTTCCTCGCCGCCGGCGCTCCCAAGGTGCAGCTCAAGGGCGCTGTCCCGGACGGCCTGATCCAAAAGGGGCTCAGCTCCGGTCTGGTCCGCTTCGTGGGACTCGCCGAGGTAGCCGCAGCTGTCGGGCTGGGCGTCGGCATCTGGTGGCAGCCGCTGGGGATCGCCGCCGCGGCCGGAACGGTCGTGGTGCTCATCGGTGCGATCAGCTTCCATGCCAAGAAGGGCGAGTACAGCGACAGCGCCACCCGCGGCGCAGCGATCACCCCCATCGTGCTGCTGCCTGTGGCCGTGGCCGCGGCTGTGACTCTGGCCGCGTCGTTGTGACGTCCTCCCGGGCCTCAGGGCCCGGGAGTCGACGTCGACCGCCGTGTCGATGTCCCGGCATGCGGCGGCTCGGGCCTCCTGGGCGCCCCATCATGGCGTGGCGGTCGCGGCGTGCGCGCTGGTATCAGGCCGCGCTGCCGGAGCAGCCGGTCCATGGCGGGCCGTGGCGTCGAGCAGCCCCGCCGCTCGCGATGCACGAGTTCGTCAGGCGTCGGCCAGGAGGGGGTCGTAGGGGGTGCTTGCGCGGCGGCCCGACATGAAGGAGAGGAAGTCGCCCACGAAGGCGCTCCGGCCGTAGGCGCCGTCGGTGGTGGTCAGGTCGCGGTGGAAGGCGGTGCGGAAGAGTGCGCGGTACTCGTCGGCGTCGATGGCTCCGCTGCCGTCCTTGTCGGTGACGTCGAAGAGGACCTCCGCGACACGGATGAGCGCCGGTCCGGCGAGGGAGGGGACGGCGGCGGCGTACTCGCCGACGCTGACGCGGCCGTCGCCGTCGGTGTCGAGGGCGGCCTGGAGTTCGCGCCACCAGGCGGCGAAGGCGTCGTAGAGCCGGGTCTCCTCGGGTTCGTCCAGGTCGAGGCGGGTGGCCAGTTCGCGGGCCATGGCGGCAAGGTCGGGCCAGTCGAGGTGGCCGTCGCCGGTCTGGTCCAGCACCTGGCGGAAGAACTGCTCCGCCGACCGCCGGCTCTGCCCTGTGTCCGGCGAAGGCGCCGGGTCCGGTGCGGGGCCGGCGTCGCCGCCCAGTGGTGTCAGGAGGCGCAGCAGGGCCGATGCCCGCTTCATGCGGGCACGCACAGCGGCCACGGTCCGGGCGCGGGGGTCGTCGCTGCCGGGTGACAGGGACAGGACTTCGATGATGCCTTCGGCGCTGATCAGGCCCTCGGGCAGGAAGCGGCCGAGTCCGGCGGCGAGGTAGGCGCCCTGCATCAGGGCCTGGGCGCCGGGCATCTCGGGCAGGCCGGCCCGGCGCCGGTACGACTCGGGGAGCGAGGCGACGGTGATCGTGCCGAGAAGCGGTCCGGCGACGGCCCGGCCGGCCGCCCACAGTGTCGGCATGCCCTTGAGCAGTGCCGGAGCGGGCAGGTGGTCGAAGAGCCGGTAGAGGATGACGCGGGCCGCCTCGGTGTTCTCCAGCTCGTTCTCGACGACGGTGTCGAAGTACCGCCAGAAGTCGTGCAGTTCCTCGGGAAGTTCCCCGGCGTCGCCGTCGAGCGCGGCGAGGTACGCGCGGTACTCCGCGTACATCCCCTCCATCGTGTCCTGGTCGAGCGGCTGGCCGCTCAGCCGGCACATGGTGACCGCGCTCTCGAAGAGGGTGGCGACCACCCAGGCGCGGGCCTGGCGGTCCATCGCGTCGTAGGCGCGCCCGCGGGAGTCGGCGCCGCTCATGCGGGAGTGCAGCCGGTTGAGCCGGGCGGCCTCCCGTTCGCGCACCGCCGGATCGGCGTCGAACATGCGCCGCATGCTGAGGAAGGTGTTGCGCAGCCGGCGCCAGGGGTGGGTGGTGAAGGTGGAGTTGTCGAGGAGGGCGGCGCCGATCTGCGGGTGAGCGGCCTCCAGCACGGTGGCGCGGATCATGGCGAGCGCCCAGCGCGGGTCGTCGAAGAAGGCGCTGAACCGCGACTGCGGGCCGAGCAGGGGCTGTTCGTCGGCCGTTCCCGTGGGTCCGGTCGTCATGGCGGATCTCCGATCGTGCGGGGCGGTACGCCGCCGAAGCGGCGGTCGCGGTGCTGGTAGGCGTGCAGGCAGGCGAGGAAGTCGGGGGCCCGGAAGTCCGGCCAGAGCACCTCGGGGAAGACCCACTCGGCGTAGGCGACCTGCCAGAGCATGAAGTTGGAGATGCGTTGCTCGCCGGAGGTGCGGATGACCAGATCCACGTCGGGAGTGTCGGGGAACGGCAGGTGGTCCGCGAAGAGCCTCTCGGTCACCTCGTCGGCGGGCGTTCGGCTGCGGATCAGCGACCTCGCGGCCTCGACGATGTCCCGGCGCCCGCCGTGGTCGAAGGCGACGGTCAGCGTCATCCTGCGGTTGTCGGCGGTCAGAGCCGACACGTCGTCGAGATCCCGGGCCAGTCCACGGGGGATGCGCGGGTCGGCGGCCCCGAGGAAGCGGCAGCGGATGCCGCGGGCGAGCAGCAGCGGCGCGTGCTTGCGCACGACCCGGCGGACCAGGCGCATCAGGTAGTCGACCTCGGAGCCGGGGCGGTTCCAGTTCTCGGTGGAGAAGGCGTACAGGCTCAGCCACTCGACGCCGGCGGCCCGGGCCGCCTCGATGACGTCGATGACGGTGGTCTCCGCGGCCCGGTGGCCTGCCGTGCGGGGAAGAGAACGCCGTTGCGCCCAGCGGCCGTTGCCGTCCATCACGCAGGCCACGTGCCGCGGTACCGCACGTGCCGGCCGGCCGGCCTGCCGCTGTCCGTCGCCGTGCTGTCGCCTGCCCGGCCGGTCCTCGGCCGCCGCGCGTGCGCGCGGAACGCCGTGGTCCGTCGCACCCGGCCCCGTCTCGCCCAAAGCGCCAAGGTCGGTCCTACCGCGCTCGGTCACGCCCACCCCGTATCGCCCGTCCCCAACGCCCCGACCGGAGCGTCCCTTTCAGGAGTATGGCGACACGTAAGGGACCTCAACCGGCCGAACGGTGATCATCACCCATAGCTCACATGCCCGATTCTTCGTTTTCGGTATCGGGAAGCCGTCCATGCGGGGACTCCGCGCCGTGCTCGCACGCGACCGGCAGCGACCGGACATCCCCCGGCCAGGCGGCATACCGCCGAAGACCAGCGGGACGCTGGCGGCGGCGTCGACCAGACCGCCACCCGGGCCTTCGGCCCGAAGTGACACGCCGCACGTACGGGCGCTTGCGGCCGCCTCCCCGAGCCGGGGCGCCCTCGCAGCCGGCACGCCGGCGGCTTTGCCCATCCAATGATCTTGCTTGCGGAATTCTTTGCCCTCATACGGCAGGATGGAGAATCTAAATCCAGCGGCGAGAAAACGGATGCGCCGGTGCTGCCGCGTCCGCCAAGCCGCTATCTGCGGGGGCCTGGCGACCATTCAGCCGCTCTCGCGCGATCCAAGGTGGTTCTTCGATGAGCGTGACTCCCGCCATGGCCGATCGGTCGGAAGCTGATTCGCTGTACGACCTGGTCGTCGACGGGGCGCCGACGGCGTTCCGGGCCGAACTGGGACGGTGAGGAGATCGTCGGCGGCGCCATCATGTTCCTCGGAGTCGAGACGGCCCACTGCTACGCCGACTTCACGGCCCCGCAAGCACGAGGACGCGGGGGCCAGACCGCACTGCTCGCGGCGCGCGCCCAGGCAGCCAAGGCGGCCGGCTGCCGCTGGCTGGTGTCCGAGACCGGCGCCGAGGCCCCGGGGGAACACAACACCTCGCTTGCACAACATGCTCCGGATGGGCTTCGAGGTGGTCTACGAGCGCCGCAACTGGGTCCTGCCCTCCGGCATCTGAACGCCCGGCACACGGGCTGTGGGCGTTCCGCGGCCGACGCGGGGCACCCGCGACGGGGGCGGGCGTCCGGCCGGTCTCCCGCCCCATGGTCTGAGACCGGCAGGGCCGTCCCGCCGCACCGAGCACACTCCGTACCAGGGAGGACATCGCCGTGGCCCGCTCCACGAGCAGCGCCGCCCCCACGGTCCGACCGTGCGCCGCGGAGCGGGCCGTCTTCGGGCAGTTCACGACCGGCGTCACCGTCGTCACCGCCGGCGGGCGCCACGGAGCCCCGTACGCACCGCGGACCCCCGGGTTCCGGCATGGACGGACCGCGGCCGACGCCGACCGCGCCGTCGCGTCAGGGACGTATGGCTTGCAGGAAGAGCTCGCCGTAGCGCTGCCAGCGCGCCGGCTCCTGCTCCGAGATCCGCATGAGCTGGAGGACCGGGCCGCACAGCATGGTCCGCAGGTCGCGGACGTCGGCGTCGGAACGGATCTTCCCCGACTCCTTCGCCGCTTCCATGGCCGTGGACAGACGCTCCAGCAGGGTGGCCGCGGCGGGCGACTGCGGGTCGGCCAGGACGTCGGCGAGCAGCCGGTCGCCGGCCAGGGCGTGCATGAGGGCGAGGACCTGTCCTTTGAACTCGGCGTACGCGTCCGCGGTGGGGACGCGCGCGCCCTGGGACTGCTCGTACACGGCGAACCGGTGCCGGACCACGGCCTCCACCAGGTCGTCCCTGGTGGGGTAGCTGCGGTACACCGTGGCCTTGCCGACCCCGGCGCGCTCCGCCACCTGCGGCACCGTGGCCTGGAGCCCCCGTTCACCGAAGATCTCCAGGGCAGCCGCGAAGACCCGCTCGTGGTTGCGTCGCGCGTCGGTGCGACGGAAGTGCACAGCCTCCGGCTCGACGGTCTCCAGGTTCCGGGCAGCAGTCATCCCCCAATTGTGCACGTCCCCCCGCAAGGAGCTGCGCCGCGGCGCCCTCGCGGAATGCCGCCTTTGAGGACCGGCGCCGGGGCAGCGGACGCGCCCGGCCCCGGAACCCGGTCCGCCGCCCGGCCGTCGCCTCACGGATGCGGAACAGACGAAACGAACTCTCGACGTGGGGTGCGGGAACGACACCGGTCCCGTTGCCGGCTCCCGTCCGGCCGCACCGCCTCAGTCCCGGGGACCGTCTTCCTCAGCCGCGTCACGCCACCGGCGTCCCTCGGCACATGCCGGAAGCGCCCTCGGCGCGTCACCACG
The DNA here is from genome assembly GCF_965342175.1 of Actinacidiphila sp. bgisy167. Classification (GTDB taxonomy): domain Bacteria; phylum Actinomycetota; class Actinomycetes; order Streptomycetales; family Streptomycetaceae; genus Actinacidiphila. Next base: position 30,842 of record NZ_CBDRBL010000062.1, read on the forward strand.
CTCGTCGTCGCGTCCGTCGGCGCCGCGGCAGCACTCTGCGCGCACGACGTCCGACCCGAACACGGGCTTCGAAAGTCGCACCAAGGCCACTCGACGCACGGGTCGTGCATCGTGGCCATCACGCAAAGGACAGACACCGCATGACCGCAGCATCGAACGAGACCGATTTCCCCCTCGACCGAGCCGTCCAGGACGCGCAGCGCGTGATGGCGCAGCGGAGGTCCGGGTGCCCGGTGGGTCACGTGCACGCGGGATCCGCGCACGGCGACGGCTGGCTGGTGACCCGTTACGACGAGGTGATGAGCCTGCTGACGGATCCCCGGGTGAAACGAGACCAGCGCAACGTCCCCGAGCTCGACACGCGCGACGGTCACGACAGCCTCCTCTACCTCGACCCGCCGGACCACACCCGCATCCGCCGCCTGGTCAACAAGACGTTCACCCCGCGCTCCGTGGAACCCCTTCGCCCCAAGATCGAACAACTCGCCGACGAGCTGCTCGACAGCATGGCGGCACAGGGCGAGGTCGACCTCGTCTCCGCCTTCGCCCTTCCCATCCCGCTGCTGGTCATCTCCGAGCTGCTCGGCGTACCCGAGGAGGACCGGGAGGCATTCGCCACCTTTGCGGACGCGTTCAACGGGACCCAGCACGACCCCGAAGTGGCGCGGGAGGCCCACGCCTACCTGGAGAAACTGGTGGCAGGCAAGCGGGCCGAACCGGCCGACGACCTGCTCTCCGCGCTGGCTCTGGCGGCCGCGGAGGACGGCGGCACGCTGTCCGAGACGGAACTGCTCCACAACGCCACGCTCCTGCTGGTGGCGGGCTACGACACCACGGTCTATCTGATCGCCAACACGGTCCTGGCGCTTCTGCAAGCGCCGCAGCAACTGGCTCAGGTCCGCGCGAACCCCGCTCTGCTGCCCGCGGCCATCGAAGAGGTCCTCCGCTACGACAGCCCCGTCAACATCAGCAGCCCGCGATGGGCGGCCGAGCCGATCACGCTCAGCGGCGTCACCGTGCCGGCGGGTGAGCCGCTGCTCATCTCGATCATGTCCGCCAATCGCGACGCCGACCATTTCGACGACCCGGACCGCTTCGACATCCACCGGGACCACAGCGTGCGGCACCTGGGTTTCGGCCACGGCATCCACTACTGCCCCGGTGCCCCACTCGCGCGCATGGAGACACTCGTCGCCGTGGGCAAGTTGATCGAACGCTTCCCCGAACTGCGGTTGGCGGTGTCGCCCGACACGCTCACCATGCGCGACAGCCTGCTCATGCACGGTCCCGCCAGCCTGCCGGTGCGCCTGTCCTGAGACCGTCTCCGCGAGGCCGGGAGCGAGCGCTGTTCCACCCACCGCGTGCGGACCCGCTGCCGGTCGTCCGCTGCCCGCGGGGCGGGGCGTTCGCCGGCGGCTCGGACGCGGCAGGCCGGGGCCGGTGCGGCGGCCACCGGCCGTCCGGCCTCGCTGTCGGCCGGCGCGAGGGCGGGGCTCTGGATGCCTTCCGCCGTCTCCCCTGCCATGTCTGCGGCCGCACCGCCGACGTCGACTGCCGCCGTGTGCGGGTGCCGTTGTCAGTGCTGCTCCATCCATTCCTGTTCGTGGCCGGGTTCGGGCAGGACGTGTCCGGCCTCGACCGCGGAGCGGGCGGGACTGTCCTGGATGACCACCAGGACCCGCTGCTCGGGGATCGCGGTGATGCGGGAGGCGGCCGCGGCCACCTCCAGGGCCAGGCGGGTCGTCTCCTCCTGGGGATGGCCCCGGCGTGCCCAGCCGCCGATGAGCAGGGGGGCGCCGGGCTCGCCCCCGACGTAGACGCTGTCCTGGGGCAGTTCGGAGAAGACCACGTTGACGTAGGCCGGCGGCACGTGGTTGATCTCCGCGTGGATCCGGGTGATCTCCCCGGCCAGTTCGCGCTTGACCGCGGGCGTCAGCGTTCCCTCGGCGGTGGTGCAGGTGTAGATGGGCACGTCGGCTCCAGACGGGCGGAGCGGGGGCCGTGCCCCCTCCCGTCGATGGGGAGGCACGGCGCCCCGGGGTGGGGACGGGGGTGGTTGATGGGGGTGCGTGGGGTGGTCAGTTGCTGTGGTCGGCGAGGGTCTTGAGGTCGGTGACGGTGTAGGCGAGGTCGAAGTGGAAGCCGCGGCCGGTGCGGCGGACGGGCAGGTCGGCGAGTTCCTCGCCGTGGGCGGGCAGGAACGCCAGCTCGCCGGTGCCGGCCCAGGCGTCGGCGACGGCGGCGTTGTCCAGCACCGCCATGACCAGTTCGTGCACGGCCGGCTTGTCGTGCTGCCCGGCGGCCAGCCGGGGGAAGTGACGCAGGTTGACCAGCGGCCGGCCCATCAAAGCGGTCGGGTCGGGCACGGGCTGCTCCAGCGTGACCCGGGCCTCGGCGTGCGCTGCCCGCCGGAGGACGCGGTGGCCCCGAACTGACCGCCCGGCCCCAGCACCGGCGTCCCCGGCCCACCGACGGCGTAGGCGCGGGTCTGGTGGACCGCGCCGAGCTTCTTCGGGAAGCCCTGCACCCATCCGCGGGCCATGGCCGAGTCGTTGTCGACGTAGATGTACGGGCACCAGGACACCGGGGTGCCCTGGTAGTGGGCGTCCAGGGTGATGAAGAACTCCCGGTACTGCGCGCGGGCCGGCTCCAGGTACTCCAGGTTCGTCGAGGAGTACTGCCAGTCGATGAACAGCGCCACCCCGCGCCCGGCCGAGTCCGGGTCCAGGGTCAGCCCCTCGGGCAGCGTCGCCGCGGCGGCCTGCGGGTCGGTGAAGAACTCCACGCCGACCGCGGTGCCGGCGTAGTGCCACGGCGGGGCCGGGGCCAGGTTCGCGATACCACGGGGAGACAGGGGAACGGTGTAGCCCTTCATGACACGAGCTCCTTCAGCAAGAGGACCAGCTCCGAAACGATACGTATCGTTTCGCCGACAGGGACGACAGTAGCAGACCCTGGCGCCAAAGTGAAACGATACGTATCGTTGCGGCATGGGACTGGAATTTTCCGAAGGCACGGCCGCCACCGGCGAGCCGCGTTCTGCTTCAAAGATCCTCGCCTCGGCACGCGGTGTCCTGTCGAGCCACGGGTACCCGGCGCTGACCATCGAGGCCGTCGCGGCGGCCGCAGGCGTCGGCAAGTCCACCATCTACCGCTGGTAGCCGGGCAAGGAGGCGCTCGTCACCGACGCGCTCGCCGAGATCTTCCGCGCCGAACAGATCCCCGACCTCGGCGACACGCGAGCCGAACTGCGCTACGCCGTCGACATGACCATCGCCAACCACGCCGACGAGAACCTGGCCGCCGCACTCCCCGCCCTCGCCGCCGGCCTCCTCCCCCACCCGGCGCTCATGGCCCGCTTCCGGCAGTCCTTCCTCCACCGCAAACGCGAGAACATCACCGCCGCCCTGCACCGCGGCATCGACCGCGGCGACCTGCCCGCCGACCTCGACACCGACCTCGTCCAGGACGTCTGGGCCGGCACCATCCTCTACCGGCGACTCCTGACCGGCATCCCCCTCGACACCGACCTCGCCGAACACCTCGTCCGGTGCATCCAGGCCCAGGCCACGGAGTCGTCGTGTTCCGGCGGGCCTACCAGGGCTTCCTCGCCGCGCCGCTGATGACCGACTGCCGCGAGCGGGCCCAAAACGCCGCTCGGGGCGGCGGTCGAGGCCGCCGCGTTCCCCGGGGCACGCTGAGGGCATTCGCTTTTGCCGCAATCCCCCCTCGCCCCCCGTGGGCGACACCCTCGCCTGCCGCGAGTGAGTGGGTCACCAAGAGCCAGCCCACCCGCCAATCGCCCAGCAGCGAAACCGAGGTAGGAGTCTTGTGGCGCGGCCCACTTTCGAGTCGGGCGCGTCCCCCGGGCCGGCCACCGGCACTGCCGGGTGCTCAGCGGCGGGGCGTACCGCCGACCTGCCGCGACGCCGGCAGATGCCTGGTTCCGCTGAGCGGCGACGTGGCGGATGGGGGCCGCCGCCCGGCGGAAACCGTCGACCGGTGCTGTCACCTCGGCGGTGTTCTCGCAGCTCTCCGGCTTATCACGACCACGGGTGTGCGGGGGACTCACGACCGACCGGCGGTATCAGCGCGCCCGGCGTCGGCGTCGGCGTCGGCGTCGGCCCGAACGTCGTAGAGCACGCGCCGCGTGAGTCAGGCTTCCTTGGCGGCCTGTTCGAGCTCGTTGCGGAGGATCGCCGCGAGCTCTGCCGGGCGTGACAGGAAGGGGGAGTGACTACCAGGCAGGGAGAGCACTGTGTCCCCGGCTCGTTCGGCGAGGTTCTTGAAGAAGGGCGCCATGACTTCGTCTTTCGCGTAGATGGCGGTGACGGGGACACCGGTGCGCCAGACCGCCTGCGTCACAGTCTCGGTAATGGACGCCACGGAGGTCGGGCCGAGTGTCGCGGCTGCGGCGGCGGCATCCTCCTCGGACAGGTCGGCGTAGAAGATCTCCCGGGGAGAGGTCATGTCGTACCAGCCTCCTTCCTGCTCCGGCATCCACTCCGTGGGCTTGCCGCCGATGACGGACAGGAGGGACTCGCCCACGTCGAGGAGCCATCCGCAGATGGAGACCACCCGGCGGAGGTTGGCCGCGCCCGGCAGCCCCTGCGTCACGGGGACCGCACCATACGAGTGGGCAGCCACCACATATGGCCGGCCGATGGCGTCCACTGCGGCGCGAACGACCTCCGCGTCGTCGTAGAGGCCGCCGAGCCGCTCGGGCGGGACAGGGGCGCTGGAGGGCAGCTGTACCGTCCTGACGTCGATGCCGGGCAGCTCGTTGATCAACTTCCCCCACGTCTCCTTGCGGTGCCACGCGCCATGCACGAGGAGAAGCGTGGGGAGATCCGACTTCCGCATGGTCTTCCTTACAGATCGTTGGACGAACGTTCGCCCCACACGTTAGACGAACGTCCGTCCAAACAGCGACCCGGGTGCTCTGGGCGACCCCCTGGGCGCCGGAGGCAGCGGTCGAAGCGGGAGTGCTCTAAACTGGACGGTCGGTCGTCCAAGAGGAGCTGATCATGTCTGCTGAGGCGACAGGGACTCGCGCTCGCCGTACGCGGAGCAATGGGGAGCGGAGCCGACACGCCGCGCTGGCCGCAGCACCCGCAGAAGCGACCGTGCACGGCCTCCAAGGCCTCACCATCGGAATGCTGGCCGCCAAGCTAGGCATGAGCAAGTCGTCACTGCACGCACTCTTCGGATCCAAAGAAGAGCTGGAACTGGCCATCATCGAACAGGCTCGTTTGGTTTACGACAAACAGATCGTCCAGCCCGCTCTCCAGGAATCCGATCCTCTGAAAAAGCTCCTCGCTCTGTGCGAGAACTGGCTCTCCTTCGTCGAACGGGACATCTTCCCGGGCGGCTGCTTCTTCGCCGCCGCGAACGCGGAGTACGACACCCGCCCAGGAGCCGTCCGCGACCAGCTCGTACTCCTCCACGGCCGCTGGACCGAATTGGTCAACGCCGCCGTCGTGGAATCACAGGAAGCCGGCAGGCTGTCCGGCGAGCAGTCACCGCAGGAACTGACCTTCCAGGTCCTCGCCATCCTGCGTCAGGCGAACGACATGTACCTGCTATATCAGGACGCGAGCCACATCGAGATGGGCCGCACCGTCCTGAGACGCCTCCTGGGCATCGACGTGCAGGCCGGGCGATGACGGGATCGTGGAAGTGCACTTCAAGCTCAACGCCTCCACCGGCCATCCCAAAGCCACCGACCGATAGCACTGGCGGCCCAGACGGCTGGTAGCACGAAGCAGAGGGTTTCTCCGAGGGTCCTTCGGCAGTGTCACCGAGAAGTCGTCCGCACTCCTCGGCCGCCAGTCGTGGCGTGCCGTCACACCGGAATGGACGCACGCGACCCGGAAAACCGTTCCCGGCACCTATGCGTATGCGGCGAGGACAGGGCGCTGCCTCAGGGTGTTCGATTTCGCAGAGCGCGGGCGCACCTCGACGGCGCTCCCGAACCCTCACCGCGCTCCCCCGCTATCCTTCGGCCCGGTACGCGGCCCGCACCTCTCCCTCGGCGAAGTCCCGGCGTGGCAGACGCAGACCGAGCGACTTCTCCAAGGCGTGGAAGTACAGCTCGAACCCGTCCGTCAGTTCGGGGTGGTCCAGCTCGGCACGGCGCACGGCCCGGTTGAGGAAGTCCAGCTCGCCGCCCCTCAGATAGAGGGCACGGCCCTCGCTCGTACCAGATCAGCTCCAGCATGCCCCAGGCCTGCTCAGGCCAGGACCTCGCGATCCAGGCGAGCCCCTCCAACGGGTCGCGCCCGCACGCCTCGACCGTCCCCGTGCCGTCCAGGCCACCGGTGTGGAACCGTCTGCCCCACTCCGGATCGATCCGCTCCAGCGCGACGGCCGTCTCCTCGGGGCTGCCGCTGCGCCGGCTCAGCGCGGCTTCGGCGATCAGGTACAGCGCCCGTCCGAGGTCTCGGGTCGCGAAGACCTCCCGGTAGGGGCCGTGACGTCCGCGCACCGAGCACGTCCTCGCCGCCTTGAAACCCGCCTTCGGGCATTACCGATGTAAGGATCGGTAATTTTTCGGTATGGCCCCCGTGCGCAAACTGCGAGAAACGGGCACACACGGGATGCGGGTGAAGCAAACGTTAACGGCGAGTACCTCCGGGTGAACTGCGTCACGTTGACCCCCCTGACGGCCCGTCTCTAATCTCGCACCCATGCACCCGGCCCTGTCCGCCAGGTATTCGGGGGCAGTTCACCCATTACCCAATTCCGGAGGGAGACGCCATGAAGGCCATGCGTTCAATCACCAGGAAGTTCAAGGCCGAGAAGAGCCTGAAGGCCTACGCCTGGTACATCTGGTACTGATCCGCGGACATTCCGATCCGCTGAGTGACGTCTGTGCCCGGCATGCCACGGCTGCCGGGCACAACGTTTGAGCAACAGCATTCCCACCGCCAAGAGAGGACACCCATGCGCCGCCCCACCGCCACCGCCCCGGGCGGTCGTGTCACCGTGTTCACGCCGAGGATCGACGCGCTCTTGCGTGAACACCGCGGCACAGGCCTGTTCCGCCTGGACTCGGACACCGTGGGAGTCTCCGATCCGGAACTCATCGACGCCCTGTTGCGTTGCCGCCCGGCCAACAAGTTCGAACGCCCCACCTTCAAGCCCTTGCAGGGCCGCACCATCACTCGCCCGGAGTCCTCGGCCGTGATGCGCGCCGTCTCCAAGGACGTCAAGAAGGCACTGGCCGACCCCGCACGCTTGGACGCCGACCTGACCGGCATATGGCCTCACGTGCCGCACAACCACTTGCGGGACATCGTCTTCGGCGACGACCCCTACCGGCTGAAGGTGATGGTGGACCGGCGGCTGGAACTCACCCCGAAACTCACCTGGACCGTGATCGCCGCCGGCGCCGCGCTCCCCTCGTTCCGCCGGTCCGGCAAGGCACCCACCCACCTCGGCGCGATGCTCTCGGAAGCCCGCACCTACCAGGAACGGCGTCACGCCATGGGTCTGTACCGCCGTGCGGCAGCACCTGTGTGCTTCACCGTCGCGGCACTCGTCACCGGCGCACTGTGGCTGGGAGCGCCCTTCGACGACGACGTGCCCAACCGGCACATCATCCACGAGACACTGCGACTGCTGCCCGTGTCGTGGAACCTGCTGCGTATGGCGTCACCGGAATTCCACGCGGTCGACGGCCGCATCGGACCCGGCGACGACGTGCTGATGCTCCCCCTGCTGACCCACCGTGACCCCGAACTGTGGGAAGCACCGGACGAGTTCCGCCCCGAACGCTGGGACAGCCTCGATCCGGACAACCACCCCGGCTACCTCCCCTTCGGGCACGCCAACGAGCGGTGCTGGGGACGCCACATGGTCATCCCCCTCGCCGAGCGCCTGCTGGACATCGCGCGACGCGGCAACCTCACCGTCGACCCCGACCAGCGATCAGCCCACGTGCCGCTGCACGGCCTCCTCGGCGTCACCGGTGTGCGAGTGGTCGACAAGCGATAGGTCTCCGCGCGCGGTACAGGTGTATGCGCCCCGGCGAAGCAGCGGCAGACGGCCTGACCGGACAGGACAGCACCCACGGGTTGGAGATGCGCTCCGGCGCGGTGGTCAGACGGTTCCTGTCGTGTGGCCGCGGTGAGCCGCAGAGCGAGTGGCGGGCGCTGACGCTGCCGGCCGGGGACGCCCCCGGTCGGGCTCCGCAGCCTCTCGAGGCGGACGTGGAGGGGACCCGCCGGCCGCGGTGAGGTCCCGGCTGCCCGGGCGCCCACTGCGCAGCACTCTCGTCTCCGGTCGCAGCGCGGCCGCCCTGGCGGAAGCTCTGGTCGCTCGCGGTGGTCGACAGCGCCGGCGCCCAGCAGGCAGGGGTCTGCAGCCGTGGTCGCCGGATCACCCGCCGAACGCGAGGCTGTCGCAGGTCCTGCCGGAGCGGCGGCTGGCGCGCTGCGCCAACCCCGAGCACGCCGAGGTCAGCCGGGTCGGTCGGGCCCGGACGCCTGGGGCGGCGTGGAGAAGGAACAACGGCACTTCGGCAGATCCGCGAGCGCGAGCTCAGTCGGAGGGCGTGATCGGGGCCCGCAGGCCGAGCCACTGATCGGCGTCCCAGGCCCGGAACCGCTCTACTTCGGTGAAGCCCAGCTTTGCCGCGAGGCGCATCGAGCCGGCGTTGGCGGTCTGGGTGGCGAGCACCACGGGCTCGCCGGGAAGGACGCTTTCGAACCAGTCGAGTGCCGCCGCGCACGATTCGGCGGCATACCCGAACCCCCACGCCCGCGGCAGGAACAGGTAGCCGAGATCGGCCTTGCCTGCGGCGGCTGGGCGATGGTGCTCCGGCGCTCTCCGAAGCAGGATCTGGCCGATCATCGCCCCGTCGAGATCGACGACGAAGCTCCCGGGCCACCGCTCGGGCACCTCGGGCAACCCGCGCTCAAGCTCGTCACGCGGGCGGGGTCCGCCGAGGTAGGTGTGCACCTCTGGCGATGCCAGCAGCTCGATGAACGCCGCACGGTCCCGGGCCTGGGGCTCACGCAGCACGAGCCTGTCGGTCCTGATCGGTGCAGGCGGCCAGGCGACGGGTCCGAGATCGGTCATGTCGGCCAGCCAATCAGCCAGCTCAGCAGTGATCAAGACGTGCGGAAGCACTGACGCGGTGGGTTGCCCCGGACCGCGTCGGCGATCGCCCCGAGGCCGGCGGGAGTGATCGAATCGAACCGGCCCGACCGGCTTGCCGCCGAACGTGTCGTGCGGCCCGCAGCGAAGGCCGATACACGGCGGCTACACGACCGAGCCGGTTTTGAGCCTTCATGGACGGCCGGCGGAAGCGGGCCGTAGACCTGCGCCGTCGACCATCGGCAGCGTCCCCGCGAAGTCCGTCGCGGACCTTCCGATGGAGCATGCATGACCGACCAACGTCTTCCGGTCCCCGAGCCGGACCGGCACGGCAACCGGCTTTCGGGCCATCGGCGACGCGCCGCCCGGGCCCGGGCCGCGGTGCCGTCCACCCGGTCGCGGGCACGCCGCCCGCTGGTGACGGCGGCCGTGGTCCTGGCGGTCCTGGGGACCGGCTCCGCCGTCGCCTATCGGAATCTGGACGGCAACATCGCCTCGCAGGACGTCGACGGGCAGCTCGACGCCAAGGCCCGGCCGGAGCGCACGTCTGCCGGCGCGCTGAACGTGCTGCTGCTGGGCTCGGACTCGCGGTCGGGAGCCAACCGCGCTTACGGCCGGGACGCCGGCGGCGCCCGCTCCGACACCGCCATGGTCGTCCATGTGGCCAAGAACCACCGGTCCGCCTCGGTGATCAGCATCCCCCGGGACACCCTGGTCGACCGGCCGTCCTGCCCCACCGACTCGGGTGACGCCCCGGCCGCGCGGTCCGTCATGTTCAACTCCGCCTACACGACAGGGGGTATGGCCTGCTCGGTCGCCACCGTCGAGGAACTGTCCGGGCTGCGGATCGACCATGTCGCGGAGATCGACTTCAGCGGTTTCACGAAGCTGATCGACACGCTCGGCGGGGTCCGGGTGGACGTCCCGCAGAACATCGACGACCACTACAGCCACGCCCATCTGTCCAAGGGAGCACAGCGCCTCGACGGCGAACAGGCCCTCGGTCTCGTACGGACCCGGCACGGTGTCGGCGACGGCAGCGACCTCGGCCGGATCGAGCTCCAGCAGATCTTCATGAAGGCCCTGATCGGTCAGCTGCGCTCCGCCGGCCTGCTGACGGATCCCGTCAGGCTCTACCGGCTCCTCGACGACGTCACCAGCGCCATCACCACGGACAGCGGCCTCGGCTCGCTCGCGTCGCTGACGTCCCTCGCCCACTCGCTCGGCGCGCTGGACCCCGACGCCGTCGACTTCCGCACCCTGCCGGTCGTCCCCGCCCCGCAGGACCCCAACCGGGTCGTTCCCGCGGCGGCACAGGCCGACGCCGTGTGGAAGGCGCTGCGCGACGACCGGCCGCTGCCCGCCCGCGGCCCGCGGGGCGGGCAGCGGTGAGCGCCGCGACCATGGTGCTCGAGCGCCCCGTCGTCGACCAGCGCGGTCCCGCCCCGCGCCCGTACGTGCACGGACTGGACGGCGTACGGGCCGTGGCCGTCCTGCTCGTCGTCGTGTACCACGTCGACCCGTCCTGGCTGCCCGGCGGCTTCCTCGGCGTCGACGTGTTCTTCGTCCTCAGCGGCTACCTGATCACCGACCTGCTGTGTTCCGAACGGCACCGCACCGGCCGGATCGACCTCCCCCGGTTCTGGCTGCGGCGGGCCCGCCGGCTGCTGCCCGCGCTGATCACCCTCCTCGTGACCGCGACCGCGGTGGCCGCGCTCTGCCGCCCGGCACGCGTCGACGCCTCAGGGCACGACATCCTGTCGGCGCTCACCTTCACCAACAACTGGTGGCAGATCAGCACCCACGCCTCCTACTTCGCCTCCTTCGGTCCGCCGCCCCTCTTCCAGCACCTGTGGACGCTGGGCGTGGAGGAGCAGTTCTATCTGCTGTGGCCCCTGGCGATGCCGGCACTGCGGTGGGCGCCCCGCGCCCGGCTCCGCGCGGCCGCCGTCCTGGCGGCGGCGTTCGCGTCCCTGGCGCTGATGGCGCTGCTCCACCAGCCCGGCGAGGACACCTCCCGCGCCTATTTCGGCAGCGACACCCACGCCTTCGGACTGCTGCTCGGCGCCGCCCTGGCGTTCGCGGCGCCGCCCGGGCGTGTGTGGAAGCACCGCTGGGCACCCGGGGTGTGCGGGGCGGCCGGGGTGGCGGGATGGATCGTGCTGTGCGTGCTGGCCGGCGCGGTCCACTCCGACTCCGCCGGCCTGTACCCGTGGGGGTTCGCCGCCGCGGCGGGGGCCGCCGGTGCCGTCGTCCTGGCCGCCGCGCAGGCCGACTCCTTCTTCGTCACGGTGATGAGTGCCTCCTGGCTGCGCTGGGTCGGCCGCCGGTCCTACGGGATCTATCTGTGGCACATGCCGCTGATCGCCCTGGCCGTCCCGAACGGGCGCACCGCGCACGATGTGCCGTTCCGCGGCCTGTGCGCCGCGGCCCTGGCAGTGGCCGTGGCAGCGGCCTCCTACCGCTGGGTGGAGGAACCCCTGCGCCGCCGCGGGGTGCGCCAGGCGGCCGCGGTGGCGCTCGCCGCGCTGGCCGGCAAGGACGGGCGGGCGGCGACCGCTGCGTTCCGTGCGGACGGCGGCTCGGGTGCGGGTGCGGGTGCTTCCCGGCGGCACGGGGCCTCGGGCGGCCGGGCCGCGCAACGGGTTTCCCTGGTCGCCCGGGTGCTGGCCGCCGGCGCGGGTGTGGCCGTACTCGTCGCCGCCTGGGGCATCGCCACCGCCGGGGACGGCAACAGCGCCGCCGGCCGGAGGCCGGCCGCGCACGACGGTGGTGCGGCGAACCTGTCGCCGCGCCACCCGGGCGAAAGCGTGACAGCTGTCGGTGACTCCGTGATGCTCGCCGCCGCCCCGGAACTGCGGGAGGCGTTCCCCGGCATCGCCATCGACGCCAGGGTCAGCCGTCAACTGTCCGCCGGCCCCGACGTGGTGCGCGCTCTCGGTGAGCCGAGCCGGCGCAGCCAGGTCCTGCTGATCGGCCTCGGCACGAACGGCGTCGGTGGCCGCCAGGATCTCGAACAGATCGTCCGGGAAGCCGGTCACCGCACCGTCGTCCTGGTCACCGTGCATGGCTCCCTCTCGTGGAAGGACCAGGTCAACACCGCCATCCGGCAGACCGCCGCGGCGCACCCGAACGTGCTGCTCGCGGACTGGGACCGTGCCGTCCAGGGCAGGGACGACCTGCTCGCGGACGACGGCATCCACCCCGGGCCCGCGGGCGGCGCACTGTACGCGAAGACCGTCGCGCAAGCCCTGGACGCACGGAAGCGGACGTGAGGGGCCGATTGCCGGTGGGCACTCCTGCGGGCGCAACCGCATGAGGCTCGCCGTCCTACGGCAGGGGCGGCCTCATGCGGTTCCGACGGTCCGTCTCCGTGATGTCGGCGTACTACCGCGCCCGGTGTACGTGCCTTAACGGGCACGTGGTACCGCCCGATCGCCCTCGGTACGCCGGAAAGGACATCGTCACGGCCGCCGTCCATCAGGGCCCGCACGATCGGGGTGAAGCTGATGGTGCCTCCGCTGAGGTGCGGGCCGCCACCGAACGGATGGAAGGCTTGACATCCTCCCGGGCTTGAAGGCCG
>NZ_CBDRBL010000063.1:0-43391 GCF_965342175.1 Actinacidiphila sp. bgisy167
ACCGAGCGCCGGTCCGGGACGCCCGGTGCATCGAAGACGGAGCGTTTCGACCGGCGTGGGATGGGCGGCGGTGGGCCGGACACCCGGCGAGCTCGACCGCCGGCCGTCACGGCTCGTCGCCGTCTCCGAAGGGGAGGCCTCGTCGCAGGGCGGACGCAGGATCTTCGCGACCCCGGGAGTACGCGCCAGGGAGGAAGTGAAGGACACGGCGCGACGCGTGACGGTCGGACAGGACTCGCACACGGCGGAAGGCCGAAGGCGGTCGGGCAGGCCGTCGCTCGGTCCCTACCGTGACCTGGCGGCGGCTGGGCCGAAGCCCGGTCCCCAAAGGTGTCGAAAAGGGAGCACGAAGAGGCGAACCAGCGCGAAGGTTCGCATCGTGCCTTTTGGGGTTTTCAGGGCTCCACCGGTCGTCACACCTGCCGCCACAGTGATGCGTTTCGTCGAGATTGACCGATGTGAGGCTTTGCTTAATCGGATTGCGACCTGCTCAGCCTTGACGTCCCATACGTGCAGTTGGAATCGTTGTCGCGACACAGCTGATCATGTGGCTGCCTTAAACCGTTTACTCACACGCAAGGTTGTTGCTTTATGTCCCGCGCACTGCTCACCGCGCGCCTCGCCCGCCCGTGCGGCTCTGTCGCCACACCTCAGGCTCATGCAACGGAACAGCTTTGCGCCAGTCATTTTCTGACCCCCCAGGTTCCGCACGTCCTGCCCGAGCGCTCGCGACACGGTGCCCGGTGAAAACGACCACATATCCAGTCACTCATCGGACTTGCGGGCCGATAAGCCTCACATCACGAAAGGCCGGCTAACGGTGCTGCGTTATATCGCCCGCAAAATAGTCGGCTGGTTTTTGATGATCGCCATCGCGACCAACCTCACGTACTTCCTCGCTAACGCATTCCTCAAACCTGCGTCGAACTACACCGCGTTGCGACCGCCTCGAACTCCAGCCCAGATCAACCATGCGTTGTCGCTCTACAATCTCAATCCGGACAAGCCGATCATGGATCGGTGGTGGCACTGGATCACCCAGATCGTGACTCACTTCGACTGGGGCCAGTCGCCGACCGGGGGCAGCGTCAACGAGCAGGTCGCCTATCGGATCTTCGTCAGCGGCCAGTTGGTCCTGGGTGCGACGATCCTGTCCATCGTCATCGGCGTCGGGCTGGGCGTCTACACCGCGTCGCGCCAGTACAAGGCCTCCGACCGGGTGCTGCAGGGAGTCTCCGTGCTCTCCTTCAACACGCCCTCCGCGGTGGCCTCCCTCGGGGTCGTGCTCGCGACCATCGCGCTGAACCAGTCCCTGGGCACCTCGCTGCCCGTCGCCGGAGCGCAGAGCCCCGAGGTCAGCGGGTTCTGGGCGATCCTCGGGTCCCGGGCGATGCACGCGATCCTGCCCACGATCTCGCTCACGTTCATCTCCTACGCCGGGTACCACCTGCTGCAGCGATCGCTGCTGCTGGACCACATCAACTCCGACTACATCCGCACGGCGCGGGCCAAGGGGTTGACGCGGAAGCAAGCCATCTACCGGCACGGGCTGCGGACCTCGATCATTCCCGTCGCCACCCAGGTCGCGTTCGCGATGCCGGCGCTGTTCACCGGCGCGGTGATCACGGAAACGGTCTTCGCCTGGCACGGGATGGGTGAGTACTTCAGCAAGACCATCAGCACGAACGACGTGCACGGCGTTGTCGCTGTCGCAGCCTTCGGTGCCCTCATGACGGCCATCGGCGCGATTCTCGCCGACCTCGTCGTCGTGGCTCTTGACCCCAGGATCAGGGTGAGCTGACGTGGCTATCAACATGCCCGGTGTCGGACCCGACGCCGAACTGGTGCCCTCCGGCGAACCCGAGACGCCGCAAGCGGGGAAGACCGGCGGCAAGCGCCTCTCCCCGGCCAAGCTCTACATGCGGCGCTTCACGCGCAACAAGCCGGCGCTCGGCGGTCTGGTCCTCTTCGTCCTCCTTGTGTTCTTCTCCGTGATCGGCCCGTATCTGACCCATTGGGACCACGTGGAGGCGGACTTCACCGCACTCTCCGTCCCTCCCGGGGTCGGCGGCCACCTGCTGGGCACCAACGGCGCGGGCAACGACGTCTACGCCCAGCTCGTGCACGGCCTCGGCAGGTCGCTGATCATCGCCGTGACGGTGTCCCTGCTGACCACCGCGATAGCCGGGCTCTTCGGCACCACCGCCGCCTACTTCGGCGGCAAGGTCGAGCGGGCGATGCTCGGCTTCGTGCACTTCCTGCTCATCCTGCCCTCGTTCCTCATCATCGCCCTGGTCGGTACGCACTACCGCGGTGAGTGGCAGGTCCTGGTCGTGGTCCTCACGCTCTTCGGCTGGATGCTCACCGCTCGGGTGATCTGGTCCCTGGCCACCTCCCTGCGGGAGCGCGAGTACGTGCTGGCGGCCCGCTTCATGGGCGTCAGCCCGATGCGCACCATCGTCCGCCACCTGGTACCGAACATCGGGTCCCTGCTCATCGTGACGTTCACTCTCGGTGTCGCCTCGACCGTGCAGTCCGAGACGGCGCTCTCCTTCATCGGTTTCGGCGTGAAGCAGCCCGACGTGTCGCTGGGTTCCATGCTCGCCGACGGGCAGAACACACTGTCCACCGCTCCCTGGCTGTTCTACCTGCCCGCAAGCATGGTGGTGCTGCTCACCGTGGCGATGGCGCTGATCGGCGACGGCCTGCGCGACGCCCTCGACCCCACCTCGCAGTCTGGAGGCCGCGCATGATCGAGCAGCGCGCTGTCACGACCACGCCCGACACCCAGCAGCCTCTGCTGTCGGTGCGGGACCTCAAGGTGGCCTTCCCGTCGGAGGCAGGCCGAGTGGAGGCCGTCCGCGGCGTCTCCTTCGACCTGCACCGCGGCAAGACCCTGGGCATCGTGGGCGAATCGGGGTCGGGCAAGTCCGTCACGTCCATGGCCGTCATGGGGCTTCTGCCCGAATACGCTGCGGTCACGGGCGAGATCACGCTCGGCGGGCAGAACCTCCTCGATCTCGACGACCGGCAGATGTCGAAGGTGCGCGGTCAGCAGATCGGCATGATCTTCCAGGACCCGCTCTCGTCGCTCACTCCGATCTTCAGCATCGGATCCCAGATCGTCGAGGCCCTCCAGATCCACCAGGACATCTCGTCCGCGGCCGCCTGGAAACGGGCCGTCGAACTGCTGGACCTGGTCGGCATCCCCAACCCCGACCGCCGCGCCAAGGCGTTCCCGCACGAGTTCTCGGGCGGGATGCGGCAGCGGGCCGTCATCGCCATAGCGATCGCGAACGACCCTGACCTGATCATCGCCGACGAGCCGACGACCGCTCTCGACGTCACCGTGCAGGCGCAGATCCTCGATGTCCTCAAGACCGCCCAGCGCGAGACCGGGGCCGCGGTCATCATGATCACCCACGACCTCGGGGTGGTGGCCGGCTCGGCCGACGACGTCATGGTGATGTACGCCGGCCGGCCGGTCGAACGCGCCGGGGTGGACGAACTCTTCGCGCGACCGCGCATGCCGTACACCATCGGTTTGATGGGTGCGATTCCCCGCCTGGACGACCGCGAGAGGGGCGCCCTGACCCCGGTCCCGGGGACTCCGCCGCTCCTGGTGGACCTTCCCGACGCCTGTCCCTTCGCGGCGCGTTGTCCGGTCGTGCAGGACGCCTGCCGTGAGGCCGAACCCCCCCTGCTGGCGATCGCCCAGGGCGACGGCGGCGAGGGGCAGCACATGGCTGCCTGCCGGCGCGCCGCGGAGATCACCGACGGCGCCATCGGCGGCGAGCCGATCTACCCCGTCCCGGCCCTCAAGGAGAACCGGGCCGCGGCCGTCCCCCGTGAGGACCGGCCGAAGGTCCTGGAACTCTCGAACGTCACCAAGACCTTCCCGCTCACCAAGGGCGCCATGCTCAAGCGCAGGGTGGGCTCCGTCTTCGCCGTCAACGGCATCGACCTGGACATCCGCCAGGGCGAGACGCTCGGACTCGTCGGCGAGTCGGGGTGCGGCAAGACCACCACGCTGCTGGAGATCATGGGTCTGAAGCCGCCCGAGCAGGGCAGCATCTCCGTCTGCGGCCAGAACACGGCGGACCTGAAGCGAAAGCAGGACGTCAGCTCCGTACGTCGCGACATCCAGATGGTGTTCCAGGACCCCATGGGGGCACTGGACCCCCGCATGACGGTCTTCGACATTCTCGCGGAACCCCTCCGCGCGGTCGGTGACCGCGACAGCAAGGCGCTCTCCACCCAGGTGGCGGAGCTCATGGAACTCGTGGGGCTCGACCCCGAGCACCGCGACCGCTTTCCCGCGGCCTTCTCCGGCGGGCAGCGGCAGCGCATCGGCATCGCCCGGGCGCTCGCCACGAAGCCGAAGCTGCTCGTTCTCGACGAGCCGGTCTCGGCCCTCGACGTCTCGGTGCAGGCCGGAGTCATCAACCTGCTCAACGACCTCAAGGCCGAGCTGGGACTGTCCTACCTGTTCGTCGCCCACGACCTGTCGGTGGTGAGCCACATCTCCGACCGCGTCGCGGTGATGTACCTGGGGCGGATCGTCGAGATCGGCGCCACCGACGCCGTCTTCGACAACCCGCAGCACCCCTACACCAAGGCACTCCTCTCCGCGATCCCCCTGCCCGATCCGGTCGCGGAACGGACCCGGGAACGAGTCCTCCTCAAGGGCGACCTTCCGAGTCCGACCGACGATCAGCCTGGTTGCCGGTTCGTCACCAGGTGCCCGCTCCACCAGATGCTGTCGGAGCCGCAGAAGGAGCAGTGCCGCGGCGTCACTCCGCAGCTCACCGACAGGGGCGACCAGGACCACCGCGACGCATGCCATTTCGCGGACACGACCATCCCTGCCTCCAACTAAGCTGAAAGGCTGTCATGAGAAGAATAGTTCTAGGCGGATTGGCGCTTGCCGCCACCGCTTCCCTCGTCCTCTCCGGGTGCACGAGCGGGAGCACCGAAAGCGAGCCGAAGGAGAAGACCAAGGGCGCCACCTCCGCGGGCGAGGTGCTGACCTCGTACAACCCGCAGCCCGCGAGCAACCTGCAGCAGGGCGGCAAGATGACGCTGCCCATCGTGTCGATTCCCGACCAGCTCAACCCCCTGCACGGCGACGGGTCGCTGTACACGTCGAAGATCGCCTGGTTCTACCAGCCGCAGCTGTCCTTCAACGACCCGAAGGGCAACGTCACCTTCAACAAGGACTACCTCGCCGACGTCAAGCAGGCGACGGTGGACGGCAAGACCCAGGTCACCTACGACATCAACCCGCAGGCCAAGTGGAACGACGGCCAGGACATCGACTGGACGGCGTTCCGGGACACCTGGAACGCGCTCAACGGGAAGAACAAGGACTACGTCGTCGGCTCCACCGACGGCTACTCCAGCATCGCCTCGGTCGCGAAGGGCAAGGACGCCAAGGAGGCGATCGTCACCTACGACGGCCCCTTCGTGTACTGGAAGTCCCTCTTCTCCACGCTGGTCAACCCGCACATCGCCAAGGCCGACGCCTTCAACAAGGCCTACGTGGGCAAGCCCCACCCGGAGTGGGGCGCCGGCCCTTACACCATCTCCAAGTTCGACGCCAAGGGCGGCACGGTCACCTACAAGCCCAACCCCAAGTGGTGGGGTGAAAAGGCGCATCTGGACGAGTTCACGTTCGTGCAGATGGAGGTCAGCGCCAGCCTCAACGCCTTCAAGAACGGCCAGATCGACGCGGTGGCGGCTGGTAACGCCGAGGAGCTCAACCAGGTGAAGTCGGTGGCGGGCACCGAGCTTCGCCGCGGCACGACCACCTCCAACAGCCTCCTGGTCTTCAACGCCACCGCGCCGCAGCTGAAGGACGTGGTGGTGCGCAAGGCCGTGATGGAGGCCATCGACCGTTCGCAGCTCGCGAAGATCACGTTCCAGGGACTCGGCTACACCGAGCCCCTGCCCGGGTCCTTCCTCCTCTTCCCCTTCCAGAAGGGGTACCAGGACAACTTCGGCAAGGCCGTGAAGTTCGACGCCGAGGGAGCGAAGAAGCAGCTGGACGACGCGGGCTGGAAGGTCGGCGCGGACGGTGTGCGTGCCAAGGGCGGCGACAAGCTGGAGCTGACCCTCCCCACCATCGGTGACAGTGCCACCGTCAAGGCCCGTGCCACTGCCATGGCCCAGATGCTGAAGAACATCGGCGTCAAGCTGAACATCGAGGCGCACCCCTCCGCCGACTTCGACAAGGTGTTCACCACCCGCGCCTTCGACATCTTCGGGATGGGCTTCATCTCGAGCGACCCGAACGGCATGCTCTACATCTGCCAGATGTACTGCTCCGACTCCACCCTCAACGTCTCCCGCTCGGCGCCGAAGAGCCTGGACGAGGAGGTCAAGGCCGTCACCAAGCTGCCGACCCTGGACGAGCAGATCGCTGCCGGCAACAAGGTCGAGCAGAAGATGATGGAGACCTACGGCATCATGCCGCTCCTCAACGGCCCCAGCATCCTGGCCGTCAAGAAGGGTCTCGCCAACTACGGAGCGGCCCAGTTCTACGGCAACTACGGCTCCATGGGCCCGCCCGAGCTGATCGGCTGGGAGAAGAAGTAAGACGAAGTAGGTAGTCGCCATGCCGGGCTCCGCCGCAGCGCCGCTGCGGCGGAGCCCGGCGCGTTGCGGCCGCCGCCTTGGCGGCGGACGGCAACCGTCTGTTGGGGCAACGACCGGGCTCACGGGGCGGGGCGTGTCGGAGTCTGACCTGTGGAATGCGACGTCGAGGGCTACTGGTTTCGGCCACGGACGTCGGAGGTGCCGAGGGCGCGGGCGATTCCTCGTTGCTCACAGGGCCCCAAGGTCGACCGTGACGGTGAATGGGGCGGTGGCCTTCACCGCGCCGGTGAACATTTCGCCGTCCCTGTATGCCTTGGTGGCGGGGTCGAGAACGTACGTGTAGATGATCGGGACCCCTGTGGCGGCCTGTTCAACCCGCCAGTAGAAGGGGATGCCCGCCTTGGCGTACTGGTCCACCTTCACGATCCGGTCCGTGGTCTCCGAGCCGGGCGACACCACCTCGACGACCAGAAGTACGTGCTCCGGACGGGTAGGCGTGAGGTCGATGGTTTCCGCCCGGTAGACGATGACGTCCGGACGGCGGTTGCTGAGCGGAACGTCCTGCAGGCGGACGTCGAAGTCCGTGTCTGCGTTCCAGTCCGGGCCCGCGGCGGCGTCCAGGGCGTTGGCCAGGATGCGGGCCAGCCGGTTGTGGCGCTTGGAGGCGCTCGGGCTCACGACGACCATCCCGTCCACGATCTCGATGCCTTCGCACTGCTCCTCGGACCAGGAGTCGTACTGTTCCGCACTGATCTGCGTATGCATCCACGCGGGTGCCACCATTCCGGCGGTCACGGTGTACCTCCTTCGAGGAGCCTCGGCAGGTCCGGAACTGCTGCGCCCAGCCTAATGTTCCGACGGGGCCGGCACCCGTCCTGCTGTCGGTCGGCTACTCCTCGTGTCATTGGTGCCAGTGAACTCGTGAACGCATGAGTCCTGTCCTGCTTCACACGTCCACGATGCCGACGCGGCTCCCGCAGAGCTTCGACCAGTCGTCGCGGTCGCAGGTGAGAACGAGGACGGGGCCGGGTGCAGGGCCATCGCGGCGACAAGAGCATCGATCGCGTATCTGTGCCCGTGGAGGCCACCTGCGTCCAGCAGCAGGCGCACTGCCGTCATGGAGTCGGCCTGACTGACCGGCTCCACCTGGAGGCGGGAGAGGACCCAGTTCAGCCGAGTGACGTCTGTCTTGCCGTGGACGGCCTCGACCACGGTCAGGGCGGAGAGGAGCACCCGAACCCCGGCCCGGCGGGCAGCCTCGGTACGAGCCACCATCTGCCGGTCATTGCGCAGTAGCAGGGACAGCGCCTGAGAGCCGAGGACCAGCGATCGAGCAGGCGGCTCCTTCATGCGGCGTCCCGTCCGGCTCCGCCGGACTGCGGTTCGTCACCGAACAGTTCACGGTGTGCGGCCTCGATCTCCTGCTCGGTCAGGGCGCCGTGCTCAGCCTCGTGTGCGGCGACGATCTCGGCCAGCCCGTCCATCGCGAGCTGGTGCCGGACCGCCTCGGCGATATAGGCGGACACACCGCGTCGGCCGGCGCGCTCACGCAGGGCGCCGACCAGTTCCGAAGGCATGGACACGGAGATGTTCTCGGTCGTCCCGGCGCGGTTCGTCTTCATTCAGCCAGAGTACGACGATGACTATTACAGCTGCGGCCGAAGTGCGCAGTCGGGCTTCGGCGCGCCGCGCCACGACGGCGACGAGGAGACAGGAAGGGCCACCACGGGGCCGCCCATCGACTCCACCCGGGTAGGGGAGCTCCCGGCGAGATCGGCTGCAGCCGACGGTGAACGGGGTACAGCGCCGGTGTCTGCTCAGCCGCCGACAGGTGTGCAGGCTGCTGCACCCGGCGTCGGGATGGGCAAGGATGGGCTTATGCCGAACCGTCTCGCCGATGCGACCTCGCCGTACCTGCTCCAGCACGCCGACAATCCGGTCGACTGGTGGCCCTGGAGCGACGAAGCCTTCGACGAAGCGCGGCGGCGCGGGGTGCCAGTGCTGCTCAGCGTGGGGTATTCCAGTTGTCACTGGTGCCATGTCATGGCCGGGGAGTCCTTCGAGGACGAGGCGACCGCCGCGTACCTCAACGAGCACTTCGTGGCGGTGAAGGTCGACCGCGAGGAACGCCCCGACGTCGACGCCGTCTACATGGAGGCCGTGCAGGCCGCGACGGGGCAGGGCGGCTGGCCCATGACGGTCTTCCTGACCCCGCAGGGGGAGCCCTTCTACTTCGGCACCTACTTCCCGCCTGCCCCGCGGCACGGCATGCCCTCCTTCCGGCAGGTGCTGGAAGGCGTCGAGGCGGCCTGGCGCGAGCGGCGCGACGAGGTCGGGGCCGTCGCGGCGAGCATCGTCAAGGACCTGGCCGGACGTTCGCTGGCGCTCGGCGGGACGGCCGCCCCCGGGAAGGAGCAGCTCGCGGCGGCGCTGCTGGGACTCACCCGGGACTACGACCCCGCGTACGGCGGGTTCGGCGGGGCGCCGAAGTTCCCGCCGTCGATGGTCCTGGAGTTCCTGCTGCGGCACCACGCCCGCACCGGTTCCGAGGGCGCGCTGGAGATGGTGCGGGACACCTGTGAGGCGATGGCCCGCGGCGGCATCTACGACCAGCTCGGCGGCGGCTTCGCGCGCTACTCCGTGGACCGCGAGTGGGTCGTGCCCCACTTCGAGAAGATGCTCTACGACAACGCCCTGCTCTGCCGGGTCTACGCCCACCTGTGGCGCGCCACCGGCTCCGACCTGGCCCGCCGGGTCGCCCTGGAGACCGCGGACTTCATCGTCCGTGAACTGCGCACCCACGAGGGGGGCTTCGCCTCCGCGCTCGACGCCGACAGCGACCGCCCGGGCGGCGGCCACGGCGAGGGCGCCTTCTACGTCTGGACGCCGGCGGAGCTGGAGGAGGTCCTCGGCAAGGAGGACGCGGCGCTGGCCGCCGAGTACTTCGGGGTGACGGCGGACGGCACCTTCGAGGAGGGCGCGTCGGTGCTCCAGCTCCCCTCGGACGGCGGCCTCGCGGACGCCGAGCGGATCGCCTCGGTGCGGGCGCGGCTGTTCTCCGCCCGGGAGGGACGGCCCCGCCCCGGCCGCGACGACAAGGTCGTCGCCGCCTGGAACGGGCTGGCCGTCGCCGCGCTGGCCGAGACCGGGGCGTACTTCGAGCGCCCGGATCTCGTCGCGGCCGCCGTCGAGGCCGCGGATCTGCTGGTGCGGGTCCACATGGACGAGCACGGCCGGCTCGCCCGGACCTCGCGGGACGGCGTCGCGGGCGGCAACTCCGGTGTCCTGGAGGACTACGCCGACGTCGCGGAGGGCTTCCTCGCGCTCGGCGCGGTCACCGGCGAGGGCGTGTGGCTGGACCTCGCGGGGCTCTTGCTCGATTCCGTGCTGCGGCACTTCACGGGCGAGGACGGCGCGCTCTACGACACGGCCGACGACGCCGAGACGCTGATCCGCCGGCCGCAGGACCCGACCGACAACGCCGCCCCCTCGGGCTGGACGGCCGCGGCCGGTGCGCTGCTGTCGTACGCCGCCTACACCGGTTCGTCGCGCCACCGCGAGGCCGCCGAGCGGGCACTGGGGGTGGTGGGCGCCCTCGGCGGCCGGGTGCCGCGGTTCATCGGCTGGGGGCTGGCCGTCGCGGAGGCCGCGCTCGACGGCCCCCGCGAGGTCGCCGTGGTCGGCCCGGCGGGCGACGCCGCCAGGGCGGCGCTGCACCGCACGGCGCTGCTGGGCACCGCCCCGGGCGCGGTCGTCGCCGTGGGGGAGCCGAGCGCCGAGGAGTACGCCCTGCTCGACGGCCGACCGCTGCTCGACGGCCGGCCGGCGGCCTACGTCTGCCGCCATTTCGTGTGCGCGGCGCCGACCGCCGACCCGCAGGTCCTGGCGGAGCAACTGGGCGCCCGCTGACGACCGGCGGCGCCTGGCACAGGGTGCGCGCGACGCCGCCGGGGCGGGGGTGCCCGCTACCGGCGGCGTGCCCGCGGGCCACAGCGACCGTCAAATCCGGTGAGCGCCGCTTCCGCGGGCCGCCGGCACGGCGAGGATCAGGAGTGGTTGTAGGCCACCAGGGAGATCCCGACGTAGTGGGCGATGAACGCGGCCAGCGTGAACGAGTGGAAAACCTCGTGGAAGCCGAAGAAGCGCGGTGAGGGGTTGGGGCGCTTGGTCCCGTAGATCACCGCTCCGATGCTGTACAGCAGGCCGCCGGCGACTATCAGCACGAGCACGGTGGTGCCGCCGTGCCGCAGGAAGTCGGGCAGGAAGAAGACCGCCGCCCAGCCGAGCGCGATGTAGCAGGGCGTGTAGAGCCAGCGCGGCGCGCCGACCCAGAGCACGCGGAAGGCTATGCCCGCCAGCGCGCCGACCCAGACCAGCCAGAGCAGGATCTCCTGCTTGCCGTCCGGCAGCAGCAGGAGCGTGAAGGGCGTGTAGGTCCCCGCGATGATCAGGAAGATGTTCGCGTGGTCCAGCCGGCGCAGCACCGCCGAGGCCCGGGGGCCCCAGTCGCCGCGGTGGTAGAGCGCGCTCACGCCGAAGAGGGCGCAGGCGGTGAGCGTGAACACCGCGCAGGCGATCCGCCCGCGGGTGCTCTCCGCGAAGGCGGTCAGCACGACCCCCGCGACGAGGACGGCCGGGAACATCCCGGCGTGGAGCCACCCCCTCAGCTTGGGCTTCAAGGGGGCGGCGGCGGATGCGAGTTCTTCAAGGGCGGCGGGCACAACGGGAGTCTCGTCCACGGAGCTCATGAAATCAATGCTAGCTACGGTTGCGTAGGTTACCGATCCGTAGTAGGGGGGTGTCGCCGGGCGCCGGGAGTGGTGGCGCTCGCCTCGCGTGCCCTGGACAGATCGCGTTTCCTGTCCCGATACTCATATGAGTGCGGACGGCACCGGATGAGCACCCCACGACAGCATCCGGGTCGCAGCCCCCAAGGGGCCGAGAACAACACCCTCACAATCTGACGCCAGGTGAGTGCACACCGGGCGGAACGGAGCGATCGTGGCGCGCGTCAAAGCGGCTCCCACCAACCACCAGGACCTCATCGCATGGGTCGGCGAGATCGCCGAGCTGACCCAGCCGGACGAGATCGTGTGGTGCGACGGCTCCGAGGAGGAGTACCAGCGCCTCGCGGACGAGCTCGTCTCCAAGGGCACTTTCCGGAAGCTCGATCCGATCAAGCGCCCCCACTCGTACTACGCCGCCTCCGACCCGACCGACGTCGCTCGTGTCGAGGACCGCACCTTCATCTGCTCCGAGCGGGAGCAGGACGCCGGCCCGACCAATCACTGGAAGGACCCCGCCGAGATGCGGGAGATCTTCAGCGGCGAGAGGGGACTCTTCCGCGGCGCCATGCGCGGCCGCACCATGTACGTCGTCCCGTTCTGCATGGGCCCGCTCGGCTCCGAGCTGTCCGCGATCGGTGTGGAGATCACCGACTCCGCGTACGTCGCCACCGCCATGCGGACCATGACGCGCATGGGCCAGGACGTGCTCGACGCGCTCGGCGAGGACGGCTTCTTCGTCAGGGCCGTGCACTCCGTCGGAGCCCCTCTGGAGCCCGGGCAGCACGACGTTCCGTGGCCGTGCAACTCCACCAAGTACATCTCGCACTTCCCCGAAAGCCGTGAGATCTGGTCCTACGGCTCCGGCTACGGCGGCAACGCGCTGCTCGGCAAGAAGTGCTACGCGCTGCGCATAGCCTCGGTCATGGCCCGTGACGGGGGCTGGCTGGCCGAGCACATGCTGGTGCTCAAGCTCACCCCGCCGCGCGGCGAGGCCGTGTACGTCGCCGCCGCCTTCCCCAGCGCCTGCGGCAAGACCAACCTCGCCATGCTGGAGCCGACCGTCCCCGGCTGGACGGTGGAGACCATCGGCGACGACATCGCATGGATGCGCTTCGGCGAGGACGGCCGCCTCTACGCGATCAACCCCGAGGCGGGTTTCTTCGGCGTCGCGCCGGGCACCGGCGAGCACACCAACGCCAACGCCATGAAGACCCTGTGGGGCAACTCGGTCTTCACCAACGTCGCGCTCACCGACGACAACGACGTCTGGTGGGAGGGCATGACGGAAGAGCCCCCGGCCCACCTCACGGACTGGAAGGGCGACTCCTGGACGCCGGAGTCCCAGACCCCCGCCGCCCACCCCAACGCCCGGTTCACCGTGCCCGCCGCGCAGTGCCCGACGATCGCGCCGGAGTGGGAGGACCCCAAGGGCGTGCCGGTCTCGGCCATCCTCTTCGGCGGCCGCCGCGCCTCGGCGGTGCCGCTGGTGACCGAGTCCTTCGACTGGCAGCACGGCGTCTTCCTCGGCGCGAACGTCGCCTCCGAGAAGACCGCCGCCGCCGAGGGCAAGGTCGGCGAGCTGCGCCGCGACCCCTTCGCGATGCTGCCCTTCTGCGGTTACAACATGGGCGACTACTTCGGCCACTGGCTCGAGCTCGGCAGGCGGCACGACCCGGCCAAGCTGCCGAGGATCTACTACGTGAACTGGTTCCGCAAGGACGCGGACGGCCGGTTCGTGTGGCCGGGCTTCGGTGAGAACAGCCGTGTGCTCAAGTGGATCGTCGAGCGGCTGCGCGGCGAGGCCGAGGGCGTCCGGACACCGATCGGCGTGCTGCCGGCCGAAGGCTCCCTCGACACGGCGGGTCTGGACATCTCCCGGAAGGACCTCGACCTGCTGCTCTCGGTCGACGTGGAGACCTGGCGGCACGAGGCCTCCCTCATCCCGTCCCACCTGGAGACCTTCGGCGACCACGCGCCGAAGGAGCTGTGGGACGAGTACCAGGCCCTGGTCGACCGCCTGGGGTAGCCGCGCGGCTGCGGGAGGGCCCCGGTCCCGGGCCTCGGCCGGGACCGGGGCCCTGAGGCCGGGCGGCCTCCTATCGGAAGGCGGCGATGTGACGCTGAGCCCAGTCGGCGAAGGTGCGGGGTTCGCGGCCGAGGACCTGCGCGACATCGGGGCTGATGCGCTGCTCGGCGGGCGTGGGCTCGCCGAGGATGGCCAACGTGGTCTCGACCACGGGCTCGGGCATGAACCGCAGCATCTGCGCGCGGGCCTCGTCGCGGGTCTGCTCGACGAACCGGACGGGTTCGCCAAGCGCGTCGCCGATGGCCTCGGCTCGCTGCCGGGGCGTGGTGAGGGCGGGCCCGGTCAACTCGTAGATGTGCCCGACGTGGCCGTCCTCGCGCAACGTCGCGGCGGCGACCTCGGCGATGTCAGCCGGGTCGATCGCCGGCAGGCCGACGTCACCGAACGGCGCGGCGATCGTCCGCTGGGAACGGACCGACTCGGCCCACATGTACGCGTTGGAGTCGAAGCCGCCGGGCCGCAGGATCGTCCAGTCCATGCCCGACTGCCGGACGGCGTCCTCGAGCGACCGTCCCACGGCCCCGTGAGAGGCCGACTGCGGCCGGGTCGCGACTCCCTGGGAGGACAGCAGCACGACCCGTTCCATCCCGCCGGCTTTGGCGACATCGAGGACGTGCTGGGGGTTCATGAGGTGCGCGCCAGCGCCCGCACTTTGCAGGAACAGCGCGTCGGCGCCGTCGAACACGGGTCGAAGGCTCTCCGGGTCGGTCAGATCCGCCCGCTGGTGCCGGACGCCGTCCGGCAGGTCCGCGTCGGAGATTCCCCGGGAGGTCGCGATGATCTGTTCACCGGCCGCCGCGAGGGCCTGCACGAGTGATCGGCCGACGTTGCCGGTCGCTCCTGTCACTACGATCATGAGTAACTCCCCTGCTGTGTCAACGTGGTTGTCGGTGCCCCGAGCGGGCGAGAACCCTTCGGAAAACTGCTCTTCTGGCGACGCAGGGGACGCTAACACCGTCGGTATAGTAGGTACCTACAGGAAAGTGACTATCCCGAACGGGGAAGCATGGCCGGTGATGTGAGCTGGACGGCGCCCACCGCGACCGACCCGGAGCTCGCCTGCCCGATCAGTCCGGTCGTGGACATCGTGTTCAGCCGGTGGACCACGCCGATCCTGTGGACCCTCAACGCCCATGGCCGGCAACGGTTCGTCGAGCTGGAACGACGCATCGCCAGGATCACGCCGAAGGTGCTGACCCAGCGGCTGAGGCAGCTGGAACGCGACGGCCTGATCGTGCGTACGTACCACCCGGAGGTCCCCCCTCGGGTCGAGTACGAGATCAGCGAACTCGGCCGCAGTCTCGCTCCGCTCTTCGCGCACCTCGCCGAATGGGCTGCCGGCCACCTGGGCGAGGTCGAGCGGGCCCGACACGACTACGACGCCGATTCGAGCCGGTAGCGCTCCGCGGAAGCCCGATCCTTGGTTGCGCCGGCAGCGCGCGTGCCGAGTCCGCGAAGCGCGTGGCCGTCTTCTCGGCGCGTGCGGAGACCTCGGCCGCGTGCGGAGACCTCGGCGAGGTGGAGCGGGTCGGGGCCCTGGGGCATGTCCTCCGCGAGCCGCCGCGGGTCCGGGACCGCCTTTGGATCGCGCGGCGGCGACCACCCCCGTCCGACACGGACGACTGCGGGGCGGCGGCACGTGTCGAGTGCGCATCGGCCGGCTCGAGTGCCACCGAGCCGTCGCCGACCGGGTACGACGAACGTCGTCCGCCGCGGAGCCGCCGTGCTGGTCGCCGCCACCGGCGAGTGGCCGCGACCGGCACGGTCGCGGAGACCTCAGGCGGCCGCGGTGTGGACCGCGATGAGGCGCTCCGCGAGCGCCACGGCCTCCGCGTTCTGGCGCGCCTCGGCGACCACCAGGGCCCGGCCCGCCAGCGCGCGCGCCCTGCGGTGCAGCGCCGTCACGCGGGCCGGCTCCGCGCGCCTTCGTCCGGCCGGGGCCGGGGAGAGCCGCAGCGGCGGCCGTCCGCGGTGCAGACCCGCCACGGTCTCCGCGAGCTGCTCGGCGGCCTGGTCGAGCTCCCCGCTGGGCTCCAGTGCCCGCAGTTCGTCGGTGACGGTCAGCAGGGCCGCGAGATGTCCGGCGAGCTGCAGGTCCAGCTCCTCGTCACGGCTGCGTCGCGGAAGGGTGGGGGCCGCCGCCGTATGGACCGATTTGGTGCGGATCGGCTCGTACATGGGATGCACTCCTCCTGAAAACAGGAGTACATCCTACCTTGGACTCAGTCTAAAAAGGGAGCCCCTCCGCAGCCGGGGCCTGGCCGCCCCCCGGGGTCACGGCTGGCTGTAGCCGTCCAGGAAGCGGGCGATCCGGCCCACGGCGTCCGCCAGATCCTCCTTCACGGGCAGGGTGACCAGGCGGAAGTGATCCGGTTCCGGCCAGTTGAAGCCGGTGCCCTGCACGACCAGGATCCGCTCGGCCCGCAGCAGGTCCAGCACCATCTGCTGGTCGTCCTTGACCTTGTAGACCTTCGGGTCCAGCCGCGGGAACGCGTACAGCGCGCCCTTGGGGCGCACGCAGGTGACGCCGGGGATCTGCGTCAGCAGGTCGTACGCCACGTCCCGCTGCTCGGCCAGCCGGCCGCCCGGCAGCACCAGGTCCTTGATCGACTGCCGGCCTCCGAGGGCGGTGGCGACCGCGTGCTGTGCGGGGACGTTCGCGCACAGGCGCATGTTCGCCAGGATCGTCAGGCCCTCGAGGTAGCTGCTCGCGTGCTCCTTCGGGCCGCACACCGCCAGCCAGCCGCTGCGGTAGCCGGCCACCCGGTACGCCTTCGACAGCCCGTTGAAGGTCAGCGTCAGCAGGTCGGGGGCGATCACCGCCGTCGGGGTGTGGGTCACCCCGTCGTAGAGGATCTTGTCGTAGATCTCGTCCGAGCAGACGATCAGGTTGTGCCGGCGGGCGATGTCGGTCAGCTGCCGCAGGAGCTCGTCGTCGTAGACCGCGCCCGTCGGGTTGTTCGGGTTGATGATCACCAGTGCCTTGGTGCGGTCGGTGATCTTGCGTTCGATGTCGGCGAGGTCGGGGAACCAGTCCGCCTGCTCGTCGCAGCGGTAGTGCACCGGGGTGCCGCCCGACAGCGAGACGGCGGCCGTCCACAGCGGGTAGTCGGGCGCCGGGATCAGCACCTCGTCGCCGTCGTCCAGCAGCGCCTGCATCGACATCTGGATCAGCTCGGAGACACCGTTGCCGAGGTAGATGTCCTCGACGTCCAGCTCGATGCCCCGGGTCTGGTAGTGCTGCATGACCGCGCGCCGGGCCGGGAGGATGCCCTTGGAGTCGCCGTAGCCGTGCGCGCCGCCGAGGCTGCGCAGCATGTCCTCCAGGATCTCCGGGGGGCACTCGAAACCGAAGGCGGCGGGGTTGCCGGTGTTCAGCTTCAGGATGCGGTGACCTGCCGACTCCAGCCGCATGGCCTCTTCCAGCACCGGGCCGCGGATGTCGTAGCAGACGTTGGAGAGCTTCGTGGACTGGATCACCTGCATGTGCGCGAGCTTACGGCCACGTAACGCGAAACGCCTCGTGTTCTTGGCCACCTATGCGCCGAAAGGTGGAGTTGTATGACCGGGTGCGGGGCTGCCGCACCCTCGGCCACGGACGACCCGCACACCGCCCCTGCCGCCTCGAGGGCCCCAAGAAAGGTCTGAGAAGCCTCAGAAGAAGGTGCGGACGAAGTCCGTGACCACCCCGCCCTCCCCGACCACGGGGATCAACTGCCACCGCTCGAACACCGTGCACGGGTGCGACACCCCCAGCCCCACCCAGTCGCCGACCGCCAGGTCCGCCGCGCCGGGGGAGACGTCCACGAACGCGTGCTGGTCGGCGAGGCGCGTGACGGTGAGCCCGGTCGCCGGGTCGGCGGTCCCGTCGGCGCGGCGCAGGACCTGCGGGACGGGGAGGCCGAGGTCGTACGACGTGTCGCGCTTGCCCGCGTCGAGGAGGGCGAGGCCCGGTTCGGGACGGGAGAGCACCCGCGCCCAGAGGCGGAGCGCGGGCTCCAGCGAGCCCTGCGCGGGGATGCGCTCGCGGAAGGGCGTGCGCTCGCGGTAGTGGACGTCGTCATGGGTGACGTACGCCCCCGACCGCAGGAGCCTCAGCACCGGAAGCGAGAGGTCCCCGAGTGTGCCGAACGCGTCAGCCACCGCGTCGAACCACTCGCTGCCGCCCGCGCTCACCACGATCTCCCCGGCCCCAGCGAAGCGTCCGGCCGCGTCGAAGTCCCGGGCCAGTGCCACCAGTTCGGCGAGCCACCCGCGAGGGTCCGGTGCCACGGCCTCGTATCCGGCGACGCCGACGAGCCGCAGGCGCCGGGCCGAGGCGACCGCGTCGGCGACGCGCGCCGCCTCCGCGGCGCCGCGCACGCCCGCGCGGCCGGCCCGCGCGCCGAGTTCGACGACGACGTCCACGACGGTGTCCACCCCGGCGTCCGCGCCTCCTGCGAGGGCCGCGTCCATCAGCTCCACCCCGCGCACGGAGTCGGCGTAGCAGACGAAGCGGAACTCCGGGTCGGCGGCGAGCTCGCGGGCCACCCAGCGCAGGGCCGCCGCGTCGACCAGCTCGTTGGCGAGGAACACGCGCCGCACACCGAACGCCCGGCAGACCCGCACCTGGTGCGGGGTGGCGGCGGTGATGCCCCACGCGCCGTGCTCGAGCTGGCGGGCGAAGAGCTGCGGGGCCATCGAGGTCTTGCCGTGCGGCGCGAAGGCGCAACCGTTCCGGCCGGCCCAGTCGGCGAGTTGGGCGAGGTTGTGCTCCAGGGCGGGCTCGCTGAGCGTGAGCAGCGGGGTCGTGAAGCCGCCGTCGAAGAGAGTGCGGCGCTGGGCGGCGAGTTCGCCGACGGTCAGTCCGTCGGCGTCGGGCGGCAGGCCCTTGAAGCGGTGATCCACCCGCTCCTGGCGCAGTCGGTCGATTCCCTCGAGCTGACCCATCCCGCCTCCGTCCCGGCGCCGTACCGTGTGTCCGCTGTCTAACACCCGGTCAGGAACGGGTCAACGCCGACAAACGGGTATGACCGGTTACGGCGGTGACCGGCGGCGGGCGACCTTTGAACCCTCGGCCCCACGGGCCCCGCGAATCCCGGGACGCATCACCGGGCGTACTCCGGCGTCCCGTGGGTACCACCGACTTCACCATCTGTTCGGCGACTTTCCGCACTGCTTCGGCTACGCATGGATAGGCTCTCCGGGCAGGGACTGGGCGGGAGTTCCGGGAGGTCGCGCGTGTCGAGCGTCATAGCGGTCACAGCGGACGACCTCGCGCTCCCTCTGGAGCGGCACGTGACGGTGACCGCCGCGGCCCTGGAGGCCCACGGCCACCTCGTCCTCCTCGTCCCGCCGGAGCCCACCGACCCGTTGCGCCGCCGCGTCCACACCGTGCGCGCGGCCCTGGAGGCCGACCGGGTGGCGATCGTGCCGATCGACCTGCCGCCGCTGGCCGCCCAGCTGCTGGCGGAGCAGCTGCGCCAGCTCGCCGCCACCGACCTCGGGCCCGGAGTGCTCGCCGGCGCCGCCCGGCTGCTGTCGCACTACCTCCACTCCGGCGCGCT
This sequence comes from Actinacidiphila sp. bgisy167, assembly GCF_965342175.1. GTDB lineage: Bacteria > Actinomycetota > Actinomycetes > Streptomycetales > Streptomycetaceae > Actinacidiphila. The sequence goes on from NZ_CBDRBL010000063.1 coordinate 19,017, forward strand.
GCTCGGCTCGGTCTCCCGGCTCGACCGGGTGGACGTCCCCGTCGGCGCCCACCTGAAGTCCCTCGTGCCCGGGCGGCACTTCGCCGTCCTCGCGCACCCCGAACCGCGCCTGTCCGAGGCGCGGCCGGACGCAGTGCCGCCCGGGCCGGCGTTCCTCACCCAGCTCGCCGTGGCGCACGGCCAGGGCGTGGACGCCGGCTGGGTCACCGGGCCGCTGGCCCGCGCGTGGCGGAGCCAGCAGGTGCGCGAGGTGCCGCTGCCGGCGGACTCCGCGCGCTGGTGGGGCACCGGTCGGCTGGTCGAGTTCACCGCCTACATCGCCGACGTCGGCGTGCTGTACCAACTGGTCACCTCCGTCCGCCGGGACACCTGCGGCTGGTGCGGCCTGGCGGTCATCGGCGACCGCTGCCTGTTCTGCTCGGCCGCCCTGGACGGGCGGCAGCGCGTCCCGCCCCCCGAGCGCCCGCGCCAGGTGGTGCACTCCGGTCCCCGCGCGCCCGCACCGCCCGGGGCGTCGCCCGCCCCGCAGGTGTCCCCCCACCAGCCCCCGGAACTTGAGCGATAGGGCCCCACCTCATGAACTCCCGTCAGCGCCGCGGCGTTGTGCTCCTCATGGTCTCCGCGCTGTGCGCGCTCGCCGCCTTCGCCGGGGTCGTCACCGTCATCGGGGACGCCCGCTCCCAGGTCGGGCCGAAGGTGACCGCCTACCGGCTGGCCGAGGACGTACCCGCGTACGAGGCCGTCGGCCGCGCCCAGCTGCAGCAGGTCCGCATCCCCGAGCGCTGGCTGCCCGCCACCGCCGTCCGCGACGTCGGGCAGCTGGCCGGGAAGATAGCCGCCGTCCCGCTGCGCCGCGGTTCCCTGCTGCAGACGGACATGGTCGCCGAGCGGCCCGCGCTGCGGGCCGGGGAGATGGAGATCGCGATCATGATCGACGCGGAGACCGGCGTCGCCGGGAAGATCACCCCCGGGGCGAGGGTCAACATCTTCGCCACCTTCGCACCCCGCAAGGACACCGAACCCGAGGTCTCCAAGATCATCGTCGCGGGCGCCCGGGTCATCGACGTCGGCGAGATCAAGGCCTTCGACAGCGGCGGTGACAACCGCCGCGGCACCGGCCAGGGCGTCCCCATCACCTTCGCCCTCGGCGCGGCCGACGCGCAGCGGGTGGCCTTCGCCGAGTCCTTCGCCCGGCACGTGCGCCTCGCCCTGGTCGCCCCGGGCGACACCACCGCCCCCTCGCAACGGGACCGCACCTACACCCTCGGCCGCGACGGAGCCGCCTCGTGACCGGCGTACGCATCCTGTCGGGGACCCCCGACCCCGACACGGCCCGCGCCCTGACCGGGGTCCTGCACCAGCTGCCGGGAGCCGAACCCGGGCCCGCGCTGCCGGACTCCACCACGCTGCTGGACGTCCTCGCGCGAGCCGCCGAGACCGGGGTCGACGAACTGCCCGAGGTCGTCGTCGTCCACGACCGCATCACACCGGTCCCCGCGCTCGAGGTCGTCCGCGAGATCGCGCTGCGCTTTCCCGCGGTCGGCGTCATCCTGCTCACCGCGGACCCCAGCCCGGCCGTGCTGTCCGGCGCCATGGACGCCGGGGCGCGCGGCGTCGCCGGGCTGCCGCTGTCGTACGACGAACTCGGCGCCCGCGTCGAGGCGGCCGCCGCCTGGGCGGCCGGCGTACGGCGCCACCTCAGCCCCCGGCAGCCCGCGCTGCCCGCCGTGGCCGGCGGCAGGATGATCGCCGTGGCCGGGGCGAAGGGCGGGGTCGGCACCACCGTCGTCGCCGTCCAGCTCGCCCTCGCCGCGCAGGCCGCCGGCAAGTCCACCGCCCTGGTCGACCTCGACCTCCAGGGCGGCGACGTCGCCTCCTATCTCGACGTCCAGTTTCGCCGCTCCGTCGCCGACCTCGCGGACATCACCGACGTGACCACCCGCGTGCTGCAGGACGCCATGTACGTCCACGAGTCCGGGCCCGCGCTGCTGCTGGCGCCCGGCGAGGGCGAACGCGGCGAGGAGGTCACCGACCGCGCCGCCCGGCACGTGCTGCACGCCCTGCGGCAGCGGTACGAGGTCGTGGTCGTCGACTGCGGCACCCAGATGACCGGCGCCAACGCGGTCGCCGTCGAGACCGCGGACACCGCGCTGCTGGTCACCACGCCCGACGTGGTCGCCGTGCGCGCCGCCAAGCGCATGGTGCGCATGTGGGACCGGCTGCAGATCCGCAAACCCCAGGACGTCGTCGCCGCGGTCAACCGGCACACCCGCGGCAGCGAGATCCAGCCCTCGCTGATCGCCCGCATCACCGGCACCCGGGTCGCGTCCGCCGTGGTCCCCGCCGCCTTCCGGGAACTGCAGGCGGTGGTCGACGCCGGACGGCTCCAGGACCTCGACAACCGCTCCACCGTCAAGCAGGGCGTGTGGACGCTCGCCGCCGAGATCGGCGTCACCGGGCCGCCCGGACCCGCCGCGGCGCCCCGCCGGGGCCGTCGCGGCCGCGGGGACCAGGGCCAGGTCACGCTGGAGACCCTCGGCATGACACCGCTGATCCTGCTGGTGCTCGTCCTGGTGTGGCAGGCGGTGCTGACCGGGTACACCTTCACGCTCGCCGGCCACGCCGCCGACCGGGCCGCCCGCGCGGCGGCGGTGGGGGAGGACGCCCAGGCGGCTGCGGCCGACGACCTGCCGGGTGCCTGGCGGATCGAGGACTTCGGCACCACGCGCGCCGACGGCATGGCCGGGGTCACCGTGGGCCTGAAGGTCCCGGTCCTCTTCCCGGGTGCGATCGACTTCCCGCTCACCGTCCACGGCCACGCCTCGGCCGTCGACGAAGAGGCGGTCGCACCGTGACGGCCCGTACCCGTTCCCGTACCCGCCCCCGGCGCCCCCGCGACCGCGGCAGCGCCTCCCTGGAGTTCCTGGGGATGCTGCCGATCCTGCTGCTGGTCGCCCTCGCCGGCGTGCAGCTGGGCCTCGCCGCCTACACCGCGGCCCAGGCCGGCACGGCCGCCCGCGCCGCCGCGCGCATGGCGGCGCTGCACGACCCTCCCGTGAGCGGCTCCGTGGCGGGCACGGAGGCGGTGAGCTCCTGGCTGCAGGACGGCACGCGGATCGCCACCACCGGCGACACGGGGGACTCGGTGCGCGCGACAGCGACCGTGGAGATCCCGTCGGTGCTCCCGGGCCTGAGCCCGGGCTCCGTCACCCGGACCGCCACCATGCCCAGGGAGGACGACGAGGGGACCGACGGATGAGCCTGCGCGACCGCATCACCGCGAACGAGGACACCGCCCCGCGGACCCAGGAGGGCCACCTCGTCGCCGTCTACCGGGCCAAGCTCCTCCAGGAGATCGACCTCGCCGAGATGTCGGCGCTCGCCGCCGCCGAGCGCCGGGTGCGCCTGGAACGCGTCCTCGGCCACATCATCAGCCGCGAGGGCCCGGTGCTCTCCACCAAGGAGCGCACCGGCATCATCCGCCGGGTCGTGGACGAGGCCCTGGGCCTGGGCATCCTCGAACCGCTGCTGGAGGACGCCTCCATCACCGAGATCATGGTCAACGGACCGGACCGCATCTACGTCGAGCGCGCCGGCCGGGTGGAGCCGGTCGCCGCCCGCTTCAGCAGCCCCGAGCAGCTGCTGCAGACCATCGAGCGGATCGTGTCGACCGTCAACCGCCGGGTGGACGAGTCGAACCCGATGGTGGACGCCCGCCTGCCCTCCGGCGAACGCGTCAACGTCATCATCCCGCCGCTGTCGCTGACCGGCCCCGTCCTGACCATCCGCCGCTTCCCCCGCGCCTACGCCCTGCACGAGCTCATCGGCCTCGGCACCCTCGACGAGCACATGCTGATGCTGCTCTCCGCCTTCGTACGGGCCAAGTTCAACATCATCGTCAGCGGCGGCACCGGCTCCGGCAAGACCACCCTGCTCAACGCGCTGTCCGGGCTCATCCCGGACGGGGAGCGCATCATCACCGTCGAGGACGCCGCCGAACTCCAGCTCCAGCAGGAGCACGTCGTACGCCTGGAGAGCCGGCCGCCCAACGTCGAGGGACAGGGCCGGATCACCATCCGCGACCTCGTGCGGAACTCGCTGCGCATGCGCCCCGACCGGATCATCGTCGGCGAGGTCCGCGGCGGCGAGACCCTCGACATGCTGCAGGCCATGTCGACCGGCCACGACGGCTCGCTGGCCACCGTGCACGCCAACTCCGCCGAGGACGCGGTGCTCAGGCTGCAGACCCTGGCGTCGATGTCGGAGGTGAAGATCCCCTTCGAGGCGCTGCGCGACCAGATCAACAGCGCCGTCGACGTCATCGTCCAACTGCGCCGCGACGCGGACGGCACCCGCAGGATCGCCGAGATCGCCGTGCTGTCCTCACGCGGCCGCGACACCTTCCGGCTGACGACCGCGACCCGCTTCCGCGCCGAGCCGATGGGCCCCGACCGGATCGTACGGGGCTGGTTCCACCACCAGCCCGTGCCGCGGGAACTGGCCGAGCGCGTCCATCTGGCGGGGGAGTCCGTGCCCGCGGCGTTCGGCATCGGCGAGACCGAGCTGGACCTGGCGAGCAGGGAGGCCAAGTGAACCCGCAGGCCATCGCCCTGGCCGTGCTCGGCGTCACCGGCCTCGCCCTGGTCCTGGCCGTCTGGGGCCTGCACGCCTGGAGCGGCGGACGGGCCGAGCGCGCGGCCCTCGTCGACCGGCTGGCCGACGTCCCCGCGGCGGAACGGCGCGCCGTCCCCTTCGCCGCCCTGGACCGCCGGGTACGGCGCACCGCCTGGGGCCGCCGGCTGGCCGCCCGGCTCGCCGCCACCGGCACCGACCTGACGCCCGGCCAGTTCACGGCCGCCGCCCTCGGGGTGGTCGGCGGCGCCTGGCTGGTCGCCGACATCGTGCTGGCCCCCTTCTTCGGACCCATCGCCGCACTCCTGGCGGCCTGGGCGGTCAGCTCCTTCCTCGGCTGGCGGCGGCGGGTGCGCACCGAGCGCTTCATCGCCCAGCTGCCCGAACTCGCCCGCGTCCTGGCCAACGCCACCCAGGCCGGACTCGCCCTGCGCACCGCCGTCGGCATGGCGGCCGAGGAACTGGAGGCCCCGGCCGGAGAGGAACTGCGCAAGGTCGCCGACGCCATGACCATCGGGCACTCCATCGAGGACGCCCTGGCCGAACTGCAGGAACGCCTGCCCAGCCGGGAACTGGTGGTGCTGGTCTCCACCCTCGTCCTGTCGTCCCGGGCCGGCGGCTCGGTGGTGGAGTCGCTGCGCAACCTCACGGTGACCCTGGAGGAGCGCAAGGAGACCCGGCGCGAGATCCGCACCCAGATGTCCCAGGTCACGGTCACCGCGTACGCCGTCCCCGTCATCGGCGTCGGCTCGCTGCTGCTGCTCGACCGGATCATGCCGGGCTCACTCGGCGCGATGACCGGCTCCGCGGCCGGACGGATCGCCGTGCTCGTGGCGCTGGGCCTGTACATCCTCGGCTTCGCGCTCATCCGCCGGATGTCGCGGATCGACGTATGAGGGGGGACCGTTGATCACCATCGTGCTGGCCGCCGTCGCCGCCCTCGGGGTGGTGGGCGTCTGCTACGGCATCGGCGTCTACCGCAGCGAGGTCAAGCTGCCCAGCGACCTCCAACTCGCCCTGGAGGTCGGGCGGACCCGCACCACCCGGGTCGGCAACGCCGTCGACCGCCTCGGGATGCGCTGGGCGCCCCTGGTGCTGCGCCTCATGGGCCCCGCCCGGGTCAACCGGGTCCGCGCCCGCATCGACCACGCGGGCCACCCCCACGGCCTCACCGTCGACCGCTACGCCGCCCGGCGCGCCGTCTACGGCGCCCTCGGCGGCCTCGCGGCCCTGGTGCTCCTGCAGGCGGGCCACTGGTTCGCCGCCCTCCTGATGGTCGCCTACGGCCTGGGCTGGACCGACCTCGGCATCTGGCTCGCAGTCCGCAGGCGCCGCGACGAGATCGAGCGCACCCTCCCGGACTTCCTCGACGTCCTCGCGGTGGTGGTGAGCGCCGGCCTCGGCTTCCGCCAGGCCCTCGAGCGCGTCGCCTCCGTCTACAAGGGCCCCTGGAGCGACGAGGTCCGCATCGCGCTGCGCCAGATGGACGTCGGCGTCAGCCGCCGGGACGCCTTCGACGAGCTGCGCAGGCGCAACGGCAGCGAGCAGGTGGGGCAGTTCGTCACCGCGCTGCAGCAGGGCGAGGAACTGGGCGCGCCCATCGCCCGCACGCTGCTCCAGATCGCCACGGACATGCGGCGCACCGAGGCCCAGAACGCGCGCCGCCGCGCGGCCCGCACCGTCCCGCGCGCGACCGGTGTGGTCACCACGCTCCTCGTCCCGGCCACGATGATCCTGCTGATGACGGGCACGATCCTCGGCTCGCGCATCAACTTCGGCGAGTTGCTGGGGTGACGGGGGTGGAGAGGCGGAGGGCTCTGGAGGCATGCCCGGTGCCGGCGATGGGTAGGGACCGGAGCCGCCATTGGGGGTGCGGAGCCCTGGGGCGCGCTGTACATTTGCAGTCGCAACCGCATTTGCACCTGCAATCAGGCTTGTATCGCGGCGGGTTGACCCGATGGGAGGCGGTGCGCCGTGGACCTCACCGGCACAGCGCCCACCCGCGGCGATAGCCAGACCCCGGCCGACGCAAGGCGCGCGGCCGGCGCACGTCACGTGACTACGGTTGGGGGCACGGAAGATGAGCAGGTGGGTTGTGAAGCGTCTGACCGCGCTGCGGGTGCGCGTCCGCGCGGGTCTGCGCGGGACGCCGCGCGGCGACTCGGGGCAGACGTCGTTCGAGTACCTGGGCATCGCGGTGGTGATCGCGGTCATCATCGGGGTGTTGGCGGGGACGACGAGCATCGGTCAGGCCGTACTGGACGGGATTCTCGGCAAGATCGCGGACATCGTCGGCGCAGGCTGAGGGGGGAGACCGGTGGCGACGCGGGACAGACTCTCGGCATTTACATCGTGGCGGTGGGTGCCCTGTTCTTCCTGGCTTTCGCGTTCTTCGCGGTCGGACAGGCCTCATCGGTGAGGAACACGGCACAGACCGCGGCCGACGCCACAGCCCTCGCGGCCGCGCGAGAGGTTCGCGACAGCGTCAGGGAGCCATTCCTTGACGCACTGGAGGCAGGAGACCTGGAGCGGCTGGCGGACTTGCTGGCCCTGAACGAGATGACAACCGACGGTGCCTGCGCTGCGGCCGCCGACTACGCGGGGCAGAACAAGGCAGTCGTCGACGTGTGCGACGTGGGCGGTCCGGGCGCCGCCACGGTGGCCCTTCACACCTCCGGCACCGTCGGCAAGTCCGTCGTTCCTGGTACTGAATCCATGCACGCGAGTGCCGCTGCGACCGCGATCGTCGAGAGTCGCTGCATCGTGGATGACAAAGACGGCGACGCGATCACGTTCATCTGCGATGGAGACCGGCTCACCGTGGACCCGACGGCCGGTGACTTCGCCCTGAACTTGGCGGAGTTCTACTCCGTCTATCTCAGCGAGTGAGTAACGGGGGACCGATGCGTATCCAGAAGCAGGGCCCGGCCGCGATCGTCGCCGCCATGGTCCTTGCCGTGGCACTTACCGGGTGCGGCGGCGGTGACGGCAAGGCCGCGGGCACGCCGTCCGCGAAGACGAGTGCGCCAGGCGGTTCGGACAGGTCGAGTGCCGCGCCTTCGGACGAGCCGAGCCAAGTCCTCGCACAGATGAAGGGTGAGAAGGGCATCACGGTCACCCTGAACGAAGCCACGCGTGACTCGGGTGGATTTGTCACTGTCAAGGGATCGCTCACCAACAACGGGGACTCGCCGTTCAACGCCACCTATTGGACAGGTCAGGAGACCGCGGTGCAGCGCTCCGGACCCTCCGTCGCCGGTGCCGTCCTTGTCGACTCGGTCGGCAAGAAGCGCTACTACGTGCTCCGGGACACCGAAGGCAAGTGCCTGTGCACGATGGGCCTGACGCTGATCAAGCCGGGTGAGACCCGCCCCCTCTTCGCCCAATTCCCGGCACCGCCGGAATCCACCACCGAGGTGGAGTTCCAACTGCCGACGATGCCCCCCGCCAAGATCACGATCGCGGAGGGGTGAGCCATGCAGGGTCCCCGCCCCCGTCCCCGTCCGCGTTCTCGTCCGCATCCGCACGGCCGTCCCGGCGCCGCGTGCGTGCTCGGTCTCGCGCTCGTGCTGACGCCGCTCAACGCCGCGACCGCGCGGGCTGACGACGATCCGACGGCGCAGCCCACTCCGTCCGCGCCCGTGAAGGTGGACGCCGACGACCCGGACCTGCGGCTGCCCGAGGGGGCGACGCTGGCGCCCCCCAAGGTGCTGGACATCGTCTCGGTGACGGACGCGTCGTCCTCCGAGAACGCCTCCGCCGACGACGGCGAGGAGCGGCACGAGGAGTCGAACTCCTCCGTCACCTACGCGCTCCAGGCCGACGTCCTGTTCGGCAAGGACAGCGCCAGGCTGAACGCGGCGGCCACCGCGCGGATCAAGGCGATCGCTGCTGACATTGACGCCAAGGGCGTCACGCAGCCGATCCGCGTCTTCGGCTTCACGGACGACCTCGGTTCGTACGAGCACGGCAAGGTGCTGTCCAAGAAGCGGGCCGACGCCGTCTACAAGGTCCTCGCGGAGGAGCTCGGTTCGCTGGGCGGTTCAGCCCACTCGTTCCAGGTGCGCGGCTACAGCGAGGACTACCCGATCGCGGACAACTCCACCGAGGCGGGCCGCAAGCAGAACCGCCGCGTGGAGATCACGTTCCGGCCGTAGTGACGCCGTCGGCCGGCGGCTTCGCGGAGGCCGTCGGCGTAGCCGAGGGCCCAGTGCGCTCCGTGACGGAGCGCATGCGGTCCGCAAGTGGCGCCTATGGGTAAACCGCACTGTTCCCTGCCATTCGGGCTAATCGCCCATCGAACGTGCAATTTCTTCGAGAGAACCTTCACATCTCCCTCATGACCTTGGACCGGGAGAGCGGTTCCGGCGCGGTACCTTGGAAACCCCCCCTCGGGCCGGTCCGCTCCCCCCCCTGCGGACCGGCCCGTCTTTTCTCCCCGCCCCGGTGCCGGACGGTCCCCGGAGCCTGCCGGACGGGCAGGACGCGCGCAGGACGCCGCAGCCCTCAGGCATCCCTCTCCACGGTCACCGCCCTGCCCGGCAGCAGGCCCCAGGCCGCCATCGCGCCCGCCTCCGCCTCCAGCACATGACGGGCCCGCAGCCGCGGGCGGCCGAGGCGTCCCCGAGGCATGGTGCGGACGGCGAGCACCCGCAGCCGGCGGTCGAGATAGGCGACGTCGATGGCGAAGCGCATGCCCAGGGTGTGCACGCTCGCGGCGGGGGTGAGCAACAGCGCCCCGGTGATCCCGGTACGGCCCAGCAGCCCCCGGGTGCGGGCCCGGTAGGAGGCGGCGATCTCCAGCGGTATCCCCGAGGCGCCCGGCCGCCCCCCGCCGCGGCCGTTCCCGTCCCCGCTGCCGCTCCCGGTGAGGCGCAGCAGTCCCGTCCCGTCACGCCGGAGGTCATTCATGCGGCCACGTCCCCTTGCCTGCAGCGTCCGTGTACGGTCGGCCCGATGCATGTCTATCCGATCGCCGCGGCCGTCGTGTGGGGAACCGTCGCGGGGCTCGCCCTGCCCCGTCCGGCGTACCGGCTGTCCGTCGCGCCCGAGCGGCCCTGGCGGAGCGGGTGTCCGGCGGGACTTCCCTACCCGCGGGGGTGGCGCGGCTGGTGGGGGCCGGTGCGCAACGCCGGTCACCCGGCCGCCGGGTGGCGCTGCGCACTGGTCACCGCCGGGCTCTGCGCCGCCGTGGCCGCCGGCACCGGTCCGCGGCCCGAGCTGACGGTGTGGCTGCTGCTCGTCCCGCTCGCGGTGCTGCTCGCCCGGGTCGACCTGACGGTGCTGCGGCTGCCGGACGTGCTGACGCTGCCGGCCGCCGCGGGGACGGCGGCGCTGCTGGGGGCGGTTTCGCTGCTCCCGGGCCACCAGGGCTCCTGGCCCAGGTCGTTGCTGGGGGCGGGCGCGCTGGGGCTGTTCTTCCTCGCGCTGCACCTGGTGAACCCGGACGGCATGGCCTTCGGCGACGTCAAACTCGCCCCCACCGCGGGACTGGTGCTCGCCTGGTACGGGTGGCGGACGCTCGCCGTCGGGGCCTTCGCGGCCTTCGCGCTGGGCGCGGTCGCGGGTCTGGTGCTGATGGCGGCCGGCCGCGCCGGGCGCCGTACGCCGCTGCCCTTCGGGCCGTTCATCCTGGCCGGCGCCCTGGCCGGACCGCTGCTGCCGTCCTGACCAGGGCGCCCGCCGTGTCACGCGTCGCTGCTGCGGGTCCAGAGGTTGACTCCGGACTCGAGGGCGAACTCGTCGATCTCGGCGAGCTCCTCGGCCGTCAGCGGGGCGGCGCCCACCGCCGCGACGTTGGCCTCCAGCTGGGCGACGCTCGACGCCCCGATGAGCGCGGAGGTGACCCGCCTGTCGCGCAGCACCCAGCTCAGCGCGAGCTGCGCGAGCGACTGGCCGCGCCGGGCGGCGATGTCGTTGAGGCCGCGCAACCGCCGGACGACCTCGTCGGTGATCAGGGTGGGGTCGAGGGACTTGCCCTGGGAGGCCCGCGAACCCTCCGGGATGCCGTTCAGGTACTTGTCCGTCAGCAGCCCCTGCGCCAGCGGGACGAACGGGATGCAGCCCATGCCCTCCTCGTCGAGGACGTCCAGCAGCCCGTCGTCCTCGACCCAGCGGTTGATCATGGAGTACGAGGGCTGGTGGATCAGCGCCGGCACGCCCATCTGGCGCAGCAGGCCGGCGGCCTCCCGGGTGCGCTGGGCGCTGTAGGAGGAGATGCCGACGTAGAGCGCCTTGCCCTGCTGGACGGCGGACGCGAGGGCGCCCATCGTCTCCTCCAGCGGGGTGTCGGGGTCGAAGCGGTGGGAGTAGAAGATGTCGACGTAGTCCAGGCCCATCCGCTGCAGGGACTGGTCGAGCGAGGAGAGCAGGTACTTGCGGCTGCCCCACTCGCCGTACGGGCCGGGCCACATGTCGTAGCCCGCCTTGGTGGAGATGACCAGCTCGTCGCGGTAGGGCCGGAAGTCCTCGGCCAGGATGGTCCCGAAGTTGCGCTCGGCGGAGCCGTAGGGCGGGCCGTAGTTGTTGGCCAGGTCGAAGTGGGTGACGCCGAGGTCGAAGGCGCGGCGCAGGATGGCCCGCTGCGAGTCGAGGGTGCGGTCGTCACCGAAGTTGTGCCAGAGGCCGAGGGAGATCTCGGGGAGCTTCAGGCCGCTGCGGCCGGTGCGGCGGTACGCCATCGCGTCGTAGCGCTCGTCGGCTGCGCGGTAGAGAGAACGAATATCCACGGAAGCGGTCCTATCACGACGCTGGTCCACGGCCTCGCACCCGGTTCGGCGGCCTTGACGGGGGCGCAGTAGGGTGGCGAGGGGGTGACGACCGCAGGAGGGGCTCGGCAATGAATCTGCGCGACCTGGTACGTCTCAGGTTGACCGACCTGTACGCCCGCCGTGTGGAGCGCCGGCTGGACCGGTCTCAGGCCCCGAAGCACATCGGCGTCATCCTCGACGGCAACCGCCGGTGGGCCAAGGCGGCCGCGCGCACCACCGAGCAGGGCCACCGGGCCGGTGCGGACAAGATCACCGAGGTCCTGGGCTGGTGCGAGGAGACCGGCGTCGAGGTGGTCACCCTGTGGCTGCTGTCCACCGACAACCTGGACCGCCCGGCGGAGGAACTCGTCCCGCTGCTCGGCATCATCGAGGACGCGGTCAGCGGCCTCGCGGCGACCGGTCGGTGGCGCGTCCACCACGTGGGGGCGAAGGACCTGCTGCCCGCCCGCACCCAGACCGTCCTCAAGGAGGCCGAGCAGGCAACGGCGGGCGTCGAGGGCATACTCGTCAACGTGGCCGTGGGGTACGGCGGCCGCCAGGAGATCGCCGACGCGGTCCGCTCGCTGCTCCACGAGCACGCCGGGCGCGGCACCTCCATCGAGGACCTCGCGGAGATCCTCGACATCGACCACATCGCGGAGCACCTCTACACCAGGGGCCAGCCCGACCCCGATCTCGTCATCCGCACCTCCGGCGAGCAGCGCCTGTCGGGTTTCATGCTCTGGCAGAGCGCGCATTCGGAGTACTACTTCTGCGAGGTGTTCTGGCCGGCGTTCCGCCGGGTGGACTTCCTGCGGGCGTTGCGTGACTACGCGGCGCGGCACCGGCGCTACGGGACCTGAGAACCGGGTCGCCCTGCTTCACCCGGATGGCGGTATCGGAGGAGACGCGCCACACCGGGGACGCGGCGAACGCCGGAAGTCGCGGGGCCGGATGACGGCCCGGTGGAGAGCGGGAGAACGCCCGGCGACGGGGCGGCAGGGCCAAAGTCCCGGCCAACACCTGTCATATGCAGTCGCATAGGCCTCCTCTTTCGAGGGAATAGACCCGTCAGACCGGCATCCGGCCCACGGATGCCGGACAGAAGCGGACGGCACCTGGTCCGTCCGCCCGGGAGGCCCTTTGCTCACGGACGTGCCGTTGTCAGCCTTCGACCCGGACGGCATCGACCGCGTCGACTCGGAGGGTCGCGGTCCGGCCCTCTCGGTCGGTCCCGGCCCTGTCCCGCGCGACGCCGTCGCACCCGCGCCTCTTCCGAGGGGGTTCGTCCACACGTGGTGACCAGCAAGAATCGCCGTGAGCACGACCGGCGCACCTATGTACTCGACACCAGCGTGCTGCTTGCCGACCCGCATGCCCTCCTCCGCTTCGACGAGCACGAGGTGGTCCTGCCCGTCGTCGTGGTGACCGAGCTGGAAGCCAAACGCCACCACCCCGAGCTCGGCTACTTCGCCCGCCAGGCGTTGCGGCTGCTCGACGAGTACCGGATCCGGTACGGGCGGCTGGACGCACCGATCCCGATCGGCGAGCTGGGAGGCACCCTGCGCGTCGAGCTGAACCATTCCGATCCGGGCGTGCTGCCCGCGGGGTTCCGGCTCGGCGACAACGACTCGCGGATCCTCGCGGTGGCCCGGAACCTCCAGGCCGAGGGCTACGACGTCACCGTCGTCTCCAAGGACCTGCCGCTGCGGGTCAAGGCCTCCTCCGTCGGGCTGCTGGCCGAGGAGTACCGGGCCGAACTGGCGATCACCTCCGGCTGGACGGGCATGCACGAGCTGCAGGTCGCGGCCCAGGAGGTGGACGAGCTCTTCCAGTCGGAGACGGTCGAGCTGGCCGAGGCCGTCGGGCTTCCGGTGCACACCGGCCTGGTCCTGCAGTCCGATCGCGGCAAGGCGCTCGGCCGCGTGACGGCCGACGGCCGGGTCCGGCTGGTGCGCGGCGACCGGGAGGCCTTCGGCATCCACGGGCGCAGCGCCGAGCAGCGGATCGCGCTGGACCTGCTGCTCGACCCGGACGTCGGCATCGTGTCGATGGGCGGCCGGGCCGGCACCGGCAAGTCGGCGCTCGCGCTGTGCGCCGGCCTGGAGGCGGTGCTGGAACGTCAGCAGCACCAGAAGGTGATGGTGTTCCGGCCGCTGTACGCCGTGGGAGGTCAGGACCTCGGCTACCTGCCGGGCACCGAGGCGGAGAAGATGAGCCCGTGGGCCCAGGCGGTCTTCGACACCCTGGGCGCGGTGACGTCGAAGGAGGTCATCGATGAGGTGGTGGCGCGCGGCATGCTGGAGGTCCTGCCCCTCACGCACATCCGCGGCCGCTCCCTGCACGACGCCTTCGTGATCGTCGACGAGGCGCAGTCCCTGGAGCGCAACGTCCTGCTGACCGTGTTGTCCCGTATCGGGCAGAATTCCCGAGTTGTTCTGACGCATGACGTCGCCCAACGCGACAACCTGAGGGTGGGTCGGTACGACGGCGTGGTCGCCGTCGTCGAGAAGCTCAAGGGCCATCCGCTGTTCGCGCACATCACCCTGAACCGTTCCGAGCGCTCGCCGATCGCCGCGCTCGTGACGGAGATGCTGGAGGACGGCCGGGCCTAACCCGGAAGACCACACGGTGTGTTGGGCTGCTGCGCCGCAAGGGCGCAGCAGCCTAGCGCTGTCTGGGGGAGCCGCGGATACGAAACGGCAAAATGTGCGGCGCGTGCGGCGTGTGAGCTTTGACACGCAACGGGAGATTGCGTTCACGCGTCTGCCTACGGCAGGCTGTCGGTTCTGTCAGGCCCCGCCCCCGGCACCCCCCGTACCCCCAACGTGCGGAACCTCAGAACTGAACAGCGTCGCCGTGGGCCGCCCGAGTTTCAACAGCGGACTCCCGCCTTTCCGGGGGAGCTCCACCGGGCCAGTGCTCTGTGACCGGTGCAGTAGGAGCCAGCGAGAAGGGGCACGATCGCGTCCGCGAGGTCACCCAGCGGGCGACGCTGGAAGGAAACCGTGTGAGCCGGATCTCGGTCCGGGGATTCGCGGTGGCTTCGGCCACTGCGGTCACCACTGTGGGCGCCGTCGTCGGTGTCGCCTCCGGCAGCGAAGGGGCCGTGCAGCCCGTCGCCGCCGCCGATGCGACCACCGTCCTCGCGGACATTCCCGCTGGGCAGCAGGTCCAGCAGGCTTCCCTGACGCAGCAGGTGCAGGCGCAGTCCGACGCCGCCGACGCCAGCGCGAAGAAGGCCGCGCAGGAGGCCGCCCGCAAGCAGGCCGCCAAGGACGCCGCCGCCCGCAAGAAGGCGGAGGAGAAGGCGGCGGAGAAGGCCGAGGCCGCCCGCAAGGCCGAGGAGGCGTCGCGCGCAGCCAAGCGCGCCGCGCTGGTCGTGAAGGCCTCGTACACGGTCGCCGAAGTCCAGGCCATGGCCCAGGGGCTCATAGGGAACGCGACGCAGTACCAGTGCTTCTCGAACATCGTCACCCGTGAGAGCGGCTGGAACTACACCGCGACGAACGCGTCCTCCGGCGCCTACGGCCTCGTCCAGGCACTGCCCGGTTCCAAGATGGCCTCCGCGGGCGCCGACTGGCGCACCAACCCCGGCACCCAGATCAAATGGGGCCTCAACTACATGAACAGCCGGTACGGCAGCCCCTGCGGCGCCTGGTCCTTCTGGCAGGCCAACCACTGGTACTAGGCCATTCGTCACGAATCGCCGACGAGCCCCCGCCCTCTTGAGGGACGGGGGCTCGTTGCGCGTACCGTGGTGAGGACGGATGACCGGGGGGCGGGGGGACAGGGGACGTGATGTCGGAGAAGCGCCCATGGGGCAGCGGGCTGGCGGCCGAGCTGGCCAAGCTCGCGGGAAGGCTGGAGGAACAGCGCCGGGCCGCGGCCGAGAGCGCCCGCGAGGAGGCCCGCCGCCAGGAGGAGGAGCAACGCGCGCGCCGGCACGCGCCGCGTCCGTCGGGCCCGGGCGACCCGGTCGCCCAGGTGCCGTGGAGCATGCGGGTCGCGGCCGAACTCGGCTGGCGGCTGCTGGTGCTGGCCGGCACCGTCTGGGTGCTGATGCGGGTGATCGGCACCATACAGCTGGTCGTCCTGGCCTTCGTCGCCGCGCTCCTGATCACCGCGCTGCTGCAGCCCTTCGTGGGCCGGCTGAAGCGGATGGGGGTGCCGCGCGGCCTCGCCACGGCCATCGTCTTCATCGGCGGCTTCGTGATGATGGGCCTGGTCGGCTGGTTCGTGGTCTGGCAGGTCATGGAGAACATCGACAACCTCTCCACCAGCCTGCAGGACGGCATCGCCGAGCTGAAGCGCTGGCTGCTCAACAGCCCGTTCCATGTGACCGACGACCAGATCAACCAGATCGCCAAGAACCTCCAGGAGGCGATCGGCACCAACTCCAAGGCGCTGACCGACGCCGGGCTGCAGGGCGTCACCGTCGTCGTGGAGATGCTCACCGGCATCCTGCTGGCCATGTTCAGCACGCTGTTCCTGCTCTACGACGGCCGGAACATCTGGAACTGGTTCCTGAAGCTCTTCCCCGTGGCAGCCCGCGACGGGCTCGGCGGCGCGGGCCCGAGGGCGTGGCGCACGCTCACCCTCTACGTGCGCGGCACGGTGATAGTGGCCCTGATCGACGCCATCTTCATCGGCATCGGCATCTTCTTCCTCGGGGTGCCGATGGCCGTTCCGCTGGCCGTCATCATCTTCCTGGCGGCGTTCGTGCCGCTGGTGGGCGCGGTCGCCTCGGGCGCCATCGCCATGGTGGTGGCGCTGGTGACGGAGGGGCCGTTCACCGCGCTGATGGTGCTGGCGGTGGTCCTGCTGGTGCAGCAGATCGAGGGCCACATCCTGCAGCCGTTCATCCTGGGCCGCGCGGTGCGGGTGCACCCGCTCGGGGTGATCCTGGCGGTGGCGGCCGGTTCGCTCGTCGCCGGGATCGGCGGCGCGGTCGTCTCCGTACCGCTGGTGGCCGTGACCAACACCGTCGTCGGCTATCTGCGGGCCCACGCCCGGGAGTCGGCGATGGCCGACGAGCCCGCCCCGCACGGCTCGACGGTCGCCGAGGTGGCGCCGGTCGGCGCGGCCGGGCTTCCCGACGCCACCCCGGGGGAGCCCGTCTGACCGCCCGTTACCCCGGCCCTCGGGGGCCGGGGTACGAGGCCGCTCGAGGCTGCGTCGGTACGGTTCGCCCGCCGACGGCCGCGGCCCGGTGGCCGCGGCCGTCCCCGGTCACTCCGTCCGCAGGCCGTCCGGGCGCATCATCCGCCACAGCGGCGGCATGGCCAGCAGGGTCACCAGCAGGACGACCCCCGCGGCGATGCCGCTCATCGTGGCGATGCTGCCCCAGGCGAGGTGCAGCGGCTCGCCGACCATTTTCAGCAGGGCGGCGCCCAGCCCGGCGCCGCCGAGGACGGCCAGGGCCATACCGAGCGCGACCGGGAGCGCGGTCTGCCACAGCACGGACAGTCCGAGCACCGAGCGCCGCGTGCCGAAGGCGACCAGGACCGCCAGCAGCTTCCTGCGCTCGCGCAGCTGCTCCAGCATCGACACCAGCAGGCTCGCGCCGATCAGGGCCAGGGTGGCGGCAGCGCCGACGAGCAGACCGCGCCGGATGTTGACGAACTTCGAGTTCTCCGTCGTCGACTCGAGCGGGAAGACGTTGGCCGACGGATCGAGGCGCGCCGTGGTGTTGCGGATCTGCTCGAACGCGTCCGGCGTGTGCGGGTCCGTCCGGAGCATGACCTTCACCCCCGGGGCGTGCAGCGATGCCGCGTCCAGGGCCGCGGGGGTGGCCAGGACCCCCGACTCGTAGTCTCCGTCCGGCGCGATGATCGAGGTCACCTTGCGGGCGCCGGCCGGCACGGTCCACAGACGAGGCGTGCCGGTGTAGTGCTCCCCCCGCGGCACGTTGAGGTCGATCGGGCGACCGGGCCGCACGAACGTGTCGGCGTCGCCGACGGCATGCGGGTCGTCGGCGAGGAACACGTCGCCGTCCGCGCAGCCGTCACGGAGGTCCACCAGCTCGCGCAGGGTGGCGCAGTCGGCCACCACGACCGGCACGAAGCGCAGGTCGGCCGTCGACTTCCTGGTGGAGGAGTCCGCCGGCACGGCGTCCGAGGAGAGGATGGTGAGCGCGTCCCGCACGCCCGGGGTGGCGGCGAACGCCTGCTCGACCCGGTGGCCCTCGGCTCCGCTCGCGATGCTCACGCTGGCGACCATCTGCGCCCGGTCCGGATCCTTGCCGGAGTCCGTGACGAACTGGCTCTGCACGCCGGAGAAAAGGGTCTGCAGGGCGATCGCCCCGGCCACCGCGGCCGTCACGCCGCTGACCATGCGGGCTGAGGCACTGCTGTGGAGCTGGATCCGGCGGGTGGCCAGCTGCCACGCCACAGGGCCGCCGCGGAGCCGGCCGACGGCCGACTCGACCACCCAGGGCAGCAGGGCGGTGAGCCCCACGAGCAGCAGGACCACGCCGGCGGTCACCTGGTACGCGTTGACCTCGGCCTCGGTGCTGATCGCGCCGAACAGCGGCGCGAGAAGCGCGAGGCCGGCCAGCGGGATCAGCAGCCGCCACCAAAGGCGACGCGGTCGGGCCGTGGCGTTGCGTACGACGCCGAGTGGCTCGATGGCGATGCCGCGCATGGCCAGCAGGGTGACCGCGACCGCCGCCGCCGGCACCGCCAGGGCCACGAGCAGGGCGAAACCGAGGCTCGGGGTGATGTCGGAGGGGTAGACGCTGATGTCGTACAGCGTCACGTCGGTTGCGAACTGCCGGGCGCCCAGGAACAGCG
This sequence comes from Actinacidiphila sp. bgisy167, assembly GCF_965342175.1. Taxonomy (GTDB): domain Bacteria; phylum Actinomycetota; class Actinomycetes; order Streptomycetales; family Streptomycetaceae; genus Actinacidiphila. The sequence continues at coordinate 37,192 of NZ_CBDRBL010000063.1, forward strand.
CGGCACCGACGGCGAGTCCGAGCAGCGAGCCGAACAGCGCCTCTCCGGCCGCGACCCTCCGGGTCATCCGGCTGTCCGCGCCGACCAGCCGCAGTGCGGCCAGCCGCCGGTCGCGGCGTTCGCCGCCGAAGCGGACGGCGCTGCCGATGAAGACGCCCACCGGGAGCAGCAGCACCACGAAGATGATGATCACCAGCAGGGAGAGCACGCCCCCGAGCGGTTCCGGCTTGGCGGCGCCGCGTCCGAAGTACGGGATGCGGGTGGCGTTGCCCGTCGCGCCGTCGGCGGACCGCGCGACGAGCTTGTCGCTGCCCGCGTAGTACGCCATCTCGGCGGGGCCGACCAGGCCCTGGTCGCCGATGAGGCCGATGATCCGGTAGTGCAGGCGTTCGCGCAGCAGCTTGCTGCCGGGCTGGTCGAGCAGTTTCTTCAGGGCGGGGGAGACGACCATCTCGCCGGGGGCGGGCATCTTCGCGACACCGGGCGGCAGCGCGGGCCGGTCGCCGTCGGCCTTGAGGAGCACGCCCCGGATCTCGTCGTCGCGGAAGGCGGTGTCGGCCGGCGCGAACAGCACGGTGCTCGCGCTCACCTTGGGCGGCGCGTTGAACCAGGAGTAGTCCCGCTCGTAGCCGCGGTCGGTGCGGGCGCCCAGCATGGCCGGGACGGAGGCGGCCACCAGCAGCAGTGCCACGCCGAGGCCGACGCCGACGGTGGTCAGCGCGGTGCGGGTCCAGCCCTCGCGGCCGCCGGTGGCGGCGAAGCGGAAGCCCAGGCTCACGTCGCGGACCCAGCCGGACAGCGTGCCGCCCCGGGTGGCGGTTCCGGAACTCATGCCGTCCTCTCGAGGTGGCGGGACTTGCCGTCGCGGACGACGATCTCGCGGTCGGAGTAGGCGGCGACGCGTGCTTCGTGGGTGACGAGGACGACGGCGGCGTCGGTGTCGCGGGCGGCGTCGGTGAGCATGTGCATCACGCGTTCGCCGTTGAGGGAGTCGAGGGCGCCGGTGGGTTCGTCGGCGAAGACGACGCGGGGGCCGGTGACCAGTGCGCGGGCGACGGCGACGCGTTGGCCCTGGCCGCCGGAGATCTCGCCGGGGCGTTTGGCGGCGAGGTCCTCGACCTGGAGGCGGGCCAGCCATTCGGCTGCGCGGTTTTCGGCATCCTTGCGGCGGGTGCCGTTCAGCCGCAGCGGCAGGGCGACGTTCTCGACGCAGGTGAGCTCGGGGACGAGCTGGCCGAACTGGAAGACGAAGCCGAAGTCGCCGCGGCGCAGTTCGCTGCGTTCGGCGTCGCTCATGGCGGTCAGGTCGCGGCCGCGGTAGAGCACCTGGCCGGAGTCGGGGCGGACGATGCCGGCCAGGCAGTGCAGCAGGGTGGACTTGCCGGAGCCGGAGGGTCCCATGATGGCGACGACCTCCCCGGCGCGTATGGCGAAGTCGGCGCCGTCGAGGGCGGGGGTGGGGCCGTACGCCTTGTGCAGGCCGACGGCTTCCATCAGGTTCTCCGGGGTGCTCATTCGGCTACCTCCGCCGCGAGTCGGTCGAGGCGGGCGGCGGTGAGTTCCAGCCACCGCAGGTCCGCTTCGAGGTGGAACAGGGCGTGGTCGCAGATGAGCTGGTCCGCGAAGTCGCCGTGCCGTTTGCGTTCGGTCAGGTCCCGCATCAGCCGCAGGTGCTCGGACCGCTGGGTGTCGAGCAGGTCGGCGGCGCTGCGCCCGGTGAGCAGGGCGAGGACGACCTTGGTGTAGAGGGTGTTCTGCAGGTAGGGCTCGGGCTTCTCCGGCTGCCCGAGCCATTTCTCGACGTCGGTGATCCCGGCTTCGGTGATCGCGTACCGCTTGCGATCGGGGCCGCCGCCGGCCTCGATGCCGTCGATCTCGACCAGGCCGTGCTTCAGCAGCCGGGCCATCGTCGAGTAGACCTGGCCGTAGTGCAGCGGGCGGTCGTGGCCGAATCTGTCGTCGAAGGCCCGCTTCAAGTCGTATCCGTGGCGCGGGCCTGACTCCAGCAGTCCCAGCAAGGTGTGGCCGATGCTCATGGCAGGGAACTCTACACGGCACGTATACATGCAGCGTATAGATCATGGAAGTGGTGACGGGACCGTGACAGAACCCCGGCCTGAGCTGGGATCTTTCTCATCCGGGCGCGATGCAGCCCCGGGGCACGGACGGACATCACGTGCACCGGGGCTGCGGCTGTGGGGAGGCGCGGCCTACCGGCCGTTGACGTTGGCGGCGATGCGGTCGCCGACCTCCTTGTCGATGGCGCGCCAGTACTCCACCGCGCGGGCCAGGACGGGGGCGCTGACCCCGTTCCTGAGGTGGCCCGACACATTGGAGACCAGCCGGTCGCGGGCGGCGTCGTCCAGGACCTGGCGGACCATCGTCCCGGCCTGGCCGAAGTCGTCGTCCTCGCGGTGCAGCTTGTACGGCTCGTGCACCATGTTCCCCGCCACCTCCCAGCCGGCCGGGTCGCCGAAGCGCCGGATGTCGGCCTCGGGCCCGCCGAAGGAGTTCGGCGCGTACGGCGCGGCCGTGCGCGACGGCTCGTAGCGCATCGGCCCGTCCTTGGCGTACGAGCGCACCTCGGTGTGGGCCCGGTTCGGCGGCAGCTGCGCGTAGTTGGGACCGATCCGGTAGCGGTGGGTGTCGGCGTACGAGAAGAGCCGGCCGAGGAGCATCTTGTCCGGGGAGGGGCCGATGCCGGGCACCATGTTGCTGGGCTCGAAGGCGGCCTGCTCGATGTGGATGAAGTAGTCCTCGGGGTTCTTGTCCAAGGTCATCCGGCCGACCTCGATCAGCGGGTAGTCGCCGTGCGGCCACACCTTGGTGAGGTCGAAGGGGTTGAACCGGTAGTCGGCCGCGTCGTCGAACGGCATGATCTGCATGTACAGCGTCCACGAGGGGTGGTCCCCGCGCTCGATGGCCTGGTACAGGTCACGGCGGTGCAGATCGCCGTCGGCGCCCGCGTAATGGTCGGCCTCCTCCTGGGTGAGGAAGTCGATCCCCTGGTCGGTCTTGAAGTGGTACTTGACCCAGAACCGCTCGCCGCCGCCGTTGACCCACATGTACGTGTGCGAGCTGTAGCCGTTCATGTGGCGGTACGACTTGGGTACGCCGCGGTCGCCCATCAGCCAGGTGACCATGTGGGCCGACTCCGGGGACAGCGTCCAGAAGTCCCACTGCATGTTGTTGTCGCGCAGCGAGCTGTCACGGCGGCGCTTCTGGCTGCGGATGAAGTCCTGGAACTTCATCGGGTCGCGTACGAAGAAGATCGGCGTGTTGTTGCCGACCATGTCGTAGTTGCCGTACTCGGTGTAGAACTTCAGCGCGAACCCGCGCGGGTCGCGCCAGGTGTCGGGGCTGCCCAGCTCTCCGGCGACCGTCGAGAAGCGGGCCAGCATCTGCGTGCGGCGTCCCGGCTGGAAGAGGTCGGCCTTGGTGAACTGGCTGACGTCGTTGGTCACCTCGAAGAAGCCGTAGGCGCCCGATCCCTTGGCGTGCACCACGCGTTCCGGGACCCGCTCGCGGTTGAACTGCGCCATCTTCTCGATCAGGTAGTGGTCCTGGAGGAGGATGGGGCCGTCCGAGCCCACCGTGAGCGAGTGAGCGTCGCTCTCCACCGGGATACCGGCGTTGTTGGTGGTGTAGGGAGTGCTCATGTCGTGGTGTCCTCCCGTCGATCTTCGGAAGAGTCCGTCGGGGGCTCCTGGTCGCTAACGACCACACAAACACTGAATCACCGGCTCGGCACGCCGGAAAACGGCATCACGCCATGTATCTGGACAATGTCCAGAAATGAAACGTGTATGGAGACGGTGAGCTCACCGGTCGTGACCCTCCGGAATGCCCATCTCGAACCAGACGACCTTTCCGGCGCTCAGCCGGGTCGCCCCCCAGCGCTGCGCCATCCGGTTGACGAGGTAGAGCCCGCGCCCGTCCTCGTCCTGCGGCTGGGCGTGGCGCATCCGCGGCAGCGTCGGGGCGTCGTCGCCCACCTCGCAGCGCAGCACGTCGGTGCGCAGCAGCCGCAGCGTGATGGGGCGCTCGGCGTACCGCACCGCATTGGTGACCACCTCGCTGACCAGCAGCTCCGCCGCCTCGGCCAGCGGCTGCAGCTTCCAGCGGCCGAGCGCCTGGCGCACCAGCCGCCGGGCCCGGCCGGCCGTCTGCGCCCGCGGCTCCAGGAACCAGTAGGCGACGTCGCGCGGCGCGATGCCGTCGAAGCGGGCGGCCAGAAGCGCGATGTCGTCGTCCCGGTCGCCCGGCCCGACGATCTCCAGTACCTCGTCGCACAGCGGATCGAGCGGCGGCGGGCAGATGGCCGCCGCCGCCGAGTGCAGCCGCTCACGCAGCATCTCGATGCCGCCCCACACGTCACGGGTGCGGGACTCCACCAGCCCGTCGGTGTAGAGCAGCAGCGTCGCCCCGGCCGGGGCGGGCAGCTCCACGGCCTCGAAGGGCACGCCGCCCACGCCGATCGGCGCGCCCGGCGGCACGCGCAGCACCTCGGCCACGCCGTCGGCGTGCAGCAGCACCGGCGGGGGATGGCCCGCGTTGGCGATGGTGACCCGGTGCGCTATGGGGTCGTAGACCGCGTAGATGCAGGTGGCCATGCGGTCCTGGCCGAGCCGCTGGGCCTGCTCGTCCAGGTGGTACAGCACCTCCTGCGGGGACAGGTCCAGGCCCGCCAGGGTCTGCACGGTGGTCCGCAGCTGCCCCATGATCGCCGCCGAGGTCATGGAGTGGCCCATGACGTCGCCGACCACCAGCGCCACCCGGCTGCCCGGCAGCGGGATCGCGTCGTACCAGTCGCCGCCGACCCGGGCCGACTGGGCGGCCGGAAGGTAGCGGCTGGCCAGCCGCACCCCGGTGGGCTCGGGCAGGGAGTCCGGCAGCATCTCGCGCTGCAGGGAGTCGGCGATGGACGCCTCGCGGTCGTAGAGCAGGGCCTTGTCCACGCCGAGCGCGGTGTGGGTGGCCAGCTGCGCCGCGATCAGCAGGTCGTCCGGTTCGAACGGGGCGCGCTCGGGACGGCGCAGCAGCACCGTCGCGCCGATCACCCGGCGGCGGCCGCGCAGCGGCGCCAGGATCGCCCGCCGCCCGGTGGGAAGCTCCAGCGTCTCGCCGGACTCGCCGTCGCCGAGGCCTCCGACGAGCTCACGGAGGGCCGCCGTGGACTGCGCGGTGTCGGAGAACACCGGACGCACTCCGCGCAGCACCTCGGCCAGCCGCCCGTCCATGGGGACGCGCACGACCTCGGCGGCCGAGCCGTAGGCGCCCTCCGTGGCGGGGACGACCGGCATGAGCAGGCCCCCCACCGGCTCCGGGGCGTCCTCGTCCGGCACCCGGTCGGCGCGCCGCAGCCGCAGCACGAGCGGACCGGAGGGGATCTCGTCGCCCACCGGCAGCGGATCGCGCAGGTAGACCAGGATCGCGTCGGCGAAGACGGGCACCGCGGACCGGCACAGGCCCAGCACGATCTCGTCCAGGTCGAGGCCGCGGGCGATGCGGCGGGTGGCGGCGCCGACGTAGCGCAGCCGCTCGGTGTCCGCCGCTCCCGCCCGCCCGCGGCTCTGCGGGCCGATCTTCTTCGGCGGCGGACCCCCGGCGGTGTCCTCGTCGACGGGGTGGCCGCCGACCTGGCCTCCGCGGCCGCTCTGCCGGCCCGCCGGCCTGGAGGAGGGCAGCGCCGTGTCGGGGGTGCGCTGCCGGGCCCGCGGCTCCCCGCCCTGTGGCGCGGGGCCGGGGACGCCCGGCAGGCCCGGGGTCCCGCCGTCCGCGGTGGACCGGCGGCCGGGTTCCACGGGGGCGGCCATGGCGGTGGCCGCCCGACGGTCGCGGCTCGCGGAGCCGTTCCAGGACACGCCGCCGTCCGGGGCGCCGCCCGCGGCTGCGGCCATGCGCTGCCGTACCGTCCGCCGTCCGCCGTCACCGCCCGCGCGGGCGGCCGTCAGCTGTCCGCCGGCGACGATCCCCTCGCCGGCGACCACCCGGGCGGCCTGACGGTCCCGCACCTCGGAGGGCTGCCGCGCGGCACGTCCGCCGCGCGCCCGCCGGCCGCCGCCTCGGGGTTTGGCGGGCGCCGGCGCGGCGGAGCCGGGCTTGGCGGAGCCGGGCTTGGCGGAGCCGGGCTTGGCGGACGCGGGGACCTGCGCGGAGGCGTCGGCAGGGCTCTGACGCTGCGTCGGCGGGGGGGGGGG
>NZ_CBDRBL010000064.1:0-40553 GCF_965342175.1 Actinacidiphila sp. bgisy167
AGCGCAGCCTGGTGCGCAACCACGACAGGGCCGCCTCCCCCTGCGCCCGCTGGAAGCCGCGCAGTGTCGGCAACCCCGGGGGCGCGGGGCGCCGAGCGTGCGTCAGGAACATCCCGGCGAGGGCGGCCAGCGCCGCGTCCACCGCGGCCGGATCCGCGTCGCGCGCCACAGGGTGGACGGCGAAGATCCGCTCCGGCTCGGGGCCGCCCTGCATCAAGACGCTGGGCAGCATGCACAGCAGGTCGAACCACGGCGTGGAGGTGCACGCCCACGGCCAGTCCACGAACACGACCCCGCCGTCGCCGGTGAGCAGGACGTTGTCGGCGCGAAGATCGCCATGAGCCAGTGTGTCGCCGGCCAGCGCCTCGGCCCAGCCCGACTCCAGGGCGGCGAGCTCGCCCAGATGCGCCGCCGCCCAGGGATCGAGGCCGTGCAGGTCGTCCGTTCCGGCGTCCCGGTCGGCGGCCAGCCGCGCCCATCCGCCGAAGCTCTCCGCAAGACGCTCGACGGCGGACGGCACCTGCAACGGGCTCGGGGTCAGTCGGGCGGTGAGGGCGGTCATCGCGTCCAGGACCCGGCGCAGCTCTCCCGGGTCCCAGGGCTGCGCCGGGGTGCGGCCTGGCACGTCCTCGAAGGCCAGCACGACCCAGCCGTCCTGCTCGAAGGAGTGCAGAAGGCGCGGTGCCGGGATGTCCTCGGGCAGTCCGGCCGCGATCCGTGCCTCGGCCCGGTGGATGTGCGGGGTATCCGGGTTCTGAGCCGGGCTGACCGCCTTCACGAAGGCTCGGCGGCCGTCGGCGAGGGTGAGGCGGGCCGCCACGCCCGGGGAGAAGCCGCCCGTCTGGTTCTCGGCCCGGGCCACGGGCGCGCCCAACCGGGCCTCCACGGCGACGGCCAGATCGCGGGGCAGGGCCGCCCAGGGCAGGCGGGTGCGGGGCGTCAGTGTCATTCCCCGAGCATTGCGGGCTTCGCCCGCGGGGGCCAAGGGGTTTTGTCGTGTGCGGTGCGTCGCTTTGTGCGGGTGCGGGTGCGGGTGCGGGTGCGGGTGCGGGTGCGGTGCGTGGTGCGGGTGAGTTGTGGCTGCGGTTGGGGTTTCTCCCCCGCCCACCTCCAGGCGCCCCGGACGATGGGTGCGGGGTGCGCACAACCTGCAAGGCGGCCACTGAACGCGCCGGGCGCCGGGCGGGAGGGCGGGGGAGACACCTCGACCGCCACCACGCACGACCCGCGCACGGCAACGGTGCCGCACACGCGAAGCGTTGACAGTGCCCCGGGGGCCTCCCTACGCTCCCGTTCACGTGATTGAAACGTATCAATACCGCGCATGCGAATTGAAACGTTTAAACTCCCCGTTCCGAGAGGTGTTCATGAAACGCCGCCCGCCAACACTCCCCCGCCGCCTCACCCTTCTCGCCCTCTCCCTGGGCCTGACGCTCACCGCCGCCGCCACCCCTCAGGCCTACGCCGACCACGGGCCGGCGGCCCGCAACCACGCCCCCGGCGCCCCCACTGGGCTGACGGTGGACGACCGCACCGAGCCGCTCGCCCTCGACGGCGCGCCGCGCTTCGGCTGGCTGCCCCGCGACACCGACTCCGACGAGGTCCAGACCGCCTACCAGGTCGTCGTCCGCGTCCCCGGTGGCCGCACCGTCTGGGACAGCGGCAAGGTCAGCGGTTCCGAGCAGTCCTGGGTGCCGTACGCCGGGCCCGCGCTGGCCCCCGGCACGGTGTACCAGTGGAAGGTGCGGACCTGGGACCGGGCCGGTGCGGCCTCCCCCTTCTCGGCCGGCGCGTCCTTCGGCACGGGCCTGACCGACCAGGACTGGTCCGGCGCCCAGTGGATCCGCCGTCCCGCCACCGGGAACGACGCGAGCAACGAGTGGACGGCCGCCCGCAAGGTCGTCCGGGTGTCCGCCGGCAGCCCCGTGGTCGGCGCCCGGGTGTACGTCGCGGCCTCCGGCGACTGGCAGGTCGACGTCAACGGCGAGACCGTGCAGCGCAGTTCCTCTTACGAGTACGCCGGCGAGGGCTTCTACGACGTCGCCGCGCTGGGGGGCGTCAAGGCCGGACGGGATCTGGCCGTCGGTGTGATCACGCACTACTGGTCCTGCAAGTGCCAGGGCCGGGCCAACGGCCCGGTCGCCCCCGAGGGCCCCTCCGGGCTGCTGGTCAAGGTGGTGGTCGAGCACGCCGACGGCACCCGTGACGTGGCGGTCTCCGACGGCACCTGGAAGGTCCACCGCTACGAGGCCCAGCGGGTCGACACCCTGACCTACCGCAACAGCGACGCCGGCGACCGCGTGGAGTACTACGACGCCACCGCCGAGCAGACCGGCTGGGACACCCCCGGCTACGACGACTCCGACTGGGCCGCCGCCACCGTCATCGGCGCCCACCCTCGGCCGAACCCGGAGAACTGCGCGTCCTACGAGGGAAGTGCTTCCCCCTGCGCCTTCACCCACCTGTCGGCGCTGCAGGCCCACCTCACACAGCAGACCGTCCACCCGGTCTCGCTGCTGCACCTGCCCGACGGCACCGTCCTCGCCGACTTCGGGAAGGTGTACGCGGCGGTGCCCTCGGTGCGGCTGCGCTCCGGCACCGCCGGCCGGCAGCTGACGCTCACCACCAGCTACCGGCGCAGCAACTCCACGCTGACCGCCGCCGTGCGGGCCGGGGACGCCGCCGTGACGCTGGCGAACGCGGCGAACGTCCACACCGGCGACGAGATCGTGGTGGACGCGCCCGCCGCGGGGTACGGGGCCGGGCACCCCGAGTCCCGCACCGCGACCGCCGTGGACGGCGCGAAGGTGACCCTGGACCGCCCCTTGGAGAAGGACCACGCCGCCGCGAGCTGGGTGGAGAACTCCCGGGCCGGAACGGCCGGTCTGGACACCCAGGGCAGCAACATGCGCTTCTACTACACCGAGAAGGACGGTCCGCAGACCGCCCGGGCCTTCACCTACTGGGGCTGGCGCTACCTGCAGATCAGCGACCCGGGCGAGAAGCTGACCACGCGGGACGTCGCCGCCGTCGTGCAGAACACCGACGCGGCCCACCCCGCCACGTTCAGCAGCAGCGACGACACCCTGGACCGGGTCTTCTCCTTGATGCAGCGTTCGGCGCTGCAGTCCGCGCAGAACGTCTTCCTGGACACCCCGACCCGTGAGAAGGGCCAGTTCCTCGGCGACACCGTCGACGAGTCCTTCGCGACGATGGCCGCGTCGGGCGAGCGCGGGCTGACCCGCCAGGCCATCGTGTCCTTCATGAACTCGCAGGCGCGCTACTGGTCCAACGGCGCCATGAACTCCGTCTACCCCAATGGCGACGCGAAGCGGGACATCCCCGACTACACCGAGATGTTCCCCGAGTGGGTGCTGCGCTACTACCGCACGACGGGCGACCGGGAACTGCTCGCGCAGGCCATGCCCGTGATGCGCAACATCGCCGACTACATCTCCTCGGCGGTGGACGACCGCGGTCTGGTCGCCGATCTGCCCGGCGGCAGCGGCGCGTACCTGCACGGCATCATCGACTGGCCGTCCCCGATGCGGTACGGCTATGTCACCGACGGCAACGTGAACCGCACCGTCGTGAACGCCCTCGGCGTCGGCGCGATGCGGTCGGTCGCCGAGGCGGCCGGGGCGCTCGGCGACCACGCCACCCAGGAGGTCTACGGCGACCGCGCGGACCGGCTGGCGGCGGCGATGCGCGAGCACCTGCGCGACGGCGGCACCGGGCTGTGGTCGGACGGGCTCGCCACCGGCGGTGCCCTGATCGAGCACCGCAGCGAGCACGCGCAGAGCTTCCCCGTCGCCTACGGAGTCGCGAAGCCCTCCGAGTACGCGGCGCTGGGAGCTGAGATGTCCCGGCAGGGGATGCGCCAGGGGCCGATGACGCTGCGGACCCTGCTGGGGGCGCTGCGGGTCGTGGACCGGCCGGACACGCTGGTGCAGATCCTCACCGATCCCTCCTCCGACGGGCCCGCGCAGGTCCTGGCCGAGGGCGGCACCTTCCTGTGGGAGCAGTGGACGCCGGGCTGCGCGAGCAGCGACTGCGCGCCCGGTGAGGTCTCGCAGAGCAGCAGCGAGAGCATGTCGCACGGCTGGGGCGGCGCGGGTGTCGTCGGGGTACTGGAGGGCGTCCTCGGCCTCACGGTGACGAGCCCCGGCGCGGCGACGGTGCGGATCGCCCCGGCGGACGCCGGCGTGAGCCACGCCTCGGGCACCCAGTGGACCGAGCGCGGCACCGTCGGCGTCGACTGGCGGCGCGGGCCGCACGGTGTGGACACGACGGTCGACGTGCCGGTCAACGTGACGGCGACGGTCGCACTGCCCGTGGTGGCGGGCGGCCGCTACACCGCGTCCGGCAGCGACGCCGCGTACCTGGGTGTCCAGGACGGCCGCGCGGTCTACCGGGTCGGTTCGGGCCGCACCCACTTCACGGCCCGCGGCTGATCCCCCTTCCCTCCCCGGCGCACGCGACGGCCTCGAGCCCGCGTGCGCCGGGGGGATCCATCTCCGGGGCCTGCGCCTTACCGCCCGCGCCGGCCGGGTGCGGCGGGGGCCGGTGGGGCGAGGGCGGCGGCGAGCACGGCCGGCGCCTCGGCGAGGGACGGGCCGTACCAGGTCAGGTGGCGGCCGCTGACAAGGGCCGCGGGTATGTCCGGGAACGCCTCGGGACCGTCGTCCGCCGTGAACGGGTACGGCTCGTCCGGGAGCACCACGAGGTCCGCCCCGCTGCCGGTGAGCTCGTCGACCGGCACCCGCGGATACCGCTCCTCGTGGTCCCCGTAGACGTTCTCGACGCCCAGCCGGGCCAGCAGGTCACCGGCGAACGTGTCCCGGCCGAGCACCATCCAGGGCCGGCGCCAGACGGGGACGACGGCCTTGCGGGGACGGCCGGCGGGGTGCGGCGACGCGGACGCCCAGGCCTGCTCCGCGGCGTCGAGCCAGGACGGGCGCGGCAGCCCGCAGGCCTCCACCAGCACGCGGTGCAGTTCCCGGAATGCCTGCGGAAGGCTGCGCACCTCGGTGACCAGAACCGTCAGGCCGGCGGCGCGCAGGGCCGCCAGATCGGGCGCGCGGTTCTCCTCCTCGTTGGCGATCACCAGATCGGGGGCGAGCCCGACGATCTGCGCGATGTCCGGGTTCTTGGTGCCCCGCACCCGCGTGACGCGCAGGTCGGCCGGCTGGCTGCACCAGTCGGTCGCTCCCACGAGCACGGCGGGCGACGTGGACGCCACCGCCTCGGTGAGCGAGGGGACGAGGGAGACCACACGCCGTGCGGGGCCGAGGTCGCGAGGGGTCATGTCTCCACCGTATCCACCCCCGCCGCAAGGGGTGGGCCGGACGGCGCGCTCCCTCGGGTGGGGAGGCGCCGGGCGCCGCGCCGCCCGGCGCCTCGCGCCTGTCAGCCGACCGGGGCGAGCCGGTCCACCAGGCCGGGACGGGCGTCGAGCCAGCGGCGGACGCCGTCCTGCTCATGGCCCTGGCCCGCCTTGTGCACGGCTCCCTCCAGCCCGGTCAGTTCCGCCTCGCTCAGCTTGAAGTCCTTCAGCCACGCCGCGACCCGCGGCTCGTCGCCGGCGAAGCCGTCGCGGGCGAGGGTGTGGACGCCGTCGCCCTTGCCCCAGGCCCCGAGCGGGTCCTCGAGCTTCTTCAGGCTGTGCTCGCTGTAGGTCCAGTGCGGGGACCACAGGGTGACGACGACGGGTTCCTTCGCCTTGATGGAGCGGTCGAGCTGCGCGAGCATACTCGCCGTCGAGCCGGTGGTGACCTTGTACTCGCCCTTCAGCCCGTACGCGTCCAGGACGGTCTCGTCGAGCATCCTCATCATCCCGGCGCCGGGCTCGATGCCGATGATCCGGCCGCCGAACTGCTTGCCCTTGCCCTTGAGGTCGGCGAGCGAGTCGACGTCCTTGACGTAGGACGGCACGGTCAGTTCGAGCGAGGTGGGTCCGTACCAGGAGCCGTAGTCGTCCAGCTCGTTCTTGTACTTCTCCCAGTACGACCGGTGTGTGACGGGCAGCCACGAGTCGGTCTCGAAGTCGACCCGCCCCGCGGACATGCCGGTGTAGAGCGCGCCGACGTCGTACTGGGTGACCTTCGGCGCGTAGCCGCGCCGCTCGAGCAGTTCCTTCCACAGGTAGGTGGAGGCGATGCCCTCGTCCCAGGGGATGTAGCCGATGTCGACCCGGCGGCCCTTGCCGACGTTGTCGGCCTGCGGGACGGCGCTCTTCTCGTCGGCGGCGCCGAAGACGTTCACCCCGCCCGCGACCAGCGCGAGGGCGACGATGCCGACGACGGCGACGGAGGTCTGCGGCCGGTACGTCCACAGCCGCCGACCGCGCGGGGAGGCCGCGGCCGCGGCGCGCCGGCCCAGCGGGGAGACGCGCGTGCCGAGGGCTCCGGTGACACGGTCGAGGTACATGGCGAGGATGACCACCGACAGGCCGGCCTCGAAGCCGAGGCCGATGTCGACCTGGCTGATGGCGGTGAAGACGGAGGCGCCCAGGCCGCCGCCGCCGACCATGCCGGACATGACCACCATGGAGAGCGCCAACATGATCACCTGGTTGACGCCCGCCATGACCGTGGGCAGCGCCAGCGGCAGTTGCACCCGCAGCAGGGTGCTGCGGGGGGTGGTGCCGAAGGCCTCCGCAGCCTCGACGAGTTCCGCGTCGACCTGCCGGATGCCGAGTTCGGTCATGCGCACGCCCGGCGGCAGGGAGAAGACGATGGTGGCGATGATGCCGGGGACCTGGCCGACACCGAAGAAGAAGATGCCGGGGATCAGGTAGACGAACGCCGGCATGGTCTGCATGAAGTCCAGCACCGGGCGCAGGGCGGCGGAGACCCTGCGGTCGCGCGCCGCCCAGATGCCGAGCGGCACGGCGAGCACGATGGTGATCACGGTGGCGACGAGCACCAGGGACAGGGTGTCCATGGCCGCCTCCCACTGCCGCACGGAGACGACGAGGGCCAGGCCCGCGAAGGCCAGCACACCCGCGGTCAGACCGCGCAGCCACAGGGCGAGGACGGCGAGGATGCCGGCGAGCAGCAGCGGGGCGGGGGCCTGGAGGACGGCGTCCAGGCCGTCGTACAGGCCGGAGACGACGGCTCTGATCACGTCGAAGAGCGGACCGAAGTGGTCGCGCAGATAGGTGACGGCGCTGTCGGTCCAGTCGCCGAGGGGCAGCCTAGGCACGCGCCGCCTCCTTCACGGCGGCGGGGGCCGGGTCCGCGGAACAGGGTGTGCGCGGGCCGTCGGGGGCGCCGAGCGCGGCCAGCAGCCGGTCCTTGGTGATCACGCCGACCACGCCGCCCGCCTCGCCGCGGACGGCCACGGGATGCGCGGTGCGCGCGCTGAGCGGCAGGACGTCCGCGAGGGCGGTGCCCAAAGTGACGGTCTCGCAGTGGCAGTCGCCGGCGCCGGCGCGCGGCGGCGGCTCCATGACGGTGCCCGCGGTCAGCACGCGGGAGCGGTCGACGTCGTGCACAAAGGAGCTGACGTAGTCGTCGGCGGGGCGCAGCAGGATGTCCTCGGGGGTGCCGATCTGCACGATGCGCCCGTCGCGCATGACGGCTACGCGGTCGCCGAGGCGCATGGCCTCGTTGAGGTCGTGGGTGATGAAGACGATGGTCTTGCGCAGGCTGCCCTGGAGTTCGAGCAGCTGGTCCTGCATGTCGCGTCGGATCAGCGGGTCCAGGGCGCTGAAGGACTCGTCCATGAGGAGCACACCGGCGTCCGTGGCGAGTGCGCGGGCCAGGCCCACACGCTGCTGCATCCCGCCGGAGAGCTCGTCGGGCCGGGAGTCGCCCCAGCCGGACAGGCCGGTGAGTCCCAGGGCCCGCGCGGCCCTCTCCTCGCGTTCCCCGCGGCCGACGCCCTGCACCTCCAGGCCGTACGCGGCGTTCTGCAGCACACTGCGGTGCGGGAAGAGCGCGAAGTGCTGGAAGACCATGCTGATGCCGTGCGAGCGCACACGGCGCAGTTCGCCGGGGCTGAGTGCGGTGAGGTCGCGGCCGTCGAAGAGCACCCGCCCCGCGGTCGGGGGAGTGAGCCCGTTGAGCGTGCGCAGCAGGGTGGACTTGCCCGATCCGGACAGGCCCATGACGACGAAGATCTCGCCCTCGCGGACGTCGAAGCTCGCGTCGATCACCGCCGCGGTCGTACCGCTCTCACGCAGCTCGTCGCGCCCGGCTCCGGCCTTGAGACGGCGCACGCCGTCCTCGGGGTCGGCGCCGAACACCTTGTACAGATGCTCTGCCTGCAGCCTGTACACATACACCTCACGTGTCGAAGGAAGCCCGACCGGCTGCCCCCGCACGCAGGTCGCGGAGCGCTCCTGTCCCGCTCCGGGACGGCGGGTGCCCCGGCCCGGGCGGAGCAAACCCCTCCGTGAGACAGGTCACGGTGTCGCAGGGGTGCGGCATCATCGGCATGTGACTCGACGCCTGATGCTCCTCGACACCGCCAGCCTCTACTTCCGCGCGTACTTCGGCGTGCCCGACTCGGTGCGCGCGCCGGACGGCTCACCGGTCAACGCCGTGCGCGGGCTGCTGGACTTCATCGCCCGGCTGGTCGCCGACCGCTCCCCCGACGACCTGGTGGCCTGCATGGACGCGGACTGGCGCCCGCAGTGGCGGGTGGATCTGATCCCCTCGTACAAGGCGCACCGCGTCGCGGAGGAGGTGCCCGGCGGTTCGGACGTCGAGGAGGTCCCGGACACCCTGTCGCCGCAGGTCCCGGTGATCGAGGCCGTGCTGGACGCGCTGGGCATCGCCCGGGTGGGCGTCGCGGGCTACGAGGCGGACGACGTGATCGGCACCCTGGCGGGCCGGGCGGCGGGCCCGGTGGACATCGTCACGGGCGACCGCGACCTGTTCCAACTGGTGGACGACGCCCGCGGGGTGCGGGTGCTGTACCCGGTCAAGGGCGTGGGGGCGCTCGACGCGGTGGACGAGGCCTGGCTGCGCGCCAAGTACGGTGTGGACGGCCCCGGATACGCGGACCTGGCCCTGCTGCGCGGCGACCCGAGCGACGGCCTGCCGGGCGTGCCCGGCATCGGCGAGAAGACGGCCGCCAAGCTGCTGGACGCGTACGGCGACCTGGCCGGGATCATGGCCGCCGCCCTCGACCCGGCCTCCAAGGTGACCCCGGCGCAGCGCAAGCGGCTGCGGGAGGCCGGGGAGTACCTGGCGGTCGCGCCCAAGGTGGTCCGGGTCGCCTGCGACGTGCCGCTGCCGGACTTCTCCCCGCGGTTGCCGCACGAGCCGCGCAGCCCCGAGGAACTGGCCGCGCTGGCCGAGCGCTGGGGGCTGGGCGGCTCGCTGCAGCGGCTGCTCAGCGCGCTGGGGCCGGAACGGGCCGGGTGACGGCGAGCACGTCGCGGTCGGGCTGGAGGGTGAGGCCGACGGTCGGGTGGACCTCCTCGTCGCCGGTGTCCAGGTGGAAGCGGCTGCCGAGGGTGGCCAGCACGATCACCGCCTCGACCATCGCGAAGCGCGCCCCCAGACAGGCCCGGGTGCCCCCGCCGAAGGGGAACCAGGTGTGGTCGGTGATCGCGTCGGGCGCCCCTTCCAGCCAGCGCTCGGGGCGGAAGGCGTCCGGCTCCGGCCACCAGCGCGGATCGTGGTGGGTGGCCCAGGGGCTGATCCAGACCTGGGTGCCGGCCGCGACGGGCTCCCCGCCCAGGGTGGCGCCCTCCTCGGCGACGGCCAGATTGAGCCAGACCGTGGGCCGCACGCGCAGCGTCTCCTTCACGACGGCCTCGGTCCAGCGCAGCTGCGCGTAGTCGTCGAAGCCGGGGGTGCGTCCGCCGAGCACCCGCTCCAGCTCCTCGGTGAGCGCCGCCCGCGCCTCGGGGTTGCGGGACAGCAGGTACCAGGCCCAGGTCAGGGTGGTTGCGGTGGTCTCGTGGCCGGCGTTGTAGAGGGTGACGGTCTCGTCCCTGATCTCCCTGTCGGTGAGCGGTACCCCGTTGTCGTCGACCGCGGCCAGCAACCGGCTGAGCAGGTCGTCGCGTTCCCCGCCGCCCGCCCGGCGGGCGGCGACGATCCGGGCGACCTCCGCGTCGAGGGTGTCGACGGCGGCCTTGAAGCGGATCCTCCCCGGGGTGCGGACCCAGTCGGGCAGCATCGCGCCGAGGCCGCGGAACTCCGCGCCCATCTGCTGCTGGGCGACGTCCATGCAGCGGCCGATGACCTCCTCGCGGACGGCGGCGTCGGTACCGAACACGGTCCGCACGGCGATGCGCTGGGTGAGGCCGGTCATCTCGCGGCGGACGTTCACGCGTTCGCCGCCGCTCCAGCCGTCGGCCAGCTCCCGCGCGCAGTCGGCCATGGTCCGCGCGTACGCGCGGACCTGCCGGGGCCGCACCGAGGGCTGGACGAGAGACCGCTTGCGGCGCCAGTCGGCGCCCTTGGCCACCACGACGCCCTCGCCCATCAGATAGCGGAAGGACCAGCCGAGGTCGGGCAGGGAGAAGGTGGACTCCCGGGCCGAGAGCAGTTCCCCGATGAGTGCGGGATCATTGAGGAAGCGGGCGGGGGTGCGGCCCATAGCCCAGGTGACCTGTCCCGTGCCGCACTCGCGGAGCGCGGTGAAGAAGGCGAGCGGGTCCTTGGCGAACTGCGGGAGGTTTCCCAGCAGCGGCACCCCTCGGGGTCCTGTGGTGATCGCTGTGGTGGTGTCGGAAACCATGTGCGCCGGCCTCCCCGGAAAGCGTCCCGTCGTGTCGGTCCCATCCAAGGCGGGGAACGGCGGACCGGAACCGGCGTTCGAAGATCCGTGATCTTTCCGAGACCGGGCTGCACAGCGAGCGGCGCATGGGTTAGGCTTACCTAACTTCAAGCGAGGAGTGTGCTCATGGCAGACCGTCCGGTGCGCAGGAATCCGCGACTCAACCGCGCGCGGGTGCGGCACGTGGAACGGCTGACCCCGCACATGATCCGCGTCGTGCTCGGCGGTGACACCCTCGCCGGCTTCCCCGTGGGCGAGCACAGCGACCACTACATCAAGCTGCTCTTCCCGGCCGAAGGCGTGCGTTACCCCGAGCCCTTCGACATCCAGCGGATCCGCGCCGAGTTCCCCCGCGACCAGTGGCCGCGCGTCCGTACGTACACGGTGCGCCGCTGGGACGCCGAGGCCCGCGAGCTGACGGTCGACTTCGTGTACCACGGCGAGGAGGGCCTGGCGGGACCGTGGGCCGCGCGCGTCCAGCCCGGCGAGGAGGTGCTCTTCCTCGGCCCCGGCGGCGCCTACATGCCCGACGCCGCCGCCGACTGGCATCTGCTCGTGGGCGACGAGAGCGCGCTGCCGGCGATCGCCGCCTCGCTGGAACGGCTGCCCGGGGGCGCTCCCGCCCGGGTGTTCGTCGAGGTCTCGGGTCCGCAGGAGGAGCAGGAGCTGCCCACCCCCGGCGACGCCGAGGTCGTCTGGGTGCACCGCGGCTCCGGCCGGGTCGGCGACGCCTTGGTCCGGCTCGTGACCGGGCTGGACTTCCCGCCCGGCGACGTACAGGCCTTCGTCCACGGCGAGGCGGGCTTCGTCAAGCGGCTCCGCCACCTGCTGCGGGTCGAGCTGGGCGTGCCCCGCGAACGGTTGTCGATCTCGGGCTACTGGCGCGCCGGTCACGACGAGGACGGCTGGCAGGCCTCCAAGCGGGAGTGGAACCGCCGCATCGAGGAGGAGCAGGAGGCGCCGCGGCGGGCGCTCGCCTCCTGACGACGTCCCCGCGTCGACTGCGACACCTTCGGGCACTGACCGGCCGGAATGTCCGCGGGCGGGGGGCCCCCTCCGCCCGCCGCCCCGCTGACTGGCCGCGGCCGGAAGTGCCGGACGAGGCGCCGGCCGACCCGGCCGCGCGGCCGCCGCCGACGTCACGACGCCGCCGACGCCACGACGCGGGCGACCGCCCGGCGAGGCCGGCCACCGGCAGGGGACGGCGGCGGGCGCTGCCAGACTGCCTGCATGGCCGCCACCGCACCCGAGCCGTCCCCCCTCCCCGGACTCGCGCCGGACGAGCATCCGGCGCCGGAGCGTCCGCGCGTCCTGTGCGCCGACTGCCACCGGCCCCTCACCGCGCACGACGCCCGGCTGTGGGGCCGAGGCCGCGGTTGCCGGCGCAAGCACGGCCTCGGCGCGGCACCGCGGATCGGCCGCTTCGACGTCGAACAGGACCGGCTGCCGGGGACGTGAGGCCGCGTGGGCCCGAGGCGAACTCCGCGGCCCCGTGAGTGCGGGTCAGCGCACGCGTCGTTGCGCAGCCGCCCGGCTCACCTCAGGTGCCGGCTGAAGAACCGGATCGCCGCGTCCCCCGCGAACGGCGGGACACCGGTGTGCCCGCCCATGCTGGCGTGCAAGGTCTTCTCCTCGGAGCCGAGGGCGTCGAACAGGTCGAGGGCCGCCTGCCGGTCGTTCCCTTCGTCGTCCCACTGCAGCAGGACATGCACAGGGACGGTGACCTGGCGGGCCTCCGCGAAGAGGGCGCGCGGCACGAGACTCCCGGCGAACAGACCGGCGGCCGCGATGCGCGGCTCGACCACCGCCAGCCGGATGCCGATGGAGATCACTCCTCCCGAGTAGCCGACCGGACCGCCGATCTCGGGCAGTTCCAGGAGGGCGTCCAGGGCGGCCCGCCATTCCGGGACCGCCCGCTCGACGAGCGGGAGGACGAGGGCGTCGATGATCTCGTCACCGACCGGCTCGCCGGCCGCCATCACCCGGCGCAGGTCGGCGCGGGCTTGCTCGGCGGCGGGCCACCGGGGCCGGTCGCCGCTTCCCGGGAGCTCGATGGTCGCCGTGGCGAAGCCCTCCGCCGCGGCGTGCCGGGCCCGGTCCACCAGCCGCGGGTGCATCGTGCGCAGCCCGAGGGGAGGGTGGCCGAGCAGGATCAGCGGCGCCGGCGCGGACGCGGAAGCGGTTTCCGGCGTCCACAGGATGCCCGGGATCTCCCCCAGGGTGAATGCGCGTTCGAGGATGCCGTCGTCGAGGCGTTGCTCAGAAGTGACGTGCATGGTCGTGCCTTTCGGGAGTGCGCGTGAGCGGCGCTCCCGGACGACCTGTCATCGTCCGACCGTGACCCCGGAGGGGAGCACCCATGTCGATACGTTCACGGGTACCACCTCCTCGATCTCTCGCACGGCCTCCGGAAAGGTAGCAGCGACCGGCTCGCCCGCCCAACTCGTTTTCGGCGGAGCCCCCGTGCCCGGCGGCCGCGCGAAGCCGTTCGGCCGACAGTGCAGGCGACAGTCAACCGCTGGTCGGGCGCGTCCGCGGCAGGCCCGATGCGTCGCCACCCCGGGGAGCGCATAAGGTGCAGCCGCAAAGTCCGCGTACGGGTTCGTGGGCGCCGTGGTCCCGGCCCTCGCCGCGTACGCCGCCGTCACCATCGCCGAGGGGCAACCGCGCCGCCCCGGTCGTCATGCCCTCCCCGTCCATCCCGCTGCTTGTGCCCGCCGGCCTCCCACTCGAAGCCCGCCAGGCATGGCGGAGGGCGCGACCGGGTGCACCGCACCTACCGCCGGCGTGGACCAGCAGCCCTGGAATCGCTTCGGCAATGCCCCGTACCCCCGTACGGCAGCGGTCGATGAATTCCTTCGCGGTCACTCCGTCGGCCGCGAGGGTGGCGCGGGTCAGCGTGCGGGCCGAATAGCCGAGGCTGCGGGCGTAGTCCTCGACCCGGCGAGTTCGCGCGAAGTCGCGGTCCACGGCGGCCCTGAACTGTCGGTAGGGCTCACCGCGGCCTGCGACCTGGCTCCCGGGGGACTGAATGTGCGCGATGCGCAGAATCAGCGCGGCGAGCAACTGGCGCAGGATCAGCACGTGGGCTTCAAGCGGTGCGTTTCCGCGGTCGCGCCACTCCCCCTCCAGATGCGCTGCCGCGGTTCTGAGTGCGACGCGGTCCTCGCCGACCGGCGTGAGGAGGGGGCACAGGTCGGGTTCGTCCAGGCGGGACAGTGTGACCGTGGGCAGGTCGAGGAAGTCCCTCTCGAAGAGGATCAGGGCTCCTTCCGCCAGTTCGACGTCCCCCCACTGTTGGATCTGACCCGGACGCACCCACAGCCACGAGCCCTGGTCAAACCCAGGTGAGCACACCGCCGCGATGCTGCTGTCGCCATTGCTGCGACGGGGTAGCAAGGCGGCGCGCTCCGAGGGTGGCGGGGCTTCGCACACAGGGCCGCCGGACGACCGGTAGGGTCCTACGCTCCTGCCCCGGACCGGTCACCGTCACTTGAGGATCTCCAGGAGCCGGTCCGCCAGGACCGCGGAGGAGTGGGGGTTCTGTCCGGTCACGAGGTTGCGGTCCTCGACCATGTAGGGCTCCCAGATCGGCCCTCGGCTGAATTCGACACCGACCTCCTCCTTGAGCGCCGTCTCCAGCAGCCACGTCGCCCGAGGGGCCAGTCCGACGGCTTCCTCCTCCTCGTTCGTGAAGCCGGTGACCCGGTAGCCCTTGAAGGGCGATTGGCCGTGGATGCGGGTGGCAAGCAACGACGCGGGCGCGTGACACACGATGAAGAGCGGTTTACCCGAGGCGAGTTGCGCCGTGAGCAGGCGGCCGACGTCGGCGTCGTACGCGAGGTCCGACATCGGGCCGTGGCCGCCCGGCAGGTAGACCGCGTCGTAGTCCTCGAGGCGGACATGCGCGAGCGCCAGCGGCCGCCGCATCACCTCCGCGGAACGGATGATCGACTCGAGTTCCAGGGCGCCCTCCTCGCCTCCCGCCATGGAGGGGCGCAGGCTCATCATGTCGACGTTCGGGACGACACCGCCAGGCGTCGCCACGACGACCTCGTGGCCGGCCTCCGTGACCTTCTTGTACGGCACCGCGAATTCCTCGGCCCAGTATCCCGTGGCGTACCTGGTGCCGTCCTTGAGTACCCAGTACGTCGCTCCGCTGACGATGAAGAGCACTTTCGCCATCGGGCACACCTCCTGGTCTCTCCGAGCGCTTCACAACCAAAGCGTAGATACGTGGAGAAACATCTGCATATGGGAGTCATCGGCGGTCAGGCAGCGGCCGCCCGCGACCGGACGCAGAAGGCGCGCGGCTCGTCCTCTGTCACCGCGCATGTCGCCTTCAGGAGCGTATTCGCCGGGCGTAGGCGCGGGCCGCGCGCGCCCGGTCCCCGCAACGTGTCGAGCACCACTGACGGCGCCCGTGCCACAGGAGGTACCGGTTGCAGGGAGCCGAACCGCATGCGGTGAGCCGCTCGGCGTCCGGACCGGTCAGCAGGTCGGCCGCGTCCGCGGCCAGGCCGGCCAGGGCGTGGTCGACCACCTTCGCGTCGGGAGGATCCGCCGCACGGTGCAGTCCGCGGGCGGGATCCCAGTGCAGCAGGGCGGCGGCCGGCGCTCCCCTGAGCGCCTCGTTGATGACGTCGAGCGCCCTGTCGGGGGCGGGCCGGTCGAGGACGTGCGAGGCGACGAGGTCCCGGATGTGTGTGCGCAGGACACGGAACCGTTCCGCGTCATCCTCCCGCAGGACGGCCTCCGCTGACGCGAGGCTGTGCGCGAAGAGCCACCGCGCGACCTCGGTCGGCGTGTCGAGGAGATCCACCGACCGACCGCCGGGCAGTGTCACGACACTGTTCACCAGGTCGAGCGCCGGATACCGCTCCGCTCCCGGCGCGGGCCGCACGTCACATCGGTCATTCACGCTCTCCTCCATGCACATCATGGTACGGCTTGCCTCCATCCGTGATAGCCCCCTACATTTATCACGGATGACAACCCCTTCAATCGTGAGGTTTTCCATGGTGCAGCAGGTCCCGATCACCGTGTTCGGAGGCCCAACCGCCCTCGTCGAGTACGGAGGGATGCGGTTCCTGACCGACCCGACCTTCGACGGCCCCGGCGACTACACACTGCCCGGCGGCCTGGTGCTGACCAAGACCGCGCCTTCCCCGATCACGCCGGACGAGCTGGGTGCCGTCGACGTCGTTCTGCTCTCCCATGACCAGCACGCCGACAACCTGGACACCTCCGGCCGGGCCTTCCTCGCCGGAGCGCCGCTCACCCTCACCACCACCGACGGTGCCGAGCGTCTCGGCGGGTCCGCCCGGGGCCTTGCCGTGTGGGAGTCCGCCGAGCTCTCCCGCCCGGACGGCGGCTCGGTCACGGTGACGGCCGTTCCCGCCCTGCACGGGCCCGAGGGCGCCGAGGCGATCGCAGGTACGGTGATCGGATTCGTCCTCAGCGCCCCCGATCAGCCCACCGTCTACATCAGCGGTGACAACGCCTCACTGGAGCTGGTACGCAAAATCGCCGGGCGTTTCGGCCCAGTCGACACGGCCGTCCTGTTCGCCGGAGCGCCCCGCCTCTCCGTCTTCGACGGTGCGCTGCTCGTGCTGGACGGAACGCAGGCGGCGGAGGCCGCACGGATCCTCGGTGCACGGCGGGTCGTGCCCGCGCACTGCGACAGTTGGGCCCACTTCACCGAGGACCGCCAGGACGTCGTCACGGCCTTCGAGGCCGCAGGCATCGCCGACCGGCTCCAGTTGGGCTGACCCCGGCGCGCACCGGCGTCGCGACGTACCGCGCGCCTGCCCGACGCACGGCCCGGCGGCCTCCACCGTTCACGGCGGCGGGAGAACCTCCGGACCAGCAGCTTCCCGTCCCTACGAGCATCACCACCGAACCGGAGCGGTGGAACCCGGCGCCCACCCGGTGCGACAGCCAGGCCACCCGCCTGCCCGAACACGGACACCGCGCGAATCAGCCGCCGACTCGCACCGACGGCTGATCACGAAAGGTCGAGGCCAGATGGCGCCCGCTGGGGGACGCCCGCTACGCGAACACCGCGTTGACCAGCGTCTGCTTCACCTTCTCGAAGGTCCCGGCCATGGTGGGCAGGTCCATTTCGACGTCCCCGGAGGTCACCGAGCCGGTCAGGGTCTTGGTGCCGTCGGGCGTGCTGTACATCAGCGCACCCCAGCCCCAGAACCCTCCGTTGTGGTGGAGGACCGTGCCGCCGCCCTCCAGCTCCTCCACGAACACCCCGAGGCCGTAACCCATCGTGTCGTCCGGGACGCGCATCTCGGCCAGCAGCTGGGACGAGATGAGCCTGCCGCCGTTCAGCGCGGAGAAGAACGTGTGCAGGTCCCGGGTGGTCGAGATCATGTCGCCAGCGGCGGATACCCAGGAAGGGTTGAAGCGGGTGGTGTCGACCACCTTCCACTGGCCAGCGTCACCGTAGCCGAAGTAGCCGTGGGCGTGCGGCTCGGGGATCTCCTCCTGGGTCTCCGGCAGCACGGTGCCGGTCAGCCCGAGCGGGCCCAGGATCAGCCGGTGCATCTCCTCGGGCAGCGGGCGGCCGGTGACCTCCTCGATCAGCAGCCTGGCAAGTACGTAGTTGGTGTTGGAGTAGCTCCAGGCCGTCCCCGGCTCGAACCGCGCCGGCTTCGCCAGCGCTCCCCGCACCAACTCCTCCGGCCGGTACGTCACGAACTGGTGGTCCGCCCACTCCTTGCCGAAGCCGGCGACCACGCCGGGCTCGACCGTCCCGTCGGCGGAGAACTCACCGGTGCAGTTGAACAGCCCGCTGGTGTGCTGCAGCACCATCCGTACCGTGATCCGCCGGTCGAGACCGAGCTCGGGCAGATGGTCGGCCACCAGGTCCTCAAGGCCGAGCCTGCCCTCGGCCACCAGCCGCAGGACGACGGTCGCGACGAAGGTCTTGGTGACACTGCCGACCCGGAAGTGCCCGTCGGTCGGCGGCTTCGCGGTCGTGCCCAGCTCGCTGACGCCGGCACTTCCGATCCACTCGCCGAGCTCGTCGTTCACGCGCAGCTGCACCCCGGCGAAACCGGCGTCGATGATCTCCTGCATGGCCTTCCGCACATCGGGGCGGTCCTGCGCGACGGCCGCGTTCTGCTCACTCATGGTTTCCTCATCTCGTGTCAGCGGGTGTGAGATGAGGTTGGACCCTGCCCCAAGGTCAAGGTCAAGGCGACGGAGGAACGTTACTCTCGCCTCATGGCAGAGGGGCTCACGATCGGTCAGGCGGCGGCTTTCGTCGGGATCACCGTCAAGACGGTGCGGCATTACCACCGGCTCGGCCTGGTCGCCGAACCTGAACGGGACCATTCCGGCTACCGGCGCTACGGGTCGGCCGACCTGCTGCGGCTTGTCCAGGTCAGGGCCCTGGCCGGGGCGGGCGTGCCACTGGCTGAGATCGGCGAGCTGCTCGACGCCGACCCCGAGCGGTTCGCCACCGCTCTGGACGACGTCCGCCGCCGGCTCACCGAACAGATCGAGGAGCTGACCGCCCGCCGCAACACCCTGCACCGGCTCGCCCACGGCGACCGCGCCCTGCTGCCCGACCGGGCCTGCGCGGTCCTGGAGCGACTCGCCGAGCTGGACTTCAACCCCGACTACGTCACCACCCAGCGGGAGGCCCTGGTGCTGTCGCGGGCGCTGGCTCCCGAGTTCTTCAACCTCTTCCTGGCCAATCTCGAACACCGGCTCGCTGACCCCGCGTTCATCGAACTGACCAAGCGCGGCTGGGAGGCGCGGTCCTGGGATCCCGACGACCCGCGGATCGAGGAGCTGGCCTCCGCCTTGGCCGCCAACCTGCTGGCCGGCCGCGCGCTGCTGACGATGCCGACCGCGCGACGGCACCGGCCCGACGCGGTCTCTCGGTACGGAGTGGTCAACCACCACCGTGAGGACGAGGCGCCGTCCATCGCGCGGTTGAACAAGCTGGTCGAGGGGCACCTGCGCGCAGCGGGCATCGAGGTCCCGCGTCAGTGACGGCCTGCCCTGAGGAGGTTGGCCAAGTCCTCGCCTCGAACTGGTCCCCCTCCTTGGGAACCGGCATCGACCACCGCCGTACGGAACACTGGCCAGTGTGCATCGTGAAACCTGCACGTCAGGTGGGCTGCTGTGCACGGGGTTCGGGGTGCTCGTGCGCTGACCCCAGCCGCATGACACCGGGATTCGGGGTCGGGCCTGTAGTTGCTGTGGTCCGGGACGCCGTTTCGTAAGGCGAACCCGCCCACCGAGTGGCGGCAGGCGTTCGACGAGGCCGGGCGCATCATCCGCCGTCCCCGGTATGGGAATGCTGTGGTTCCCGGAGCGCACGTAGGCGATCGGGCTGCGGTGTCCGAGGCGGGAGTGACAGCGTCGGATGTTCAAGATCAGGGGTCAAGGCCCCGTGGTGCTCACCCCCGATGCCCGCACAACCGCCCCGCACCGTCAGCGGAACGTCGGCGCCCACGCGGCCGTCGCGCGGCAGCTGGCACCCCCGCCGTCGCCGTCGAGTCGTCACCACCGCCCACGCCGCTCGTCGTTCATGGGACGACGACTCGCCCCTGGTGCGCGGCGGCGCGCCGCGCGGGGGCGGCGCGCCGCGGCTGTCAGCCCACCGAGGAGTACGCCACGACGCCTCGCAGCAGTCCGTCGACGGCCTTGCGGGCGTTGCGCCGCACCGGGCTGCCTTCGGGGGCGGCGTCGGCGATCTGGCCGAGGACGTCGATGAGTTGCTTCGTCCAGCGCACGAAGTCGCCCGCCGGCATGTCGGCGTCGCGCAGCACCGCGTCCAGGCCGTGCCCGGAAGCCCAGCGGTGGGCGGCCCAGGCGAAGCCGAGGTCGGGCTCGCGCTGGCCGACGCCTTCGGCCTGGTTGATGCGGTGCTGCTCCTCCAGGGCGTCGAGGCGGCCCCAGATGCGGACCATCTCCCCCAGTGCCTGCTTGGCGTTGCCCGACGGCAGCTGCGGCGGCAGCGCGTCGTCCGCGGAGCGGGACTCGTAGACCAGCGCGGAGGCACAGGCCGCGAGATCCGCCGGGCCGAGGCCGTCCCAGACGCCGTCGCGCAGGCACTCGCTGGCCAGCAGGTCGAGCTCCCCGTAGAGCCTGGCCAGCCGGCGGCCGTCGGCCGTGACCTGGTCGCCCTCGAGGTAGCCGAGGTCGGTGAGCAGCGCGCAGATGCGGTCGAAGGTGCGGGCGATGGTGTTGGTGCGGCCTTCGATGCGGCGCTCGAGCTGCCTGGTGTCGCGCTGCAGCCGCTGGTAGCGCTCCGCCCACCGGGCGTGGTCCTCGCGCTCGTCGCAGCCGTGGCAGGGGTGCGCGCGGATCTCGGTGCGCAGCCGGGCGATCTCGGTGTCGTCCGCGGCGGCCGAACGCTGGCGGCGGTGCCGCTGCGGCGCTATGCCGGCCGTGCCCGCCTTGGAGCGCATGGCGGAGGCCAGGTCGCGCCGGGACTGGGGGCTGCGCGGGTTGAAGGACTTGGGGATCCGCATCCTGTCCAGTGCCTCGACCGGCACCGGGAAGTCGATCTGCGCGAGCCTCTTGACCTGCCGCTCCGCGGTGAGCACCAGCGGACGGGGGCCGTCGTGGTGGAACTGGTCGTGGCGGTTGTGGTGGCCGGGGCTGCGGCCGGCGGGCACGCCCGGGTCCAGGACGAGGGCCAGGCCCGCGAACTTGCCGGCCGGGACGTGGATGATGTCGCCGGGGCGGAGCTTCTCCAGCGCGTCGGCGGCGGCCGCCCGGCGCTGGTTGGCGCCCTGCCGGGACAGCTCGGCCTCGCGGTCCTTCAACTGCCTGCGCAGCGA
Source organism: Actinacidiphila sp. bgisy167 (assembly GCF_965342175.1). GTDB lineage: Bacteria > Actinomycetota > Actinomycetes > Streptomycetales > Streptomycetaceae > Actinacidiphila. The sequence continues at coordinate 20,559 of NZ_CBDRBL010000064.1, forward strand.
CATGTACTCGTCGAAGTCACCGAGATGGCAGGTCATGGAGGCGCGGTAGCCCTCCAGCCCCTCCTCGTTGCGCTGCACCTGGCGGGAGATGCCGACCACCGAGCGGTCGGCCTGGAACTGCGCGAACGAGGTCTCCAGCAGTTCCCGGGAGCGGTGCCGGCCGAACTGGCCCACGAGGTTGACGGCCATGTTGTACGACGGCTTGAAGGAGGAGCGCAGCGGATAGGTGCGCGTGCCGGCCAGGCCCGCCAGGTGGGCGGGGTCGAAGCCGCGCTGCCACAGCACGACCGCGTGCCCCTCGACATCGATGCCACGGCGTCCGGCGCGGCCGGTGAGCTGCGTGTACTCGCCGGGGGTGACGTCGGCGTGGGTCTCGCCGTTCCATTTGACGAGCTTCTCCAGCACCACGGACCGGGCGGGCATGTTGATGCCGAGGGCCAGCGTCTCGGTGGCGAAGACGGCCTTGACCAGGCCCTTCACGAAGAGTTCCTCGACGACCTCCTTGAAGGTCGGCAGCATGCCGGCGTGGTGCGCGGCGATGCCCCGCTCCAGGCCCTCCAGCCACTCGAAGTAGCCGAGGACGTTCAGATCCTCGTCGGGGATGGACTTGGTGCGCTCCTCGACGATGGCCCGCACCTTGGCCCGCTTCTCGTCGTCGTTGAGCCGCAGCCCCGCGTAGAGGCACTGCTGCACGGCCGACTCGCAGCCGGCGCGGCTGAAGATGAAGGTGATCGCCGGCAGCAGCCCCTCCGCGTCCAGCCGCTCGATGACCTCCACGCGGCTGGGCGTCCAGATCCGGCGCTGCTGGCGCCGCTCCCGCTCGCGGTCGGCCTCGCGCATCCTGCCGCCGCGCCGGTCGCGGCCGTTGGAGGATCGCTGGTTCTCCATCCGGGCCAGCCGCACCAGGTCGGGGTTGACGGCGCGCTGCACGCCGGGGCCCGCGCCCTGTCTCTCCTCGAAGAGGTCGTACATCCGGCGTCCGGCCAGGACGTGCTGCCACAGCGGCACGGGGCGGTGCTCGGAGACGATGACCTCGGTGTCGCCACGGACGGTGTCGAGCCAGTCGCCGAACTCCTCGGCGTTGGAGACGGTCGCCGAGAGCGAGACCAGGGTCACGGACTGCGGGAGGTGGATGATCACCTCTTCCCAGACCGCTCCGCGGAAGCGGTCGGAGAGGTAGTGCACCTCGTCCATGACCACATAGCCGAGGCCGTCAAGGGCCTGGCTGCCCGCGTACAGCATGTTGCGGAGCACCTCGGTGGTCATGACCACGATCGGTGCGTCCCCGTTGACGCTGTTGTCACCGGTCAGCAGACCGACCCGCTCCGCGCCGTAGCGCTTGACGAGGTCGGTGAACTTCTGGTTCGACAGTGCCTTGATGGGGGTGGTGTAGAAGCACTTGCGGCCCTCGCCGAGGGCCAGGTGGACGGCGAACTCGCCCACGATGGTCTTGCCGGAACCGGTGGGCGCCGCCACCAGCACGCCCTTGCCCGCCTCGAGCGCCTGGCAGGCCTCGATCTGGAAGGGGTCCAGCCCGAAGTCGTACAGCTCGCGGAAGCCCGCGAGGGCGGTGGCCTGCTCGGCGGCGCGGAGCCGGGACGCGGCGTAGCGCTCCGCGGGAGACATCTCGTCGTTCATCTTGAAAACGAGACTACCGGGCCGCACTGACAGTCGACGCGATCTTTTTACCGAAGCACAACCCACGGGGCACGGGTCCAGGCGTGTCGCGCGCCACGGCCTCGCTATCGAGGCGTCAGCAGCCGCAGTGCCCGCGGGACGGTCCGCGCGGTCAGCGGGAGGGACCCGAGGGGCTCGCCGTCGGCATAGCCGGTGACGCCGTCGGCGTCGAGGGTGATCGCGGCGGCGCGGTGTACGGCCACCACGGGATGGCCGATGTGGGTGCCGCGATAGACGCGGGGGAAGACGCGCAGCAGCGTGCTGCGGCTGCACGGTCCGACGACACAGACGTCGAAGCGCCCGTCGTCGAGTTCCGCGCCGGCGCAGATCCGCATCCCGCCGCCGTACGAGGTGCCGTTGCCGACGGCGACGAGGGTGGCCTCGATCTCCGTAGCGCTGCCGTCGTCGAGGGTGACGCGGTAGGGAATGGGGCGCAGGGCAGCCAGTTCCACCAGCATCGCCAGGTCGTAGCGGAGCCGCCCGCTGGGGCGGCGCAGCCGGTTGCCGCGGTCGTTGACCCGGGAGTCGAAGCCGGAGGCGAGGACGGTGCCGAACCACCGGTCGCCGACGCGGCCGAGGTCGATCTCGCGGACGGACTCCTGCTTCAGGGCGCGGGCTATCGCCTGTCCCGCGGCCGCGGGGTCGCGCAGCGGCAGCCCGGTCGCCCGCGCGAAGTCGTTGCCCGTCCCGACGGGGACGACGCCGAGCGGGGTGCCGGTGCCGGCCACGGCCTGCAGGGCCAGCGACACCATGCCGTCGCCGCCCACCGCGACCAGCGCCCCGGTGCCGTCGGCGACGGCCTCGCGAGCCCGAGCGAGGGCGTCCGCCGCATCGGCGCCCACCACGGTGCGCACGTCGAGTCCCGCGCCGCGCAGCGCGGCGGCGGCCGGTCCCGCGGCGCCGGCGCCCCGTCCGCGGCCCGCGGTGGGGTTGGCGATGAGGGTGATCTCGCTGGTCACGCGCGGACACTACCGTGCGGTAGCCGGGCCGTCGAGGTCACCGGAAGCGCTTCGTTCTCCTCCGCGAGCGGGGACGATCACCCCGAGGGGTCCTGCGGGTGCGGACGGCCGACGGCCACGCCCGCCGTGCGTGCGTGGCGCGCCCGCCGTGCGTGCGTGGCGCGCCCGCCGCAACCGCGGCTGCGGATCGGGCCCGCTTCCCCATGTCGGCGAAAGGGAGCCCGATCTCCCGTTTCCCTCCACCGGCACCCCTAAGAACAGGGATCAGGTCGCGTCGTCGAAGTCGCCGGACCGGCGCCCGTTCTCCACGGGTCCTGGCTGCTCGGGCACGGAGGCCGTGAGGGGCGCGGTGGGGCCGATCGGTTCCGGGGTGAGGTCCAGCTCGGAGGCCTCGTCGTCGGAGAGGCCGGCGTCGGGATTGCGCCAGCGCCGGCGTCGGTCGTTGATCAGGGAGAAGGCGACCGCGCCGAAGTAGAGGACGACGATGGGGCCCGACAGGGCGATCATGCTGACCGGGTCGGTGGTCGGCGTCGCGACGGCGCCGAAGACGAAGACACCCATGACCACGCCGCGCCACCAGCCCGCCATGCGGCGGCCGCTGACCATGCCGACCATATTGAGCATGACCAGGAGCAGCGGGAGTTCGAAGGCGAGGCCGAAGACGAGCACCATGCGGATGGTGAAGTCCAGCACACCGTCCAGCTTCAGCAGGTTGGACGAGCCCTCGGGGGTGAAGCTGATCAGCACCTTGATGCTGACCGGCATGATCTTGTAGGCGAGGAAGGCGCCGCCCAGGAAGAGCGGGAGCGCCGCGCCCACGAACATGTAGGTGTACTTGCGCTCGTGCCGGTGCAGGCCGGGAGCGATGAACGCCCACAGCTGGTACAGCCAGACCGGGCTCGCGCCGATGACGCCGGCCATGAAGCAGACCTGCATCGTGAGCGCGAACGGCGCCGTCAGCGAGTCGAACGTGACGATGGCGCAGTTGCCGCCGCTGCTGACGACCCCGGGGCCGCACTTGGGCACCGGGGAGGCCAGGAACTCCAGGAGCTGCTGGCTGTAGAAGGCGGCGACGATCGCCACCACGACGATCGCGAGCACGCTCTTGGCGAGCCGGTTGCGCAGTTCGCGCAGGTGCTCCACGAGCGGCATGCGCCCCTCGGGGTCCTTCGACGGCTTACTGCGGGCAGACTTGAGCAACCCAGGTCCTCATCTCACGCGGTGGCCGGCGTCATCGCCGGCGGCCCGTACCTGTGCCGTGGCGTCAGCTCTGCGTCTGACGGGGCTGCTGGTTCTCGGACACCGGGCGGGCGCTGCTGACGTCACCGGGCGCGGCCTGGATGGTCTTCGGCGCGGCCTGCCCGTCGGCGGGCGCGTCGGCCTGCGCCTGCGGGGCGGCCGCGTCGTCCGACTTCATGGCCTTCGCCTCGCTCTTCAGGATGCGCATCGACTTCCCAAGGCCGCGAGCCATGTCCGGAAGGCGCTTGGCCCCGAACAGCAGCAGAACGACGACAAGAATGAGGATGATCTCAGGGGCGCCGAGCCTGCCGAACATAAGCTTTACCTTCTCACCGAGGCGGCATGGGTACGTGAGCTGCGGTCTCCGTGTCCGGGGAGGACTCGGCGTCCGCACTGCCAGCGATCGTAACGTGCGGGGGTAAACGCCTGGCAATCCCCCGGCGACCTGCTGTTGCCGCCCCTGCCGCACTCTGCCGGGGCAACCCCAGCAGCGTACCTGTCCGGCCGCGGAAGGACGAGGGTGCTTCGGATCGCGCTTGGGCGGCGTTTCCGGACGACCGCCGACGCGACCCCTCCGGCACCGCGGCGCGGAGAGAGGGGACGGCACCGGAGGCACGGTGCCGAAGGACGGCACCGGAGCGACGGCGCCGGGGAAACGGCGGCCCCAGTGACGCCGTCGTCAGCGGGACAGGTCGCCGGCGCCGCGCGCCAGGGGCTCCGCGGCGCGCCGCAGGTCCTCGGCGGCCTGCTCGAGCCGGTTGCCGCTGACCCGCACCTGCCGGGCGAGGCCGGACACTGCGGCGTACACGCGGAGGGCGAGGACACCGAGCACGAGCAGGCCGGCGGTCGAGAGGCCGACGTACAGGTAGAGCCACCACATGGCAGCCGAGACTAGCGGCTCAGCCGGTGTGCAGCCGCATTGTGCGGACACCGCCGTCGGTGAGCAGCTCCACTATGCGCTCACCGGCCGGCTTGCGGACGGAGCAGCCGCAGTCGGGGCAGGTGAAGGAGTAGAAGGTGGTCCGGTGGCTGCCGCCGATGGCCAGCCGCAGGGCCTCGGCGGACAGCTCGAAGCTGGCGCGGCACTCGGGGCAGGAGGCCTTGTAGACCGCCGCGGGCGGGTGGACGGCGGGGTCGCCGACGCGACCGACGGCACCGAGGGTGTCGAGGTCGTCCATGCCGGGCGCTCCCGTCACTCCCCGTAGGCCGCGAGGGCACGGGCGGCCGCGTCCCGGGCGCTGTCGGCGAGGGCGGCCGGGGACACGATGCGGCCGTCGCGGCCCAGCCGCAGCGCCAGACGGCGCAGCGAGCCCGGGTCGGGGGTGCGCAGGCTGATGCGCAGGCCGCCGTCGGGCAGCTCCTCGGCGCGGTCGTGCGGGTAGTACTCGGCGACCCAGCGGCCGCCGGGGCCGACCTCGATCACGACCTCCGGGTCGTCACCGGCCGGCTGCACCAGTCCCTGGGACAGGTCGCGGGGCTCGATCCGGGGCGGGTCGCTGGGCTGGTCCAGCAGCCGGATCTCGGCGACCCGGTCGAGCCGGAAGGTGCGCCGGTCCTCCGACAGGTAGCACCAGCCCTCGAAGTAGGTGTGACCGACCGCGAACAGGCGGATCGGGTCGACCTCGCGCTCGGTGAGCTCGTCGCGGGACGGCGAGTAGTACCGGATCCACAGCCTGCGCCGCTCCGCGATGGCGCGGTCGACGTCGGCGAAGACGCTGCCCTCGGACTCGAAGGTGACCGACAGCCGCGAGGACGCCCCGGCGGCCTCCCCGGCCGCGCCCTCGACCTTCGCGGTCGCGCGCAGCAGCGCCTGCCGGTCGCTCTCGCGCAGACCGGGCAGGTTGGCGACGGCACGGGCGGCGACCAGCAGCGCGGCGGCCTCGTCGGCGGCCAGCCGCAGCGGCTGCGCGACGTCGTCGACGTTGTGCCACCAGATCCGCTCGCCGTCGGTGTCGATGTCGAGCAGGTCGCCGCCCCGGAAACTCGTGCCGCACAGCGGCAGCACGTTCAGGTCGCCGATCAGCTCGGCCTCGGTGACCCCGAACGCGCGCGCCACGTCGCTCACCCGGGCGCCGGGGCGCTCCCGCAGGTAGGTGACCAGGGACAGCATCCGGCGTGTCTGGTCGATCGCGTTGGCCATCTCTCCGTACTCCCCCGCTCAGCCCTTGGCCACGGCGCGCAGCCGCTCCACCACGTCGGCCCGCAGCTCCTCGGGCCCCAGGACGACCACGTCCGGGCCGAACTCCACCAGCCAGGCGTCCAGTCCGTGCCCGTAGGGGATCTCCAGCTCGTCCCAGTCGGCGTCCACCGGCACCGTCTCCACCGCACGGGCCCGCAGCGGGTATCCCGAGTCGCGGCGGAGCCGGATCCTGGCCGTCGCGGTGGCGCCCTCGCCGGCCCAGCTCGCGACGGTGGCGCGGACGTCGACGTGGTCGGGCACCTCGGTGGTGAAGGCGCCGCCGCGGGTGCGGACCCGGCCGGTGATCCGGGAGAGCCGGAAGACGCGCACGGCGGCCCGGTCGCGGTCCCAGCCCGCCAGGTACCAGTGGCCGCGCCAGCACTCCAGCGCCCAGGGCTCGACCTGGCGCGCCTCGGGGCGCACGGCGTTGGCCTTGCGGTAGTCGAAGACGACGGGGCGGCGCTCCCGGGCGGCGACCATCAGCGGCTCGAACGCCGGCTCGGGGGTGGGGATGCGGGGCTCCAGGGCGCTCTGCCCGGCCGACTCGCGTACGGCCTGGTCCCCGTGGCGCTCGTCGAGGTCCCCGTCGGCGCTCTCGTCGTGGAAGGGCACGCCCGCGGCCCGCAGCTTCTGCAGCGCGCCGCTGGCCGCCTCGGCGAAGCGCGCCTGCTGCCAGACCTTGGCGGCCAGACTCAGCGCGGCGGCCTCCTCGGCGTCCAGGGCGATCTCGGGGAGGCGGTTGCGGTCGCGGCGCGCGAGGTAGCCGATCTCGCCGTCGAGGCTCTCCACCGTCTCGATGACCATGCCGAGCTCGCGCAGGTCGTCCTTGTCCCGCTCGAACATGCGGTTGAACGCCTCGTCGGAACCGATCTCGTGGTAGGCCTCGATGGACGCCCGCAGCTCCCGCTTGCTGACCGGGCGCCGGGTGTTCATCAGGCACAGCGCCAGATTCATCAGCCGCTCGGCCTTGGCAATCGCCACTCGACGCAACCTTCTTCCTTCTTCAGCTCTCCGCCGAGACCCTATCGCGACCGGGCGGCACGGCTGTAGCGAAGGCCGGTTCCGCAAGACCGTCCCGTGCCCGCGTGCGAGGCCGCGGACCGCGCCGCGCACGGCAAGGCCCCTGCCGGGCAGGCGGTCGCCTGCCCGGCAGGGGCCTTGCCTCGCGGTCGGGCAGGACGGGACTGTCAGACGGACAGCAGGTCCACCACGAAGATCAGCGTCTCACCCGGCTTGATGAGCGGGCTCGGGCTCTGGTTGCCGTAGGCGAGGTGCGCGGGGATGGTCAGCTCGCGACGGCCGCCCACCTTCATGCCCTGAACGCCCTGGTCCCAGCCCTTGATGACCCGACCGCCGCCCAGCGGGAAGGTGAAGGGCGAGTTGCGGTTCCAGCTGGCGTCGAACTCCTCGCCGGTGCTGAAGGCGACACCGACGTAGTGGACGGTGACGTTCTGGCCCGCCTTCGCCTCGGCGCCGTCGCCCTCCCAGATGTCCCTGATCACCAGGTCGGCCGGGGGCTCGCCGCCGGGGAAGTCGATCTCGGGCTTCTCGATGCTCACGTACGTGCTCCTAAAGAGGTGCGGACAACCTGCCTAGTCTTACATCAATCGCGTCCTACATCGCGGCGAGGATGTCGAGGCTGAACACCAGCGTGGACTTGGCCGGGATGCCCTGCTGCTCCTGGTCGCCGTAGCCGAGGTCCGGCGGCACGACGAGCATCACGCGGCTGCCGACCTTCTTGCCCACCAGGCCCTCCTGCCAGCCCTTGATCAGCTGCTGCAGCGGGAACTGCGCCAGCTGACCGTTCTTGTAGCTGGAGTCGAACTCCTTGCCGCCGTCCCACAGCACGCCCTTGTACTGCAGCAGCAGCGTGTCGGTGGCCTTGACCGGCCGGCCGTCGCCCTCCAGCACGTAGTCGGCCACCAGCTTGGTCGGCGCGGCCGTCTTCGGCACCTCGATCGAGGGCGCCGCGCCGTCGGTGTTGGTGCCGACCTTGGGCAGTGCGGCGTCGTTCTGCGGGACGGCCTTGCCCTTCGAGGAGCTCTTGCCGTTGAAGGTGTCCACCACGTCGACGACGAACACCAGCGTGTCGGTGGCCTTGATGCCGGCGTTGGGCTGGCCCTGCTCGCCGTAGCCCAGGCTCGGGGGGATCGCCAGCTCGACCCGGTCGCCGACCTTCTTGCCCACCAGCGCCTTGTCCCAGCCCTGGATGACCCGGCCGACGCCGATCGGGAAGATGGCCGGAGTGCCCCGGTCCCAGGAGTTGTCGAAGACCTTGGCCGTGTCCCAGATCTGGCCGAGGTAGTTCGCCTGCAGGTAGTCACCCTCGGCGACGGTCGCCCCGTTGCCCTGGATCACGGTCTTGACGGCGAGATCCTTGCTCGGCTGGCCCGGCCCCTTGGCGACCGTCGGCTTCTCCCCGAACTTCGTGCCCGCCGTGATCTCCGGCAGCGGACCGTCCACGATCTTCACCGAAGTGGAGGGGGACGCCGAACCTGACGCGCTGACACCGGTCGCGGGCTTGCCGGACTTGTCGTCACCGCAGCCGGCGAGGGTGAGCAGGCCGGCAGGGACGGCGAAGAGAAGAGAGCGTCGGCGCACGGATATCCCCATCAGGTCGATCTTGCGTTGTCGGGCGTGCGCGCCACTCTACGACGTGGGCGGGGCCCCGTACGAACACGCACGGGGCCCCGCGTCGTCCACTACCGCCGCTACATCCCGGCGATGAGCTTCTCCACCCGGTCGTCCACCGACCGGAAGGGGTCCTTGCACAGCACGGTGCGCTGCGCCTGGTCGTTGAGCTTCAGGTGCACCCAGTCGACGGTGAAGTCGCGCCGCTGCTCCTGGGCACGGCGGATGAAGTCGCCGCGCAACCGCGCCCGTGTCGTCTGCGGCGGCACGGACTTGGCCTCGAAGATCTTCAGGTCGTTGCAGATCCGCTTGGCCTGACCCCGCTTCTCCAGCAGGTAGTACAACCCGCGTCGGCGGTGGATGTCGTGGTAGGCGAGGTCTATCTGCGCGATGCGCGGGTGCGACATCGTGATGTTGTCGCGCGCCCGGTAACGCTCGATCAGGCGGTACTTCATCACCCAGTCGATCTCGGTACCGATCTTGTCCAGGTCACCGCTGGAGATCGACTCCAGGGTCCGGCCCCACAGCTCGAGGACCTGCTCGATGACACCGCTGCGGATGCCCCTGCGGTCGCAGAAGTCCACCGCCTTGGAGTAGTACTCCTCCTGGATCTCCAGGGCCGAGGCCTCCCGGCCCGAGGCGAGGCGGACCTTGCGCTGGCCCGTTATGTCGTGCGACACCTCGCGGATCGCCCGGATCGGGTTCTCCAGCGTCAGGTCCCGCATCACGGTGCCCGCCTCGATCATGCGCAGCACCAGGTCGGTCGCGCCGACCTTCAGCAGCATGGTCGTCTCGGACATGTTCGAGTCGCCGACGATGACGTGCAGCCGCCGGTAGCGCTCGGCGTCCGCGTGCGGCTCGTCCCGGGTGTTGATGATGGGCCGGGAGCGCGTCGTGGCGGAACTGACGCCCTCCCAGATGTGCTCCGCGCGCTGGCTGACGCAGTAGACCGCGCCGCGCGGGGTCTGCAGCACCTTGCCGGCGCCGCACAGCAGCTGCCGGGTCACCAGGAAGGGGATCAGGATGTCCGCGAGGCGGGAGAACTCCCCGTGCCGGGCCACCAGGTAGTTCTCGTGGCACCCGTAGGAGTTGCCGGCGGAGTCGGTGTTGTTCTTGAAGAGGTAGACGTCGCCCGCGATGCCCTCCTCGTGCAGACGCCGCTCGGCGTCCACCAGGAGGCCCTCGAGGATGCGCTCCCCTGCCTTGTCGTGGGTGACGAGTTCCGTCACGTTGTCGCACTCGGGAGTGGCGTACTCGGGGTGCGAACCCACGTCGAGGTAGAGACGGGCGCCGTTGCGGAGGAAGACGTTGCTGCTACGACCCCATGACACGACACGGCGGAAGAGGTACCGCGCCACCTCGTCCGGGGACAGACGCCGCTGTCCCCGGAACGTGCACGTGACGCCGTACTCGTTCTCCAGCCCGAAAATGCGGCGGTCCATGATGAGACCTTACGCCTGATGCGTGGCCCTCAAACCGGGTTCGACCACGGCGATTCGATCATTTTCCGTCCCGGTTGCCGGCTCGGCGGGCGTGAGGTAGCGCCCGCTGGCCAGCAGAACCGCCAGTGCCACCACGCCACCGCCCCCCGCCACGGCGAAGGCCGCCGCCGCCCCGCCGTACTGCGCGGCCGGTCCCGCGACCGCAGTGCCCACCGCCGCACCCACGCCGAAGGTGGTGACGATCCATGAGAACGCCTCGGTCACCGTGCCCACCGGGGCATGGCGGTCGACCACCACGAAAGCGCAGGCCAGCGACGGCGCGAGGAACAACCCGGCCAGCACCGCCAGGCCGGTCATCAGCGCCACGCCCGGCACCAGCACCAGGGGCAGATAGCCCGCGGCCAGCCCCGCGACCAGCAGCCGCAGCCGCCGCTCCGGCACTCCGCCCCACTGGCGCGCCCCGTACGCCACCCCGCCCGCCAGCGCCCCCGCGCCGATCCCCGACAGCACCCAACTGGAGACCATCCCGCCCCCGTGGCCGTCCGCATACGCCACCGCCGCCACCGCGATAGAGCCCAGCGCGAGCCCCACGAAGAAGAACGAGCCGACCAGCGCCCGCAGCCCCGGCGAGCGCAGCGGCCCCAGCCAGTCCGGGGTGCGCGGCTGCGTCCGCCACGCCCGCGAGGGCGGCGAGGAGACCACGCTCAGCGCTCCCGCCACGCCGACAGCCGCGATCCACAGCAGCGCCGCCGCCTCCGAGAACACCGCCACCAGCAGCGTCACCAGCAGCGGCCCGACAGTGAACATGACCTCCTGCGCGGCCGCGTCCAGGGCGTAGGCGGCGTGGATCCGGTCCTCGCGCTTCAGCACGCTCGGCCACAGGGCCCGCAGCCCGCCCTCCAGCGGCGGCGTGAAGAAGCCAGCCACCAGCATCGCGGCGTACGCCAGGGGCAGCGGACGAGGCCCGGACAGCGCGAACAGGGCCATCCCCGCGGCCGAGAGCACCGCGGCCGGCAGCATCACCCGCGGCTGCCCGAGGCGGTCCACCGCCCGGCCGAGCAGCGGCTGGCCCGCGGCGTTGGCCAGCCCGTAAACGGCCGACAGCGCCCCCGCGAGGGCGAAGTCGCCGCCCTGCGCGCGGGTGAGCAGCACGACGCCCAGGGCCGCCGTGGCGTTCGGCAGCCGGCCGACCAGGGTGCCGGTCAGCAACCGCACCGCGTGCCGGGCCCGCAACAGGTCCGCAAAGCCGGTCGCCATGGCCGCCCCCTCCGGTAGTTGTACGTATAACGCCGTCGGTCATACGTACCATGAGCCCAGTCCACCGGTCCAGCCGCGCACCCGAGCACACACGCACGCCCGCACCCGCCCGCCGACCCCCACCGGCACCCGGCACCACCCGCCGACCACCCGAAAGAGGCCCCACGGTGACCGACACAGCGCGCCCGACCTCACGCGACGTCGCCCGCGCCGCCGGCGTCTCCCAGGCCACCGTCTCCCTCGTCCTCGGCGGCAAATGGCGCGGCCGCGTCTCCGAACGCACCGCCGACACCGTCCGCACCGCCGCCCGCGACCTCGGCTACCGGCCCAACCTCGCCGCCCGCAACCTCCGCCTCGGCCGCACCCGCACCGCGCTCCTGGTCGTCCCCACCCTCACCAACGAATACTTCGCCCGCGTCTACACCGGCGCCGCCCGCATCGCCGACGACCACGGCTTCGGCGTCGTCCTCTACCCCTCCCCCGAAGGCGTCGGCCCCGCCCGCGACCCCTTCGGCTCCGCCCGCGCCGCCCTCGACGGAGTCATCGCCTCCTCCATGGCCGCCGACGCCCTCGCCGCCATCGGCGACGGCGGACTCCCCCTCGTCATGCTCGACGCCGACCCCACGGCACCCGGCCCGGCCGCCACCGTCAACCTCGCCATCGCCGACGGCATGCGCCAGATCACCCGGCACGTCCTCGACCTCGGCCACCACCCCGGCGACATCGCCCACCTCGCCGCCGGCATCGACACCTGGACCTTCCGCGAACGCGCCCGGGCCTTGGCCGGCACCCTCGGCACCACCCCGCCCACCGAACGCTCCCCCCTCACCTACGAGGACGCCCGCCAGGCCGCCGAGCGCCTCCTCGCCCGCCCCGGCCCGCCCCCCACCGCCATCGTCTGCGACGACGACGTCCTCGCCGTCGGCGCCTGCAAAGCACTGCGCCGCCACGGACTGCGCGTCCCCCACGACGTCTCCGTGACCGGATACGACGACTCCGCCCTCGCCACCGCCGTGGAGCCGGAACTCACCACCGTCACCCTCCCTGCCGACGCCGTCGGCGCCGAAGGCATGACCGCGCTCCTCGACACCCTCGCCGGCCGCCCCACCACCGGCACCGAACTCCCCGTCCGCCTGGTCGCACGCGGCTCCACCGCACCACCACGACCACCACTCCGGCCCTGAGACGACCGACGCCCCGGCCGCCGAGAAGGCGACCGGGGCGTCAGGACGAGCCGCGGCCCGTCACACGTCCTCGTCGAGCTCCGGAAGATCGTCGTCACCCTCGCCCGAAGCCGGCGCTGAGGGCTTCGCCGGCTTCTCCGCCGACGACGGCGCCCCCTCGCCCTCCAGCAGCCGCGACAGCTGCCGGCCCAGGATCCGCTTGAACTTGCGCTGCTGCGGCCGCGTACGGTCCAGCACCGCGACCTCCAGCTGCTCCGCCGTGAGCTGCCGGTCACTGCCGTTGCTGTCCCGGCTCAGCGACTCCACCGCCAGCTTCAGCGCCTCCGCCAGCGTCATACCGTCACGGTGCCGCTGATCCAGGTAGCTGCCGATCTGGTCGGAGTTGCCGCCGACCGCCACCGCACCGTGCTCGTCCACGATCGAACCATCGTGCGGCAGCCGGTAGATCTGGTCCTCCGAGGGGTCCGCGCCCACCTCCGCGACGATCAGCTCCACCTCGTAGGGCTTCTCCCCCACGCTGGAGAAGATCGTGCCGAGTGTCTGCGCGTACACGTTCGCCAGACCGCGCGCGGTCACATCGTCACGGTCATAGGTGTACCCCCGCAGATCGGCGTAGCGCACCCCGCCGATCCGCAGGTTCTCGAACTCGTTGTACTTGCCCACCGCCGCGAAGGCGATCCGGTCGTAGATCTCACTGACCTTGTGCAGGGCACGGGACGGGTTCTCGGCGATGAAGACGATGCCGTCGGTGTACTGCAGCACGACGACGCTGCGCCCGCGCGCGATGCCCTTGCGGGCGAACTCCGCGCGGTCGGCCATGGCCTGCTGGGGTGAGACATAGAACGGCGTCGACACCGGCTATCCGTCCCTTTCTGTCAGTAGCGAGTGCATCTCGGACGACCCGATCAGAGCAGTGCGGCCCGCGGACCGTCCGGCAGCTCCAGCCGCCGCTCGTGGACGGCCCGGACGATCTCCGACGTCTCCGCCTCGGTCAGCTTGCGGAAGCCCTCGTCGGTGATGACCGTGACGATCGGGTAGATCCGCCGCCCCAGATCCGGGCCACCGGTCGCCGAGTCGTCGTCCGCCGCGTCGTACAGCGCCTGGGTCACCAGCGTCGTCGCCTGCGACTCCGTGAGATCCGGCTTGTACAGCTTCTTCATCGAGCCCCGCGCGAACACCGAACCCGAACCCGTCGCCGCGTACCCGTACTCCTCGGAACGACCGCCCGTCACGTCGTAGGAGAAGATCCGCCCCTTCTCCCGGTCCGTGTCGTAACCGGCGAACAGCGGCACCACCGCCAGCCCCTGCAGCGCCATCCCCAGGTTCCCCCGGATCATGGTCGACAGGCGGTTCGCCTTGCCCTCCAGCGAGAGCGTGGCGCCCTCGATCTTCTCGTAGTGCTCCAGCTCCAGCTGGAACAGCTTGACCATCTCCACCGCCAGGCCCGCCGTGCCCGCGATGCCGACCGCCGAGTACTCGTCGGCCGGGAACACCTTCTCGATGTCCCGCTGCGCGATGACGTTGCCCATCGTGGCCCGCCGGTCACCGGCGAGCACCACGCCGCCGGAGAAGGCCGCGGCGACGATCGTCGTGCCGTGCGGGAGCTCGACGGCCCCCTTCACGGCGGGCAGGGTGCGATTGCCCGGGAGCATGTCCGGCGCGTGCGCCCCCAGGAAGTCCACGAACGAGGACGAGCCAGGCGTCAGGAAGGCAGCTGGTAGACGCCCGGTGCTACGAGTGTTGGCTTCCACACGTTTCCTTCCACGTAGGCGGCCGCCCGCCGTATGACGTCGGGCCGATCCTTGAACTGCCCCAGCGCGGCGTTGCAGCTGAAGCACAGTACGCCACGGACCCTACCCGTCCCGTGGTCGTGATCCACATGTTCGGCCGGGGCGTCCAAACAAATGCAGCAGATGCCGAACTGCTCACCAATCATGGTGTCCAGTTCGGCCGTCGTGATGCCGTACTTGCGTGTGAAGTAGGCCGCGCGGTTGCGTTCGGCGCGGCATGTCCTCCAGTAGCTGGCAGTAGCTGGCGAAGCCGTCCGATGACGTGGCATCGCGCTCCCACTCGTCGTGCGTCTTGACCTCACCGCACTGTGGGCAGCGCTTGTGCCCCTGAGGGACGGGTACCTTCACCGGAAGTGCGGGCTCACGGCCCAGAGAGGCCTGATACTGCCGGGAGTATCTGGCAGAGCACTCCCGGCAGTAGGCCTGCAGCCCATCCCAGGCCCTGCGATTTTTGTTGAACGCCTCACGAGAGAGCATCCGCTTGCACCGAGAGCATTTTTTCCTCTCAGGCAAATCGGACACATCGCTCATTGGCCGCCCTTTTGGACAAATGACCGAACGAAATCCTCGGCATTCTCTTCGAGGACGTCATCGATCTCGTCCAGCACGGAGTCCACGTCGTCCGACAGCTTCTCGTGCCGCTCCTTGAGGTCGGAGGCCTCCTGCGCGTCCTGCGCGGTCTCCTCGACCTCCTCGGTCGAACGCGTGGCCTTCTGCTGCCCGCCGCCGGTGTCCTTGGTAGCCATGTGTCCCTCACCCCGCTCGGTGTCCATGTCCTACGAGATCAGACCCTACAAGGAGGGTCTGACATCGGCCCCCGGTATCGCCCAACGTCCGGGGGCCACCCCGATGATTCCCGGTTCGGACGGATTTCAGCCCTGCTCAGCCGCCCGACAGGATCCGCACCAGCTCCTCCGCCGTGCGGCATCGGTCCAGCAGTTCCTTGACGTGGTTGCGCGTGCCCCGCAGCGGCTCCAGCGTCGGGACGCGCTGCAGGGAGTCCCGCCCCGGGAGATCGAAGATCACCGAGTCCCAGGAGGCAGCCGCGACGTCGTCCGCGTACTGCTCCAGGCAGCGGCCGCGGAAGTAGGCGCGGGTGTCCTCAGGGGGCTTGCCCACGGCCCGCAGGACCTCCTCCTCGGTCAGCAGCCGCTGGATGCGGCCGCGGGCCTCCAGGCGGTTGTACAGGCCCTTCTCGGGGCGCACGTCGGCGTACTGGAGGTCGACGAGGTGGAGCCGGGCGGCGTCCCAGTCCAGGGAGTCCCGGCGCCGGTAGCCCTCGAGGAGCTCGCGCTTGGCGATCCAGTCCAGCTCGCCGGCCAGGCTCATGGGGTCGCCCTCGAGCCGGTTGAGCACGTCCTCCCAGCGGGCGAGCACGTCCGTGGTCTGCTCGTCGGCGTCGGTGCCGAAGCGGTCCTCGACGTACTTGCGGGCCAGCTCGCAGTACTCCATCTGGAGCTGGACGGCGGTCAGCGTACGACCGCTGCGCAGCGTGATCAGCCGTCGCAGCGCCGGGTCGTGGCTGACCTGGTGGAGGGTGCGTACGGGCTGGTCGACGGCGAGGTCGACGTTGATGAAGCCGTCCTCGATCATCGACAGGACCAGGGCGGTGGTGCCGAGCTTGAGGTAGGTGGAGATCTCCGACAGGTTCGCGTCGCCGATGATCACGTGCAGCCGGCGGTACTTCTCGGCGTCGGCGTGGGGCTCGTCGCGGGTGTTGATGATGGGCCGTTTGAGGGTCGTCTCGAGCCCGACCTCGACCTCGAAGTAGTCGGCGCGCTGGCTGATCTGGAAGCCGTGCTCGTGCCCGTCCTGGCCGATGCCGACGCGGCCGGCGCCGGTGACCACCTGGCGGCAGACGAAGAAGGGCGTGAGGTGGCGCACGATGTCCGAGAAGGGGGTCTCCCGCTTCATCAGGTAGTTCTCGTGGGTGCCGTAGGACGCGCCCTTGTTGTCGGTGTTGTTCTTGTACAGGTGGATCGGCTGGGCGCCGGGGAGCTGAGCGGCGCGTTCGGCCGCCTCGGCCATGATGCGCTCGCCGGCCTTGTCCCACAGGACGGCGTCGCGGGGGTTGGTGACCTCCGGGGCGCTGTACTCGGGGTGGGCGTGGTCGACGTAGAGCCGGGCTCCGTTGGTGAGGATGACGTTGGCGAGGCCGATGTCCTCGTCGGTGAGCTGGCTGGAGTCCGCGGCCTCTCGGGCGAGGTCGAAGCCGCGGGCGTCCCGTAGTGGGTTCTCCTCCTCGAAGTCCCAGCGGGCGCGGCGCGCCCGGTGCATCGCCGCCGCGTAGGCGTTGACGACCTGGGACGAGGTGAGCATGGCATTGGCGTTGGGGTGGCCCGGGACGGAGATCCCGTACTCCGTCTCGATGCCCATTACTCGCCGTACGGTCATGCGGCCCTCCTTGCCCGGCTGCGGCCCGTGCTGGGCCGGTCGATCAAGTACCGCCTCGCGTGTGGACCTCGTGCGGTACCGCTGAGCCTAGAACGCGATGGCGGTGGTGGGGAGATCATTGCGCGCATTCGTGGGTGGTGCCGGGGTGAAACGCCCCGGCTGCGGGTGCCCCTGCGTGGGCACCCGCAGCCGGAGGGTGGTCGCGCGCTACAGGTACTGGCCCGTGTTGGCGACGGTGTCGATGGAGCGTCCGGTGTCGGCTCCCTGCTTGCCGGTGACCAGGGTGCGGATGAAGACGATCCGCTCGCCCTTCTTGCCCGAGATGCGCGCCCAGTCGTCCGGGTTGGTGGTGTTGGGCAGGTCCTCGTTCTCCTTGAACTCGTCCACGCAGGCGGCGAGCAGGTGGGAGACGCGCAGGCCCCGCTGGTTGTGGTCGAGGAAGGCCTTGATCGCCATCTTCTTGGCCCGGTCCACGATGTTCTGGATCATGGCGCCGGAGTTGAAGTCCTTGAAGTAGAGGACTTCCTTGTCACCGTTGGCGTAGGTGACCTCCAGGAAGCGGTTCTCCTCGGACTCGGAGTACATCCTCTCGACCACGGACTGGATCATCGCGTCGACGGTGGCCGCGGGCGAGCCGCCGTGTTCGGAGAGGTCCTCGCCGTGGAGCGGGAGGGTGGTCACGAGGTACTTGGAGAAGATGTCCTTGGCCGCCTCGGCGTCCGGCCGCTCGATCTTGATCTTCACGTCCAGGCGGCCGGGCCGCAGGATCGCGGGGTCGATCATGTCCTCGCGGTTGGAGGCGCCGATGACGATGACGTTCTCCAGTCCCTCGACGCCGTCGATCTCGGCGAGCAGCTGGGGGACGATGGTGTTCTCCACGTCCGAGCTGACGCCGGAGCCGCGGGTGCGGAAGAGGGATTCCATCTCGTCGAAGAAGACGATGACGGGCGTGCCCTCGCTCGCCTTCTCCCGCGCGCGCTGGAAGACCAGGCGGATCTGCCGCTCGGTCTCCCCGACGTACTTGTTGAGCAGCTCGGGGCCCTTGATGTTCAGGAAGTAGCTCTTGCCCTGAGGCTGCCCGGTGACTTCCGCGACCTTCTTGGCGAGGGAGTTGGCGACGGCCTTGGCGATGAGCGTCTTGCCGCAGCCGGGCGGGCCGTAGAGGAGCACGCCCTTGGGCGGGCGGAGCTCGTACTCCTTGAACAGCTCGGCGTGCAGGTAGGGCAGTTCGACCGCGTCGCGGATCTGCTCGATCTGGTTGCTGAGCCCGCCGATCTGGCGGTAGTCGATGTCGGGGACCTCTTCGAGGACGAGCTCCTCGACCTCGCTCTTGGGGACCCGCTCGTAGACGTATCCGGAGCGCGGTTCGAGCAGCAGGGCGTCGCCGGCGCGGAGGGTGCCGTCCAGCAGCGGCTCGGCGAGCCGCACCACCCGCTCCTCGTCCGTGTGCCCGATGACCAGGGCCCGCTCGCCGTCCTCGAGGATCTCCTTGAGGGTGACGATGTCTCCGATGCGCTCGAACTCCATGGCCTCGACCACGTTGAGCGCCTCGTTGAGCATGACTTCCTGGCCGCGCCTGAGGTCGTCGAGCTCGACGGACGGGCTGACGTTCACCCGCAGCTTGCGGCCGCCGGTGAAGATGTCGGCTGTCCCGTCCTCGTTCGCCTGCAGGAACACGCCGAATCCGGCAGGGGGCTGTGCGAGCCGGTCCACCTCCTCCTTGAGGGCCACGATCTGGTCGCGGGCCTCGCGCAGGGTGTTCGCCAGCCGCTCGTTCTGAGCGGACACGCCTGCCAGGTTGGTCTGCAGCTCGACGATCCGCTCCTCGAGAATCCTCGTGTGCCGCGGAGAGTCGGCGAGCTTACGTCGCAGGACGGCGATCTCCTGCTCAAGAAAGGCGACCTGGCTCATGGGGTCTTCCGATCCACGAGCGGGTCGGCCGCCACGGTTGATGTCGTCGTCGTGGGCCGCCACGGTCCTCACCTCCTCCAAGGGGAGCTGGACGCTTCCAGACCCTACCTGGGCCAGTAGGGGTTGAAACCCCTAGATCACAAAGACGTCCGGGGTGTGTCCGATCTTCACCCTTGCGCACGTCCTCCCGCCAGGGAGATACCCAGCCATCACCATCCGAAAGCGGCCGGTTGTATCGTCGGTTCGGTCAACGCCCGTGATGGGCTGTCCCTTCCCGAACGATGAACGGCAGGCGAGGTAGCGGTGAGCGAGGAAGTCGTCGAGGCGCTCGAGGTCTGGATCGATCAGGACCTGTGCACCGGGGACGGCATCTGTGTGCAGTACGCGCCCGAGGTCTTCGAGCTGGACATCGACGGGCTCGCCTATGTGAAGGGCGACGACGCCGAACTGCGTCAGGAGCCCGGGGCGACGGTCCCGGTCCCGCTGCCGTTGTTGACCGATGTGGTGGATTCGGCCAGGGACTGCCCTGGCGACTGTATTCATGTGCGGAGGGTTTCGGACAGTGTAGAGCTGTACGGCCCCGACGCGGAGTGATCTGTCACATGCCGTGCGCGAGCGGTCCGGGGATCTCGTAGTAGGTGCCGGACCGCCATTCCCAGCTGTAGTCGCGCTGCTGGTCGGGGCAGCACCGGGGCACGTCGTCGGTGGAGTAGCCGAGGACGGTGGCGCGCACGGTGCGGCCGTCGACGCGCAGTCCCTGGAAGGTGCGCTGCTCACCGGGGTCGACGAGCGTCTCGACGATGCGGGGGGCGTTCCCGGCGGACGGGTCGGCCGACAGCACGTACAGGCCGCTGGGCGGGGTGCCGGTCTCGGAGTGGCAGCGGGCGGCGGCGACGGTTTCGGGGCGGCCGTCCCCGTCGAGGTCGGCGGAGGCCTGGTCCACGACGTCCGCGGGTGCGCCGGCGCACTGGAGGGGGAAGCGGACGGCGCGGGGGTCCGGTGCGGGATCGGCCGTGGGCGCGGGCTTGCGCTTCCCGGCGTGGGCGGGCGTGCTCGTGGTGGCGCCGGCGGGTTGGACGAGGGCGGCGCTGCCCACGACGGCGGCGATCAGCGCGGCCGTCGTGATCCAGTGCACGGAGCGGGCTCGGGTGTGCGGGAGGGCCGGCCCTGCGGATGGCTGCACGCGCCTGTTCTCCTGTGGAGTCGGTCGAGCGGGGTGCCCAGCATCGTGCCACAGGTCACAGTCGGGTGTGCTACCGGGGTCGGCGGTGCGGGGCCGGCCGGCCGGGTGCGCGGGTCACGGCGAAGGGGGGGGGGGGAGGGGGGGGTGGG
>NZ_CBDRBL010000065.1:0-39965 GCF_965342175.1 Actinacidiphila sp. bgisy167
TCGACGGAGAGTCTCCTCATGTCCGATGCCCGACACGACACCGCCGCCGAGGCCCGCCTCGAGGACGGTACCGCCGAGGGCCTGCACGCCGGCCGCCACCGCGGTACGGCTTCCGCCCACGACGAGGCCGAGGCGGTCCAGCCGCCGCACGGCCGCCACCGCCGGCCCTCCGGGTCCGCCGACATGGATGCCTGACGGGCCGAGGCCCGTTCCCGCCCCGCCCCGTGCGGGGTGATCGCGTCGTCAGGCGCCGCCGTGCCGCTGCGCACGACGAACGGCCGGCCGGTGATCCGGCCGGCCGTCGGCGTTGCCGGGACCCTCTCGGCCGCCGGAGGCCCGAGGGGCAGGCGAAGGCCGGTGGGGCAAGCGCCGAGGCCGGTGGGGCAAGCGGAGGTGCGCGGGGCAGGCGCCGAGGCCGCGCGCCGACCGCGTCGTGTGCGACCCGAAGCTGAACGTGGCCCGCCGGGCACCCGGCGCGGGGTGACGGCGGTCCGGTCGGCCTCGTCGCCCCGGTCGCACGCACGACGGGAAGACCGCGAGCGACGCCGTCTCCGCAGGGCATGGGCGACCCCCGACCGCACATCACTGGCACACCGTCAGCGAGGCCCGGCGCCAGTGACATTCGTCCTGACCAAGTCCGTACAAAACCCACTGCCCCCGCGGCAGCGCCGACCGTAATGTCAGTGACATGACGACGACAGTGAGTTTCACCAGGGCCGTCAAGACGTTCGGCGCGATACGCGCGGTGGACGGCGTCGACCTGGAGATCCAGCGGGGGGAGTGCGTCGCCCTGCTCGGCCGCAACGGCGCGGGCAAGTCCACCACGATCAGCCTGCTGCTCGGGCTCAACGAACCCGACGACGGCGAGGTGCGGCTCTTCGGCGCCACCCCGCACACCGCGGTCCGCGCGGGCCGGGTGGGCGCGATGCTGCAGGACGGCCGGCCGATCCCCCGGGTGACCGTCCAGGAACTGATCACCTTTGTGGCGCGCACCTACCCCGACCCCCTGCCCGTGGCCGAGGCCCTGGAACTGGCGGGCCTCACCGAGGTCGCCGGCCGCCGCGCCGACCGGCTCTCCGGGGGCCAGGCGCAGCGCGTCCGCTTCGCGGTGGCCCTGGCCGGCAACCCCGAGCTGATCGTGCTGGACGAGCCCACCGCCGCCCTCGACGTCGAGGCCCGGCGCGCCTTCTGGGACTCGATGCGGACCTATGCGGCACGCGGCAACACCGTCCTGTTCTCCACCCACTACCTGGAGGAGGCGGACGAGAACGCCGACCGCGTCGTGGTCATCGACCGCGGCCGGATCGTCGCCGACGACACCGGCGAACGCATCAAGCGCACGGTCGGCGGCAATCTCGTCTCCTTCGACCTGGCCGGAACCGCCGCCGAGGGCCTCGGGCGACTGCCCGGGGTGGTGTCGGCGGAAGTGCGCGGCGACCGTGCCGTGCTGCGCTGCGCCGACTCCGACGCCACGGTCGTCGCCCTCGCCGAGCGCGGCATGGTCCGCGGCCTGACGGTCACCGCCGCCAGCCTGGAGGAAGCGTTCCTCTCCCTGACCGCGCGTCCGGCCGCCGAGGACGACGCCGCCCCTGCCACCGCCAAGGAGAAGGTCTGATGCTGTTCGCCTACATCTCGTTGGAGATCCGGCGCACCCTCCGCGACGCCGGTTTCGTGATCTTCGGCGTCGGCATGCCGGTCATGATGTACCTGCTCTTCACCAACCTCGGGGTCAGCGGCTCGGAGGAGGACAAGGCGGCCGCGCTGGCCGCCATGATCGGCATGGCCGCCTACGGCGCGCTGGGCTCGGCGGTGAGCACCGGGTCGAGCGTCGCCGAGGACAAGGGGCTCGGCTGGCTGCGTCAGCTGCGGATCACCCCGATGTCCCCGCTGCTGGTCGTCACCGGCCGGTGCATCAGCGGCTCGATCACCGTGCTGCCCGCCATCCTGGCCGTCCTGCTGGCCGGCGGGCTCGTCAACGGCGTGGAGCTGCGGGCCTGGCAGTGGGCCGCCGTCGGGGGCCTGCTGTGGGTGGGCACCGCGCCCTTCACCCTGCTGGGCCTCGGCAACGGCTACCGGCTGTCCGGGCAGACCACCGGCGTGGTGAACATGGCCTGCAACCTGGGCCTGTCCGTCGTCGGCGGCCTGTGGATCCCCGCTTCCGTCTTCCCCGGCTGGCTGCGGGCGGTCTCCGAGTGGACCCCGTCCCAGCGCTTCGGCCAGCTCGGCTGGGCCATCGCGGACGGCGCGGCCCCGCGGGCGGGTGGCGTCGCGGTCCTCGCCGCGTGGACGGCCGTCTTCGGCGCGTACGCGGTGTACGCCTACCGCCGCTCGGCCCGCACTCCGTGAAGCCCGGCGGCACCGCGCACGAGGAGGAGGCAGCCGCCATGGCGATCACGACGGACCCCCGGCGGCCTCCGCCGGCCCGGATCCGGCACCGCTGGCGGCTGCTGCGGGTGACACGGTCCTATGACGAGGAGATCGAGGCCCTGCGGCCCCCGAACCGCCTCACCTTCCTGCCCTGGCTGCTGATGGGCGTGGGCGCGCTGTCCCACCTCCTGCAGGGCGAGGCCGCCCAGCCCTGGCTCGGGGGTCTCGGCCTGCTGGCCTTCAACTCCCTCTACATCGCGGTCGTCTTCACCGCCTTCGATCCGCGCGCCGCGGCCGGGAAGGCGCCCCGGCGCTATCTCCTCGCGCTGGCCGCGGTCACCTACGCCCTCGCCATCGGCTACGGCGGCACCTGGCTGGTGTTCTTCCCGCTGCTGTCGCTGGCCGCCGGGATCGTGGCGCGCGGCCGGCGGACGGGGCCGGTGCTCGTCGCCCTCGCGGTGTCCGCGGGAATCGTCGCCGGTCTGCGCAGCGGCGACCTCTGGGAGGGCGTGTCCATCGGGTACGGCAGCCTCATCTCGGGCCTGGTGACCGCGGCCATGCTCACCCTCCACGACGCGGTCACCCAGCTGCGCGCCACCCGTCAGGAGCTGGCTCGCAACGCCGTCGCCGAGGAGCGGCTGCGGTTCTCCCGCGACCTGCACGACCTGCTGGGGCACACCCTCTCCGTGGTCGTCGTCAAGGCCGAGGCCGCCCGCCGGCTCGCCCCGCGCGATCCGGAGGCCGCCCTCGCCCAGGTCGCCGACATCGAGGCGATCGGACGCCAGGCGCTCACCGAGATCCGCGAGGCCGTCACCGGCTACCGCGAGGGCAGTTGGTCCACCGAGCTGGACCGCGCCCGCTCGGCCCTGGCGGCCGCCGGGATCGAGGCCGTCGTCCAGGAGTCCGGGCCGCCGCCCCCGCGGACAGGGGCCCTTCTGGGGTGGGTGGTGCGGGAGGGTGTGACCAACGTCGTGCGGCACAGCGCGGCCGCCACCTGCCGCATCGAGCTGACCGCCGCCGGCGGGCGGGTCCGCCTGCGGATCACCGACGACGGCCGCGGCGTAGGCTCGGCCCCCGGAACCGGCTCCGGACTGCGGGGGCTCGCCGAACGGCTCGCCGCGGCCGGTGGCTCCCTCGCCACGGGCCCCGCACCGGGAGGCGGGTTCCGTGTGGAGGCCGAGCTGCCGGAGGAGGAGGGACAGGCGGCATGAGCGACGCCATCAAGGTCCTGCTCGCCGAGGACCAGGGGATGATGCGCGGGGCGCTCTCGCTGCTGCTGAACCTGGAGGACGACATCGAGGTCGTCGCACAGGTCGCCGCGGGCGACGAGATCGTCGCCGTGGCACTGCGCGCCCGGCCCGACGTCGCGCTGCTCGACATCGAGCTCCCCGGGCGCAGCGGGCTCGACGCGGCGGCGGAGCTGCGCGAGCGGCTCCCGGGATGCAAGGTGCTCATCCTCACGACGTTCGGCCGCCCCGGGTACCTGCGCCGCGCCATGGAGGCCGGGGCGTCCGGCTTCCTGGTCAAGGACGGCCCCGTCGAGGACCTCGCCGCCGCGATCCGGCGCGTGCTCGCCGGGCACCGCGTCATCGACCCCGCCCTGGCCGCGGCCGCCCTCAGCACCGGGCCGAGCCCGCTGACCCCGCGCGAGCAGGACGTCCTCAACGCCGCGGCGGACGGGGCGACCGTGGCCGACATCGCGGCGCGGGTGCATCTGTCGGAGTCGACGGTGCGGAACCACCTGTCCGCGGCCATCGGCAAGACGGGCACCCGCAACCGTATGGAGGCGGTGCGCACCGCCCGCCACAACGGCTGGCTCTGACCTCTGCCCGCGGCTGCGGTGCGGGTGGTCTGCGCCCGCGGCGGACGGTTCGCGGGCCCGCGCCAACCGCGCCGGGCAATCGGGCGGGCGGGAACCCCGACGGAGACCACCACGGACCCGCGCACCGCCGGCCGCACCCCTGGCGGGCGGCACAGAGGACGTGCGGGACGATGGGGGCATGAGCACGCCACCCCTCGCGGAAGTCCCCGCGGACGTCCTGGCCGCGTTCGAGGCGGCCAAGGGCTTCATGCCCACCCACGAGGGCCTCGCCCTCCTCGCGGCCGCCGCCGACGCCGCCGCCCGCCTCCCGGGCCTGCCCCTGCTGGAGGTCGGCACCTACTGCGGACGCTCCACGATCCTGCTGGCCGCCGCCGCCCGCGAGGCGGGGACCGTCGCCGTCACCGTCGACCACCACCGCGGCAGCGAGGAGCAGCAGCCCGGCTGGGAGTACCACGACCCGTCGCTCGTGGACCCCGAGGTCGGTCTGATGGACACCCTCCCCTCCTTCCGGCGCACCCTGCACGCCGCCGGGCTCGAGGAGCACGTCGTGGCGGTCGTGGGTCGCTCCCCGCAGGTCGCCGCGGTGTGGGGGAAGCCGCTCGCGCTCGTCTTCGTCGACGGCGGGCACACCGACGAGCACGCCGGCAACGACTACGCGGGCTGGGCGCCGCACGTCGCGCAGGACGGTCTCCTGGTCATCCACGACGTGTTCCCCGACCCGGCCGACGGTGGCCAGGCGCCCTGGCGGATCTACCGGCGGGCGCTGGAGTCGGGTGCGTTCACGGAAGTGTCCGCGACCGGTTCACTGCATGTACTCCGGCGTACGGACGCCGTGATCCACTACGGCGGTTAGCATCGCTGACGTGTTCAAGAACAAGGGCCGCTCGACCGTGGCCGTCGGGGCCGCGCTGGTGGTGGCGTGCGCGGCCGGGTGGCTGGTGTGGGACGCCGCGAGCGGACCGGACGACCCCGGACGCAACGGCGACCTCCCCCAGGGCGTGCGTCCGCTCCGTTCGGGCGCGCCGCCCGCCGACGCACCCTCCACCGGGGCGCCGTCCGCCCGGGCCGGCAAGCCGCTCGCGGGCAGGGTCGTGGTGCTGGACCCGGGGCACAACGCGCGCAACAGCCGGCACACGGCCGAGATCAACCGCCTGGTCGACATCGGTACCGCCCGCAAGGAGTGCGACACCACGGGCACGGCGACCAACGCGGGGTACGCCGAGGCCGCCTTCACCCTGGACGTGTCCCGGCGCGCCCGTACGCTGCTCGAGGCGCGCGGGGCCACCGTGCGGCTCACCTACGACGGCGACCGCGCGTACGGCCCCTGCATCGACGAGCGGGCCCGGATCGGGAACGAGGCCGAGGCCGACGCGGCGGTGTCGGTGCACGGCGACGGCTCGGCTGGCGGCCACCGCGGCTTCCACGTGATCATGCCCGCCGCGCTGCACCAGGGCATCGCGGACACCCGGAGGATCAGCGGGCCGTCGAGACTTCTCGGCGGCGCCCTCAAGCGGCACTTCGCGGGGGAGACGGGCACCCGGCCGTCCAACTACATCGGTGGCGGCACCGGCCTGGACGTCCGCCGCGACCTGGGCGGACTCAACCTCAGCACAGTGCCGAAGGTGTTGATCGAGTGCGGTAACATGCGCGACCCCGCGGACGCGGCGCTGATGACCAGCCCGGCCTGGCGGCAGAAGGCCGCGGAGGGCATCGCGGACGGCGTCACCGCGTTCCTGGAGGAGCGCGGGTGAGCGGCCGGTGAGCATCGGGTACCGATCGGGTCACCGACAGCCGGACCGGCCCCACCCCGCGGCGACCGTCCTCATACGATGGACAACGCCGACGACAGCGACAACGAGACGACTGACAAGGACTTCCAGTGAATAACCGCTCCCTCACCCGAGGAGACGGCGCGGTGATCGGCGCGGCGCTGCTGCTGCTGATCGCCTCGTTCCTGAACTTCTACGCCGCGAAGAACTGCGACGCGGACGGCTGCGCAGTCAACGCCTGGAAGAGCGAGCTGTTCCCGCTGCTGCCCTCGGTGCACCTGCTGGGCCTGATCGCCGCCGGCCTGTTCGTCGCCTCCCGCTTCCTGCCCGAGGGCCGCAAGCTGCTCGGCATCGGCCTGGCGCAGTGGGGCGCGGTGCTGGCCGTGGCCGCCGCCTGGGACGCCCTGTGGTCGCTCTTCAACGGCAACGAGATCTTCGAGCTGGCCACCGGCGCCTACCTCTCCTTCGTCGCCGCCGTCGCGCTCGCCGCCGTGATGCTGCTGACCCTCCGGGGCCTGCCCGCGCTCAAGGCGCCGCTGCTGCCCGCTCCGCGGCCCCGGCAGCCCCAGCAGCCCCAGCCGTACGGCGGCGTGCAGGGCGGTCAGCCGCACCCGGGCGGGCAGCAGGGCGGCTACGGCTACCCGGGGCAGGCCGGCGGGCACGGCCTGCCGGCGGACCAGTCGTTCGGCGGCGGCCAGTACGGCTACCCGCACTCCCAGCAGCAGCCCCAGGCCCAGCAGCAGCCCCAGCAGCAGCCCGCCGCGGAGTTCGCGGCCTTCTGGTTCGCGGTGCCCGTGACGCGGCCGCTGTACGCGGAGGACGGTTCGGCCCAGCAGATCGCCGAGCTGACCCCCGGCGTCTGGTACCTGGCGGTGGAGCAGCGCGGCGCAGGCCTGGTCGCGCAGACCCAGGACGGCCGCCGCGGCGTCCTTCAGGACGTCAGCGGCATCCAGCGCGGCTGACCCGCTCCCCCGCCCTCACGGGAAAGACCGCGCGCCTGTCACCCGCGCACCCCGCGCCCGCACGCGCCCGCACGCACGCGGAAGCCGTGCCCTCGGGCCGTCGGCCCGGGGGCACGGCTGTCTCCCCGCCGGTAGCGGACCGAGCTCATCCGCCGCTGAGCTGGGACAGCGAGGGCACCTTGTCGGTGACCTTGGCGCCCGCTCCCTCGCCGGCCGACTTGACGCCGCTGATGGTGTCCTGGAAGGTGCCCACGATGTCGTCGGTGCCCTGACCGCTGCGCAGCTTGCTCGGCAGGTCCTTGAGCGACTCGATGCCCGCGGTCAGCGGGGCCACCAGACGGGAGAGGGTCGGGTCGCCCTTGGCGTTCTCCGCGGCGGCCTTGAGCCGGTTGTAGGCGAAGGCCCCGGCCAGTCCCGCCTTCACCAGGGTGAGCTTGCGGCCGTCGGCGTCCTTCTCGAACTTGCCCTCGCGATAGGGCTTGACGATCCACTGGTAGGTCGCGCCGGCGGCCAGTCCCGCGTTGGCGACGAAGCGCGTCTTGGCGAGCTTCTGCTTCTCCACGGAGGAGGTGGGACTCGCGGTGCCGCCGCTCGCGGGATCGCCGGAGTCGCCGCCGCAGGCGGGGACGACCAGCAGCACGCCGGAGAGCAGAAGGGCGGTCAGAGCACGGCGCAAGGGCATGAGGGTCTCTCCCAGGGGGATGCGGTGCGTGCTCGCATCCTCGCCCCGGGCCCGGCCAGCGGCCACCGCACAGGGCCGTACGGGGCGTCAGGCCGCCTCCCGGCGACGGCGTTTGGCTGCGCCGATCGGGGCAAGACGGCAGGTATGTCCAGACGATATCGCGGCAATCCTGCGGCCACGATCATCATCGTGGCCGCCGACGTGGCGGCTTTCATCCTGATCCTGTGGATCCTGCTGTGGATGCTCGACGCCAACCGGGCCAACGGCTTCGTGGAGTGGATCCACGACGTGGCGTCCTGGCTCGGCGGCTGGGCCCACGGCATCTTCTCGACCCGGTCCGCCTGGGCGCGCACCCTGCTGGACTACGGTCTGCCGGCGGCGGTCTACCTGGTCGTCGGGCACGCCGTGGCGGGCCGGATCAACCGGGCCTGACGCCCGCTCACCGGCCGGCGCAGCACCCCGCCGCCGCGGGCACCAGCCCGAGCGGCAGCCGGTCGCCCCCGAAGACGGCCGTCGTCGCCTCGTCCCCTCCCAGGGCGGCGACGGCCAGCAGCAGCGCCCCCGCCGTCCACGTGGTGCGTTCCCGGGGCCACACGGCGGGGGCCGTGCCGGCCTGCGCGTCGCCCTCGAAGACGTACCCGGTCCAGTACATGCCGTCCTCGGCGCGCAGGTGCCGCATCGCGGCGAGGATCTCCACGGACCGGTCGGACTCCCCCATCGCCCACAGGGCCAGGGCGAGTTCGGCGCTCTCGCCGCCGGTGACCCAGGGGTTGGGCACCACGCAGCGGACCCCGAGGCCCGGCACCACGAACTCGTCCCATCGGGCCTGCACGCGCTCGCGGGCGGCCTCCCCGCGCAGCACCCCGCCGAGGACGGGGTAGTACCAGTCCATGGAGTAGCGGTGCTTGTCCAGGAACCGCTCGGGGTGGTGGGCGACGGCGTGGCCGAGCGCGCCGGCGGCCAGCTCCCAGTCGGGCTGCGGGTCCTCGCGGTACTCGGCGACGGCCAGCGCGCAGCGCAGCGCCTGGTAGATCGACGAGCAGCCGGTCATCAGCGCCTCCCGCGGATACGTCCCGTCGTCCTCGCGCCGCCAGGCGATCTCACCGCCGGGCAGCCGCAGTTCGAGGACGTACTCGACGGCCGCGTACAGCACCGGCCACATGCGCTCCAGGAAGGCGTCGTCGCCGGTGGAGAGGTGGTGGTGCCACACGCCGACGGCGACGTAGGCGCAGAAGTTGCTCTCCCGGGCCAGGTCGATGGGCTCGCACTCGCCTTCCTCGCCCTCCGCGCCGTCGGCCCAGCCGTACGCCGCGTACCAGGAGCCGTCCGGGTTCTGCCGGCGGGCGAGCCAGGTGTAGGCCGCCTCGGCGTGCTCGTGCTCGCCGGCGGCGTCCAGCGCCATGGCGGCCTCGACATGGTCCCAGGGGTCGAGGTGGCCGCCCTCGAACCACGGTATGGCGCCGTCCGGCCGCTGGACGGCGAGGATCCCGGCGACGGTCTGCGCGGCCTGCTCGGAGGTCAGTACGCCGGGCAGGACGAGGTGCTCGGTCCGCCTCACGCGTCGAGGCCCGTCTTCGGGGTGTGCGGCTTGGCGGCGTAGGCGACGAAGCTCTTGCCGATGAGCGGGTTGAGCGCGTTCTCGGCGAGCCGGGTGGCCAGCGGCTTCTTGATGATGTCCCAGACCAGCAGCTTGTGGTACAGCCGCACCGGCAGGGCCTCGTCGTTGTCCACGCCGACCGCGCACTTGATCCACCAGTACGGGGAGTGCAGCGCGTGCGCGTGGTGGCTGCCGTACGGGCGCAGACCCGCCTCGCGGATCCTTTCCAGCAGCTCGTCGGCCCGGTAGATGCGGATGTGGCCGCCCTCGACCTCGTGGTACGCGTCGGACAGCGCCCAGCAGACCTTCTCCGGCCCGTAGCGCGGCACGGTGACCGCGATGAGTCCGCCCGGCTTGAGGACGCGCACCATCTCGGCGAGCACGCCCTTGTCGTCCGGGATGTGCTCCATGACCTCGGAGACGATGACGCGGTCGAAGCTGTCGTCGGGGAACGGCAGGCTCAGCGCGTCGCCCTCCATCGCCGTGGCGGTCGCCCCGGCCGGGGCCTCCCCGGCCTCCTTCATCGCCGCGAACCACGAGGCGACCTCGCGGATCTCGTCACCGTTCCGGTCCAGGGCCACCACGTTCGCGCCGCGCCGGTAGCACTCGAAGGCGTGGCGGCCCGCGCCGCAGCCCAGGTCGAGCACCCGGTCGCCCGGGGCGAGCGGGAAGCGGGAGAAGTCGACGGTCAGCACGTGGAGCCTGCTTTCGTCCGGGACGGAGACTGGACAGTGGGCCGCGGCCCCCCGGCGGCCTCGATCGCCGCCCGGTAGTGCGCGACGGTGCCGGCGGCGGCCCGCTCCCAGGTGAAGCGGGTCAGTACGCGTTCCCGGCCGGCCAGACCGAGGCGGCGGCGCAGCCCCGGGTCGCCCAGCAGCCGGCCCAGCGCTGCGGCCAGCGCGCCCGGCTCCCCGGGCGGCACGGCCAGGCACGTCTCGCCGTCGGGCCCCGCGACCTCGGGGATGGCGCCGCCGGTCGTGGCGACCAGCGGCGTCCCGGTGGCCATGGCCTCGGCGGCCGGCAGCGAGAAGCCCTCGTACAGCGACGGCACGCAGGCGACCTGCGCGCTGCGCACCAGGTCGACCAGTTCCTCGTCGCTGACGCCCTTGACGAAGTCGACGGCGCCGCCGAGCCCGTGCCGCTCGATGGCGGCGGCCACCGGGCCGTCGTCGGCGCGCTTGCCGACGACGACGAGGTGCGCACCGGGGTGCTCGGCACGCAGCTTCGCCAGCGCCTCCACGAGGTGGACCAGGCCCTTGAGCGGCACGTCGGCACTGGAGGTGGTGACGATCCGGCCCGGCACCTCGGGCACGGAGGGGTCCGGCGAGAAGAGCCCGGTGTCGGCGCCGATGTGCACCACGTGCACCCGCTCCGGGCGCACCCCGAGGTGGTCGACGATCTCCTGCCGGGACGTGCCGGAGACGGTCAGCACGGACGGCAGCCGGCGGGAGACCCGCTTCTGCATCCGGGCGAAGCCGTACCACCGACGGACCGACGCCCGGCGCTTCCACCCCCGCGCGGCGTCGAGTTCGAGCTGCCGGTCGACCGTGATGGGGTGGTGAATGGTCGTCACGAGCGGCGCGCCGAGGGCGCGGGGGCCGCCGAGGAGGCCGTAGCCGAGGGTCTGGTTGTCGTGGATGACGTCGAAGTCCCCGCGCCGGGCGGCCAGGTGGCGGCGGGCGCGCAGGCTGAACGTCAGCGGCTCGGGGAAGCCGCCGGTCCACATCGTGCCGACCTCCAGCGCGTCCACCCAGTCGCGGTACTCCTCGCGCTTCGGGGTGCGGAACGGGTCGGGCTGGCGGTAGAGGTCGAGACTCGGCAGCTCGGTGAGGCGCACCCCGTCACCGACCGCGTCGAGCACGGGGTAGGGCTGGGCGCCGATCACCTCGACGCTGTGGCCGAGGCTGGCGAGTTCCCTGGACAGATGGCGTACGTAGACGCCCTGACCCCCGCAGAAGGGGTTCCCCTTGTAGGTGAGCAGCGCGATCCGGAGCGGCCCGGCCTCTGCGGTCACTCACGGCCCCCTTCTCGCTGCACGTCGGCGGGAGCGTAGCCGCCTGCGCCTCGATGGAACAAGTTTCAGAATCGGTTGCTCAGGGGTTGGCCCGAGAGCACGAAGATACCCGTCCCCCTGTGGGGCGCCCTGGCTGTGCCGGGTGATTCCCGCCACGCCCGGCGGTGGGAGCGCGCGGCTGCGAACAGGGCGTCATGTGCGAGGCCCGCGTGGGCCCTGCCGGTGTTTGCGCCGCTCCGGGCGGCGAGCGCCCGGTACACGTGAAGGGGCCGCGAGGAACGCCTGGAGCCCGCGGCGCGACCCCCGGTGCCTGCGGGCCTTACGAGCGACGGGTCGATGCAACCAGCCGATGAGCGGGACGATCTGTCCGCTCAGCCCAGCGATGCACTCACCGTACGCAACTCGTCCAGGGCCGACAGGACGTACCCGGTGAGCTCGTCCTTGCCGTCACGGTCGCCCTCGGACCATTCGGCGTACCCGCGCTTGAAGGCGAGGACGCCCAGCTCGCTCGCGAGGGCCGCGGCCGGGTCGGACAGGCCGCGGGCGACCAGGGCGGTCGTCATCGCAGCCGCCAGGCTGACGGTCTTGAGGGCGTCACGCTCCTGAAGCTCGACGCTGGCGGCGACGGCAGCCTTCAGGCGCGGGGCGAGCTCGCGATTCATGGGACCCATCGCGCTCGACGCGCGCTCAAGACCGGCAGCGACCGCCTCGAGCGGGCTGGCGTCATCGGGCGCCTCGGTGATCCCCTCGGCCAGCAGCCGGCTCAGCGTCTCCTGCCCGGCCACCATCAGCTCTCGCTTGTCAGGGAAGTACCGGAAGAAGGTGCTTTTGGTGACCCCGGCGCGCTCGGCGATCTGCGCGACCGTCGTGGCGTCGTACCCCTGCTCGGTGAACAGGTCGACTGCGGCCACGACAAGGCGTTCGCGTGCGCCTGGTTCCCATCGAGCCATGGCCCCATCATACGCGACGGGACTCTTGTCCCATCACTCTGCTAGGGTGATGGGACAAGAGTCCCGTCACTTGAGGAGAGCTGCATGCACGTCTTTGTCACGGGTGGCACTGGTCTGATCGGTTCCGCCGTCGTCGCCGAGCTGCTCGACCATGGCCACAGCGTCCTCGCACTCGCCCGTTCCGACGCCTCCGCGCTGGCCGCCGAGGCGGCCGGCGCCGAGCCCCTCCGGGGATCTCTCGCAGATCTCGACGTCCTTCGCTCCGGCGTCGCTCAGGCCGACGGGGTGATCCACCTGGCATTCGCCAACGACTTCAGCAGCCCCGACGCCCTCGCCAAGGCGGTCGCCGAGGAAAGCGCCGCCCTCGCGGCCCTCGGCGAGGAACTCGTCGGCAGCGACCGGCCCCTGGTCGCCTGCTCGGGTACGCCCCATGTGCCGGGCCGTGCCTCCACCGAGGCCGACCCGCTGCCGACCGACGGGCCGGTCGGTGGTCGTGGACGCGCCGTCACGGCGGTCCTGGGCCTGGCCTCGCGCCGGGTCCGGAGCACGGCCGTACGCCTGCCGCGCACGGTCCACAACCAGGGCACGGGCGGGTTCGCCGGCTTGCTGACCGACATCGCACGCCGGACCGGAGTGTCCGGCTACCCCGGCGACGGCACACAGCGCTGGCCGGCCATGCACGCGCTCGACGCGGCAGTCCTCTTCCGGCTCGCGCTGGAACACGCGGAAGCCGGCACCTCCTGGCACGCCGTGGGCGACGAGGGCGACCAGGTGCGTGACATCGCCGCGGTCATCGGCCGACGGCTGGGCCTGCCGGTCGAGTCGGTGCCGTCGCAGACGTACGGCCCTCTCGGCCCGATCTTCGCGAACGACCAGCCCTCGTCCAGCGCCCACACCCGGCAGACCCTCGGCTGGGAGCAGAAGCACCTCAGCCTCCTGGAGGACCTGGAGAACATCCAGCCCTGAGCGGCGACCGGAGGGCCCGAGCTGCTGTCCGCGGTCCGCGTCATCGAACACACCTGGCACTCGGCACTGGTGGGATGGCTGTCCGGACGCGCCTCCAGCGACCAGGTAACGACCGACATCACGACCGTCTGCCGGCTCGTCGGCCTGACCGCTCCCCGGGGCCCGCGGGCCCGAGCGCCGGCCCTGCCGTGCATCCCCGGACGAAACCACCGGACGAAACCACCGGGCGAGAGCACCGGGCGAGAGCACCGGGCGGGAACGCCGGCCGGGCCTCCCGCGGCGTCCCCGCGCCGCTGACATCGACACGCCTGCCCGCCGTACCGCCGCGCCCCGGCCGCGTCCGGCGCGGTGTGAGGCAGACCGCACACGCCCGGGGGCGGCCCGTCTGAGGAGCCCGGCTAAGGTGTGGTCGACACAACCAAGTCCATTCACGTCCGAGTGGGGGAAGCCGGTGCGAATCCGGCGCTGACCCGCAACCGTGAGCCGCCCCCGACCGGGGACGGCCCAGCCGGAGCACCCGCGCGGACGGGAGCGGCTCTTCCGTCGAGGTACACGGAGTCGGAGCCCGGTGCCGTGACAGCGCGCCCGCATCCGTCTGCGCGACCGCTCACCCGAAAGGCACCCACCCGATGCACCTGCGCCGCACCGCCGCGGCCGCTCTGGCCGCCGTCAGCGCGCTCCTCATAGCCGCGTCGCCCTCCCCTTCACCCGCGGCGGCTCCCGCCGCTCTGTACGGGGACGCCGACCCGACGTACGACGGCGTGTGGCGCCAGTCGTACGCGCTGCTGGCGCTGCACGCGGCCGGCGTCGAACCGTCCGGGGAAGCGGTGACGTGGCTCGCCGGGCAGCAGTGCGCGGACGGCGGCTTCGCCTCGTACCGCCAGGACCCGGCGGCCCCCTGCGACCCGAAGACCGAGGACACCAACGCCACCGCCATAGCCGTCCAGGCGCTCGCCGTCCACAAGCAGGACGCCGCCGTCAGGCGCGCCGCCGGCTGGCTCGCCAAGGTGCAGAACCGCGACGGCGGCTGGTCCTACAACCCCGGGGGCGCCTCCGACGCCGACTCCACCGCCGTCGTCATCGGCGGCCTCGAGGCGGCCGGCACCGATGCCGAGTCGGTGACCTCCGACGGCCGGTCGCCCTCTGACGCGCTGCACTCCCTGCAGCTGGCCTGCGGCACGAAGGACGGCGGCGCGTTCGCGTACCAGGCCGACGCCAAGACCGGCGCCCTCACGGCCAACGCCAAGGCCACCGCCGACGCCGTACGCGCCGCGCAGGGCGCGGGCTTCCTCGTCGAGGCACCCGGTCGCGACGTCGCGGTGCGCTCCGGATGCGGCGGCAGCGCCGCGGACGCGGGCGCCGCCTGGCTCGCGGCCGGACTCGCCGCGGGCGGCGGCCACTTCGACGCCCTCACCCCCGGCTCCGACCAGAAGACCCCCGACTACGGCACCACGGCCGACGCCGTCATCGCCCTCGCCGCCGGCGGCCACCTCGACGCCGCCAAGGGCGCGTACACATGGCTCGCCGCCAACTCCGCCGCCTGGGCGAAGGGCAGCCCCACCGCCCTCGCGCAGCTCGCCCTCGCCGCGCACGCCACCGGCAACCCCATGAACGACCACATCGCGAAGCTCAGCGCCCTCGGCCCGGTCGCCGAGCACACCTCCGCCCCGGCCTCCGACTCGGCCTCCGACTCCTCGGGCGGCAGTTCGGTGTGGTGGATCGTCGGCGCCGGCCTGGTCGCCGGCATCGGCATCGGGGTGCTGCTCTCCGGCCGGAAGCGCCGGTCGTGAGGCGGCCGCCTCTCGCGGCGGCGGCACTCCTCCTGGCCCTGGTGGCCGCCCTCGTCACGACGCCCGCCCACGCGGCCAGTTACCGGTACTGGTCCTTCTGGCAGCGGGACGCGGCCACCGACGCCTGGACGTTCGCCACGACCGGTCCCGCCCTCAGCCACCCCGGCGACGGGGCCGTCGAGGGCTGGCGCTTCGGCGTCAGCCCGGACGCCGCATCGGCCGCCCGCCCCCGCGGCGCGGCCCGCTTCGCCGAGGTCTGCGGCGGCACCCCGGCCCGCCCCGGCACCAAGCGCGTCGCCCTGCTGCTCGACTTCGGCACCGCCGCCGACGCCCCGGCCGCCCGCGCCGCCTGCGCCCGCGTCCCCGAGGACGCCACCTCCGCCGACGCCCTCGCCGCGGTCGCGCCCCCGCTGCGCTACGACTCCGCGGGCATCGTCTGCGCCATCGCCGGCTACCCCGCCAAGGGCTGCGGCGAGCAGGTCACCGACACCGCCGCGGCCCCCGCGCCCACCTCCTCCTCCCCCGGCCCCGCGCTCGGCGCGTACGGCGCCGCAGCCGTCGTCCTCCTGGTCGCCGCGGCCGCCGCCTGGCAGGTCCGCCGCCGTCGAGGCGACCGCCCGTGACCACCGCCACGCCTCATCCCGGGCTCCGGCTCCACGGCGCGGCACCCCGGGCGCGGCGCGTCCTCGCCCTGTCGGCCGGGTCGCGCCCGCGCGAGCGCAGGGCGGCGGACGCCGGCGCGGCGGCCCCGCTCCTCGGCACGGCTGCGCGGACCCGGCGGGACGGTGCCCCGCCGCTCGCCACCGGCACGGCGGGCACGAGCGGCGCCCCGGGCGCGGCGCCGGCCGGCGCGAGCGCGCGGCCCGCACCCCTCGCGGCCCGGGAGGCGCGACCCCCCGCGGGCCGCGACCACCACGGCCACGGACACGACCCCGAGGGCGGCGGCTCCGCTCGCCGGTGGGCGCTGCCCCGCCGTCGGCCCGAGCCCGCGGCGGCGGACCGGCGGGACGAGGCCCCCCGGTCCGCCGCGTCCGCGGGACGGGGCCGGGCGCGGGGTCCGCACGCGGGGGCGTGGTGGCTGTGGGCGCTGGGTCTGGCCACGGCCGCGTCCCGCACGACGAACCCCGCGCTGCTCGCGCTGCTCGCCGCGGTCGCCGGCTACGTCGTGGCCGCGTGCCGGGTGCCGGACGCCCCCTGGGCGCGCTCGTACGCCGCCTTCCTGCGCCTCGGCCTGGTCGTGATCGTCATCCGCCTCGGCTTCGCCGTCGTCCTGGGCTCCCCCGTCCCCGGCACGCACACCGTGCTGACCCTCCCCGAAGTGCCGCTGCCGGACTGGGCGCAGGGGGTCCGGCTCGGCGGGCGAGTGACCGCCGAGGGGCTGTGGTTCGCCTTCCGCGAGGGCATGCGGCTGGCCACCCTTCTGGCCTGCCTCGGCGCCGCGAACGCCCTGGCCAACCCCGCTCGGCTGCTGAAGTCGCTCCCCGGCGCCCTGTACGAGGCGGGCGTCGCCGTGGTCGTCGCGATGACCTTCGCGCCGCATCTGGTCGCCGACGTTCGCCGTCTGCGGACGGCCCGCCGGCTGCGGGGCCGCGCGGACCGGGGCGTACGGGCCCTGCTGCAGGTCGGCCTGCCCGTCCTGGAGGGCGCCCTGGAGCGTTCCGTCGCCCTCGCGGCCGCCATGGACGCCCGCGGCTACGGCCGCACCGCCGAGGTGCCGTCGGCCGTGCGCCGGGCGACCGCCGCACTGACCCTCGGCGGACTGCTCGGGCTGTGCGCGGGCACCTACGCGCTGCTGGCCGCCGCGGGCGCCGCGTACGGCCTGCTGCTGGCCGGTGCGGCCGCGGCCGTCGCGGGACTGCGGCTCGGCGGGCGCCGATCGGTGCGCACCCGCTACCGCCCCGACCGCTGGGACGCGACCGCCTGGCTGGTCACCGCCTCGGGCCTGGCTGTCGCCGCGCTGACGATCTGGGCCGCCGGGGCCCTGCCCGCCGACCTGGACCCGCCCGTGGTGCCGCTGACCGCGCCGTCGCTGCCGCTGTGGCCCGCGGCCGCCGTCCTGCTGGGGCTGCTGCCCGCGCATCTGAGAGGAGCCCGCCCGTGATCCGCTTCGAGCAGGTCTCCGTCCGTTACGACGGCGCCGCCGAACCCGCCCTCGCCGGTGTCGACCTGACCGTGCCCGAGGGCGAGCTCTGCCTGGTCGTCGGCCCCTCCGGCACCGGCAAGTCCACCCTGCTCGGCGCCGTCTCCGGCCTCGTGCCGCACTTCACCGGGGGCGTGCTGACCGGCCGGGTCACGGTCGCCGGGCACGACACGCGCAGCCACAAGCCGCGTGAACTCGCCCATGTCGTCGGCAGTGTGGGGCAGGACCCGCTGGCGCACTTCGTCACCGACACCGTCGAGGACGAACTCGCGTACGGCATGGAGTCGATCGGCCTCGCCCCCGACGTGATGCGCCGCCGCGTCGAGGAGACCCTCGACCTGCTCGGCCTCGCCGACCTGCGCGACCGCCCGATCAGCACTCTCTCCGGCGGGCAGCAGCAGCGTGTCGCGATCGGCTCGGTGCTCACCGTCCACCCGCGGGTGCTGGTGCTGGACGAGCCGACCTCCGCACTCGACCCGGCCGCGGCCGAGGACGTGCTCGCCGTGCTGCAGCGGCTCGTCCACGACCTGGGGACGACCGTGCTCGTGGCCGAGCACCGCCTGGAGCGGGTCGTGCAGTACGCCGACCAGGTCGTCCTCCTGCCCGGCGGGGGCGCCGCCCCGGTCTGCGGGCCGCCGGCCGAGGTCATGGCCCTCTCGCCCGTCCGTCCCCCGGTCGTCGAGCTCGGCCGCCTCGCGGACTGGTCGCCACTGCCGCTGTCGGTGCGCGACGCCCGCCGTGCCGCCGCCCCGCTGCGCGAGCGTCTCGCCGGCCGCACCCCGCCCCCGGCGCCCGCGCCCGCACAGGGCGAGCCCGTGGCGGCCGTGGCGGGCCTCACCGTGCGCCGCGGCCGCCTGGAGGCGCTGCGCGCGGTGGACCTGACCGTACGGCCCGGCGAGACCGTCGCCCTGATGGGCCGCAACGGCGCGGGCAAGTCCACCCTGCTGGCCGTCCTCGCCGGGATGACGGCCCCCACCTCGGGCAGTGCGACCGTCGGCGGCCTGCAGCCGTCCCGCACCAGGCCCGCGGAGCTGATCCGCCGGGTGGGCCTCGTCCCGCAGGACCCCCGGGACCTGCTGTACGCCGACACCGTCGCCGCCGAGTGCGCCGCCGCCGACGCCGACGCCCGCGCCACCCCCGGCACCTGCCGCGCCCTGGTCGGCGAACTGCTGCCCGGGGTCGCCGGCGGCGCCCACCCGCGTGACCTCTCCGAGGGGCAGCGCCTGGCCCTCGCCCTCGCCGTCGTGCTGACCGCCCGGCCCCCGCTGATCCTCCTCGACGAGCCGACCCGCGGCCTGGACTACGCCGCCAAGGCCCGACTCGCCGCACACCTGCGTGCGCTCGCCGCGGACGGCCACGCCGTCGTCCTCGCCACCCACGACGTCGAACTCGCCGCCGAGCTGGCCCACCGCGTCGTCGTCCTCGCCGACGGCGACCTCGTCGCGGACGGCCCCACCCCGGAAGTCGTCGTCTCCTCACCCGCGTTCGCCCCGCAGGTCGCCAAGGTGCTCAGCCCGCTGCCGTGGCTGACGGTCGATCAGGTCGGCTCGGCACTGGCGGGGACGGCATGACGGCGCGTCCTCGGGCCGTGCGGCTGGGCAGGCGGTCCGTCGCCGCGCTCGTGCTGGTCTCCGTGATCGGCGTCGCCGCGTTCGGCTGGCCGCTGCTCGCCGACCCGGGTTCCGGGCTCGCCCACAGCGCGGACGCCCCCTGGCTGTTCGCGCTGCTGCTGCCGCTGCTGCTGGCCGTCGTCATGGCGACGATCGCCGACGGCAGCGAGGGCCTGAGTGCCAAGTCCGTCGCCATGCTCGGCGTACTGGCCGCGGCGGGCGCGGCGCTGCGTCCACTGGGTGGCGGCACGGCGGGCATCGAGCCCATGTTCTTCCTCGTCGCCCTGTCCGGCCGGGTGCTCGGCCCAGGGTTCGGCTTCTCGCTGGGCGCGCTCACGATGTTCGCCTCGGCCCTGCTCACGGGCGGGGTCGGGCCGTGGATGCCGTTCCAGATGCTCTCGATGGGCTGGGTGGCCCTCGGCGCGGGACTACTCCCGGGCGCCGCGGCGTTGCGCGGGCGGGGGGAGCTCGTGCTGGTCGCCGGCTACGGGGCGGTGGCGTCGATCGCGTACGGGACGGTCATGAACCTGCAGGGCTGGCCGTATCTCGGCGGCATGTCCTCCGGGGTCTCCTTCGTGCCGGGCGACCCGCTCACCGACAACCTCGCCCGCTTCGCCGCGTACTGCCTGGCCACCTCGCTCGGCTGGGACGTGCCGCGCGCCGTGCTGACCGCCGTACTGGTCCTCACCCTGGGCCCGTTCGTGCTGCGCGCACTGCGCCGGGCCACCAGGCGCGCGGCGTTCGGCGCGCCGGTGGGCTTCGGGGCGGCGGACGGCGGCCCGGAGAGCGGCGCTTCGCGCCCGCCGCGAGTGCCGCGGCAGCCGCGCTGAGGGCCCGGCGCGCCGGGGCGACCGGGTCGCCGGCGCCCGGGGCGTCGCGCTGACCGGACGGGCTATGCCCCGAACGCCGTCCACCGCCCTTCGGAGACCACCTCGACCGCCCCGTCGACGACCTTGACGGCCGTCTGCTCGTCGATGGCGTAGGCAGGGCCGCCGATGTCGGCGGCCCACCGCTGCGCGTCCGCCAGGGTGTTCTGCGGAAAGGCGTCCAGGTGCGGAAAGATCGAGAAGTCGACGACGCCCAGGGTGCGGTCGTCCGGAGCTGACGGCCACTCGGTGAAGTAGGCCCCGATCCGCGGGGTCATCACCATGCTTCCGGCGCTCACTCCCACCCAGACCGTGTCGGGCAGCGAAGGCAGCAGATCGGCCAGCCCGGACTCCCGCATCCAATGGCACAGGTAGGTCGCGTCGCCGCCGTCGACCAGGAGCACGTCGGCCTCCCGGACCCAGGGCACCCATCGCTCCGCGCCGATGGTGGGCAGCGCGGTGAGCTCGAGGACGCCGAGCGACGCCCAGCCCAGGCCGGTGAGGTGCTGCCACCGGGGCTCGGCGGCCATGAGGCCACGCACCGAGGCCGGACCGCACATCGGGTGACCCCACTGAGCGGTCGGGACGCAGAGGGCGCGGCACTCGTCGATCGGCTTGCCGAGAAGCTGCAGGAGCGCCGCCCGGATGCTCGGGTTCGTGACCCCGCCTGACGTGAGCAAGAGCTTCAAGGTGCCCTCCAAGTACGCGCGCGAAAGATGGATGTATCCGAAGACCCGGAACGGCGCCGGAACTCATCGCCGTTCGGAGGACCCCGGCAGCCTCAGGCGGGTCCCTCGAGGAAGTCCGACGCCGGATCACCATCACGAACGGCGGCGAGCCCGTCCTCGCCAAGCCGGGCCGGCTGGTGACGAAGAGGAGTGCGAGGAACGGCTGGACGAGATCCGGAGCGAGCGGGACCGGGTGCGCGCCGCGCAGGAGGCAGCCGGCCTGCCCGGACGCGGGAGGGTACGGGCGCTGCTCGTTTTGGGTATGCCAAAAGCGACCGCGCGCCGCATGTCCGGCTACCAGAGGCCGCCACTCGAGGCCCAGCCGTGCTCGGGTCGCCGGTTGTGGACCGGACCCGTGAACCCTTCGTTTGGAGGCCTCTCGTGGCTACGCGCGGAACCGTCTCCTCGGGCGTGCAGGTGTGCTCGCTCAAGGTCGACACGCCCCAGTCGATCCAACCCGGCACGACCTATCAGATCGTACGGTTCCCGTTCGGGACGGCCGAGCCCGCGGACCGTTCCACGATGCATCAGGTGGTGCAGCCGGACGGGTACGTCATCACGAACTGGGCCACCGACGACCGGTCGGGGCTGATCTGGCCGTCGAAGTCCGGGTGGGGCCACCTGTACTCCCTCTTGCAGTGGGAGGCCGGCGCGACCGAGTACCGCGATCAGTACGTGCGTGATCCGCTCAACCTCGGCTCGCCGACACCGAGCGACACCACGGCGACGGACCACCGGCCGCCGTCTGTCGGCGCCCAGTTCTGGACCAAGGGTCACGGGATTTTCGTGAACCCGCAGACACCGATCGCGCTGCGCGTCACCCACAACGCCCCCAACCCGATCAACCTCACGCTTGCCGAGTTCAAACTCGTCATCCAC
Organism: Actinacidiphila sp. bgisy167; assembly: GCF_965342175.1. Taxonomy (GTDB): domain Bacteria; phylum Actinomycetota; class Actinomycetes; order Streptomycetales; family Streptomycetaceae; genus Actinacidiphila. The sequence goes on from NZ_CBDRBL010000065.1 coordinate 21,143, forward strand.
GACGTCGCCTAGGAGGACATGTGGCTACTCCACTCAGCCCGGATGAACTCGTGCGGATCCTGCGGGCCGAGGGCGTCCGTGTCGCGGAGTATCCGGGGTGGCGCACCCGCTCCCGGGACGCCGCGACCGGCAACACGTTCGGGCCGGTCCACCTGATCGTCAACCACCACACCGCGGGCAGCAACTCCCTCGACGTGGTCGCAAAGAACGGCGTCCCCGGCCTGCCCGCGCCGCTGGCCCACACCCACCTCGACAAGTCCGGCCTCGCAACGATGTGCTCGGCGGGGCGGGCGAACCACGCCGGGCTCGTGGCGTCCAACGCGTACACCTCGTTCCTCGAGGAGAGGACCACGCACCCGGCGCCCTCAAAGGCGTCGGGCACGCTCGACGGGAACGACGTCGCCTACGGCATCGAGGTCGAGAACCTCGGCAACGGCGCCGACGTGTACACGCGCGCCCAGTACGACGCGTGGGTCCGCTGGAACGCGGCGATCTGCCGCCGCTACGGTTGGTCCGCGGAGTCCGTCGCGGGGCACCTGGAGACCAGCGTCGAGGGGAAGATCGACCCGCGCGGCCCGGTCGAGGGCTACGGGCGCCGGGGCCGGTTCACGTTCAGCATGGCGCAGTTCCGTAAGGACGTCGCCGAACGCCTCACCCATCCTGCCGCTTGGAACCCCGAGGAGGACGACATGCCCACCGCCGACGAGATCGCCACCGCAGTGCTGAAGAAGGACCGGATCATCAGCATCCCGGGCGCCCCGGCCGGCAACCCGACGTGGACGCTGTCGAGCTCGATCACAGAGATCCTCAAGCGCCTCGACAGGGCGAACGCGGCGCTGGCCGCGCAGTCGGCTGCGATCACCGCGCTGGCCGGGCAACTCGGCCGGGACGTCGGCACCGCGGCCGTGGTGGCTGCTGTCGAGGCCGCCATCGCTGCCGCGGTCGTCCGGGTCGACGTCACGGTCGCCGACCACACCTGACCGGCGGCCGGCACGCCCCCGCGCCGGCCGCCTTCGTCTCAGGAACGGACTCCCTGTCCGTCCTTCACCTGCCGGGCACCGACGTCATGGCCCGGACCGCGGGCGCCTACGCGCGTGACCTCGCCAAGCGCGTCGTCGTGACGTTTCTGCACAGGCTCCGTGCCTGTCGGAAGGCGCCTACTGAAGCGGCCATAGTGGCTTGGGAGAGGTCCCCGCCCAGCCAGTCATCGCGACCGCGGCGCCCAGCCGTTGACCGTGGTCGACCACCCGATGCGGCACGGCTGGTGTTGCAGTCCGGCCACACCCGGGACACGTTCCCGCTGTTTTCCGTGATTCCCGGCAGGATCGGGCACGCGAATGGCACGGGATCGTAGCCGCAACCGGGAGTCGGTGGATCGTGGACTGGCGCGCGTGCTTACCCGTGTACGGGGCTCGAGCTCTGAGTGTGTAGCTTCACGCCATGCCCTTCGCCTTTGTCCTCGCTCTTGGTGTCTTCGGTGCTCTTGCTGCTCTGCTGGCCGCGATCAACGCCGTGCAGGTCCTCCTTGGGCTCCAGCTCGTCAAACCTTCGGCCAGCAGACGTTCCCCCCGACAGCTTCGGGCCGAGTCGGCCGCTGCCGCCGTAGCCATGCTCGGTGCTTCTGTGACGGCTTTCGGCTTTTTGGCGGGTGGCATGTGGCCGGCGGCGGGCGCGCTTGTACTGCTGCCTGGGTGGATCGCCCTGACCGTGGTTCGTAGGCACTTTGCTGCCGCGTGACATCGATGAATTCCAACGGCTGTGCGGCTCGGCAGGGCCGCCGTCCATCAATTGAGGACGGCGACCGTTGGGGCGTGTCGCCGCTCCTTGAACCGTGGTCCTGGATCACTTTCAGTGCAGGGGCCACGGAGGTTCACCACAACCGCGATCATGAACGCTCGTGGGTGATGCGTTCCTCCAGGACCTGCGGTTTCGCCAGGTCGAAGACGTAGTAATCAAGGCATGGTGGACGAGGGCGAGTTGGTCATCGTGCGAGCCCACGCATCGGCGGAGCGGGCCGCATGCCCCGCCTGCGGGACGATGTCGGGCCGGGTGTCTCAGGGGGCCTGGGGTTCCGTCTTCGATGAAGTTCTGGGCACACCCGATCGACTCGTTCGGCTGGTCACCCATCACTCCGGGCTGTCGACGCGGGCCATGTGCCCAGCCTCGCACATACGACCTACCTCTTCACTCCGTGGTGAAGGGGGCGTATCCGGCCGGAACCTCACTGACGCGCAAGTCAGAGAAGAGCAAGGTCAGGCGGTGCGCGTTCGTCTCGATGCAGACCTCATGAAAGTCGAGCCCTGTGGCTCGGGACCAGCGACGAGCCGCTTCCGACTCAGGGAGAATCGACGCGCCCGGATACATGCAATGCCACATGACGCCCCAGACATAACCATCGAGGTCGGCAGCCGTCCCGTGGTCGATGAGGCGGTCGTCGAGAGAGACACGCCAAGTCTCAGGCGGCACAGAAGACTCGCATAGGGCCTCGACGCAGTACCTGAAGAGGTACCTCCGATGGGCTGGTTCGACGCCGGTTCGGTGATCCGCAGTCATGTAGACGATGACCTCGTAGTCGCGCATGTAGTCGGTGTATCCGTGACGGACGACAGCGTGGTCGAAGGCCTCATCCAGCAGTCGTTCCAGTTCAGCGACGTCCATGCCGCCGTTCTACCTCACGTGATCTGCTCTCCGCAGTGAGGTATTCCGCCGATGCTGGCGGTACTACGGCTCCAGCGACCTCCCGTCCAGGACTTCGATGTCGACGATGGCGGTTCTCGTAGGGTCGAGGTTGAGCGACCGTTCTTGTCGGTGGCGGAGGCCTTCCGGCTCGCGGACGCCGTACCCGCGCGCTACCGCGTGATGATCCTGCTGGCCTCCTTCACCACGCTGCGCTTCGGGGAGCTGGCTGGTCTCCAGCGGTGGGACGTCGACCTCTGCGGCACACTGGGAACACCCTCGCCGCGACGGGCGGGCTTCCACGCGGGAGCTGATGCACCGCATGGGGCACTCGTCGGTGCGGGCCGCGCTGATCTATCAGCACCTCGTCAACTCCCGCGACCACGGGATCGCCGGGCACGTGGACGACCAGATCCGGCGGGTCAAGGGCCGGCCCCCGGCCGCCTATCTGGCACGTGAGCGGCACGGCGGCCCTCACTGGCGGCAAAAGATCAAGGCCCAGGCATCCGGACTCACACCGGACGACCTGGGCCTTTGCCATGCGCTGGGGCCGGTGGGCGTGGACTGGCCCACTGGCTTGGGAGACTTCCCAGCTCAGCCAGTCATCGCCACCGCGGCGCCCCGTCGTTGACCGTGGCCGACCGTCCGATGTGGCACGGAACGAGTCCTGCGCGACCCTCAGTGAGGATCGCACCTTCGCGTTCTCTGAGGTGGCCGACGTCCGCGAATAATGTGGTCGCCCTTTGCACGAGACTGCCTCTACGCTCACCGAAGCGGGATCGCGCGGTCCTGTAGGTTGCGGCGCCGTGGCAGAGCGGTCGATTGCGATCGTCGTAGGGGAAGGTCCCTCCTACGACGCTCCAGTGCGGGTCCGGGCGGCCCTTGCCCTACCTAGCGCGCGGGTTCGAATCCCGTCGGCGCCGCAGCCGACCGTTCCCATCTGCGCGATGCAGACATCGTCAGGTCCCGCTGCGGCCTCAGGCTTGGCGTCGGCGCCGATCACTGACTTGTAAGTTCGGGCCAGGCACCGTGCGACCTGTCGGAAGGCGCCTACTGGAGCGGCCTACGGTCGGCAGTCATCTGCCGACGTTGATGTCATCTGGCGATGTCAGCCGTGCCGCTCCTGTACGCGTTGGGCGTTCGGCAGCACAGTCGGGCGGCATCGGCCATCATGTTCGCATGCCTGAGGCCATATGGATCAAAGTAGTTGGCACCGTACCCGCCGTCCTCTGGGTCGCTTTCGCCGCTACTGTCTACTTCACACTGCGGGGAACAATCATTCAGCGTATGGTTCCGCGGCTCACCTCACTGCGAGCCCTGGGTGTTGAGATCGAGCTTGCCGGGGAGTTGCTCGACCGCGCCCAGGACGAGAGCCAGACGACCGTTACTGCCACTGCTAGACGCATGGCACTGGGAAGACTGGAACACGCTGCGGACTTGCTCAGGGGCGGCAAGGTGTTATGGGTAGACGACCGACCGGAGGGAAACTTCCCGCTCGTCGAGCTCTTCCGTAGCGTCGGCATGCAAGTTGATCTTGCCCTGTCGACGGATGAGGCGGTCCCTCGATTCCGGCGCAAGTCCTATGACGTGATCATTAGCGACTTCAGCCGCGACGGGGACCGGGACGCGGGCATCAAGATGCTCCGAGTTCTCGAACAGTACGATATCGACGTACCTGTGTTGATCTACACGGGGAGATTTACGCCCGAGAGGGGCGTCGACCGGCGAATCTTCGCGGGGACCACCGCACCTGTAGAGCTGGTCCACTACGTCATTGACCTGATGGAGCGGGCCCGCTTGGGCTCGTTGTGACTGGAGACATCTACTTTGTAAGCCTGGTGGTCAGGGTGATCGAGAGTGCGCAGGTCAGTGCGACCGTGAAGAGCTCCCAGCTCGGTCAACAATCTCGGCCGCTTCGAACCGCCGTTACCCGTAGCTGACCGTCTGATGTGGCACGCCACTGCCCTGTCACACCCATCCGTCATGCTCTGGATCGTGGATGAGAACGCCTTCTGGCAGTTGATCGAGGACTGCAAGCCGATGACGCCTGACCCGGATGCAGAGCAACTCGTGGCCGCTCTGACGTCACGGCTGGTCGCAGGTCCTTTGGGTACGGTCAAACAGTTCGCAGAGCAGTTGTCCTGGGCGCTGTACCGGTTGGATCGCAGGGAGTACGGGCACAGCCTGTCGGGCGACGCCTTTCTGTACACCCGGGCCGGTGTGGTTGCTGCCGGCCGAGAGACGTACGACCGGGTGCTTCGGGATCCGGCGGAGTTCGTGCCGTTCGCCACTGGCAACGTATGGGCCGACAGCTTGCTCTACGTCCCAGATCGGGCGTATGAGCACATCACCGGCGAGGAGTGGGGACGCCGGACGCGCTACTCCTATTAGTCCTACTCCAACTCCGCAGGTTGGGCCGACTCCTGAACCACTGCGCTCTGTCGCGCACGAACCAACGTGGCGAACTGGCGGTGCCGGTGGACTCCAGCCGCCGACACCTGCCTTGTAATTTCGAGGCAGGGCGCCTGGTGTTCCCTGGACACCAAAGACATGAGGCTGCCTGGAAGCGGTGACAGTTACCGCTGTCCGTCGTCGTTGATGGCGCGTGTAGATGTCAGAATCGGCGGCTCGGTGCCGTCAGAGATCTGCCTGGCGAACAAGTCGACGAGCTTAGCACCATCCGTCCGACGCCTTCCTCCTCCAAAGCCTCCACGAGCGCCGGGTGAACCTGCCGGTACGGTTGCCCGGCATGGGCGGTCCAGGTTCGCCCCACGGCTCGCCCCACCCTGGCCAGGTGCGCCCTGATGTGAGGAACCGCCTCGTCGTACTTACTGGGGTCCGTGGCCATGGGGACAGTCGATCAAGGCTCACTGATGCGGTCAAGGACACTCTGCGCTCTGAGCTTGGGAATCACCGGCCCCTGCGGCCCCGGTCACGCTCTGACCAGCGGCAACGGCGGTGTGGGTGAACTAATGAGCTCGCCCCAGGACCCGCCGTTGACCGTGGTTCACCGCGCTCTCGGGCACGGAACGGGCACGGCGAGTGGTGTAGCGGCTTGCAGCGGCGGACAGGTATGGATTCACTCTGATCGTGACTGAGTCGGAGAACATGAGCACGCCAGCTCATCAGGCGGTCGAAATGGAGGACGCGGAGACACTGGCCCGCCTGCTCGGTGCGGGGGCCGATCCCAACGAGGTAGTTGGCAACTCGACGCTCCTCACCCATGCAATCGACGTAGAGGGAGATTCTGCGCAGCAGAGTGGGCAGCCCCCGAGGGTGCACACGACGGCCATCCTCCTCGCTTTCGGAGCAGACCCAGAGTTGGAAGATCCCGGTGGGGCCACACCGCTCGCACTGGCTGAGCAATATGGGCACGATGTGGCGATCCGGCTACTTCGAGCTTCCATATCTCGCTCCCGTCGACGCTGGTGGCGGCGCAGACAGCCATAGCCACTCGAACGCGCATCTTCGTCCCGAAGCAATGCACTCGACCGTGTAACCTGCGGCGATACGGCCGGTGACCTACGAGAACTGTTCGCCGCCGTCCCTGGGAGTCCGCCTGCGTGCGGGGTCGTTGTACCGCAGTTAGACACTCAGTCGGTGAGTCACGCTGCTCGTCATCCTTCACCGCAATCGGTTCGCCTCGACTGGTCCAGGGGCGGCACTACTTCTACTGCGACATACTGCTGCCGTGCGTGTGGAGAGCACCATTCAGATCCATGCTGTCCGTTTTGGGGTGACAGTGGGAGCGCTGATCGCGGCGCCTGTCCTGCTGCTGATGGGAGGACTGCTTCGGCGTCGGTACCTACTGCACTCCTACCGCGAGCATGGCCCCGGGCTTCTCAGCAAGGAGGACGGGTGGGTGAGCGCCTCGTACTTCGTGGTCACCAACGCAGTTGTCCGATGGCTGTGTTGGCCCTCCGAGCGAGTGCTTGTTCACTGGGACTCGTGAGGGCTTCGGCCGACCGCCCCAGTCACAGTTGGTCTCTCCTCAGCCACCCCTCGCCGTCTGGCGGGCGGCCGGCGGCCGAACGGCAGCGCGCTGTACTTGCACATCCTGCCGACCATCCGCACTGTGCCGCTGAGGGACATCACCACCCCGCAGGTGCGGCGTTGGCGGACGACCCTCCTTGACCAGGGCGTAGGTGCGGCGACCGTCGCCAAGGCGTACCAGATCCTCCGCGCCATCATGAACACCGCCGTGGACGACGGCCTGGTCCAGCGCAATCCGTGCCGCATCAAGGGCGGGGCCACCGCCCCGAGTGCCGAGCGACCGTTCCTGTCGGTGGCGGAGGTCTTCCGGCTCGCGGATGCCATACCCGCGCGCTACCGAGTGATGATCCTGCTGGCCTCGTTCACCGCGCTGCGCTTCGGAGAGCTGGCCGGCCTCCAGCGGTGGGACGTCGACCTGGAGCGACGCACCATCTCGGTTCGCCGGTCGGTCGCCGAGACTCGATCGGACGGACTGACGGTCAAGGCTCCCAAGTCCGCGGCCGGCGTGCGCACCGTGGCGTTCCCCGCCTCGCTCACCGTGGAACTGGCGGCGCATCTCGCCGAGTATGCCGAGCCGGGCCGCACGGGTCGGGTCTTCGTCGGGCCGCGTGGGGGAGTGCTTCGGCGGAACAACTTCCGGCGGATCTGGCTGCGGGCCATCGGCGCGGCCGGCCTCGGTGACGTCCACTTCCACGATCTGCGGCACACCGGCAACACCCTCGCCGCGACGGGCGGGGCCTCCACGCGGGAGCTGATGCACCGGATGGGGCACTCGTCGGTGCGGGCCGCGCTGATCTATCAGCACCTCGTCAACGGCCGCGACCACGAGATCGCGGGGCACGTGGACGATCAGATCCGGCGGGTGAAGGGGCCGGACCCCGGAAGTCCATCTGGCACGTGAGTGGCACGGCGGCCCTCACTCAGGGCGAAAGATCAAGGCCCAGGCTTCCGGACTCACACCGGTTCACCTGGGCCTTTGCCGTGCGCTGGGGCTGGTGGGCGTGGACGGTTTCGAACCGCCGACATCTGCCTTGTAAGGGCAGCGCTCTACCACTGAGCTACACGCCCGTCGACATGCGAAAGCACACCCTACCCTGCCATACCCCGCGATCGGCAACCGCACGCTCGGTCACCAGCCGGCCACGTGAAGTCCCCGCGAGGTTTCCGAGGCGGGCGCGGCAAGGTGGGCGGGTGGGTACAGGTCACACGAACGGCCGACCGCGACGAGCGCCGCACACCTGGCGGCGCCGGACCGCGCCCGCTCCCCCGGCACGGGATGCGGGCTCAGCGCGCGCCGACGCCACGGGCCTCGGCCACGAGGCTCGGGGGCAGTCCCGGTCCCGCGCACGCGCAGTCGATCAGCAGGTCCCGGTAGGACGTGTTCGCGAGCTTCGGTGCCAGGGCGATCAGGTCCCGCAGGTCGTCCGCCGAGCCGGCCAGGCGCGTGCGATAGGCCGCTCCCGCCGCGCGCAGGGTGACGTCGTGCGGTTCGTGCCGCAGACCCTGGTCGACGAGGGACACCGCTGCGGCGAAGTCGCCCTGCAGAGCGCGTACGTCAGCGAGGTCCAGGTAGAGGGACCAGTTGGTGACGTCCAGTGCCAGAGCGCGTTCGAAGGCCGCCGCGGTCTGGTCCATGTCGCCCATCGCGCGCCAGGTGCCCGCGCGTGCGACCTCGGTCCACATGACGCGGTCGACGGCGTCGGCGCGGTCGCACAGGGCGAAGGCCAGATCGTAGCGCCCGCAGGCGCGGGGCAAGCGGGACATGGCCGCCAGCGACTCGGGCACGGGGCTCCGTTCGGACACCACCTCGACGGCATGGAACCAGGGCGCGAACCGATCGCGCATGGCGGCGGTGTTCAGGTCGTGGCCGTAGTCCAGCGTCCGCAGGCACGCCTCGGCCAGCGCCTCGGCGCTCACCGCGTCGAGGAAGCGCGCGTCGCCGAACCACGGAGCGCCGCCCCACGCCACGTCGGGCCTGACTCCCGTGACCGAGCCGAGGGCCATCACCGCGTTGTCCATGTCCCCGTCGAGGAACAGGAAATACGCCTGCGCCGGCACAGAGCTCAAGGAGACGTCCCCTTCGAGGCCCTCCTCCAACTCCGCGCGCCGGTCCCGTCGCAGTTCACCGAGGGCAGCGTAGGCTTCCGGGGCCGCCGGTGCGGCGGCTATCTCCCCTGCCAGTAGCTTCACGGCGCCCACCGGGTTTCCGCCGCAATGCGCCATCACCTTCGCGAGAGCGACTCCCGCTGCCGTTGTCTGCACCGGGAGAGTATCCCTGGGCAACGGCTTCTGTGGAAACCTCCGATCGCCGGTGGCGCGGCCGTCGGTGACCGCGGCGCGAGCGCCCTCCCGAGCCGTCCTGGGACGTGGGTGGGCGCTCGCGGACGCATGCGTCAGTCACGCGCTGCCGAGCTGGGCGGCCAGGAACACCGCTGCCACCGAGGGACGGACGGCGTACGTCGCGCCCGCGTTCCCCTCGGGGGCCGCCCACCAGGAGAACGGCAGCCGCCGCCCGCTGTTGCCGTGCGCCTTGTTCATGCCGTTCACCACGCCTGCCACGCGCTGTGCCGGAGCGGCCTCGGTCGGACCGCCCAGGGCCATGTCCACCAGCTCCGTGCAGTGGACCCTCCGGCCGGGGGTGCGCAGCAGGTACGCGAGCATCTGCCCTGCCTGCGGCGCCAGTTCCGCCAGAAACGCGGCAGCGCGTGCCACGTCCTGCGGGCCCCAGTCAGGTGCGCCGTAGTGCCCGGCTTCGCCGGAGTGCTCGGCCCATCGCGGATCGGTCTCCGCCAGGTACTCCGCCACATACTCCGTCATGTCCGCCCCCAACTGTCGGTAGTGCGCGCGTCGTTGGCACCGTACCTCTGCGCCCGGCCACCGCGCACGGCGAAGGCCCAGGCCTCCGGTGCGAGTCCGGATGGCCTGGGCCTCGGTCGTGCCGCCCTGCGCGGGCGTCAGTACTGCTCGGTCTCCGCGAAGCCCGCGTCCCCGCCGTCGTCCGCGCCGAAGGCAGCGGCGGTCGGGTCGAATCCGGGCGGGCTGTCCTTGAGCGCCAGCCCGAGTCCGGCCAGTTTCGCCTTGACCTCGTCGATCGACTTCGCACCGAAGTTGCGGATGTCGAGCAGGTCGGCCTCGGACCGCGCCAGGAGCTCCCCCACCGAGTGGACGCCTTCGCGCTTGAGGCAGTTGTAGGAGCGGACGGTGAGGTCGAGCTCCTCGATCGGCAGTGCCATGTCGGCGGCGAGGGCGGCGTCCGTCGGGGACGGGCCCATGTCGATGCCCTCGGCGTCGACGTTCAGCTCGCGGGCGAGACCGAACAGCTCCACGAGGGTCTTGCCGGCCGAGGCCACGGCGTCACGCGGGCGCATGGCCTGCTTGGTCTCGACGTCCACGATCAGCTTGTCGAAGTCGGTGCGCTGCTCGACGCGCGTCGCCTCGACCTTGTACGTGACCTTGAGCACCGGGCTGTAGATCGAGTCGACCGGGATGCGGCCGATCTCCTGGCCCTGCTGCTTGTTCTGGACGGCGGAGACGTAGCCGCGACCGCGCTCGACGGTCAGCTCGATCTCCAGACCGGACCCCTTGCCGTTGAGCGTGGCGAGGACGAGGTCGGGGTTGTGCACCTCGACACCGGCCGGGGGCGCGATGTCGGCGGCGGTGACCACGCCCGGGACGTTCTTGCGCAGGTACATCACGACCGGCTCGTCGTGCTCCGAGGAGACCACCAGCGACTTGATGTTGAGGACGAGATCGGTGACGTCCTCCTTGACACCCGGCACGGTGGTGAACTCGTGCAGGACGCCGTCGATCCGGATCGAGGTGACGGCGGCACCCGGGATCGAGGAGAGAAGGGTGCGGCGGAGCGAGTTGCCGAGGGTGTAGCCGAAGCCCGGCTCCAGCGGCTCGATCACGAACCGGGAGCGGAACTCGTCGACGACCTCTTCGGTCAGTGACGGACGCTGAGCGATCAGCACGAGGTATGGCCTCCAGTGTGTGGCGCCCGCTATGTGACGCCGTAGACACCATGAAGCGTACGTGCGCGGCGACCTCCCATGAGGCCGACCCGCCCGTCCGACCGATCCGTAGGTGCATACTGGGGACGATGACAAAGCCTTCCGCACCGAAGCGCCATCTGCCCACCAGCCCCTTCAAGAGCCCGGTCGCCCCCGCTCCCAAGCACTTCGCGGTGGGCGACCAGGTCACACACGACGTGTACGGTCTCGGCCGGGTGGTCGGTCTCGACGACGGCCCCGCGGCACTCGTGGACTTCGGCTCGACGCAGATGCGGATCCTGAGCCCCTACGCCAAGATGACGAAGCTGTAGGACCTCCGTGCCGGGTCACGGCACACCAGGCCCCTTCCGGGACCTGATCAACGGAAGGGAACCCTCCCATCGAACTGACGTCGCTGTTCTCCGCCCCGGAAGGGCAACAGAGCTGTGCCGCCGCAGCACCGCCGTCCCCCGCGACGAACCCCTTCCAGGCCCCGGACTTCGGGGAAGACGACACGCACCTGCTCGAGGCCGGACAGGACTCCGCCCCGGACATCGGCGCCCTGCACCCCACGGCCCCGTAGGCGCCGCGGGCGGCGGCGGTCCCGGCAGGTGGGACCGCACGCCGTCTCCGTCGCCGCCGTGACGGTGAGCTCGTCCGCACGCCCGGTCCTGCTCCGGCGGCGCCCCGAACGGCTGAGCCGAGGCGGGTGGGGTGCTCGGCACTCGGACGCCGAGCAGACCGGCGGCGGCGCCGGATGCGGCGACGTGCGGGACCGCGGTCCCGCGCGTGTGGCGGCGTGGTGGCCGCGGCGGGCAGGGCAGGGACCCGCCGGTCGCCCGCCCCGGCCGAGGCCGCCAGGGCCGTCTGCGGCCCGCTGCGGCCGGTTCGACGACGCGATGGGCGTCGAAGAGCAGCCGAGAGCGGGCCCTCCGGCGTCGCCGGCCCTCGAAGGAGCCCGTGCCGCACGGCCGTCTCGCCTCACCCGTTTGCCGACGGGCGCTTCACCCACCTGGCCCCTGTGCTGGCGCTGCTGGGCTGTGTCCGTGGTCCGCCGTGTTTCCATCCCGTCAGGAGGCACACATGATGCGTGAGGACCCACAGCAGGACACCCACCCGCAGGCGGGTGCGTCACGGCGGCAACTGCTCGCCGCGGCCGCCCTGGCGCCGGTGCTGGGCGGGGCGCTCTCCGCGTGCGCGCCCACCGGGACGTCGAAGCAGCACAACCACGCGACGGTCATGCCCGTGCGCACGTCCCTGACGGAGTGGAAGGACGTGGCGGTCGCGCTGGGACGGACCGGGGACATCAGGCGCGAGTTCATGTACCACACGGGCCTGCCCCGCCGGGACCTCAAGGTGGTCTCGCAGGGCGTCACCGTCAAACCGGGGCTCGCCCTCGGCTCGCACGTGTCCTTCGTGCGCTACGCCGACGGGAACACGCTGCTGATGGGCGACGTGGTCGTCACCGAGAAGGAAATGCAGTCGTTCACCGACGTGCTGCAGGAACGCAAGATCGAGCAGACCGCGATCCACAAGCACCTGCTGTCCCAGACGCCCGAGATCTGGTGGGTGCACGTCCACGCGCACGGCAAGGACCCCGTGGCCATCGCCAAGGGCCTGCGGGCGGCGCTCGACAAGACCGGCGCCCCGCCGCCCGGGCGGCCGGCCCACACCGTGCCGCGCAAGCTCGACCTGGACACCGCCGCCATCGACAAGGTGATGGGCGTCAAGGGCGGCATCGACGACGGGATCTACAAGAACACCTTCGTGCGCCGGGAGACCATCACGGACAACGGCATGGTCCTGCCTCCGGGACTGGGCTCCACCAGCGCGATCAACTACCAGCCGCTGGGCGACGGCCGGGCAGCGGTCAGTGGCGACTGCGCCATGATCGCCAGCGAGGTCCAAAACGTCCTGTCGGCCCTGCGGAAGGCCGGGTGCCAGCTCGTCGAACTGCACAACCACGGGCTCGTGGACGAACCGCGGCTGTTCTTCGTCCACTTCTGGGCCGTGGGCGACGCCCTCAAGCTCGCCAAGGGGATCCGTACCGCGCTGGACGCCACCAACGTCAAGGGGTTGGCGGTGGAGATCGGCTGACCACCCGCCGACCGGTCGGCGCCGCCCTCGCGTGTGCCGACCGCCGCTCCATGGGGGATGCCCGCCGTGGAGCGGCGGTCGGCTGCGGCGCCCCCGGGTGCGCGGGTACACCGCCCTGGGGGTGAACCTGCTGCCGGGGGTTTCGGGCGGGGTCCCGATCCGGATGCTCTGGTGCCTCGCCCCAGGACCGGCAGCTCGCCGGCCCGGGGCTCGCCGGGCGGGAGCCGACGGAGAGCGACGGCATCATGCCCGCGCTGGTGACTTAGAGGTCGCGCGGATAGGCGGGGTGGAGAAAGGAGCGGGTCGAGGGCCGAGCCGGGCAAGGCGGAGAAGGGAGACGCAGCGGAGCTGCGGCGACCGACGACAACGCCGCCAGGCGAGAGCCATCGACCCGCGACGCCGGCCCGCCTATCCGCGCGGCCTCTTACGGGCGTGCTCCTTTTCACCGTGCTCTGGTGGGCGGCCGACCAGCCGCCGGCCGCCCGGACGGCGCTCACCGCGCACGGCTACCGGCTGCTGGGCGTCCTGTCCACGTGCGTCCCGTCGGCGGCGCTCATCGCCGGTTCCTGATCCTTCCGTCGGACACCCCCGGCGCCACGCCGCTCCTCAGGCCGGGGTGCCGACCGCCGGGCCGGAGGGAGCCGAAGGCGCCGAAGGGGCGGGGCGGGCGGTGACGCGGCGACGCCGGGTGGGCATGCCGATCGTCGGGTGGGCGACGCCCCAGGCGGCGCCCTTGCAGATCAGCTCCTTGTAGACGGCGGCCAGCCGTCCGGTCAGGGCCGCGTCGACGGCGCGGTCGTCGGCGGTGACGAACTGGATCAGGCCCTCCTTGCGGCCCAGCGAGACGCACTGGTTGAAGTACCGCAGCGGCACCTCGGGGACCTTGCCGCCGGTCAGGCGGGCGGCGATGGCGTCGGCGGCCTGCCAGGCGGTGGGGATGCCCGAGGCGCACGACATCCGCAGCGGCTTGCCGCCGGGGCCTGTCGCCAGGGCGGCGTCGCCGACGGCGTAGACGTCCGGGTGGGAGACCGAGCGCATGGTGCCGTCGACGACGATCTGGCCGGTCCCGGAGGTCTCCAGGGTGGTGGCGCCGGCGATGGGGTGGACGGCGAAGCCCGTGGTCCACACGGTGACCGCGGCCGGGATGCGGGTGCCGTCGGCGGTGGTGGCATGGTCGGCCGCCACTTCGGTGACGGCGGTGTGCTCGTGCACGGTGATGCCGAGCCTGTCGACGACCTTCCGCAGGTGCCGGGCGCCCTTCGGGGAGAGCCAGTCGCCGAGGCCGCCGCGGGCGGCGAGGGCGACGTCGAGGTCCGGGCGGGCCTCGGCGATCTCGGTGACGGTCTCCAGGCCGGTGAGGCCGCCGCCGACGACCAGGACGGGCCGTCCGGCCTCCAGGGCGGCCAGTCGCTCGCGCAGCCGCAGTGCCCCGGGGCGGCCGGCGACCTGGTGGGCGTGCTCGGCCGTGCCGGGGACGCCCTGGTTGTCCCAGCCGCTGCCGAGGGCGTGGACGAGGGTGTCGTACGCCAGTTCCCCGGGGCCGTCCGGGCCGTCGACCGCCACGGTGCGGCGGTCGGCGTCGACGGCGGTGACCTTCGCCGTCCTCAGTTCGACGCCGGTGCCCGCGAACATCTCGCCGAGGGGCCGGGGTGTGAGGTCCTGGCCGGCGGCGAGCTGGTGCAGCCGGACGCGCTCGACGAAGTCCGGCTCGGCGCTGACGAGGGTGATGGCCACGTCCTCGCGGCGCAGCCGCCGGGCGAGACGCCCGGCGACGCTGGCTCCGGTGTACCCGGCTCCGAGGACGACGATGCGGTGCTGCATGTCCTGGCTCCTGTCTGCTCTCCGGCTGATGCGCCCCTTGAACCGGGCGGCCCGCCGTTTCCTGACAGGAACGGGGTGTGAGGTATATCACGCCGGGGTCAGAAGGCGCGCAGCAGGGGTTCCCCGTGGTCGGAGGCGGCCGCCCAGCGCCGGGTGACGCGTTCCAGCTTGTCGGGGTTGACCTGGCTGCGGACGGCGGCGATGCCGTCCTCGGTCACCTCCAGGCACATGACGCCGACGACCCGTCCGCCGACGACCGCCACGACGGCGGGGCCGCCGTTGACGGTCATCGCGTACATGTCGGCGGCGCCGCCGACCAGGGCCCGCTTGGCCTCGGCGGGCCGGAACAGGCCTCGCAGGAACTTCGCCACGGCGAGGGCGCCCTCCAGCGCCCTGCTGCGGGCCGGGACCTTCCCGCCGCCGTCGCCGACCGCGACGGCGTCCTGGGTCAGCAGCCGTACGAGGGGCTCGGTGCGGCCGCTGGCGGCGGCCGCCAGGAACTCCTCGACGACCCGCCGGGCCGCGGCCTCGTCCACGCCGGCGGCGGCCTTGCGGGCCCTGCCGTCCGAGACGTGCTTCCTGGCGCGGTGGTGGATCTGCTGGCTGGCGGCCTCGGTGATGTCGAGGATCCCGGCGATCTCGCGGTGCGGGTACCCGAAGGCCTCGCGGAGCACGTACACGGCGCGTTCGCCGGGGGTGAGGCGTTCCAGCAGGACGAGGACGGCGTAGGAGACCGATTCGCGCTGCTCGGCGGTCTCTGCCGGGCCGAGCATCGGGTCCCCGGCGAGCAGCGGCTCGGGGAGCCACTGGCCGACGTAGGTCTCGCGGCGGGCCC
Source organism: Actinacidiphila sp. bgisy167 (assembly GCF_965342175.1). GTDB lineage: Bacteria > Actinomycetota > Actinomycetes > Streptomycetales > Streptomycetaceae > Actinacidiphila. Next base: position 36,557 of record NZ_CBDRBL010000065.1, read on the forward strand.
GGGCCGAGGTGAGCTGGTTCAGGCACAGGTTGGTGAGCACCTTCGTCAGCCATGCCTCGGGGACCTCGACGCGGTCGACGCCGGCGGACTGCCAGCGCAGGAAGGTCTCCTGCACGGCGTCCTCGGCTTCGCTCGCGGAGCCGAGCAGACGGTAGGCGAGGGCCTCCAGGCGAGGCCTGGATGCCTGGAACCGGTCCACGTCGTGCGAAGTCAGGGCCATGGCCCGGATTCTAGGCCGCGGCGTCCAGGCGTACGACGGCGCCGATCTCGACGAGCTGGTCCGGCAGCGCCAGGTCCGACACGCCCATGACGGTGCTCGTGGGGCGGTGGTCGCCGCAGTAGGCGGCGTGCAGGCGGGCGGCGGTGTCGAAGTGGTCCCGCAGGCCGCGGACGAGGACGGTGGTCTCGACGATCTGGTCGCGGCGGGCCCCGAAGTGCTCCAGCACGCGGTCGAGGTTGCCGAGGGTGGTCCGCATCTGCGGTGCGAAGTCCCCTGCCCCGACTAAGGTTCCGGCGCTGTCGTGGGACAACTGGCCCGAGATGTAGAGCGTGTCGCCGGGCTGCACGGCCTGGCTGTAGCCGTAGAGCGCCTCCCACGGCATGCCGAAGTCGAATGTCCTGGAGCGGACGGTCACGGTGGTCTCCTCGTCGCCGACTGGTTCCGGCCCCGCGTGGACGGGGCCCGACAGCTCAGACCGCAGCCGCCGCGGGGCTGTGACAGGAGCGCCGCCGCCGCGAACCCGCCGGCCGGAAGGCCCGCGGCGGTCGCCGCGGGCCTTCCGGCCGGGATGTGCTGCGGTGAGCGGTCGAGTGTGGGCCCCGGCTCCTAACGGAACGGGAAGAAGCCGCCGAAGCCGCCGAAACCGCCGACAGGGACGGCGACGGGAACGATGACGGGGACGGGGACGAAGCTGCCGTAGAAGCCGTAGTTTCCGCGGAAGCCGCCGAAGCCGCCACCGCCCTGGACGTGGTTCGTCACGGCTGCCTGCCGGGCGACCGAGGGCGCGGCCTGCGGAGCCGCGTCGGCGGTGCCCGCCGCGACGAAGGCGAGCATCGGTGCCGCGAGCGCCGCGGCGAGAGTCCGGCGGACGGTGATGTTTGCGCGCATTGTCAATCTCCTTCGTACGGGAAGATTGCTGGACAACGGCCGTGCCATTTCCGACCGTCGTCGAACCGGCTTCGTGTGCCTGGAGCCGGTAGGACGAGGGGCACGTGACCCACGCGTTCTCGCTCACCGGGCAGGGACGCCGTGATGCAAAGGGCGGCAAACGCCGAGGACATGACCGTGACACGGGTGGGGCCCGGAGTCAAAAGAAAGCACGGGGGAACTGCACCGCGCCGGGCGCTTCACCGCAGGTCAGGGCATGTGCGATGACCGTGTCGGAAAAGTTCCGGGCCCCCGGGCAGCACAGTCACCCACCAGCACCCCATGGCCATGACCAAGGGTTCGAAGTCACCCTCCGTGGCCGTCGACCGGACCCTTCCGCGCGGCCGGTCCGCGGGCGGAGAGCGACCCACTCCATTTTCTTGACGCGTCAACCAATGACCTCTATGTTCGATTGACGCGTCAAGCAATCGGGCCGGCGCGAGCCGCGCGCAGTCCCCCAGGATGAGGAGTCACGACCATGGCACAGCCGCACGGTGAGGAGCTGCAGGCGCTCCTGGAGCGACAGGCGGAGCTGAGGGACCGCTACCTCCTCCCGGCCGGGGAGCGTCCCGCGCCCGCGACGCAGGGGGTCCACCACGCCGCGTTCATCGCCCGGGACGTCGAGGAGACCATCCTCTTCTACCGGGATGTCCTCGGCCTCCCGTTGGTGGACCTGGTCGAGAACCGGGACTACCCCGGTTCGACGCACTTCTTCTTCGACCTGGGCGGCGAGAACATGCTCGCCTTCTTCGACTTCCCGGGGCATCCGCACCCCGACTACGCGGAGACGGTCGGCGGCGGCCACCACCTCGCGCTGGCGGTCACGCCCGAGGTCTACGCGACGGTGAAGGCCCGCCTCGACGAGCGGGGCATCGCCTACGCGTCCTTCCCGACCGAGGTCGCCGAGAGCTTGTTCCTGGCCGACCCCAACGGGCTCCGGATCGAGCTGAACACGGAGCCCAAGGGCTACGCGCTGGGCGAGTACATCCTCTGAGCCGTCCGGCCCCCTCCACCGCGCGGCGGCGCCCCGCCGCGCCGGATGGCGGCGGGGGCGAACGGAGGGTCGGCAGGGGACGGGCGGCGGGCGGTCGTCCGCCCCCGTCCGCGTCGGCTACGAGGTCCGCGCGTCCTTCTCGCGGAGCGCCTTCTCCACCGCGTCCCGTACGCGGCTGTCCTCGCGCTCCTTGCGCCGCGCGCGGCCGCGGCGGTTGAGGAGGACGACCGCGGCGACGGCCGCGGCGAGGAGCAGCAGCAGCAGGAGCAGGACCCAGGGGACGGCCCAGCCGTGAGCGGTGGCCTCGACCGGGTCAAGGGGGGTGATGCTGCCCGCGGCGTCGGTGATCAGGGGCGTGAGGGTGGCGGTCGCGGTCAGGCTGACCGCGGGCGCCACGCCGTGGACGGGCACCTTCACCTTCCAGCTCTCGCCCGGGAGCAGTTCGGGCAGCGCGGCGATGTCGCCGGCCTTCGCACGCAACCAGCCGAACGGACCGGCCACCGAAACGGACTGACGTGCCGTCAGCATGGCGTTGCCGGTGTTGTGGATCGTGTACGTGACGGTGGCGTCTCCCGTGCCGAACGGGTTGGCCGGGCCGCTGTAGTCGACGTGGAGGTCCTCGACGGTGAGCTTGGGCTTGAGTGCGCCGCTGACCCGCAGCTTGACCCGGATGCCCAGGCGCCGGTCCACGTTGATGCCCTGCGCCTCGTCCGACTGCTTGAGGGAGGTCAGGATGCCGCCGACGTAGTCACCGGGGGTGGCGTTGTCCGGGACGGTGACGGTGAAGGGGATCTCGGCGGTCTTGCCGGGCTTGATCTCGACGCTGTCGCGGTCGGCGTGGACCCAGGCGCCGATCCCGACGGACTTCTTGTCCTTGGTGAGCAGGTCGAGCTGCCCGGTGCCGGTCGTGTAGCCGTCGGCGGCGTAGAGCGCGAGCCGCAGCGGTGAGCTGCTGCGGTTGGCCACGACCATGGCGTCCTTGACCTGACCGCCGGGGTTGGCGGTGTAGTTGTAGCTGGACCGGTCGTCGCCGAACCCGTTCGCGGCCGTCCTGACCGTCCAGGTGACGTCGCCGTCGGCCGCCCGGGCGGGTCCGGCGTGGAGGCCCACGAGGGCGAGGGCCGTGAGCAGGACCAGGACGGCGGCGCGGACGAGGGGCGCCGTGCGGCGCGGTACGGACGGGTTCATGTCGGGGTTCTCCTGGAGCGGGAGGCGGGGGGGGGGGGGGGGGGGGGGGGGGGGGGGGGGGGGGGGGGGGGGGGGAGGGG
>NZ_CBDRBL010000066.1:0-39492 GCF_965342175.1 Actinacidiphila sp. bgisy167
TGGTCAGCGTCGTGGGCCCGGCCTTCGGGAGCTGCCCGTGTCGGTACGACCTGTTGTTTCGACCGCCTGCCGCTTCGGGGGCCGGGGCTGCGACGGTGGTGTCCGCAGGTGCACTCGTGTGCGGGGCAGGTACGCAGTGGCGGGAAGCTTCCCGATGCGCCGCAGGCGCCAGACGAGTACGTCGGTGACGCTGTCGGCGGTCTCCAACTCACGCCACTCGATCGCCCGCTGGAGCAGTGCGTCGGGGTTGTGTCCGGCTCGTTCGGCTTGGGCAAGGGTGGCGGCGAGCGCGTCCCAGCCGGGCTCGCGGAGGATGCGGTCAGCCTGACCAGGCAGTGCTGCTTCCATCGTGTGGGCGTAGCGATCGCGTACAGGGGTGGGGAGTCGGCGGCCTTGCTCGCGCATCCCCTTCATGGGGGTGGCGGCTGCGGACCGGTAGGCGGCCCGCAGGTGTTGTGTGGCTTGTCGTGCGGCGGCGGCCTGCTGGGCGTGGCCGCGGGCGGAGTGCCAGTGGACGGCGGCGATCGTGACGAGGACCATCGTGGACAGGAGCATCGCGGTGGCTCCGGCGTCCTCGCCTTTGCCGAGGGCGTTGCCGGCGAGGACGATGCCGCGCGCGGCGGCGCGGAGGGCGCGGTGGTCGGCGTGCTCGGCGCGGGTGTGGGAGCGGGTGGCGCGTTCGAAGGCGCGGGCGGCCTGGGCGAGTTCCTTGCGGGTGGAGGCTGGGGCGGTCTGGGCGACGGCGTCGAGGAGTTCGCCGACGCCGATGAGCTGGGCAGCGCCTGCCGCGTCGTCGTCCCCGGCAAGTGCATTGACGGCCTGCTCGGCGACGTGGGTGGCGTCGCGGCGAGCACCGGCTGGGCGAGCGGCCCATAGGTTGGCGGCGGGCATCGGCTCCTCCTCAGGCGGTCCGGCAGCGAGGCGTTGGCGGATCCTGGGAAGGGAGAGGTCGGGGGCGAGGCGGGAGCCGGGGAACCAGATGGGCTCGCCGTCACGGTTGCGGTCGCCGGGCAGGGCGACCTTGTAGCCAAGGACGTCGCCGGAGGGGGCCAGGCGCTTTTCGAGGCGCAGGCCGGCTTCGATGAGACGGCGGAAGAACTCGTTCTCGTCGGCGGCGCCGGCCAGTGCCTGGCGGACGTGCTCACGCAGCGTTTCACGGGGCGGCTCGGTGCGGCCGGTGCGCTCCGCCTTGGCGCGTTCGGCGCTGGTGGGGCGTTGGGCGGCGGTGTGGTCGCCTTCGTTGAGGATCTGCAGACCCCACTCCTTTTCGATCTTGCGGCACTCGGCCTGGGCGCGGATGCCGTCCTGGTGACGGCGGGGGCTTCGTCCGTCTTCGCGTTTGAGCGTGGCGACGATGTGGATGTGGTCGTCGGCGTGGCGTACGGCGATCCAGCGGCACGCCTTGTCGTCGCCTTCCTCGGCGATGCCAGTGGCGTGGACGACGCGTCGGGCGACCTCGGCCCACTCGGCGTCGGTGAGGTGCCGGTCACCAGGAGCGGTGCGGACAGGACAGTGCCAGACGTGCTGGGCCGGGCGGCGGTCCTTCGGGACGGCGAGGACGGGGAGGTCGAGACGGTCGGTGAGCTGCTTGAGGGTGGCGGTCGGGTCGCGGCCGGGGTCGGGTGCGAGTTCTGGCATCCAGGCGGCGACGAGGTGCGGGTCGGTGTGTTCGTCCCGGCGGCCGGGGCCGTAGAGATAGGCGAGGAGTCCGTACGTGCGGCCGCCGGTGGAGATGTCCGGGACCACGGTGTCAGCGCCTCGCCATCTCGATGGCGGCGGCCTCGACCCTGGCGACGGCGCGCAGGACGCGGGCGACGGCGTCATCGGCGTACTCGGCCCGGCCGCCGGAGTTGAGGACGCGGGCCACCTGGTTGAGGTTGTTGCCGGCGCGGGCGAGCTGGGCACTGGCGGACATCAGCTCCTCGACGCGCCCGCGCTGGTCCAACAGCCATGCCTTGGGACCGCCTTGGGCCTGGGCGACCGCGACCGCTGCATCGGCGAGGAACCCGGCGGTCTTCAGGCCGACGGCTTCGGCGGCGCGCTTGACGATGTCGAGTTCGTCGCGGGTCAGGCGGACGCTGCGGACTTGGTCTCGGTGCGCGCTCTGGCGCAGGCGGGGGCGTGTACGCGGCGCGGAACGCTCGGCTACTTCTCCCTCCGGCTGCGATCCGCCCTCGGTCGCGGCCTCAGAGTCCGGTGCCCCCTGGTGCCGAGGGTCCCCCGCCCTCTCGGGGGTGGGGGCATGCGCTTCCGAAACTCCTCCGCGGCCTGTGGCTGCGGAGGAGTTTCGGAAGCTACAGCTTGCTCGGCCTCGTGCCGGACAGTGTCCTTCGCCCAGGTCAGGGGGTGTGCCGAGCGGATCGGGGAGCGTCATCGGGGCACTCCGGGTATGTCGCGGCGTACGTCGCGCAGGACTTCGGCGACGAAGTCGAGGGCGAGGACGGGGTGATGGAGGGTGCGGGGTGTGCTCGTGGGCGTGCGCTGGACGGTCCAGGCTCCGTCAGGGCCGGGTTCGGCGTGATGGAGGTGTCCGTACCTGCTGAGCACGGTGATCCAGGCGTCGGCTTCGGCTCGGGTGGCCGAGGTGGTGCGCATGGTGGCGGCTCCGGTGCGTGTGCAAGGTATCAGGGGGCGTGTGCTCGGCGGGTACGCCGGTCCGGGTGTCTGGGCCGGCGTACCCGCGAGTGGGTTGTCCGGTCAGCTGGTCTGGGTGGCAGGAGCCTTGTCCGCTTCCTTGCGTAGGTGCTGCATCAGGACGGTCAGCCGGTCGTTGCCGAGGCCGTGCCCGTGACCGCGGATGGCGTCCGCGACGACCTTCCGGGTCAGGTCACCAGCCCCGGTGACCGCTTGACGGGCGATCACGAGAAGCTCCTCGTCGGTGACCGGGGGCGGCTTGCGGGCGCCGCTGTCCGGACGGGCAGCGGGGCCGGTCTCCACGGTCGCGCCCGCGGTCGTGTCCGGACGCTTGGCGAGGGCAGGGCGGGTGACCGGGCGCGGCCTGGGGGCAAGGTGTCCGCCCTGGTCGGTCTCGCGGTCACCATGCTCAGGCCCCGGCTCGTCCAACTTCCCCTGCTCTCCGGGCAGGGTGTCCGGGGCGAGGGTCTCCGAGGTGTCCGGCCCCCTGGTGCCCGCGGGGCGGCCGGTGTCCGGGCCGGGCAACGCGGCGCGGTGTCGGGAGGCGACCGAGGCTCGGCCTCGTCCGCCCCGGACCGGGTCGGTGTCCGGGCGGTCATCGGTGATCCGCTCCGTCCGGACACCGGGTGTGTCCGGGGGTCCGGGCATCCCGGCTCCGGTGGCCCGGCGGGCGATGAGGATGTACAGGTGAACGGCTCCGGCTAGGGCGAGGGGGGCGATCGTGGACAGGGCGGCGACGACCGTGTCTCCCAGCCTCAGCCCGTCGGTCCTGGGGCTCTCCTCGTTGAGTCGGACCGCGTGCAGTGCGTTGGCCCAGATGCTGGCGGCGGTGGCGGTGCCGAAGAGGGTCCAGACGTAGAGGCGGGCGCGCAGCGGTGCGTCCCGGAGGACCAGGAGGGCGCGGACCCCGTAGGCGATGAAGCCGTCGATGACGAGCGGGAAGAGGTAGGTGAGGAAGCCGCGGACGTGGATCGCTACGGCCATCTGCTGGAGGGCGTCGTACGAGAGGGCGCATCCGGCACCGCCGAGGGCGATGACGACCGCGCGGTCCCATCTGGTGGTGTGCGTCGTCTCGGGTGCGGTGGAGAGGCTCATGCGGCCGTCCCGTAGGCGTCGCGGCCGAGGCGTTCGTCGGTGGGCTCGTTCGGCGGGGCGGGCTTCGTGGTCTGTTCCAGGTTCCGGTTGCGCAGGGCTCGCCGGGTCTCGCGGTAGAGCTTTTGGGCGTGCTCCTCGGTGATCTTCAGGAGCCAGGCCAGGCGCTGTTCGGTGAGGCCTTGGTGGTAGGCGGCGCGGGCGACGGCCCGGCGCTCGGTCTTGGTGAGGTGGATGTCGCGGCCGGCGATGGCGGCGTTGACCCGGCTGTAGTCGAGGCGGCTGGCGAGGTTCTCGTGGAGCGGTTCGCGTTCCTCCTCGGTCATTCCGCCGCGGATGCCGTGGGTGTCGCCGGCCTCGAGGGCGGCGTCGAGGCAGATGTGGCGGACGGGGCACTGGGCGCACAGCGACTTGGCCGCAGTGATCTTGTCGGTCTCGTCGGGTTGGGGGAAGAAGATGTCGGGATCCACGGGGTTGTGGTCGGTGCTCCGGCAGGCGGCTCGGTCCTGCCAGGTCTGGTCGCCGAGGAGGCGGTGGCGGGCAGCGTTGTTCGTCGTCGTGGTCATGCGGTGTGCTCCGATCGCTCTCCGCGCGCAGAGGCGCCAGCGGAGGGAGGCGGTGGGTACGGGGGTACGTCGGGCGGCGCGTCTGGGAGGCGCGGCCCGGGTGTCGACGTGCGGCAGTCAGGTGGCGAGGAGGCGTCTGCGGTCCACCGGCTCGAACTGGACCCGGGTGGTCATCTGGGCGAGCCTGCTGGTCACGCGGTCGCCGAGGTGGGCCCGAAGGTCCTTGATAGCCAGGTTGGTGGTCACCAGCGTCGGGAGCATGTGGTTGTACCGGCGGTTGACCAGCCGGTACGTCACTTCCTCGACCCACTCACTGGCCTTGGCCGCGCCGAGGTCGTCGATGATCAGCAGTGGGCACCGGCTGATCGCGGCCAGCTCCCGCTCGCTGTCGACGCCTTGGCGGGGACGCAGTGACGCGTAGAGGTCGGCGGCGGTGGTCGCTCGCCAGCGCACGCCGAGGCCCATCCGCACGAGCAACCGGATGGCGCCGTAGGCCTGGTGTGTCTTGCCTGCGCCGACGACGCCGGCCATCAGCAGGCTGGGACCGGTCACGACCTGCTTGCGGGCACCGAGGCTGGGGGCGACGGCTTGCTCGGCGACCTCGCGGGCCCAGGCCAGGACCTGTGGATGGTCTGCGACGGCCTCCCTGTAGCGCGGGGGCATGCCAGCGGACAGGGCTTCCAGCGGCGAAAGCCCGTCGGGCTCGGCGGCCGGGGCCGTGCGGGAGGGCTGGGTGATGTTGCGGTCAGCCAGGATGCGGGCCATCCGGTCGAGGGCGCCAGCTGTGCCGAGGGGCTGGGGGTCGCGGGTGCGGGTGCCCATCACAGCTCCTCGGCGTAGGCGGCGGCAACGTCGACCGGGTTGGTCCACGCCCGGTGAGCGGGCACGTTAGGGCCGGATCCCGGCCCTGCCAAACCGGCGGATCGGGAGTTCATCGCCTCGTTGACCATGCTGGTCAGCACGCTCGGGTGCTTGGGGTTGGCGGCGAACCTCGACAGCCCCGCCCGGATGTCCTGCGGGTCGATTCCCTCGGCCAGGAGCCTTTTCGTGATCCGGCCCAGGTGTCCGATCACGTCGCTGGGCGGGCGCTTGTCGCAGGCGCTGATGTACTCGCCGAGAAGCTGGCTGGCCGAGGCCTGGGCTGCGGGCGCTTCGCGCCCCGTAGGGAAGGAAGATCCAGGATCCAAGATCCTAGATCCGGTACCCGAGGCTTCTGCGAGGCCTCGGGGAGGGGTCGGGTAGCTGTCGGCGAAGGCCGTCTGACCTGCAACGTCGCCCTGTGTGGGGCCGGAGGCGGCGTCGGGATCGGCAAGGGCGGGCTGGTGAGGGAGCGACGCCGCGTCTCGCGGAGCGGCTGGTCCCGAGGAGGGTGGCGCGGTCCGGTCGAGGGCTCCGGGAGGATTCGTCGAGGCGTCGGCGAACCCTCGCGCAGAGCTGGGCAACACCTCGGTTCCCTTGGCGCAGACGCCCTTGCAGGAACCGCACCGGTCCGCCGCGTGGTGCTGCGGACAGGCCGGCAGCCGCGACTGGCTCGGCCTGTCGATCTTCTGGTGCTGGTGCCAGGTGACGACATGGAGGTAACGCCGTCCGTCGCAGCCCGTGTAGCGGCAGATGAGGCCCGCGTTGGCGAGCTGCTGGAGGTCGTCCTCGACGTGGACGCTGGTGTGCTCGGCGCGCAGGGGCCACAGGAGCCCCGCGATGACGGCGGCGTTGTCACGGTGGCGGCCGTGGTCGTCGGCCTGCGTGAGGAGGCCGAAGAAGGTGCGCTCGGCCTCCACGGTCACCTCGGCGAGGGACTCCGAGGTGAAGGCCTCCGGTTTGATCGTTCGTATCCGGGCCATGTCAGCGGCCCCGACCGGCCGTGAGGACGGCGGTGGCTGTCCGGCTCCAGCGATGGGCGGACCGAGCCCGGGAAATCTGTGGGGTCACTGCGCCAGCCCCCGTCCCGGCCGTGTTCCTCGCGGTGACGCGCGGACGGGGCCACGTCTGCCTGAGGCCGTAGCTGACGCCGGCGGCGGTGGCCACCGCGCGGTTTGTGTCGGCCGACTGCGCCGCGGGGGCTGCCGGCGGTTCGTATGCGGGCAGGACTGGGTTTCGCTCGGTATGGCGAGCATGCAATACTCCGTTGCTCGTAGGAGCGCGGTGCGGCGTTGTCGTGTGCAGAAGCACGCCGCCCGCGAGATGTGAAAGGCACCCCCTGGGGGTGCCGTCCCGGCGCCCAGGAGCTCGCAACTCCCGGGCGCCGTTGGCATTTACGGCGTCGCCTGTGGCAATCGGATCTCCTTCCAGCGCGTTATCAGCATCCCGGCCGTTGACCACTGCGCCAGGTCCCCCGCGAGGGACGACGAACATATGCGTCGAGCCGAGCAAGATCCAGTCCCTCGCCCAAAGCGACGACAGCGGCGTCGACCCGGTGACGCCGAGGTCCCTGCAGTCTGCAACCAACCGGCGTGATTTTTTTAACCAACCGATCAGACGAGCGTCAAGGCCGACACTACGCGCGTAGACTCTGCAGGGCCAGAAGCCCGCCAGGCGACCCGTCCAGCATCAACGGATAGCGCTGCACACCAACATGACCGATATTCAGCGCCGCGCCGGCTGTTCTCATCATGATCAATGTGAGAAGGTCGAGACGATTCACGAAAACCGGCAATCTTTTGCCGATCACGGAAACCGGCAAAAAATTGCCGGTTTCAGTGCCGAAATTAGACACACTTCACCCCTTTGCCCGTTATAAAGTAACGGGCCTCCGAGGGGCTGGGGCTTGCACATCGTCGGGGATTGATAAAAATGAATCCAGGGGGCGGCGAACGTATGATCGCCCCCTTTTCTGTATGCGCCTACGCCGGTCGCCGCCACGACGAAGCGCAAGGGCGGGAAAGGATCTCAGTGGCCACGACGGCTAACGGCGCCGCGGGCGTCGGGGAGGAGTTCTCCTCAGAGCAGCTCGCCGGTCGCTACATGGGCTTCGGTCATCTGCTGCGCCTGTGGCGCAAGAACGCCCGAGTCACCCAACCTGTGGCGGCCAGAGCGCTCGGCATGAGCGAGCGCACCTATCGGAAAGTCGAGCAGGGGGCGACGTTTCTCCGACTCACCCGCGAACAATGTGCCGCCCTGGCATCTGTCCTCGATCTGGACCGGGATGAGCGCCACGCACTGCTGCTCTACAACCTCGGCACCTCGATCGAGTACACCGAAGAGCCGGAATTGAGAAAGGCTCTGCAACTCCTGATCGACCGCCAGATGCCCAGTCCGTCCTACCTGACGGATCGCAACTGGAACATCCTCAGCTTCAACCGCGCCATGGCGGAGTGGTGGCCATGGGTCATGGAGCCGGGAGCGAACCTCCTGCGCTGGGCACTCACCGACCCAGCGGCCCGCGACCAGTTCGAGGACTGGGACATGCACGCTGCGGCGTACGTGAAGATCATGAAATTCGCCCAAGCCACCAGGGACCTCCCCGACCCGGAGCTGGAGCAACTGATCGCGGAAGCGAAAAGGGACCCCTTCGTCGAACGCCTCTGGGAAGCCGGTGCCGAACTGGAGGAGAGCAGAGACGGTCACGTCTTCCGCATGCGGGTACCGGCCTTGGACTGGGAGACCGTCGAAGTCGTCAGCCATGTCCTGCACCCGGCGTCCGCACCCGACTGCCGGTTCACGGTCCTCACCTGGGTCGAGAGCGCCCAGACCGACGACAAGACCAACAGCCTTGGCGGACAGCGCAACGCATGGGCGCAGGGAAGCCAACTCAAGAGGATCGAGCTCCAGACACCAGTGTGAGCCGCCCCACCGCATGTCGACGGCATCACCCAGACCAGCCTCGCCCTCAGACAGAGAGAAGCCTGTGGAGAAGTACACCTACCGCCTGCCGCTGCGCTGGGCGGACGCGGACGCCTACGGCCATGTCAACAATGTGCTGTTCCTCCGCTACGTGGAGGAAGCGCGAACCAGGATGTTCCAGGAGATCCTGCCCGCTGACGAGGCGAGCCGCCGCCAGTGCGCGTTCGTCGTCCGCCGCTCCACCGTCGACTACCACGCACCCCTGGTGTACCGGGAGGACCCCGTGGACGTGCAGGTCCGGGTGATCCGCGGTCGTGGGGCGATACTCGAACTCGGCTACGAGATCCGCGACGCTGACCAGCTGTACGCCGAGGTCACGACCACCATGGCCGCCTACAACCTCGACACCGGCACCCCCCGGCGCCTCTCCGAGGTCGAGAAAAAATTCATCGCCCGCTACACCGGTTCCTGAGCACCAGGCTTCCGCAGCTGCGGAGCACATGTGCCGGCGAGACCGGCTGTCCATTGGGGACACGTGATTCCCGGCCGGGTGGGTGTGTCCACGCGGCCGGGTCGGCCCTGGAGAGGCTGAGTTTTGCAGTGTGATCCCGGGCACGGGCATGATGCCGCGCTCACACAGCCGTCCTATCCGGTCGCTCTGAAAGCCGGTCAACTTCACTACGCGTGGCCCTTGTTGTTCACGTGATACCGGTCCAGCGCCAAGGTCCTGGGACTCTGCCGCGCAGGCAGTCCACTCGATACTGGGCCTCCCGGTGCCATGCCGGGTTGGTTGCCGCGTGTTGGGCGACGTAGGCCGTCATGCGCAGTTTCCGGGCCTCGGCCATGGTCTTGTAACCGGACCACGTGGTGACGTCAGTGCCGTACGAGCTGCAGAACTCCGTGTACTCGCCTCGCGTGACGGTACCGGTCGTGGTCAGCTTCACTGCTGTGGAGACTAGGTCCCACTCGGGCGGGCCGACCGTGCAGCGTTCCAGGTCCAGCAGAAAGACACCTCCGCGCTGGGTCCGCGCGACGTTGCCCACCCAGGCGTCACCGTGGACGACGCACTCCGCCAGGCCCTGCGGGAGATCGGTCCAGTCCTGTTGAAGGGCCGCAAGGTGATCACGCAGCCACGCGCGGTCGTCGGCCGCAAGAGTACTCGCCGAGTCGATGCGCTCCGCGACTCGGACGAACGGCTCGAGTCGGCCCAGGGAGAAGTCGGGAATCGGCAGGCTGTGCAGCTCCTTGAGGAGGTAGACCACATCCCTGACGGTCCCAGGCTCGTGCGGCGGCAACTCTTCCCAGAAGGTCACGGGTCGTTCCTGCGCGAGGACCGGCTGTTCAACGGCCGGCAGGGGTCGCACCGCCGGAACGTCGTTGTCGGCCAGCCACTGGGCAACACGGACTTCGCGGACTGCGGCGGCCCACTGACCAGGTCTCGCGATGCGTGCGACCACTGCGCCCGGGAGACGCCAGATCTCGTTCTCGGCGACGCGTATCGGCTCAGCGCCTGCGGTGGAGATCCCTACGGCTTCGCACGCCTGGTCGAGCACCGACGAGGATGTCCCAGGGGCCGTCATGCCTTAACCGTAGCGTTGACGCGCTCTCGGAGTGCGGCCGCTACCGGCTCCCCGGGGTGGCGACCCGCCATGAGTCCCAGCTCCCGCACGTCGTCAGCCGCCCGGCGAGAATGCAGCTGGCCTGCGTCATCCAGGGCCGCGTGACCGATCGTCGCGGCCTCCGCAGGATCACCGGTCGTCATCAGCAGGGACGCCAGTTTTGTCCCTGCGATGGCTCGACTCCGTACGTATTCGTCACCGTGTCCGGCGACCGCCGTACGCAGCCTTTCCTGAGCCCGCGCGGGATCGTGTCCCAACAAGGCCAGGTCGTAGAGCGCGTGGCCCGTGTCGCCGTGGTGCTGTGCGGCGTCGTAATAGGCCATCCACGGAGGGTCCTCGTGAGCCCGGGCTTGGCCGAACGCGTCGTCGGCCGCACCCACGGCGGACAGGGTCTGCTGTACCTCCCCCATCTTGGCGAAGGCACGGGCCCTGGCGGTGTGCAGCATGGCCTGTTCCGTGGCTGTGAGGCGATCGGCCCGCGCGAGGCCGAGCTCGGCGAACGTCAGGCCGCGGTCCGGATTACCCAGCCAGATCTGCTGCCGCGCCAGCCACGAGTAGATCTTGGCCCGCAGGTGCCAGGCATCGGCTTCTTCTGCGCAGACGGCGGCGAACCTGAAGGCGCGTTGCCCGTCGTTGTGGGCGTACGCGTCGAAGGCGGCAGCACCGACGACCATGCCGAGGCGCGCGACAGCGGCGAAGAGGTCCGCTCTCAGGTCCTCACTGCAGTCGGCCTGGAGCAGTGCGGCCGCCCACTGGAGCTGCGCTGACGCCGCCTCACGGACCATGCCGTCGCCGCCGTAGTGGTTGTCCCATTTCGAGATCACCGTCGCCGCAGTGTGGATCTGCTCGATGTCACCGGGGCGGATCACGGCTGGCGGCAGCACCGGCTCACTTCGCGCGACCAATGTGGAGAGACCTGAGGTGGACAGGGCGGCTATGCCGGAGACAGCGAGAAAGGATCGGCGGTCCACAGGATCAGTTCCGTTCGGAGCAAGTGATGCGTGCCCTGTCAGGATGCGCTCTCCGTCGCCCTCGTGGAGTCGCACGGAAGGGCTCGGTGACCGATTGTCGGCATCGGCACGCTGTCTGTCGGCGTCAGCGCATACCAGCTTCAGTATCCGGGACAGGGTGCCCTGAGTCCCCAGAACGACGTCCAGAGCGTGCGCCAGCTCCTCGTCGCAGGAACGCTTGGCCGTCTCGATGGCAAGGATGAGGTCGCCGCTGACGTGCACGGACTCACCCAGCTCACGGGCTGACATGCCGCGGACGTTCATGCGCCAGTGGCGCAACTCCGTGCCCAGCAGTGCCCGCGACGAGCGGGCGGGGTCGAGCTCTTTCGGCGGTTGTGGCATCCCGTTCTCCCGATGCTGATGCCGACAGATGGCCGGGACTCCGGCTGTCGGCATCCGACGTCTACGCGATCGCTCCGGCGTGGTCCTCAATGGTTACCGAACTTGCCCTGCCCAGTACACACCGCAACTGGAACCCGCACAGCGGGTTCTCAGGCGAAGGACGATCGATGCCTCCATCGCGCACTCTGTGCCGTGACCGAAGGAACACGACGGTGCCCGACGCTACCGACAGCTTCCCCCGCCGGCTGACGATGCGACTCGACGTGGAACCGGAGAAGCTGGCGCAGATCCGCCAAGTCGTCAAGGCGCACCTTGACATGTGGCGGCTCACGGAGATCGCGGACCTCGTGACCCTGGCAGTGACCGAGCTTCTGACCAATGTGCACAAGCACACCCCCGGCAAGGAGGCCACGTTGCTGGTCCAACGCGTTCCGGGCGGGGCCTGCGTCGTCGTGAGCGACCCCGATCCCACCATCCCGAAGGTCAAAGAGCCGGACTGGATCGGTGAGAGCGGTCGAGGGCTGCACCTCTTGACGACCCTGGCTGACGACTGGGGCATCGCGCCCACCAACACGGGTAAGGACGTGTGGATCCGTGTGGCCGCCATCGCCCATACCCCCGAGTAGGTGAGCCTGCAGAGGACTGCGAAGTTCAGAGCGCGCGGTCGGCGTGCCCGGTTCCCGCGCAGCCACGTCCCCTGAAATCCCGGGCATGCTCGTGCCAAGCCGCACAACGCAGCACCATCTGCAGGCCGTTCCAACACCGACCTGCGGATTCCCCCAAGACCGCTGCCCGCCCTACCGGGCAGCCAGGGCGCACCGCCGACGGCGTCCGACATGTCCCGGCCCCGTTTCCCCCTGACGGATCCGGGGCGTGGCACCACCGCCGGGCCGGCGCCGTGCACCCACAGCCATGACGGCGCCGGTCCGGAACCCAATGCCCCGCACCTCTAGCAAAAACCCTTACCAGTTCAGTTCAGGAGACGCCCGCCGTGTCCGGCAAGAACATCTCTCGGATCGCCGTGTTCGTGCTCGCCTTCGTCATGGTCTTCCTGGCCACATGGCTTCCGCACCGCTGACGGAGCTCCCCCGCCCACCCCGGACGGTGCAGTCCGTCCCAACCGGAGTATCCATGCCCCCCTCTTTCAGCACGACCCAGCCCTGGCACTTCACGCTGTCGGAGTCACCGCGTCCGGCAGGGCTGCCCACCAACCATGACATCGTCAGCACCAGTGTGGGCGTGGGTCTGCCCGCCGTGGAGGCACTACGGGAGCAGCCCGACGCTGTCGGCCCGATCCTGTGCTGCCCACTGCACCAAGTCCTTCTCATCCCCGTGGCGGCGGGCACGGCGCACGTCTGGCATGCCCCGCATTCACGGTGCCGCCCTGGGGGGCGGTGGGACTGCGCCGAGCTTGCCGACCACGGCCCTGGACCGTGCCGCAGCCGATTTTGGATCTTCGATCATTCACAGGCATCGATCACCAAAGCGGGCGACCTCTTCGACACCCTGAGCCTTACGCGGTCCCGCCTGCGTCGACCCGTCTCCTCCGCATGTCCTGGACACCGTGTCCGCGAGGTGGCCCGTGTCTGACCACGTCTCAGGCACTACTGTGGTTCCCGACCGACGTCGCAGGGCACGCGGTGAGGACTTAGCTCGCGATCTGCGCGGCGCTCCTGCGGTGGGGACGGGCGTTCTGGCGAGCGTGGTGCTCGGCGGTGGCTGGCTGGTGGACCACTTCAGCGTCGCGCCGACGCAGAGCGCTGCGATCACTGCGGGCTCCGCAGTCGCGTTGGTCCTTGTCTGGGCAGGGCTGCGCGGCGCCGATGCACACAGGAAAGCCACCGCCCTGGTCGGCAGGGTCAGCGATGAGCGGGATCGTCTACGTCGGGCGCTGGAGGACGTCTCCGCCACAGTCGCGGTAGGCAGGGAGCAGATCGCCTGGGCGGCAGAGCAGGCCGCTCAGGGCCGGTTCCCGAGCCATGCGGCTCCACAGATGCCTCAGGCCACAGGCGACGTGCCCGCGGACGCGGTCGCCGGCCTGCGGTTCGCCCTTGAGGAGGGATGGCGCGCGGTCATGCTTGCTGCCAAACAGCAGCACCGGGCCTTCACGCCGGAGGCCGAGCTGGCCGACCTCTCGCGATCGATCGCGCCACGGCTGCAGGCACTGGTCAACCGAGGTATCGCGGTGATCGAGCAGGTGGAGCGGAGTGTGGAGGATCCCGATCTCCTGCACAAGCTGTTCCAGGTTGATCACCTGCTCGCCCAGATGCGTCGAGCCGGGGAAAGCCTGGCGGTCCTGGGCGGCAGCATGCCGCCACGCGCCGCGGCCCCCGTGCTGGTCGCCACCGTGCTGCGCCAAGCGGTGGGCGAGATCGAGCACTACCCCAGAGTGCGCATCGCCCAGCCTCGGCAGCGAAGCCACCCGGTCGCGTTACCCGGTTACGTGAGCCCAGGTGTCGTACACCTGTTGGCCGAGATCATGGACAACGCGGCCCGCTACTCCAACGACAATGTGGAGGTCCACACCAGGCACGTTGCCGACGGGCTGGTCATCGAGGTCCTGGACCGCGGGCCCGGCATGTCGGATCTCAGACGTGACGCGCTCAATGACCTGCTGGCGGCCCCCGAATCGGCGGACCGGCGGACCCGGGTGCGGGATGGACAGATCGGACTGCTGGTCGCGGCCCTGCTGGCGAGGCGGCACCACATCGGGATCCATCTGCGGCCGAACGTCGTCGGCGGCACTCACGCGATCGTCGTTCTCCCTGGCAGCCTGCTCCTCCAGCATGAGGCGCGGCTCACCGATGCCGCCGAAGGCACCGCGGAACTCCGCAGGCCGGGCGGCGTGGGCCACTCCCGTCAGCCGCTGCCTGCTCCCACACAGAGCGAAACAGGCACGACTGCCGGCGGGCTTCCCGTACGAGTCCGCGGCGCGGCCTCGGCACCTGCCGGACAGGGTCCATCTGAAGCCTCCAGTCCGGAATCGCATGCCGGCGGCAGGCCCCGGCTGATACGCCGCAGCTCCGCACCGCACCTGCGCATGCCGTCCACCCCACCCCCCTCCGCGTCCGAACAGACACAAGGGACAGCCGCGGGCCCTACGGCCGACTTCATGGCCCGGTTCGCCTCCCGCCAGGGCCCCGGGCCCACAAAAAGTTGATCTTCCCCGTTCCCCCCACAAAAGGCTCAGGAGATTTTCCATGGAGACCAACCGCTTGATCGACGAGGATCGCACCCCGCTCGACGGACTGCTGACTGACCTGAGAAGCAGGGTGACCGGCACCGAGCACGTGTTGCTGGCCACCGGCGACGGCCTGAAAATCGCATGGAGCGAACAGGACACCGCAGAGGCCGAGAAGCTGGCCGCAGTGATGACGGGTCTGCTCTCCCTGGCGCGTGGCGCTTTCGTCACTTCCCCTGGGGGAGTGCGACAGGTCGTCGTGGAACATGATGCCGGGGCTCTGTTCGTCATGAGCGCCGAGGGCAGCGCGGCCGACCCCCGCCTCGTCGGGACGCTCCTGGGCGTACTGACCACGGAGCGCGCCGATCCGGGCGAGGTCGGCTACGAGATGAAGAAGTTGATCAAGGCGCTGGAAGAGCACCTCACGGTGCACACCCGGCAGACGCAGCCGTCCGGACGGGGTCAGTGACGTGCCGGCCGTCCCTCGCGACGTCTGGGCCGGCAGCCGTTTGGGAGACATCCGCCCCTACGCGGTCACCGGGGGTCGCACCCAACCGCAGTACGACCTCAGTCTGACCTCCATGCTCAGCACGCGTCCCGCAGGCACCACCGCAGTGCTCAGCCCGGAGTGCGAGGCGTTGCTGCTGCTGTGCAGCGGCCACCCGCGTTCGGTCGCCGAGCTCTCGGCCCGCACCGACCATCCCGTGCAGGTGACCAAGATCCTCGTCAGCGATCTCCTCGACATTCACGCCCTGGCGTTGAACCCACCGGCACCCCGCGACGCTGACACCAACGTGAAGCTTCTGGAGGACGTCCTTGCTGGACTCAAAGCCCTCGCGTAACCGTCCCTCGGTAGCGGAACTGAAGATCGTGATCGCCGGAGGCTTCGGCGTCGGCAAGACGACCCTCGTCGGGGCGATCAGTGAGATCCCGCCACTGACCACCGAAGAGGTCCTCACCGCCGCCAGCCAGGACACCGACAACCTGGAAGGCATCGGCGACAAGACCACCACCACGGTGGCCATGGACTTCGGCCGGATCACCTTCGACCAGCCCCGCCCCATGGTCCTGTTCCTGTTCGGCACGCCGGGCCAAGAACGCTTCTGGTTCATCTGGGACGACCTGTGCCTCGGCGCCGTCGGCGCCGTCGTCCTGGTCGACACCCGCCGCCTGGAGAAATCCTTCGCCGCCGTCACCTACTTCGAAGAGCGCGACATCCCCTTCGTCGTCGCCATCAACAGGTTCTCCGGCGGCTACCACTACACCGACGAGGAGGTCCGCAGTGCCCTGGAGCTTTCCCCGTCCGTGCCTTACCTGACCTGCGACGCGCGCGACCGTTCCTCCGCCCTGACCGTGATCGTCACCCTGGTCCAGCACAGCCTCGCCAACGCGGCGTCCCGGTCCCTCACCAGCCACGGAGCCCACACATGACCGCCGACCTCCCTCACACCGCCCCACCGGGCGTCGAGCAGCGCCGTGCCGAGATACAGCGGGAACTCGGTCTCTCTGGGGCCGCCGACCCCGAACTCGACGCATACGCCGCACGCCTTGCCCAGGAAGAAGGCGTTCCCTACGCCATGGTCAACATCTTCTCCCCTGGCGAGCAGCAGTTCGTCGGCCTACACGCCCCCGCCGGTCCCGACGCACCGCCGCTCGGCCGCACCATGCCGCTCAACCACGGGTTCTGCCGGGTCGTGGTCGAGCGCGGCCTCCCCCTGGTCCTGCCCGACGTCTTCGCCGCCCCCCGGTTCGCAGGCGACCC
The DNA here is from genome assembly GCF_965342175.1 of Actinacidiphila sp. bgisy167. Lineage (GTDB taxonomy): Bacteria > Actinomycetota > Actinomycetes > Streptomycetales > Streptomycetaceae > Actinacidiphila. The sequence continues at coordinate 15,987 of NZ_CBDRBL010000066.1, forward strand.
AGTGGTCGATCTGCTCGGCATCCGCACCTACACCGGCGCGCCCCTGATCCACGACGGCGTCGTCCTCGGCACCGTGTGTGCGGTCGGCCCCACGGAGAAACCTCAGGCCACCGGCAGGTCATCCCTTGCCCTCATCAAGGAGATCCGGGACGAGGTCATGGCCCACATCCTCCAGCGGTCCGGCCGGCAGCCCCCATCCCCTTGAGCTCTGACTTCTCCACTCAAGCGTCGTCGCACGCTGCACCGCCGGGGCATCCGAGTCCGCCTCTCCCAGGAGGCCCCGGCCCACGCAGCCGCCTACCCAACCGGCTCCCGCGTGCTGTCGAACGACTCGACCCATGCCACCCAGCAGTGAGGGGATCCCACACCATGTCCGACTGGTACCTGACGCCGGCACACCAGCAACTGCGCAAGGAAGTACGTGCCTTCGCCGAGACGTACGTCGCACCCCGCGTACCGGCCATGGAGAAGGCGGGAACCGCCGAGAGCGACCTCGCCCAAGCCATAGCCACGCAGGGGTGGATCGGTGCCACCATCGACCCCGCCTTCGGAGGCATGGGAGCCGGCCACCTCGCCAAGACCATCATCATCGAGGAGCTCTCCCGCACCAGCGCCGCCATGGGCGCCCTGGTGCAGGCGTCCATGCTTGGTGTCGCCAAGGTCATCCACTACGGCAACCGGCATCAGCAGCGTACGTGGCTGCCGCGGTTCGCCGACGGATCCTGCCTGCCCACGATCGCGGTGACCGAGCCTGTCTCCGGCAGTCATGTCCTGGGCATGGAGACCACCGCTGTCCGCGACGGCGACAGCTACGTCCTCACCGGCCGCAAGGCGTACGTCGGGAACTCCCACATCGGCCACGTTCACGGCGTCGTCGCGCGTACCGGGCCCGGATCACGCGGCCTGACCGCCTTCCTCGTCGAGGCAGACCGGCCGGGACTCACCCTTCCGCCCCATGCGGAGTCGTTGGGCCTGCGCGGATTCAGCTTCGGTGAACTCGTCTTCGACCAGTGCCGCATCCCAGCAGACAACCGCCTCGGCGACGAAGGCGACGGCCGGGACATCGCCTACTCCTCCAGCGTCCTGTACGGCCGCCCGAACCTCACCGCCGTCGCCCTCGGCATCCACCAGGCCATCCTCGAAGAGGTCACCCGATTCGCCACCGAACGCCACCGCTACGGCAAGCCCCTCCACCACCTGACCAACATCAAACTCAAGATCGGCCAGATCGCCTCACGCCTGATGACCGCCCGCCTCGCCGCCTACCACGCCGCCCACCTCCTCGACACCGGCGCGGCCTGCGACACGGAGCTGATGAACGCCAAGCTCATCAACGCCGAGTCCGCAATGGACTCCGCGCGCGCCGCAATGGAGATCGAAGCAGCCGCAGGCCTCACAACCGATGGGCCGTTGGAGCGCTACCTGCGAGACGCCCACCACGTCTACGCCCCCGCAGGCACCTCTGACATACAACTCCTCCGACTCGCTGAGACCACCCTCGGCCAGGACAAGGGTCAGTGGTCCCAACGCCTGGCCACGCAGGCCGGGGGGACGGCCGAGTAGGTCACCTGACCAGGGTTCCTGTCCACCACGTGCACGCCGGCAAGGCCCGCGCGTCATGCCCCTACTCCGGGGCGGGACACGTCCTGACGGCGGCCGGATCCGTGGCTCTCGCTGTCCGGTCTCCGACCGCAAACGTTCCCATACACCACTGCCATGGGCGGCACGATGCTGAGTCCGCGATTGCTACACACAGAGCACAACGAAGTATTACTGAAGTATCTGGATGCCTTGGACTGGTCGATCAGCGGCTTCGCCAGGCGGGTCGCCGCACGCTGTGAGGCGACCCGCCTGCCCTACGCCGTGGTCCCGAGTACCGTCTCACGGTGGTGCAAGGGCGCGACTCCGAATGACGACCTCGCCGCCGCCGCGTGCCACGTGCTGTCGGCAGCGCTGCACCGAATCGTGACGCCAGAGACTTTGGGCTGGCCATCCGGCACCGGCGCGGTCGCGGCACAGTCGTTGGAGTATCTGGACGTTCCCCACGCCGTGCGCATGCTCTCGAAGCTGTGGAGCCTGGACGCCATGCGCCGGCGCAACGTCGTCAAGAGTGCCTTCTCACCCACTGTGTTCGGTCCCGCCTCGCGGGAAGCACTCGTGATGCCAGCGGATGCCGACATCGATGGCCGCGGGCAGCGCAAGGTCACTGTGGCGGACATCGAGTTGCTGGATGAACAGACCCGGCTGTACGGCAAGTTGGATTCCCAGCATGGTGGGGGAAAGTTCCGCAGTGTGTTCGCGTCGATGATGGACACACACGCCACACCGATGCTGAACGGAGCATTTTCCGCACGGACCGGACGTCGACTGTACGGCAGCGTGGTGGACGCTGTTCTCGCGATGGCCTCGATGGCCTACGACGATCAACTTCCCGGCCTGGCACAGCGATACGACCTCCAGGCGATGCGACTGGCGCAGGCGATCGGCGATCGCGCCCGCATCACCAGGGTCCACATCCACCAGGTCCGACTGGCGGCTTCGCAGGGCGGACGGGGGGATGTGCTGGCCCACGCACGAAGTGCCGTGCTGGCAGCCGAGGGCGCACCTCCCCTCGTCAAAGCTTATGCGTGCGTGACAGAGGCTCGGGCATGGGCACTGAACGGACGGCCGGACCACGTCGTGGCGGCGGTGAATCAGGCTCGCGAGTTCTTCGCCCGTGCTCGCAGCAGTACCAGCCCGACATCGCTGGAATGGTTCGACCGTCGTGAGCTCGAGAGCCAAGCAGCGTGGGCGTTCGTTGTGGCCGGGATGGCAGACCAGGGGGCGCAGGCCCTGAAGGAAGCGTCAGCGCTTCCGTCGGTTCGGACGCGCGACACGCTCGAGCTCCTGATCACCGAGGCCGAGCTGGCACGGCTACGCGGCGAGTCGGCCGAGCACGCGGCTGTGACGAAGCGTGCCATCCAGGTCTCCCAGCACTTGATGAGTCGACGGCTCACCGAACGCCTCGATCACCTGAAAGCAGGAGTACCGCTCCGTGGCTTCTGATCACCGGCGGGCGGCACGGGACGCACCGTCATGTGTCCATCTGATCCGGGCGCTGATGTCGCATGGTGAGCGCTTCGGACTCGTGTCGTCGTCATGCCGGGTGCCGACGTACAACCAGCCCAATAGCTGCTCTCCACCGGTGACACCGAGGTACTTGCGGACCTGTGGCGCCTCGACGACTTGGCCGGTGCGCCAGATCGACGCCCAGCCGTGGCTGTGCAGGAGCAGCGACAAGGTTACGACCATGCCGGTGGTGGCGGCCAGCTGCTCCCATTCGGAGACTTTCGGGTGGTCTGGCACGGACCGGTGCACGATCGACAGGAGCAGGGGCGCGCGCAGGGGCTTGGAGACGGCCCGGCGGGCCTGTTCCGGTGAGGCGGCGGCTTCAGCGAACGCGTCACCGAGTCGGGCCCGCTCGTCGCCGGTCACCGCGACCAGCCGCCATGGGCGAAGTCGCCCGTGGTCGGGTGCGGTGGCCGCGGCCTGGACAAGGCGCTCCAGGTCGGCGCGGCTGGGGGCGGGGGCTGTCAGGCGGGGGGCGCTGCGCCGGGTGAGGACCGCGTCCAGGACCGGGTTCGGGGTTCGGATCATCGGGCCGCCTCCCGGGCCGGGGCACGCTCGGGATCGTCGTGGGGTGCCGGCGGGGTCATGCGCGGGTCGTCGCCGGCCACGCGCCGGAGGATCGGGGCGGTGGCCCCGGTCGTGATGACGGTCATGATCACCAAGAGGGTGAACAGGGTCTCGGTCATGACGCCGGTCTGCAGGCCGATGCCCAGGACGACGAGTTCGGTCAGGCCGCGGCAGTTCATGAGCGTGCCGACTGCGGCCGACCAGCGCCAGTCGGAGCCGGTGAGCCGGGCGGCGCCGGCCGCGCCGCCCCACTTGCCGACGACAGCGACGGCGAGGATGGCCGCTGCCCAGCCCCACTGTCCGGCGGGCAGGTTGGAGAAGTCGGTGTGCAGGCCGGCGTCGACGAAGAACAGCGGCAGCAGGAGCGGCAGGACGACGGCGCGGATGCGCGCGGCGCTGCGCTCGACGGCCGGAAGGCCGCGGGGGGCGGCGGCGCCGCACAGGAAGGCGCCGAAGGCGGGGTGCACGCCGATCTGGTCCGTGGTGTAGGCGCTGAGGCACAGCCCGGCGAACAGGAGGGCCAGGACGAGTTCATCGCTGGTGCGGCCGGCGCGCTCGAGCATGGTGCGCAGCAGGGGGCGTATGAGGGCGAGGCCGACGGCGAAGGCGGCGGTCAGGGTGAGGGTGGTCAGAGCCGACAGGGCGGTGCCGGTGGTGGCCAGGGCGACGGCGGCGGTGAGCAGGCACCAGGCGAGGACGTCGTCGGTGGCGGCGCAGGCCAGGGCGAAGGTTCCCAGGGCGGTGGTCTCCAAGCCGCGGTCGGCGAGGATCCGGGCGAGGACCGGGAAGGCGGTGATGCTCAGGGCGACGGCGACGAACAGCGTGAACGGCAGCCGCCCGACCCCGTCGGGGGCGAAGTGCGGGTAGAGGGCGGCGGCCAGTGCGGCGCCGAGGACCATAGGGAGCAGGAGGCCGGTGAGGCTGACCGCGGCGACGGCACCGCGGGTGGTGCGCAAGCTGCGCAGATCGAGTTCCAGTCCGATCAGGAACAGGAACGCCAGGAGGCCGAGGTTGCCCAGGGCGGAGGTGATGGGCAGGACTGAGGGCGGCAGAAGGTGGTGCTGGACGGTGGGGGCGAGCCACCCGAGCAGCGAGGGGCCGAGCAGGATACCGGCCAGGATTTCGCCGATGACCGGGGGCTGGCCGAGCAGCCTTACGGCCCGCCCACCGGCCTGGCAGGCGAGGACCACGGCCGGGACGGCGAGGAGCAGGGGCAGCAACGGGTCGGACACGACAGCTCCAGGAGTCGGGCGGAGGACCACACGGCGGTGCGGGGCCGGTCGCGGGCGCAGATCGGGGTGGCTCAGGCGCGGGTCAGCGGCAGGGTGGTGCAGCGCAGCGAGCCGGGGATCCGGGTGACCTCGCGGTAGTCGACGGTGAGAACCTCGAGTCCGCGTGCGGCGAGTTCCAACGCGATGCGGCCGCTGCCGGCGGCGACGATCACGCTGTCCGGAGCGATCGCGAGGACGTTGGCCTGGACGGCCCGCGCCTCTGCCCCAGTGAGGTCGATGAGATCGAAATGCTGCTCGAACCAGCTCAGTTCGGCGGGCGGGAAGACGGCGCGGTGGATCAGGGCGGTGCGGGGGGCGACGATGTTGAAGTGGTCGTCCAAGTGGACGATGCCGCTGGTGGCGAAGCGGACCGGTCGGACCTCGCGGTCGACGCCGTGCTGGGCCAGCGCCCGCTGCAGCGCCGCCACGCCCGCGGGTGACGTCTCTTCGCCGAGGCCGACCAGGACGGTGCCGGTGTGCAGGGCGACGTCACCGCCCTCGATGGTGCCCTCGTCCAGGTGGGCGACGTGCGGGGCGCCGGTCAGCAGCGGGGCGAGCGCGTCAGCCTCGGGGCGGCGGTGCGTGGCGTTCAGGCGCGCCATGACCAGGACGTGGTCGATGACGAAGGCGATGTCGCGGGGGTAGTGCTGGACCGGGCAGCCCGGCGCGGCGTCGAGGAGGGTCACCTCGGTGCCGCGGCCGCGGAGGAGGTCGATCAGGGTGTCCTGCTGGGCGCGGACGGTGGCCGGGTCGTACGGCTGCCAGGAGCTGGTGGTCTTCTGGCGGGTCAGGACGGGGTGGATGTCGGGGCCGTCGAGGTCGGTGGTGACGTCGCTCGCGTGGCGCATGGCGACGTGGCGCAGGGCGCCGTACTCGCTGGTGGCGTGCGGGGTGAGCACGATCATCTCTCCTGGGCGGGGTGCGGGACGGGTCGGAGGTGAGCCGGACGCGGCGCATACGGTCCCAGGAGGTGCGGGGTCCCGGGGGCCGGCAGGTCAGGGCTGCCGGCCCCCGGAGGTCTCGCGGGTGTCAGTCGACGAGGCACTTCTTCTGGGTGTCGGGGACCTGGGGCAGCCAGTGCACGGCGTCGTCGCGGAAGGACTGGTTGACGGGGACGAGATCGGCGCCGCTGGTGTCGTCCAGGGCCGTGACGACGATGCCGAGCTCGGGAACGTCGCTGTCGATCGCCGCGAGGCGGCTGCCGCAGTTCGGGCAGAAGCCCCGCTGGGCCTCGTCCTCGAACGTGGTGAACCAGGTCGGTTCGACACCGTTGGTCCAGGTGACGTTCTCGGGGGCGAATCCGGCCCACCACATCATCGGTCCGCCGCCGAGCTTCTTGCAGTGCCGGCAGCTGCAGGTGTGCGGGTAGACGGCCTCGCCCTTGACGGTGAAGCGGATCGTTCCGCACAGGCATCCGCCGGAGCGCTCCTGGGAGGCGGCGACGATGTCGGGGGTGGCGTTCATCAGTTCATCTCCGAGGCGCGGTGGGCGAGTTGAGCCCACCAGTGTGTCATCCCCTCGGTGATCGTCAGCCAGCCGTCAAGAGCCTGGGGAAGGTCGATGTGGAAGAGTTCACTCTCTTTGATGAACCGGGCCAGGCCCTCGATGTGGGCGGCCTCGACGCTCATGCCGGCTACCTGGGCGGCCTCGTGCTCGTCCTCGAGGTGGAGTTCGTAGTAGTAGTGCAGGGCCTTGAGCTCGCTGCCGCTGCGGCCGATGGTCAGCTCGCCGTAGCGGTTGGTGATGTCGCGCAGGATCTCGGTCTCGGCGATCGCCACGGCCTCGGTGGCGTAGTAGGCGCCGGCGATGTGGCTGGGCATGTGCGAGCCGACCATCCACTGGTGGAGGTTGACCAGCGTCTCGGTCTCGGGGGCGGGCACGTGGCCGTTGACGAGCAGGCCGAGGTCGGACAGCAGGGCGTTGGTGTAGAGGACGTAGTGCGCGGGCACCTTGCCGCGCTCGCCGCCCTCCTCCAGGTGGTTGCGGCGCAGCTCGTGGGCGAGCTCGGGGCAGTAGCCCTCCACGGCGGTGGCAGCCGCCTTGAGGTACTGGGCGTTGTAGCGGGCGAACACCGAGAGCTCCCCGATGTACATCCGAGCCTGTCGCTCGTTGAGGTCGGCGGCGCCGACCTTCTCGGCGATACGCGCGTACGCCCAGTCGACCAGCGGCGCCAGGTGCGCGGTGACCAGAGCGGCGCCGGAGGTGAACTTGCCCAGCAGGGTGCCGTTGACGGCGCTCTGCGTCTCGGGGTGGGCTTTCAGGTATGCCTGGACGAGGCTGTTGTCGGGGGTCACGCGTCGGCGTCCTCGGTGTCGGCGGGGCGGGGGGTCAGGTGCAGGCCGCCGGTGGCTCCCAGGGCGCAGACGGCCGTCAGGAGCGCGGCGTTGTCGGGCAGGACGAGGGTGTCGCCGCGGTTGAGGGCGGTGACGGCGTCCCGGTCCATCCCCGCGCCGTCGAGGGCGACGCCCGGCTGGTGGCCACGCAGCAGAAGCTGGCGGGAGTCGCCGTCGTCGGGCAGGGTGGTCACCTGGTAGGGGGCGATCACGCGGACCTCGGCGCCCGGCGTGACCTGCTCGGGGTCGAAGGCGTTCGCGGCTTCCTGACGGGAGAGGTCGCCCTCGACGAGTTCCCAGCCGCCGTTGCTCAGCAGCGTGGCCCACCGCCGCTCGGCGTGCTGGTGGGCCGCGTCGCGGACGCCGTCGGCGGCGAAGTGCAGGAGTTCGCGGCCGACGCCGGCCAGCCGGTCGGCGACGGCGCTGGGCCCGGCGGTCGTGTCCGCCATCGCGGAGGGCTCGTTGAGCGGGTCGTCGGGCCCGTCCCCGGCCAGGTCGGCGAGGACGTCGGGGATGATGCGGCTCTGCAGGATCTGCGCGTACGGGTAGGTGTACAGCGGCATGGCCACCGAGACGGAGAAGGTGTCCTGGGTTCCGACGTGGAAGACCCGACGGGGCAGGAAGAGGGCGTCGCCCGGCTCCAGCAGGAAGTGCTCGGCCTCCTGAAGCAGCGCGCGATAGTCGCCGAAGGAGGGCTGTTTGCCGCCGGTGAGCTTCTCGTACGTCTCGGCGGGCCAGCAGTAGAAGTTCTTGGCGTTCGGGCCGAGGTGGACGAGGAAGGCGTCCTCGTAGCCCTCGTGGATCCCGAAGGCGGTGCCCGCGTAGTTCCCTGCGAACGCGACCTGTTCGGCGCCACCCAGCGGCAGGCCCCACCCGTCGATGAGGGTCCCCAGGAAGGTGCCGAGGCCGGCGGCGAGTGCGGGGCTGACAGTCTCCAGGTTGTTGATGACCAGGGAGAACCGCTCGGCACCCACGAGGTCCTGCATCCACGGCACGAAGGCGTCCACGCCCCCGTTCCATGACGGAGCGGTCAGCGCCTGGGGCAGGAGGTCGTCGCGGCGCTCCTCACCGACGTAGACGCGGGCGTGCGCCTTGATGTCGGTGCCGGCGGTGTGGGCCCGGCGGATGGCCTCGAAGCCGGCCAGGGCCTCGTCCGGCCCGGCCGCGCTGGCGGGGATGATGCCCTTGAACAGGAAGGGCGTGGTCCGCCCAGTGGTGTGGTCGGGGAAGGTGCCGGTCCAGAAGGTCTGGTCGGGCGGCCAGGGGTAGGCGGTGTCCATCAAGGCTCTCCTGACGTTGGGGCGGGCTGCCGTGGCCGGAAACGGAAGGGAATGGGGTCAGTTGAAGTAGTCCTCGGGGCCGCCGCGGCGGACGGTGTCGAGGGTGAAGCAGTGGAAACCGCCGCCGAACAGGCGCCGGTGGCGGTGGCGGACCGGGACGACGGTGAACCCGCGGCGCTCCAGGACCTCGATCAGCTCCGGGTAGAGGGAGTTGACGACCACGGTGTTCTCGTCGATGGACAGCAGGTTGATGTCCATGTACCGGCTGCCGATGGGGATGACGAAGCCGAGGTCGCTGTAGTCCGGGAAACTGCGGTCGTCGGTGTCGGGGGCGTAGATCACGTCCCAGGACTGCATGTCCTCGGGCAGGTACTTCAGGTAGGCCGGGGAGCGCAGCAGCATCAGGCCGGGGCGCAGCGGGACCAGGACGCTGTCGATGTGGTTGTCGGCCATGGCGTTCAGGCGGTGGAACCGCAGGCCGCGGATGTTGTCCCGCAGCCAGCGCAGGGCGACTTCGTGGTTGTAGTTGGCGACGTTGACCAGGACGTCGCGGCCCAGGCGCATGCACTGCGCGCCGTCGAAGACCATCTCCAGGCCCAGGCCCTCAATCGCGCCGGCGCTTTCGCCGTCGGTGGCGCGGCTGACGTCCATGTTCTGGCGGGTGAAGTAGGCGGTGTCCAGGGAGTCGCGGGCCAGGGCCGGGCGCGGCATGCTCAGCCAGTTCGCCCCGTCCTGGTAGTAACGGTAGAAGGCGGGCTTGAGCAGGTCGTTCTCGAAGATGCGGGCACGGACGTGGGGTGCCGTCTCCACGATGGTGTTGCCGAGGATGATGGTCTGGTCGCGGACGTTGAGCGGCGGGGTGGCCCTGGCGTCCCAGTGCGGGGAGCGGATGTCGACGTCCTTGCCGGGCGCCGCGGGCCGCAATACCTTCACCCCGCATCCGGTCAGGGCGTCGGCCAGGCCGGCGATGTCCTCGTTGAGCTCGTCGACGAGCTGCGCGGGGATCGGCAGGAGCTCTTCCCCTGACGGGCTGGTGTGCCGGCCGAGGACCGGGGCGACGTTGTCGTAGAAGAACAGCCGCCACGAGGTGTCGGTGTGGTGGGCGTCGTAGTGATCGGCGCGGCCGAGGACGACTTCGTCGAGCCGGGTGAACTCGTCGAAGCTGTTCAGGGCCGGCGACGAGGCGGGCGCGGGCTGGGGCATGGTGGGCCGCCTCCTCGGCGGCGGGCGACGGCGCGCGCCTGGCTCCGGCCGCGCGGCCGGGGTGGGCGGTGCCGTTCGGGGTTCAAGGTCGGGCGGGGGAGGTCAGGCGGCCGAGGCGTGCCGACGTGAGGTGCAGGCGGCGGGGGCGGCGAGCCGGGTGATGATGTCCTCGATCACGCACGGCTGGTCGGGGGTGGCGCGGCGCCGGAAGAAGTAGCCGGAGCACCAAGGCACTTCACCGAAGCGTGGCAGGTGCTGCGCGGTGAGGGCGCGGGCCTCGGGCAGGCGCCGCCAGGGGATCTGCGGGCACCAGTGGTGGATGGGGTGGAACATGTCGTCGAGATGGCCGCCGAGCAGGTGCCGGGTGAGCCAGTGGGAGGTCCAACCGCGGGTCTGCAGGAGGATGTCGCCGTTCTCGATCAGCCCGGCATGGTTGCCGAGATCGGTGATCCAGGTGACGACGGGCCGCACCAGGACGAGGGGGGGCAGCCAGTAGAGCAGCAGGTACGGCACGCCGCCCACGGGCCACAGCGCGGCGACGACCCCCGCCCACAGCACTGCCCGGGCGGCGAGGGCCCGCCAGGTCTCCCCTGGCGCGCAGGTGAGCAGGGTCAGCACCGCGGTCTTCGGCAGCCGCCACAGGGCGTTGCGCACGATGACCCGCAGGACGAAGGCGCGGCGGCTGGGCGCCCGGCCCGCGGCGCGGATGTTGCCGGAGCGATAGGACTGGAACATCGGGTCGTCGTCGGAGCCGAGCTTGGCGTGGTGGACGTAGTGGCTGCTGCGGTAGGGCTCGAAGCCTTCGCCGAGCAGACCCGTCAGGAGGTAACCGACGATCCGGTTGGCGCGGCGGGTGGCCATGAGCTTGGAGTGCACGCACTCGTGGCCGAGGTTGGACAGGTGGCGCTGGCGCACCCCGATGTAGCAGACGGCGAGCAGGGGGCCAACGACGTGGCCGATGAGGTGTCCGGCGATCGCTGCGGCGGCGATCGCCATAAGGTCCCAGGCGACGTCCCACAGGCCGATGGTCGGGCGCCCGCAGAGCTTCTCCAGGTCGGCGATGAGCTGCTGGCCGAGGGCCTTGCGCACAGGGCCGGACGCTCCGGTGCCTTGGCGGGTCCTGCCGGCGGCGGGGCTGCCCATCAGTTCTCCAGTCGACGCGGTACGGATGAAAGGGGGGCCGGGCTCCGGCGCGCCCCCGCGGGGCGGGCAGCACGGGCGACCTGCCGTTGGCGGGCGCGCCGGAGTGCGACGAAGGGGTGGCTCAGCCGCGGGTCAGGCGGCGACGAGGGCGCTGTCGGGGCGCATGCCGGCCTTCAGCACGGGGGCGTCGGGGCGCATCCCGAGCTTCAGGTCCGCGGCGTCGGGGCGCATGCCGGCCTTCAGGCTGGGGGCGTCCGGTCGCATGCCGGCCTTCAGCACGGGGGCGTCGGGGCGCATCCCGAGCTTCAGGTCCACGGCGTCCGGGCGCATGCCGGCCTTCAGGCCGGTGTCCGGGGTCATTCCGGCCTTCAGGCCGGTGTCCGGGGTCATTCCGGCGGTAGCGGTCATCGAGTTCTCCCTGTTCGGTCGCGGGTGATCCGCGAGTCCGGGTGATCGGGCTGTGGAACTGCCGGGCCGTGGGTCCGGCGAGGTGCTGGACCGTCGGCTCGGCACGCCGTGGCGTGGGCGAACGCCGGGGTGGAGAGGGCCGCGCCGGAGCACGTCTCCTCCACCTGGGAGGAGCGTGGCGTGGCGGTCACGCCGGGCGCTTGGCCAGTCACGCTAGAACCGGGCCGAGGAGGGCCGCAACGGCTCTGGCCGTTGCGCCGGTTGCATGGGACCGTTGCGTCCCCGTTGCGCGTACACCGCTTTTGACCTGCGAAAACGACAAATTCTGTTCCTGAACGGGCCCTGTTTCGCGCCCGTTGGGCGCGGCAGGGCGGGCAGGAGGGCTTCTGCTGCTCGTGCGGGCGCGGCTACTTTTGTGGGCCCGCCGGGGACCCACACGACAGATCATCGTGGAGCCCGGATTCCCACGAACTCCACCTGGAAACAACGGCCTGAGGAGCACCCGTGCTCAACCCCGTCGTCATGAAGTCCGACCTGTTGTTCAGCCTGCGGGACACCCTCCGCGCGGAGACCTTCGTCGAGGTGACCACCCCGACCATGCGCAGAGCCGACCTCGGCCCGGGGCGACGTCTGCCGCTGGACTATGACGGCGGGCGGTTCCTGCGGGCGATGATCGGCCCGGCCCTGCGCGTGAACCTGGAGTACCACCGGCGCATCTTCGAGATCGGCGCGTGCTTCCGGCCCGAGAAGCCCGATGCGCTGCACGCACCCGAGTTCCAGATGCTCGACCTCTACGCCGCCGGCGAGGACTTCGACTTCCTCCTGGCGCTCGCCGAGAGGCTGATCGGCCCGCACCTCCCCTACAGCCCGCAGCGCGTGTCCGTCGCCGACCACGTCCGCGACCAGTTCGGCATCGACCTGCACCGCGAGCCCCTCGGCGACCTGCCTGCTCAGATGGCCGCCCACCTGGGCATAGGCGTGGACGTGCCGTTCAAGACGGTCCTCGGGCAGTACGTGGAGCGCGAGCTCGAACCCCAGAGCACCGGTGCCGCGCTGTTCCTGACCGAGTACCCGGTCGGTGGGGACGAGCCGTGCGCGCGGCTGACGCCCGGCACGACCTGCGTCCTCAACCGCTTCGAGGTCCTGGTCGACGGCATCGAGGTCGTCCACGGCTACGAGGACGAGCCCGACGGGGCCGCGTTCGTCGACCGGGCCCGCGCGGTGGACCTGTACGACGACGAGCAGGCCCTGGCCCGGGAGGCGATCGACACGGGACGTGTCCCAGGCAGCAGCGTCGGACTTGGCATAGGCATCGAGCGGCTGTGCATGGCCGCCTCCGGCGTCAAGGACATCAGCGTCTTCCAGCCCTCGCCCCAGTTCTGACCGATCAGGTCACTGTCCGGAAGGAGTGGCGATGGACCTGTCGCTGCGCCCGCTCGACGAGAGCGGCTTCGGCGCCGTCGTCGACGCCGATCTCGCGACCGACGCCGAGAGGCTCGCGCCCCAGCTGACGGCGGCCCTGCATCGGCACCGGCTGCTGATCGTGCCCCGCCAGCACCTGACCCACGCCGATCTGCTGACCGTCGCCTCCTGTTTCGGGACGGTGGACATCGGCGTCGACCGCCGGTACGCCGTCGGTGGCTTCCCGGGGCTGACCGTCATCAGCAACATCGTCGAGGACGGCAAGCACATCGGGGTCTACGACGGGGACAACGAGGAGGAGTGGCACGCCGACAACAGTTTCAAGCCCCAGCTCACCTCGGCGACGATGCTCTACTCGGTCATCACCCCGGCAAGCGGCGGTGAGACCCGCTTCGCCGACGCGACACGCGCATACGCCGGCCTCGCCCCGGCGGTGCGGCAGCGGATTGAGCCGATGCGCGCGGTGCACTCCGTCGAGCGGCTCGGCGCGCTGCAGAGCCAGGCCAGCGGCGGCCAGTCGTCGATCGCCGACGGGAGCCTGGCCGCGAGTCCGGAGGTCGTACACCCGCTCGTGCTGACCCACCCCGTAACCGGCGCCCGCTCGCTGCTGCTCGGTTCCATGGTGATCAGCGGCATCAGCACGCTCGCGGAGCAGGAGAGCCGCGCGCTGCTGGAGGAGCTGCTGGAGCACACGACCAGCGCGCCGTACGTCTACAGTCATCGCTGGGAGCAGGGCGACCTGGTCGTGTGGGACAACCTCGCCACCCTCCACACCGCCTCTCCCTGTGACAGTTCCCGCCACCGCCGGCTGCTGTACCGCGCCGCCGTCCGATAGCCGAAAGCCCGCGCGTTCACACCGCCGGAGGACCCGCGGCGAGAACACGAGGATGCCCCCGTAGCCGCCCCTAGGGTTTACCCATGACCGCGAAGGTTCCCCTGAAAGAGACCGCCCTCAACGCCGAGCGCATCGCCCGCATCGGCCGCGAAGTCCGGGCAGCGTGCGCCGAGTTCGACGCCGACACGTTCGTGGCGTCGGTAATGGCGGACCTTCCCCGGCTGGAGCTGAGCGCCCGGATCGCCCGGACCAGCCAGGGCCTGCACGACCACCTTCCGGTCACCGGGCCCGACGCGCTCGACATCCTGCTGCGCTCACTGCCGCCAACGCCCGCGGCCGCCGAGGTGACCAACGACTTCGGACTGCACATCTACTCGCCCCACTCCGACTACGTCTCCCGCTACCTGCGCACCGCCGAGCACCTGGAGCGGTCGCTCGCCGCGCTGGCCCGCATGACGGGGTACTTCTCCGCCGAGCTCCCGGTGCGGCACTTTCTCGCCGACTTTCCCGACGAGACGATGAAGGCCGTCAACGCGGGCGATGGCCAGGCCGGCGTTCACCAGGTGTTCGGTGATCTCGTTGTGCCGCTTCTGGGCGCTCTTGCGCTCGCGGCCGTCGAGGTTGAGTTCCTCATCGAAGGCGTCGAAGGCTCCCTTGGTGCTGTCGCTCATCGTGCTGTCGTGCTCGTTTCTGCCGGCCGGGTAGATCGTGGTACCCGGTGCCGGCTCCGGGGTCCCGTACGTGGTGGGGCGCCCGGGGTGGGTGCCTTCGCTTGGGACAGACGACGTAACTCGGCGGTAGTGCGACGGGTGTGACGAGAGGGTTCAGTCGCAGTCGCGGCAGCGGCTGCTGGCGCCGTCGAACATGGCCGCCGGATGGACTACGAAGCAGGCCTTGCACTGGCGCTCGGACACCTTGCGGTCGCAGCCGCAGCAGCCGCAGTCGGGGCACGGGGCGGACTCGCAGCGTGCGCAGGCGCGGGCGAAGGAGGTGAAGTCCTCCCCACAGTGTGCGCAGGTGTAGCTAGCGGGCTCGGGGCCGTTGTATCGAACGGAGGGCGCGAAGGTCCTCCAGGGCGCGAGGTCGGTGACGGCGACGGCCAGGACGTAGCCGTCCATGGCCGCGGTCTGCAGGTACAGCTCCTCACCGGCGACGGCGCCGTCACGGTAGGCAAGCCGGCCACGTCCCTCGGCGTGTCCCTGGCCCGACAAGGCCGTGCGCAGGACCGGGACCTGGCTCTGGTCGCTACCGCGCCGCAGTGGGGGCAGGCCGTGGGAGGCACCGAAGGCGAGGATGCCGTCGCGGTCGAGGAGCAGGATGTGGCCGGGAGCTGGGAGGCGTTCGCTGGCTTTCACGCACGCCGCCATACGGGAGGCATTGCTCACCCGCCACAGCGCGACTGCGGCGTCCGCCGTGGGGCCGACGGCAGTGATATGGCGATCGGCGAGTGTGTCGGGCAGAAGGATGTCGGCGGCGAAGGCATCGCAGGCAGCATCCTCCAGGGCGGCGCCACCGTCGGACTCGGCAAGCAGCACGTCCATCAACTCCACCACGGTCTGCTGCAGGTGGTGGCCCAGCTCATGGAGACCGGTGAACTCGCGGCGGGCCAGGCTGGCAGAGGTGGCGACGGCGAGGACGGCAGGAGTGCCAGCGAAATAGGCGCCGGAGACACTGCAACCGCCGCTGGAGCGATCGTCGGGTACGTCCCTGACCTCAAGGCCGGGCCACTGCCGCAGCTCGTCAAGGGCGCCGTCGCCCAACCGCTCGGCAGCGCCGGGGTGGTCGCGCTGCAGAACGGCGAGCATGGCCTTGGCCTGGGTACGGGCCGCGGCACGGCGCAGGTAGTCCATCACTCGCTCTCCGGGCCTAGGTGAACGTGGAAATAGCGGTCTACCCGAGCAGGCCAGTCCGCTTCCGCAGGGCGCTCCTGACGCGCTGCCAGTGTGAGTGTGGCAAAGAGTGCCTGCCGGCGGGCTTCCTGTTCAGCGGTTCCGGTGAGGTGGGCGAGCCGACGGATCTGTTCGCGGCGGGCGGGGCGACTCAGCTCGTGCACCAAACGGTCGGGCAACGGCGGATTGGCAGCCAGGATCGCGTCCGCAGACATGCCCAGGGTCGGTGCGAGGAGGCGAGCTTCGGGCGGGGTGAGCGGTGCCTGCGCGCGCAGCAGCGCGAGGGCGCGCGGTGGCTTGATGCTCAGGCGATGGATCAGTTCGGTGGGACCCAAGCCGCACTGCTTCAGCAGGGCAGGCAGACCGCCACTGCCCCGAGGCGCCCAGCGCGCCGTCGCCAGCACGTCCATGGTGTCGGCGAGGGTCGAGCGGAATTCGGCCGCCTGCGAGGCGTGACTGGGAAGGGGGCTGCCATAGCGGTACCCGGAGGCATCCGGGGCGGGTGAGCCGTCGGCTTCCAAGGGAACGGACAGCTCGCTGACCTGCCGGTCCAGGACATACCACGGGAGACGCCTACCCAGACCGCACCACAGGGCAAACGGCTGCTCCAGGGTGGAAGCCTCGGCGGGCAGCAGCACCGTGTCGGAGTCATGGAAGCGTGTCTCCAGGGAGACCGGCAAGGCGTGCACCGCAGTGTCATCGACCGCCGCGATAGCCACAACCTCGACGACGCCTTCCCACACAGCGCGCCAGATCTGGCCCGGTCGGGGATCACCCGGCGCTGCCGCCGCCGCGGTACAGACCGCATCGGGAACATGCAGCTGGGCGGCTGTAGCGCGCAGCCGCTCATATGCGCTGCTCGATGCCTGGCTCATCGGGCGGCCCCATTCCTCTCGGCGGTCTGTTCCCACTATGGACAAACGACGTCACTCGCCGAACGTCAGGGGGGTTCACTGCTGCGGCGCAGCAGCGCTGCGGCTACCTCTCGGGGATCGCTACCTGCAGCGGTCAGAGCCAGCATGAGCTTCTCACGCAGCGCATCCATGATCGCGGACGTCTGTCGGCGCCCGAGTCCAAGCAGGACGGAGACTTCTGCCGGATCGTCTTCCAGGAGCGACAGGAGCCTCCGCTCCTGCGAGGACATGTCGGCCCAGATTTCCCCGGCTACGGTCTCGGCCTCCACGGGAACGGTCCCGTGTTCCGGATCGATGGCAGAGTCGATGAGCGCGCCATCATCCGCGTACAGCGCGATGAACTCGGCAGGAGCGAGTAGCTCGAAGCGGGCTTCAAGAACCTTGGCCAGTTCTTCCTCCCGGACCGCTCCACCTGCTGCCTCCAGCACTCCGGTGAGTACGGCCATCAGGGCGCGCACGGTTTCCCTGGGAGTCGGCCCGGAGTGGTTCCAGGCAGTGATCCATACTCCACGCACTTCCCAGGCGGCTTTGACCAGTTCATCAAGATCGCCTTGCCAGACGGCGCCGGGCGGATGAGAGGTCAGGGCCCACCGGGGCGAAGTACCAGCCACCGCGCGAAACCGACTGTCCGCGCCAAGGCGCGCGGCGAAGCGCCGCCGCAGCTTTCCCCGCTCGGTACGTTTGGCTTCGTCGATCAGGAAATTCCTGATCGACGTGAAGAACATCTTCTCCAGGGAGGCGTCGTCGACCGTCTTCAGGAAGCAGGTCAGGAGGAAGTTCTCGCCTTTCCTGCTGATCATCTCGAACAGGAGCTCGTCGACGGCCTCGTCTGTCCACGCGGCATGACCTTCGGGCGGTGGGAATCCCTGGGATCGTGCCACCTGACGCCCGACGCGTCGCAGCAACTCAAGACCCAGATCACCAAGCTGGCCGTACCGTGCCAGCTCCTCGTGCGCCCCGCCCGCCATCGACCACCTCGGCCTCACCCTGCGGACTGCGCCGTCCGCACTGGCCTCTTCCTATACACCTCCCGATGCCCGGACGGGGATCCGCCACGCCGGTTGGGTCAGCACGAGGATGCTCGCCCGGCTGCGAGCGGCGATGCGTGAGAACACTCTGGGCACGGACGAGCGGCAGGCCCGACCCGCCGTCCGGCCGATGGGCCATACAGCGAGTTCGCTCTCCCCGCGTCCGCCCTCCGGGACGATACCCAGCAGGCGGTGGAGATCCGCTGTGACCACACGTCCGCGTTGCCGAGCTTGAGGAGCATGACCGGGTACTCGCCCCGCTTCGCCAGCGCGTAATCCGTGCTGCGGCCGATCGTCAGCGCCTTGTTCGCTGTGTCGAGGTCGACGGCGACAGGCAGAGCGAGCAGCCCCCGCGGGGCATCCCCCTGCCTCTCCGTCCCAGGGACTTTGCAGGGACTTTCAGCGCTGTCAGAGGGACTTCCGAGGGACTTTCCGCCGCCTAACGCGGCAAGCCCCCGAAAGACCGGAAAGGGCCTCCGACGCAGGTCAGAGGCCCTTTCCCAAGCAAAGCCGCAGGTGGGGGCAGACGAGTCGAGCTGTACGCCGGGTTCTGTCCCCGGTCGGCCTCGCGGCCGGCCGGGCGACGGCCATCCATCTAGGACCGGCGTTGCCGCCGGCCTCGTGCGGTCTACCCGCGGACTCGGGCGGGCAGCCCTCGAACGTCCGCGCAGGACCGTCTCGCGACGGTCCCTCTTGACCTTGCTCCGGGTGGGGTTTACCTAGCTGCCCAGGTCACCCTGGGCACTGGTGGTCTCTTACACCACCGTTTCACCCTTACCGGGAGCCTTGCGGCCCCGGCGGTCTGTTTTCTGTGGCACTGTCCCGCGGGTCACCCCGGGTGGGCGTTACCCACCACCCTGCCCTGTGGAGCCCGGACGTTCCTCGGCAGGACCGAGGTCCTGACGCGGCCGCCCGCTCGGCTCGTCTGCCGTGGTGACCATGGTAGTCGACGGGACGGCCGGCCCGGCGCAGGGCGGGACGAGGCAGGCGCCGGGCCCGCCTCGGACGGCCGTAGGCTGCTGCACGAGGAAACGTGAAGGAGAACCACCGTGCTCGTCCTGCTACCGCCGTCCGAGGGCAAGGCCTCCGACGGCAACGGCCCCGCCGTCGACCTGGGGACCCTCTCCCTGCCCGGGCTCACCACGGCCCGAGCGACGGTGCTGGACGAGCTCGTCGGGCTCTGCTCCGGCGGCGACGAGGACAAGGCGGCGGACGTGCTCGGGCTCAGCCCCGGCCTGCGCGGCGAGATCGCCCGCAACGCGGGGCTGCGCGACGCGCCGACCCGGCCGGCCGGCGAGATCTACACCGGCGTGCTCTACGACGCCCTCGGCCTCGGCACCCTGGACGCCGCGGCCCGCCGCCGCGCCGCCCGGTCCCTGCTGGTCTTCTCCGGCTTGTGGGGCGTGGTCGGCGTCCGCGACGCGATCCCGGCGTACCGCTGCTCGATCGGCGTGAAGCTGCCCGCGCTCGGGCCGCTCGCCGCGTACTGGCGCACGCACCTCGCCGAGGCCCTGCCCGACGCGGCGGAGGCCGCGGGCGGCGGCCTGCTGCTCGACCTGCGGTCCACGGCGTACGGGGCGGCGTGGAAGCCGGCACCGCG
The DNA here is from genome assembly GCF_965342175.1 of Actinacidiphila sp. bgisy167. Taxonomy (GTDB): domain Bacteria; phylum Actinomycetota; class Actinomycetes; order Streptomycetales; family Streptomycetaceae; genus Actinacidiphila. Next base: position 34,988 of record NZ_CBDRBL010000066.1, read on the forward strand.
CAGCGCGCTGGCGGGGCGGACGGCGACGGTGCGGGTGGTGCAGGCGCAGACGCGCAAGGTCGTCAGCCACTTCAACAAGGCGACGAAGGGGCGGATCGTGCGAGCCCTGCTGGAGTCCGGGGCGCGCCCCGAAAACCCCGACGCGCTGGTCGTGGCGCTCCGCGACCTCGGCTTCACGGTGGAGGTGGCCGGCCCCGGCCGCCTCGACGTGCTGGTGACGGACGTCCACTGAGCGCCGCGCGGGGCGTCCCGTATCCCGTGCGACGCCCCCACCGGCGGTCGGCCACCCGGGACATGGGGCGGGCGGGGGGCACCCCCGGTCCCGCCCCGTGCGCCCCGAGCCGCGCGCGACGACGGCCGCGTCAGCGCAGGTGGGACGTGTCGTTGAGCAGTCGCAGCGACGCGTTCCCGTCCCCGTAGTACGCCACCGCCGACAGCGCCGCCGCCGACAGCTCCATCCGGAACAGCGACTCCGGCGGGGCCCCCAGAGCGAGCCGCACGAGGGTCTTGATCGGCGTGACGTGGGTGACCACCAGCACCGTGCGCCCGGCGTAGCGGGCGATGAGCTTGTCCCGGGCCAGGGCGACCCGGCGGGCGACGGCGGCGAAGCTCTCCCCGCCGGGCGGGGCGGCCTTGGCGGAGCCGAGCCAGGCGTCGAGTTCGGCCGGGTGGCGTTCCTTCACCTCGGCGAAGGTCAGCCCCTCCCATGCACCGAAGTCGGTCTCGCGCAGCCCCTCGTCGACGCGTACGTCGAGCCCGAGCCGGTCCGCCACCAGCTGCGCGGTCTGCCGGCAGCGGGCCAGCGGTGAGGTGACGACGGCCTGGACGGTGCCCCGGGCGGCGAGGGCGTCGGCGACGCGCTGCGCCTGCCGGCGGCCCTTCTCGGAGAGGTCCGGGTCGTCGCCTCCGCTGCCGGAGAAGCGCTTCTCCGCGGTGAGCGGGGTCTCCCCGTGCCGCAGCAGCACGAAGGTGGTGGGCGTGCCGAGGTCGGCCGCCGACGCCCAGCCCACGGGCGGGGCCTTGAGTGCCTCGCCGGCCGTGGCGGCCGCGCCCTCACTCGCGCCGTCGCCGACCGGCACCGGCACGGGCTCCGTGGCGGCGGTGGCCAGTGCTGCGGCGGAGCGCCCGGGCTCCCACTGCCTGCCGCGTTTGCCCGCGTCCATCGCCTCGTTGGCGAGCCGGTCGGCGTGCTTGTTCTTCTCGCGCGGGATCCACTCGTAGCTGACCTGCTCCGCCGGCAGGAGCGCCTTCGCCTCGGCGGCCAGCGGCCGCATGTCCGGGTGCTTGATCTTCCAGCGGCCGGACATCTGCTCGACGACCAGTTTGGAGTCCATCCGCACCCGCACCCGGGCCTGCGGGTCGAGCGCGCACGCGGCGCGCAGCCCGGCGATCAGGCCCCGGTACTCCGCGACGTTGTTGGTGTGTGTGCCGATGAACTCGGCGGCCTCGGCGAGGACTTCGCCCGTGGCGGCGTCGCGGACGACGGCGCCGTACCCGGCCGGTCCCGGGTTGCCCCGGGACCCGCCGTCGGCCTCCACCACGAACGTACGGGCCATTACAGACCCGACTCGGGGGTGCGGACGAGGATGCGCCGGCAGTTCTCGCAGCGCACGACCTCGTCGGCGGCGGCCGCCCGCACCTCGTTGAGCTCGGTGATGTTCAGCTCCAGCCGGCAGCCCTCGCACCGCTTCTGGTAGAGCCGGGCGGCGCCGACGCCGCCGGACTGGGCACGCAGCTTGTCGTAGAGCTTCAGCAGCTCGGCGGGGACCGACGCGGCCATGATGTCGCGCTCCTTGACGACCGTGGAGCCCTCGGCGTCGATCTCCCGCAGCGCGCTGTCGCGGCGCGCCTCGGACTCGGCGGCCTTGGCCTGCACGGACTCCAGGCGCCCGGTCAGCTCCTGGACCCGCTCCTGCAGGCCCTCGCGGCGTTCCATGACCTCCAGGACGACGTCCTCGAGGTCGCTCTGCCGCTTGGCGAGCGAGGCGATCTCGCGCTGCAGGTTCTCCAGGTCCTTCGGGGAGGAGACCGCGCCGGAGTCCAGCCGCTCCTGGTCGCGGACGGCGCGCTTGCGCACCTGGTCCACGTCCTGCTCGGCCTTGGTCTGCTCGCGGGCGGTGTCGCTCTCCTGGGTCTGGGCGGCGACCAGCAGGTCGCGCAGTTGGGTCACGTCGGAGCCGAGGCGCTCGATCTCCGCGTGCTCGGGCAGGTTCTTGCGCTTGTGTTCCAGCTGCGCGAGGCGCGAGTCGAGGGCCTGGACCTCGAGCAGTCGGATCTGGTCTGCGGGCGCGGCTTTCAGCGGGGGGCTCCTGAGGTCGTGGGTTCGTCAAGGGGAAGTGCCGGGGCGTGGGCCGTCCACGGGTCGGTGACGGCGCGCGAGACATAGGTGCGCAGCGCCCAGCCGTGCCGCTGCGAGAGCTCGTCGAGGCGGCGCGCGGCCTGGGCGCACCAGGGCCATTCGGTGGCCCAGTGGGCGGCGTCGACCAGCGCCGGCGGGCCCGCCTGCTGTGCCTCGGACGCCGGGTGGTGGCGCAGGTCGGCCGTGAGGTAGACGTCCACCCCGGCCCTGCGCACGTCGTCGAAGAGGCTGTCGCCGGAGCCGCCGCAGACCGCGACGGTGCGGACCTGCCGCTCGGGGTCGCCCGCGACGCGCAGTCCGGTCGCGGTGGCCGGCAGGCCGGCCGCGGCCCGGCGGGCGAACTCCGCCAGCGTCACCGGCTCCGTCAGCTCGCCGACACGGCCGAGGCCGCGGCGGCCCGCCGGGTCGGCGGGGTCGGGCACGAGGGGGCCGGTGACCCGCAGGCCGACGGCCTCGGCGAGGGCGTCGGAGACGCCGGGGTCGGCCCGGTCGGCGTTGGTGTGCGCCACGTGCAGCGCGATGTCGTTCTTGATCAGGGTGTGCACGACGCGGCCCTTGAAGCCGGTCGCCGCCACCGTCGTCGTCCCGCGCAGGTAGAGGGGGTGGTGTGTGACCAGCAGGTCGGCGCCGACGGCGATCGCCTCCTCCACGACCTCGAGGACCGGGTCGACGGCGAACAGCACGCGGCCGACCTCCGCGTCCGGGTCCCCGCAGACGAGGCCGACGGCGTCCCACTGCTCGGCCCACGCCGGGGGCCAGAGGGCTTCGAGGGCGGCGATGACGACGGACAGTTTCGGCACGGGTCGAGGTTACCGCGCCGCCGCCAGGCCGCCGGAATCCCCGGGCTGGTCATGAGCACATCGAGCATCCGAAGTCCGGCGGAAGGAGACGGGAGCCACTCTTACGTGTGAAGACGACCGACTCTTGTCGGACGACCGGGCGTGCGAAAACTAGCGTCGTGGCGTGGAGGTGAGCGACACCATGACAGCCTGCGCAACCGAGACCACCACCGTGCGGCGGGCCGCGTTCACGATCGCCGCGGACGGCTCCTACGCCGCCTGCCTCGCCCAGGGACCGGGCGGCGACGGCTGGTATCCCGAGCGCTGGACGCTCGGCGGGCCGGAGCCGTACACCGTGCCCCTGCCCGGCAACCAGCCGGAGGAGCAGTGCTCCGAGGTGACGCCGCTGCCCGACGGCCGCGTGGTGATCCGCCGCCGGGTCGCCGACCGCCACGACATCGTCCTGCTCTACCCGGCCGGTCCGGGCACCGGCGAGCATCTCGTCGGCTCGCTCCCGGGCGGGGACGCGGAGGCGCGGCTGCTGCCTCCGGTCGCCTCAGGCGAGGTGTACGCCCTCACCTACGACCCGGTGCGCGAGATGTCGGCCGTGTGGCTCGTCCACGACGACCAGGCGCTGCGTCCACGCCGGCTGGCGGAGGTCCCGGGGCGCTGCGGGGGCGGCGCGTGGCTGGACCGGACGGGGCGGCTGCTGGCGCTCGACCGCGAGGCGGAGGGGACGGTCAAGACGGTCGCCGTCGACCTGGAGCGGGCCGGGGCGGTCAGCCCGCTGCTGCAGATCACCGAGGCGAGCAACGACCGCCTGCTGCTGGCGGAGCCGGACAGCGGGCTGCTGGTGGTGCGCAGCGACGCCACGGGCGAGGACCGCATCGGCTGGGGCGTGCTGGGCAGCCGGCGGCCCATGCGGTTCGCCGAGTGCCTGCGCGTCCCGGACGCGGTGCTGACCCCGTTCGCGGCGCAGCCCGGCCAGGTGCTGATGCCGGAGGCGTGCGCGGTGGCGCTGCGCGCGGACGGTCCGCACGGCACGTCGATCGTGGTGTGGCGGCCCGGGGAGCGCCGCGCGACCTGGCTGTCGGCGCCGGAGGGCTGGCTGGCCGGGGCGGGGCTGTGGTCGCCCGGGGGGACGCTGCGCCTGCCGTACGCCTGTGCGCACTGTCCGTGCGGTGCCGCGGAGTACCAGGCGCCGCCCGCGGTCCCCGTCCCTGCTCCGGTGGGGAGCGCGGCGGAGGGCGCTCGCGCGGACGTTCCGGAGGGCGGCCGCACCTGCCCCGTGCTCCCGTTGCAGAAGGCGCTTCTGGCGACGCGATCTTGAGTGGGTACACTCTTCCGGCGTTCCGCGCACCCGCACG
>NZ_CBDRBL010000067.1:0-37814 GCF_965342175.1 Actinacidiphila sp. bgisy167
TGGCGGTGACGGTGTAGGGGCTGCCGGTGGTGTGCGGGTAGGTGTACGGGACGGTCACGGTCGCGCCGGCCAGTGTCGCGGTCACCGGGCTCTGGCCGTCGCCGAAGTCGAACGTCACCGTTCCGGTGGGCACGCCGCCGCTGTCGACCGGTGTCACGGTGGCGGTGAACGACACGGTCTGGCCGGTCACCGACGGCTGGGGGGAGGAGGTGACCGTCGTGGTGGTGAGGACCGTGTCGGCGGTCACGGTCTGGGTGGTGGTCGCCGTGGAGGCGGTGAAGTCGGCGTCGCCGCCGTAGGAGGCGGTGAGGGTGTAGGGGCTTGCCGTGGCGTCGTAGGTGTGGGTGGCGGTGGCGACGCCGCCCGTCAGCGGCACCGTCACCGGTGGGGTCGCGTCGCCGAAGTCGATGGTGACCGTGCCGGAGGGGGGTCCGGCCTGCGGTGTGGCCGCGGTGGTCCTGGCGATGACGGTGACCGGCGTTCCGGGGGTGGCCGGGTTCGGTGTCGTCAGGAGCGTGGTGGTGGTGGCGGCGGGCGTGACGGCGGTGGTGGCGGCGCCGGTGGAGGAGGTGAAGTCGGCGTCGCCGCCGTAGGTGGCGGTGACCGTGAACGGGGTGCCGGCGGTGTGCGGGTAGGTGTGGGTGAGGCTGACCGTCCCGTTGACCAGCAGGGCGGAGACCGGTGGCTCGCCGTCACCGAAGTCGAGGGTGACGGTGCCGGTGGGGGTGCCCGAGCCGGGGGCGGCGGCTGTGACGGTCGCCGTGATCGTCGCCGGTTGGCCCACGGGTGTCGGTTCGGGGGGTGGGGAGATGGTGGTGAGCGTCGCGGCCGGGGCGACCTGGTGGGTGTGGTCCCCGGCGGAGGGGCGGAAGTCGGCGTTCCCGCTGTAGGCGGCGGTGATCTGGTGGGGGGTGGGCGACGCGTGGAGGTAGCTGTGGGTGTAGGTGGCGATGGCGCCTACGAGTTCCACGGTGACGGGACCGGTGCCGTCGCCCGGGTCGAAGGTGACGGTGCCCTCGGGTTGGCCGGTGCTCGGTGGGACGGCGGTGACGGAGGCGGTGACGGTGATCGGCTGGCCGGCTGCGGAGGGGTCGCTCGAGCAGTCGATCATGGTGGTGGTGACGCCCCTGAGCGTGGTGTGGGGGGTCGTGCCGACCGAGGGTTCGGCGTCGGTGTCGCCGCTGTAGGTCGCGGTGATCGTGCTCTGGGCGCCTGAGGAGGCGGTGTACGCGTGCGGTGCGGTCGCGGTCCCGGCGACGAGCGGGACCGTCTGCGGGTCGGTGTGGTCGCCGAAGTCGAACGTCACGGTGCCCGTCGGCGTGGCCGCGCCGGGTGGCACCGTCGCCACCGTCGCGGTGACCGTCACCGGTTGGCCTGTCAGCGCCGGGTCCGGCTCGTCGCTGACCTGCGTGGCCGTCGGGATCCGCGCGACGGACTGGGTGCGGGTGCCGCTGGAGGCGGTGAAGTCGCCGTCTCCGCTGTAGGTGGCGGTCAGGGTGAACGGGCTGCCGGCGGTGTGCGGGTAGGTGTGGGTGATCGTCGCGGCGCCGTCGGTCAGCACGGCGGTCACCGGTTCCCCGCCGTCGGCGAAGTCGAAGGTCACCGTGCCGGTCGGGGTACCGGTCGCCGGCGCCACCGGGGTCACCGACGCCGTGACGGTGACCGGCCGGCCTGCCGGTGAGGGGTTCGGTGTCGTGCTGACGGCGGTGGCGGTGGCGGTGGCGGCCCGGCCGACGCTCTGGGAGTGGACGCCGTCGGCGGGCGCGAAGTCGGTGTCGCCGCTGTAGGTGGCGGTGATCTGGTAAGGGGTGCCGGAGGCGTGGGGGTAGGTGTGCGCGACGGCGGCGGTGCCGGCCTGGAGGGGGACGGGGACGGACGGGCTGCCGTCGCCGAAGTCGAACGTCACGGTCCCGGTGGGTGCCGCGGTCGTGGGCGTGGCGGGGGTGACGGCGGCGGTCACGGTGATCGGTTGCCCGGCCACCGGCGTCTGGCTGGTGGACTGGATCTCCAGGGTGGTCGGTGCCGGTTGGACGGTGTGGGTGGTGGTGCCGGTGGAGGCGGTGGCGTAGGTGTCGCCGCTGTAGGCGGCCGTGACGGTGTAGGGGCTGCCGGCGGTGGTGGCGTAGGTGTGGGACACGACGGCCGTCCCGGCGAGGACGGGCGCGCTGACCGGGCCGGTGGCGTCGCCGAAGTCGAACGTCACGCTGCCCGTGGGGTCCAGGGCGCCGGGCTGCGTGGGGGCGATGGTCGCGGTGAAGGTCACGGCCTGGCCGACCGTGGTGGGCGCGGTGTCGGCGCTGACCGTGGTCGTGGTGGTGTCCGGCACGGTCGTGTGGGTGGCCGTTCCGATCGAGGTGGTGTGGTCGGCGCTTCCGTTGTAGGTGGCGGTGAACGTGTGGGGGGCCAGGGACGGGGTGGCGTCGGTGTGGCTGATCGTGGCGGCGGAGCCGTCGAGCGGGACAGTGATGGGCGGGTCGTCGGCGCCGAAGGTGAAGGTGACCGTGCCGGTCGGCACTCCGCCGCCCGGCGCGACCGGGGCGACGGTCGCCGTCACCGTGACCGGCCGGCCCGGTGTCGTGGGCTGCGGTGTGAGCGTGACGGTGGTGGTGGTCGGGGCGGCGTGGACGGTGTGGGGCAGTGTGCCGGTCGATGCCGTGTGGTCGGCGTCGCCGTCGTAGGCGGCGGTGACGGTGTAGGGGCTGCCGGCGGTGGTGGCGTAGGTGTGGGGCACGACGGCCACCCCGGCGAGGATCGGCACGGTGACCGGGCTGGTGGCGTCGCCGAAGTCGAACGTCACGCTGCCCGCCGGTGTGCCGGCGCCCGCGGTCGGCGCGGTGACGGTGGCGGTGAAGGTGACGGTCTGTCCGGTCAGCGAGGGGCCCGGGGCGTTCACCGAGGTGACGGTGGGTGCCGGGGTCACCGTCTGGGTGCCGGAGGCGGTGGAGCCGAGGAAGTCCGGATCACCGTGGTAGGTGGCGGTCAGCGGGTAGGGGCTGCCGGAGGAGGAGAAGGCGTGCAGGACGGTGGCGGTGCCGGCGGACAGGGCGGCGGTCTGGGTGGGTGTGCCGTCGCCGAAGTCGAACGTGACCGTGCCGGTCGGCGTGCCGGTGCCTGGGCCTGCGGCGGTGACGGTGGCGGTGAGGGTGACGGGCTGGCCGCTCAGGGAGGGGGCGGGGGCCGTCTCGAGGGTGGTGGAGGACGCGGACGGTTCGACGAGCTGGGTGGTGATCTGCGCGGAGCCCGCGAAGTCGGCGTCGCCGCTGTAGCGGGCGGTGACGGTGTAGGGGCTGCCGGCGGCGCTGGGGTAGGTGTGGGTGGTCGTCGCCGTGCCGCCGGTCAGGGGCGCGGCGACCGGGGGGCTGCCGTCGCCGAAGTCGAAGGTGACGGTGCCGGTCGCGGTGCCCGCGGCGGGTGGGAGCACCTCGACGGTGGCGGTGAAGGTGACGGCTTGGCCGGCCGGTGAGGGCTGCGGGGTGGCGGTGACGGTGGTGGAGGTGGTGGACACGTCGGCGTCGACTTGTTGGGCCCATGTGCCCGAGGAGGCCGCGAAGTCGGGGCTGCCGTCGTATGTCGCGGTGATCGTGTAGGGGCTGCCGGCGGTGCCGGTGTAGGCGTGCGTCACCGTGGCCACGCCGTCGGTGACCGGGGCGGTCGACGGCGTCGTTCCGTCACCGAAGTCGAAGGTGACCGTGCCGGCCGGTGCTCCGGTGGCCGGCTCGAGGGCGACGACGCGCGCGAACACTGTCACGGTCTGGCCCACCGCGGAGGGCGCGGCCGACGCGGTGACGCTGGTCGTGGTCGGGGCGGGGGCCACGGTGTGGGGCGTGCTGCCCTGGGACGGGGCGAGGTTCTCGTCGCCGTCGTACGTCGCGGTGATCGTCAGCGGGCCGGCGTCCGCGGTGCCGGCCGGGTAGGCGTGCACCACTGTCGCGGTGCCGTCCTGCAGGAGTGCGGTCAGGTGCGCGGTGCCGTCGCCGAAGTCGAACGTCACCGTCCCTGTCGGCGTGTTGGGGGCGGTCGAGGTGACAGTGGCGGTAACGGTAACGGGTGCGCCGGTCACCGACGGCTGCGGGTCGGCGGTGACGGTGGTGGTGGTCGGGGCGTGGTCGACGGTGTGCGTCAGGGTGCCGGTGGAGGCGAGGAAGTCGGTGTCCGCGCCGTAGGAGGCGGTGACGGTGTAGGGGCTGCCGGCGGCGGTGGGGTAGGTGTGGGTGGTCGTCGCCGTGCCGCCGGTCAGGGGCGCGGCGACCGGGGGGCTGCCGTCGCCGAAGTCGAAGGTGACCGCCCCTTGCGGGGTGCGGGCGCCGGGCGGGTCGGCGGCCACGGTCGCGGTGAACGTCACCTGCTCGCCGGGGACCGAGGGGTACGGGTCGGCGCTGACCGTCGTGGCCGTCCCGGCCTGGGTGACCGCATGCGTCCTGGCGGCCGCGGAGGGGGAGAAGTCGGCGTCCCCGTTGTAGTCGGCGGTGACCGTGTACGCGGTGCCCGCGGCGGGGTTGGTGTGGGTCGCCTCGGCCACTCCCCCGTTCACCGGTACCGTCTGCGGCGGCGAGCCGTCGCCGAAGTCGAAGGTGACGGTGCCGGTGGGCGGCGGGGCGGCGGGGGTCGCGGCGGTGACGTACGCGAGGAAGGTCGATTCCCGTCCGGTGACGGCCGGTTCGGGTGCCGAGGTGATCGCGGTCGTGGTCGCGGCCGCGGTCACGGACTGGGTGGCGGTGCCGGTCGACGGGGCGAAGTCGGCCGTCCCGGTGTACGCGGCTGACACCGGGTACGGTTCCGCGGCGGTCTCGGTGTAGGTGTGGACCGTGGTCGCCGTCCCGTCGGTGAGGGTGGCGGCCGCGGTGGTGCCGTCGCCGAAGTCGAACGTCACGGTGCCGGTCGGTGTGCCGGAGCCGGGCGGGACGGCGGCCACGGTCGCGGTGAACGCCACCTGTTCGCCCACGGCCGCCGGATCGGGCGCCGAGGTGATCGCGGTCGTGGTCGCGGCCGCGGTCACGGTCTGCGTCGCGGTGGCCGAGGAGGGGGTGAAGTCGGCCGTGCCCTGGTAGACGGCCGTGACGGGGTAGGGCTGTGCGGCGGTCCGGGGGTAGGCGTGGGTGGCGTCGGCCGTGCCGCCGGTCAGGGGCACGGTGACCGGGTCGGTGGCGTCGCCGAAGTCGAACGTCACGCTGCCGGTCGGTGTGCCGGAGCCGGGCGGGACGGCGGCCACGGTCGCGGTGAACGCCACCTGTTCGCCCACGGCCGCCGGATCGGGCGCCGAGGTGATCACGGTGGTCGTCGCGGCCGGCTCGACGGTGTGGGTGTCCTGGTCCGCGGAAGCGGTGAAGTCGGCGTCGCCGCTGTAGGTGGCGGTGATCGTGCGGGGGCCGTCGGCGGTGGAGACGAAGGTGTGCGTCGTCGTGGCGGCGCCCGTGGTGAGGAGTGCCTCCTGCGGTGGGGTTCCGTCGCCGAAGTCGAACGTCACGGTGCCGGTCGGGGTACCGGAGCCGGGCGGGACGGCGGCCACGGTCGCGGTGAACGCCACCGCCTGGCCGACCGCGGACGGTTCGGGCGACACGCTCAGCCGCGTGCTGCTGGCGGCCGGTTCGGCGAGGTGGCCGTCCGTGCCGGTGGACGGGGCGAAGGCGAGGTCGCCGCTGTAGCTCACGCTGACCGGGTAGGGGCCCGCGGCGCTGTAGGTGTGCTCCGCGACAGCGGTGCCGCCCGACACCGGGACACTGACGGGCGGTTGGCCGTCGCCGAAGTCGAACGTCACCGTGCCGGTGGGCACGCCCGCGCCGGGCGCGTCGGGCGCGACCCTGGCGACGAAGGCGATGCTCTGCCCGGTCACCGACGGATCGGGGGTGGCGGTCACCGTGGTGGTGGTCGCCGCCTGGGCGACGCTGTGGCTGCCGGTTGCGGTGGACGGGTAGAACCGCGTGTCGCCGCTGTACGTCGCCGTGGTGGTGAAGGGGCCGCCGACCGGGTCCGCGTAGGTGTGGCTGATCGTGGCGGTGCCGCCGACCAGGGGCGCCGTCACCGTCGGCGCCCCGTCGCCGAAGTCGAACTCGACCGTGCCGGTCGGTGTGCCGGCGCCCGCGGAGCCGGTCACGGCGGCGGTGAACGTCACCGATTGCCCGGAGACCGAAGGGTCGGGGGCGGAGGTGAGGGCGGTGGAGGAGTCGGCCATGTAGATGAAGGAGCCGGGAAAGGTGTCGGTGCCCCCGGGGGTGGTCACGGTGACGTCCGCCGGTCCCGCGACGCCGGCGGGGACGACAGCGACCACGAGGGTGTCGGAGAAGGCCCGCACGGACGTGGCGGCCTGTCCTGCGAAGGTCACACCCTCGGTGCGGCCGAGCCCGGTCCCCCTGATGACGACGGTCGTCCCCCCGGCGACCGGTCCGCCGGCCGGGCTGACACCCACGATGGCCGGCGCACCGGCGTAGAGGTAGGGAAGCCGGTTGCTGACGCCGCCGACGGCGACCGCGAACACCGGCACGGTGCCGGGCACGGCGGCCGCGGGTGCGGTGACCAGGAGCTGCTGGTCGCTGAGCACGGTGGGGAAAGCGGCCCAGTCGCCGAAGTGCACGCTGACCGCCCGGAAGAGATTGGTGCCGCTGACCACGACCGCGTTGCCACCGGCCAGTGGACCCGCGGCGGGCACGAGGTGGGACAGCAGCGGCGCACGGAGGTAGAAGAAGGTGCCGACGACGGCGCTGCCGCCGGGCGTGGTGACGCTCACGCGCACGGCCCCGCTGCCGGCCGGGGTGACGGCGAGAAGGGTCTGGTCGTCGACCACGGTGACGTTCGCGGCCGGACGGGTCCCGAAGTGCACGGCAGTGGCGCCGCCGAGGTGGCGGCCGACGATCGTCACCTCCGTGCCGCCCCCGTAGGGTCCCTGGTCGGGGAACACACCGCTCACGACGACCGCCCCCCGCTCCCCGGCTCATCGGCCGCGCCGCCCGCGGTCGCGGCAGCCGGCCATGCCCGGCGGCCGGACCCCCCGACCCGCATCACCGACGTCAACACCACTGCGCAAAAAGGCCCTTGGACGCGCCCTGATGCCGGGCCGCCCGCATACCCCGGCCCCGGCGCCACAGCGGGCCGGTCCTGGCGAAGGGCGTGAAAGGTAGGCATTAAGCGCTCCTGAATGAGTCATGCCGGCGTCGTTCGGGGCCGGTCCACCGGGGGCGTGCTTCCCCGGACAACAGCTCGGGGCGGGGTGGGGTGTCAGCGGCAGCGCGGGGCGACACCCGATCGGCAACACCGGGCCGTGGAATTGAGGAGCCGTACCGCTGGATCCCGGACGGACACACCGACCGTCCGTCCGGATCCGATGCCTCTACTAGCCCGGAGCGGCTGGGGAGATACGCCACCGCATCGCATTTCAGTGACTCATATCCGGCAGCAAATCGGCAGTACACGTGACGCCGATTCACCGGAACGAGTGAAATGCGCGCTCACGCCCGGGCCGGACGAAAGATGCCGCCGACGTATTGTGCGCCCGGCGCTCACACCGGCAGCGCACCGTGCAGCACCCCTCCCGCCCCCACGGGGCCACTCCCCTCCCCCCGGGGCCCACATCCCACGGCACGAGAACCGGGGCCTTTCCACGGGACGGAACGACGCCGGAACGGCCGCCGCACCACGTCCCGTTCTCCCAGCTCACGATCACACACGAACCCCCGTGGCCCCGGGAGGCGCACACCGGCTCACACCGGGGCGCCGGCAGCGCCCGGCAAAATTCTCCCCGCGGACCACCCGGCGCGCGAGCGGCACCGCAGCCGCCCGCACCCCCGCACCCCTCGGACTCCAATTCGGCATAAACAACAATAAACGGCGCATAATTTTTGCCTTGTGCGCCATGCGCGGCGCACATCGGTGTGAATGCGCAAAGGAAGTGAGCCGCCCCACGCGCTACGCCATTCGGGTGGTGCATTATGCATGAATCTGGCCTGCGTGGCGTGAATCGATGCCTACTGAAAGTCATCGACAGGTGGGCGCGGCTTTCCCGTCAGGGAATACGGCCAGCTGTGCGGTGTGCGACCGGACACGCCGCCTTCTCTCTCCCTCTTCAGGGCTGCGGCCTGTGGGCGGGGGCGCTCCCACTCGCTGCATGGATCCCGCGAAAGGGCCCAACCATGGCAAGTTCGACGACCACGCTCACTTCCACTCCCAACCCGTCCGCCTGCGGGGAGGCAGTCACCTTCACCGCTCAAGTCAGCGCGGTACCGCCGGACCCGGGCATCCCGACCGGCACGGTGACCTTCATCATCAGCGACGACGGGCCGGCTCAGATCGTCCCGCTGGACGCGGCGGGCCAGGCCTCGATCACCGTGTCGGACCTGTCCGCCGGCTCCCATGTGGCCATCGCCGTCTACTCGGGGGACGGCACCTTCGACCCCTCGTCCTCGCCGCTGATCACCCAGGTGGTCAACGCCGCGACCACGACCACCACTGTGACCGCCACGCCGGACCCGTCGGTGTGCGGGGAGGCGGTGACCGTCTGCGCGACCGTGGCCATCGAGGCGCCGGGCAGCGGCACCCCGACCGGCACGGTGACCTTCACCGGGCCCGGCGGACTGAACCAGGCCGTAGCCCTCGACGCCACAGGTGAAGCGTGCCTGACGACGAGTGTGCTCAGCTCCGGCACGATCACCGCGACCTACAGCGGCGACGGCTGCGCGGCCGGCTCCGTCGGCACGGCCACCGTCACCGTCAATGCGGCCGCCACGACCACCAGCGTCACGGTCACACCGGACCCGTCGGTGTGCGGGGAAACGGTGACCGTCTGCGCCACGGTGACGATCGACCCGCCGGGCAGCGGCACCCCCACCGGCACGGTGACCTTCACCGGACCCGGCGGACTCAACCAGACCGTGGCCCTCGACGCCACAGGCCAGGCCTGTCTGACGACGAGTTCGCTGACCTCCGGCACGATCACCGCGACCTACAGCGGCGACGGCTGCGCGGCCGGCTCCGTCGGCACGGCCACCGTCACCGTCAATGCGGCCGCCACGACCACCAGCGTCACGGTCACACCGGACCCGTCGGTGTGCGGCGAGACGGTGACCGTCTGCGCCACCGTGACCATCGACCCGCCGGGCAGCGGCACCCCCACCGGCACGGTCACCTTCACCGGACCCGGCGGACTCAACCAAACCGTCGCCCTCGACGCCACAGGCCAAGCATGCCTGACCACCACCTCGCTGACCTCCGGCACGATCACCGCCACCTACAACGGCGACACGTGCGCGGCCGCGTCCACAGGCACGGCCACGGTGACGGTCAATGCGGCCGCCACGACCACCAGCGTGACCGCGACACCGAATCCGTCGGTGTGCGGCGAGACGGTCACCGTCTGCGCCACCGTGACCATCGAGGCGCCGGGCAGCGGCACCCCCACCGGCACGGTCACCTTCACCGGACCCGGCGGACTCAACCAGACCGTCGCCCTCGACGCCACCGGCCAGGCCTGTCTGACGACGAGTTCGCTGGCCACAGGCACGATCACCGCCACCTACAACGGCGACGCCTGCGCGGCCGCGTCCACAGGCACGGCCACGGTGACGGTCAATGCGGCCGCCACGACCACCAGCGTCACGGTCACACCGGACCCGTCGGTGTGCGGCGAGACGGTCACCGTCTGCGCCACCGTGACCATCGAGGCGCCGGGCAGCGGCACCCCCACCGGAACCGTCACCTTCACCGGACCCGGCGGACTCAACGTCACCGTGGCTCTGGACGCCGCCGGTGAAGCATGTGTCACCACCACCTCGCTGGCCACGGGCACGATCACCGCCACCTACAACGGCGACACGTGCGCCGCCGCGTCCACGGGCACGGCCACCGTCACCGTCAACCCGGCCACGACGACCACCAGCGTGACCGCGACACCGAATCCGTCGGTATGCGGCCAGTCCGTGACCGTCTGCGCCACCGTCACGATCAACGCACCCGGCAGCGGCACCCCCACCGGAACCGTCACCTTCACCGGACCCGGCGGACTCAACCAGACCGTCGCCCTCGACGCCACCGGCCAGGCCTGTCTGACGACGAGTTCGCTGGCCACAGGCACGATCACCGCCACCTACAACGGCGACACGTGCGCGGCCGCGTCCACGGGCACGGCCACGGTGACGGTCAACCAGGCGACCAGCACCACCACTGTGACCGCCACGCCGGACCCGTCGGTGTGCGGCGAGACGGTCACCGTCTGCGCCACCGTCACGATCAACGCACCGGGCAGCGGCACCCCCACCGGAACCGTCACCTTCACCGGACCCGGCGGACTCAACCAGACCGTCGCCCTCGACGCCACCGGTGAAGCATGTGTCACCACCACCTCGCTGGCCACGGGCACGATCACCGCCACCTACAACGGCGACACGTGCGCGGCCGGGTCCGTCGGCACCGCCGCTGTGACAGTCAACCCGGCGGCCAGCACCACCAGCGTCACGGTCACGCCGAACCCGTCGGTGTGCGGCGAGACGGTCACCGTCTGCGCCGCCGTCACGATCAACGCGCCGGGCAGCGGCACCCCCACCGGAACGGTCACCTTCACCGGACCCGGCGGACTCAACGTCACCGTGGCTCTGGACGCCGCCGGTGAAGCATGTCTGACCACCACCTCGCTGGCCACGGGCACGATCACCGCCACCTACAACGGCGACACGTGCGCCGCCGCGTCCACGGGCACGGCCACCGTCACCGTCAACCCGGCCACGACGACGACCACCGTGACCGTCACCCCCGACCCGTCGGTGTGCGGCGAGTCGGTGACGGTCTGCGCGGCCGTCGCCATCGACGCGCCGGGCAGCGGCACCCCCACCGGAACGGTCACCTTCACCGGACCCGGCGGACTCAACGTCACCGTGGCTCTGGATGCCGCCGGTGAAGCGTGTCTGACCACCACCTCGCTGACCTCCGGCACGATCACCGCCACCTACAACGGCGACACGTGCGCCGCCGGGTCCGTCGGCACCGCCGCCGTGACCGTCAACCCGGCCACGACGACCACCAGCGTGACCGTCACGCCCAACCCGGCGGTGTGCGGCGAGTCGGTGACGGTCTGCGCGGCCGTCGCCATCGACGCGCCGGGCAGCGGCACCCCCACCGGAACGGTCACCTTCACCGGACCCGGCGGACTCAACCAGACCGTCGCCCTCGACGCCGCCGGTGAAGCATGTGTCACCACCACCTCGCTGACCTCCGGCACGATCACCGCCACCTACAACGGCGACACGTGCGCGGCCGGGTCCGTCGGCACCGCCGCCGTCACCGTCAACCCGGCGGCCAGCACCACCAGCGTCACGGTCACGCCGAACCCGTCGGTGTGCGGCGAGACGGTCACCGTCTGCGCCACCGTCACCATCGACGCCCCGGGCAGCGGCACCCCCACCGGAACCGTCACCTTCACCGGACCCGGCGGACTCAACCAGACCGTCCCGCTGGACGCCGCCGGCCAGGCGTGCCTGACGACGAGTGCACTGACCTCCGGCACGATCACCGCCACGTACAGCGGCGACGCCTGCGCTGCCGCGTCCACGGGCACGGCCACCGTCACCGTCGACCCGGCCGCCACGACCACCAGCGTCACGGTCACGCCGAACCCGTCGGTGTGCGGGGAATCGGTGACGGTCTGCGCGGCCGTCACGATCAACGCGCCGGGCAGCGGCACCCCCACCGGAACGGTCACCTTCACCGGACCCGGCGGACTCAACGTCACCCTGCCGCTGGACGCCACCGGCCAAGCCTGCCTGACCACCACCACACTGACCTCCGGCACGATCACCGCCACCTACAACGGCGACACGTGCGCGGCCGGGTCCTCCGGAACCGTGGCGGTGACCGTCAACCCGGCGGCCAGCACCACCAGCGTCACGGTCACGCCGAACCCGTCGGTGTGCGGGCAGTCCGTCACCGTCTGCGCGACCGTCGCGATCAACGCACCGGGCAGCGGCACCCCCACCGGAACGGTCACCTTCACCGGACCCGGCGGACTCAACGTCACCCTGCCGCTGGACGCCACCGGCCAGGCCTGCCTGACCACCACCTCGCTGGTCTCCGGCACGATCACCGCCACCTACAACGGCGACGCGTGCGCGGCGGGCTCTGCGGGTACGGCGACCGTCACGGTGAATCCGGCCACGACGACCACCAGCGTGACCGCGACACCGAATCCGTCGGAGTGCGGGCAGTCCGTGACCGTCTGCGCGACCGTCGCGATCAACGCGCCCGGCACCGGCACCCCGACGGGGACGGTCACCTTCACCGGACCCGGAGGACTCAACCAGACCGTGGCTCTGGACGGCACCGGCCAGGCCTGCCTGACCACCACCACACTGGCGTCCGGCACGGTCACCGCCACCTACAACGGCGACACGTGCGCGGCCGGGTCCTCCGGAACCGTGGCGGTGACCGTCAACCCGGCTACGACGACCACCAGCGTGACCGTCACGCCCAACCCCGCGGTGTGCGGGCAGTCCGTGACCGTCTGCGCGACCGTCGCGATCAACGCGCCCGGCACCGGCACCCCGACGGGGACGGTCACCTTCACCGGACCCGGCGGACTCAACCAAACCGTCCCGCTGGACGCCACCGGCCAGGCATGCCTGACCACCACCACACTGACCTCCGGCACGATCACCGCCACCTACAACGGCGACACATGCGCGGCCGCGTCCTCCGGAACCGCCACCGTCACCGTCAACCCGGCCACGACGACCACCAGCGTGACCGCGACACCGAATCCGTCGGTGTGCGGCCAGTCCGTCACCGTCTGCGCCACCGTCGCGATCAACGCGCCCGGCAGCGGCACCCCCACCGGAACCGTCACCTTCACCGGACCCGGCGGACTCAACGTCACCCTGCCGCTGGACGCCACCGGCCAGGCCTGCCTGACCACCACCTCGCTGGCCACAGGCACGATCACCGCCACCTACAACGGCGACACATGCGCGGCCGGGTCCTCCGGAACCGTGGCCGTGACCGTCAACCCGGCGGGCAGCAGCACCGTCCTGACCGTGACGCCGAGCCCGTCCGTGTGCGGGCAGACGGTGACGCTCACGGCGACC
The DNA here is from genome assembly GCF_965342175.1 of Actinacidiphila sp. bgisy167. Taxonomy (GTDB): domain Bacteria; phylum Actinomycetota; class Actinomycetes; order Streptomycetales; family Streptomycetaceae; genus Actinacidiphila. The sequence goes on from NZ_CBDRBL010000067.1 coordinate 13,056, forward strand.
GTGGCGGTCGTGCCGCCGGGTGTCGCCACTCCCACCGGTTCGGTGACGTTCTTCGACGGTGCCGTCCCGCTGGGGACCGCGATGCTCGTGGGCAACACCGCGACGTTGTCGGTGCCGTTGAACACGGGTACGCACACGTTGCTCGCCGTCTACAGCGGCGGCGGGTGCGTGGCCGGCTCGACGGGCTCGGCCCTGACCACCGTCGGCAAGGCGAACACCACCACGGTCCTGACCACGACGCCGAACCCGTCGGTGAGCGGTCAGACGGTGACGCTCACCGCCGCCGTCTCCCCGGTCGCGCCCGGCGGCGGGACCCCGACGGGGACGGTGACGTTCTTCGACGGGCTCGCGCCCATCGGAACCGCCCCGGTGGTGGGTGGTGTGGCCACGCTGACGAAGTCGAACTTCACCACCGGCGTCCACACCTTGACCGCCTCCTACAGCGGCAGCACCTGCTACAACCCGTCGACGTCGGGCGCGGTGCTCCAGCAGGTGGTCTCCAACAACCCGCCGAACCTGTTCTTCGCCACCCCGGGCTTCGGCCCGCGGACCGGAGGCGGCAACGTCCTGCTGGTCGGGTCGAACCTGGCCTCGGTGACCTCGGTGACCTTCGGAGGCGTCCCGGGCACCCTGGTGTCGGTGACCGGCTCCCTGATCACCGTGACGGCGCCGCCGCACGCCCCGGGCAACGTGAACGTGGTCGCTCACAGCCCGGCAGGTAGCAGCAACGCGGTCAACTACACATACCTGTAGGAGCACGACCGTACGCCCGGGTCCCGTTCCGCAGCCGCGGGCGGGGCCCGGGCCCGTCGGCGGGAGCGCACAGCATGAGCCTGCAGATCCTGCTTCTCACCCTCGGCATGACATGCCGCATCACCCGTTTCATCACCAAGGACACCCTGGCCGCGGGGCTGCGCAGCAAGGTCGCGGCGCGGTTCGGGGATGACTCCAGGCCCGCGTATCTGGTCACCTGCGGCTGGTGCACCAGCATCTGGGTCTCGGCGGCCGCCGTCCCCGTCGCCCTGTTCGCGGGCGACACCACCGCCTACCAGGCCGTGGCAACGGTGCTGACCCTGTCCTACCTGACCGGAGTGGCCTCCACCTGGATCGACTGACCCGGCGGCGACCGACCTCTCGGCAACCGATCGACCACCGACTTCTACGACCACCGACCTCTGCGACGACTGTCGCCTGCATTCGAGACCAGCGAAGGAGTGTGCGATGGGATGCAACTGTGGGCGCGGCGAACGGCCGCGTGGGCCGGCTGCGGTGCCGGGACGCCGGGCCGGCACCGTCTACCGGCTGACCCTGCCGACCGGTGTCGTGCGTGACTACCCCACTCTTCAGGAGGCCGACGCGGCCAACAAGCGGGCCGGGTCGGGCGGCAGCATCGTGGTGGTGCCGGGTGCCGGGCAGCAGCCCGGAGCCGAGCGGCGCAGAGGGGTGTGAGGCGCCAGCGTGTCTGCCCGGCCCGGTGTCCGGCCGTTGTGCCCGGATGCCGGGCCGGGCCGCTGTGTGGGGTCGCCCCGCCGGTCGTCGGAGCGCGGGCCAGCGGGGTGCGGGCCGGCGGGGCGGGGGTCGGCTGGGTGCGGTGGCCGGGTGGGTGCGGTGGCCGGATGGGTGGTGGCAGTGGCGGTGGGCGGTCGGGTCAGGCTCCTGGGGGGTGGGGCAGATGGCCCCACACCAGTTGTGATCCGCCGAACGTCGCGTTGTCGAAGAAGGGTGCGGCGACGCCGGCGACGAGGGTGGCGCTGCTGTAGTCGAGCGTGCCGCCGCTGAGCCGGGCGCGTTTGAAGTAGATTTCGCTGCCGCCCAGTGTGGCGCCGGTGAACTCGAGTATTCCTCCGCTGAGTGTCACGTCCCCGAAATGGACCGTTCCGGCGTCCAGGGTCGCGTCGCCGAAGGAGACGGTGCCGTCGTTCACGGTCGCGCGGCTGAAGGAGACCGTGCCGCCGTTCAGTGTCATGCCGGCGAAGGAGACCGTGCCGGAATGCAGTATGGCCCCGGCGAAGGAGACCGTGCCGGAATGCAGCGTCATATTCGAGAACGAGATGTTCCCGGCGTTCAGTGTCGCCCCGGAGAAGGAGACCGTTCCGGTGTCGAGTGTCGCGCGGCGGAAGGAGACCGTGCCGCCGTTGAGTGTGGAGCGGGAGAAGTCCAGGGTGCTGCCGCACAGCGTGGCTTCGGTGAGGTCGAGGGTGCCGCCGCCCAGGGTCGCCGCGGTGAAGCGGGCGGTGCCGCGGAACGTCGTACGGGACAGGGAGAGCGTGCCGTCGCTGAACATCGCGCCGGTGAAGTCGACCGTGCCGTGGAAGTGGCTGCCGCCCAGGTCGCCGCCGTCGAAGGTCGCGCCGGTGAGGTCGAAGTCGCAGGCCGACCATGAGGAGGGCAGGTCGGGGTCCTGCAGGTGGTCGCGGATGATGCGGATGATCGTGTGGCGGACCTGCCGTTCGCCTTTCTTGTGGCCGGCGTGTCCGGGTTCGGGCTGGTAGGGCATACGCAGGTAGGCGCACAGCACGTCGATGCAGACCTGGCGTTGTTCCTCCCAGTCGTCGGCGAGGCGGGCCAGGGCGTAGACGCCGGCGAGGCGTACGGCGGCTTGGTCGTGGCCCAGTTGCAGGGCCGCGGTGGTGTACCGGTCGGCGAGTTGGCCGGCGTCGGCGCGGTGGGCGTCGGCTTCGGCGATGAGCTGCCTGCGGTAGGCGTAGACGCCGGCGAAGACGGCGCCGATGAGTGTCAGGACGGTCATGGTGGTTTCGATGACGTCCCTGACGCCGGTGCCGGCGGCCGGTTGCCGCGGGCCGTTGGGTTGGTGCGCCATCAGTTCCTGCACGTACTGGTAGAGGATCAGGCTGATGGCGCCGACGACCAGCAGTGACAGCGGCGCCACGACCCAGACGGGCAAGAGCTCGGGGGTGTGCGCACCCCGCGATGCTTTGCGTCGCAGTCGTAGTGAGAGTGCCACCCAATTATCATGGCGGCATTTTGTTGCCGGCGTGAGGGGTTTGCGAAATAGTTCGCGGGCCGGCGGGGAAGCGGTGTGTGGTTTGTCGTGCTGCGGCTTTCCGTTCGGCCGTCGAGGGGTTTTCTTCGATCGCGGTGTTTTCGTTCGGCCGGGTGGTGGGCAACGTGTTTTTTCTGCTGGGCAGTTGGGGTTTGAGCCGGTGCTGTTGCCGGGCTTGGGGCTGCGGTGTCGCCGGTGTCCGGGCGGTGTGGTCTGCGGTCGCGGCCCGGTTGGGTTCGGCGGGTCTCGGTGTGGTCGCGGGCGCGGTGGTGGGGCCTGCCCCGGGCCGTCGGTGCACGGGGCGCGGGCGGCGCACGCGGCGGCCGGCCGGCGGGCGGCCGGCGGGCGATCCGGTTCGCCTCTATCGTTCCTGTCGTGACCGTGCTGCGTGGCGCCCTCGTCGTTCTCCGCCCCGCCACCGGCGAGGACGTGCCGGCTCTGGCCGTGATCCGGGGGTCTGGTGAGGTGCGGGCCCGCTGGAACGGCGGGGAGGATCTCGAGGCGGATGTCGCGGCCGGTCTGGACGACCCCGGCACGGCGTGTTGGACCGTCCTTCACCGGCAGCGGATCGTGGGCATGATCCAGTGGTATGCCGAGGAGGATCCCGACTACCGGCACGCGGGGATCGATCTGTTCCTCGATCCCATGGTGCACGGCAGGGGTCTGGGCGGCGACGCGGTGCGCACGTTGGCCCGCCATCTCGTCGACGACCGCGGCTACCACCGTCTGGTCGTCGACCCGGCGGCCGACAACATCGCGGCGATCCGCTGTTACGCGAAGGCCGGTTTCCGGCCGGTCGGTGTCATGCGGCGGTACGAACGCGGCTTGGACGGGACCTGGCACGACGGCCTGCTGATGGATCTGCTGGCCACCGAGCTGGTGCGCTGATTCGTCCGCGCGCTGCTGCCGGCGGCGGCCGGCTTGTGCGTCCGGGGGCTGCCCGGTGGCATGTCCGTGGTGGAGGGGCGTCGCCTGCTGGTGCTGGGCGAGCCGCCGCTCAGGTGGAACGCGGATCGGTTCTTCCCTGCCGGGCGGGCACGGCGGACCTCACCGGTGTCGTTTGCGGCGGCGAGGCGGCCGCGTGGTGCGCCCGCACCGTGTCCGTACCGGGACCGGCGGCTGCGCCTGCCGGCCCGGGCGGGGGGCTGGGGGCGGGGTTCAGATGGCGGGCGGGGCGAGTCGGGTGTGGGTCAGGGTGGTGCTGGTGCCGCCGGGGGTGGTGACGGTGATCGGGGTGGGGCCGGCGGTTCCGGCGGGCGCGGTGGCGGTGATCTGCGTGTCGGACACGACGGTGAAGGCGGCGGGGGTGCCGCCGACTGCGACGGCGGTGGCGGCGGCCAGGCCGGTGCCGGTCAGGGTGATGACGGTGCCCGCGGCGGTGGGGCCGCTGTGCGGTGTCAGGGCGGTCAGGGCGGGAGCGGCGAGGTGGGTGTAGGCGACGGGGTTGCTGGTTCCTCCCGGTGTGGCCACGGTGATCTGGGTGGGGCCGGCGGTTCCGGCGGGCGCGGTGACGGTGATCTGCGTGGCGGACACGGCGGTCAGGGCCGGTGCGGGGCTCGTTCCGAACAGGACGGCGGTGGCGCCCAGGAGGTGACTTCCCGTCAGGGTCACGGTGGTGCCGCCGGCGGTGGGGCCGAGGGCGGGGGTGGCGGCGGTCAGTGCGGGCGGGGCGGCGTGGAAGAAGTAGGCGCTGGTGGAGGCGGCGCTGGTGCCGCCGGGGGTGGTGACGGTCACCGGGGCGCCGCCCGGGGTGCCCGGCGGGGCGGCGGCCGTGATGCGGGTGGGTGAGTGCACCGTGAACGAGGCGGCGGGGGTGGCGCCGAACCGTACGGCGGTGGCGCCGGTCAGGCCGGTGCCGGTGAGGGTGACCAGGGTGCCGCCGGTTGCCGGGCCGGTGGTGGGGGCCAGGGCCGTGACGGCCGGTACCTCGGCGGTGGTGTAGGTGAAGGTGACCTGGTTGCTGGTGCCGTCCGGGCCGGTCACGGTCACTTGGGCGCCGCCCGGGGTGCCCGGCGGGGTGAGGGCTGTGATCTGGGCGGTGGAGTGCACGGTGAACGAGGTCGCGGGGGTGCCGGCGAACCGTACGGCGGTGGCGCCGGTCAGGCCGGTGCCGGTGAGGGTGACCAGGGTGCCGCCGGTTGCGTGCCCCTGCGAGGGGCTGATCGCGCTGACCGTGGGAGGCATGTGTGCTCCTTTGAGAACCTCGTGCAACGGCCCGGCCGGGGTCGGCGCAGGGCCCGTGCGGGGCCCGTGCGGGGCCGGGGCAGGGGTCGGGCGCAGAAGGCGGTGGCGGCCGCCTGGGGAGGTGCGGGGCGGGCCGCCTGGGGTGGTCCGGCGGCGGGGGGCCGGTCTGCCCGGTGCGGGGCGGGGTGCCGTGTGCCGGCCACGGGTGCGGCGGGCGGGGCGGGGCGGGCCGTGCCGTCGGCGCGGGGAAACGGCGAACCGCCGGCCGTCCAGCTCCTTTCCCCAGCCTGGAATGAGCGGCTTGCCTGCGGTTCACCGCCCCAAGTGAGCCATAGGCCCGCTGCCGAGAACAAGGCCGGTTTGTGAAAATCACCTGTGCGTGCCACATGGATGTTCCGCCGTGTTCGCGAATGGGCCCGGGAAATGTCCCGGGTCATGTTTTTCGTGACGGGACCGGGGCCGTGGGCGTGGTGGTGGAAAACGGCTCCGGGTGCGGTCCGGGTCGGCCGGGGGCCGGCCTGGGGCTGCGCTGGTTCTTGCTGCTTCACGTGGCCGGCGGGCTCGCCCCTCCCCATGTCCCGGCGAAGGAACGGGGCGGGCCCGCCGGTGATTTCAGTGATCCACACCGGCTGCGGGGGCGGCAAGCCGCCGGGTCGCGGATCACTCCAAGGGAGCAACGCTTCTGTCCGGTGGTGGTTTTTGAGGGCGGGGCCCGCGGGCGCGGAATTCGGCACGCCGGGAAGAAGGAGGATGACCGCCCGCACGCCGGGCGCACACCGCGGACAAAAATCGCGTCAGAAAGAGGAATGCGAAAGGTTAGTGCTCCGTACACGCCCCGCCGATCGGGTGACTTCGTGTGCGGGGTCTTGTTCGCGGCGTGTCGCTGCTGCGATCACTGGATCAGGCCACCGGGCAAGGCCCGTTGGCACGTGCGATGCGGTTGTACGCACGCCGGTCCCCGCCACAGGTGTCCCCGCGGTGTCCCACCGTGGTGGACGGCCGGGGACGGCCGCTCGGCCCGCCGCACGGTGGCAGGCAGTACCGGCTCCATCCGTCGCGTTCGACTCGTCAGGAGGCTTGTCATGCCTATCTCGCCGAACCAGGGATCCACCGGGGGCGGCACCCTGGTGACCATCACCGGCACCAATCTCGCCGGCACCAGCGCCGTCCGCTTCGGCAGCAAACTCGCCACCGACCTCACTCAGGTCTCCCCTACCCAGGTCACCGCTGTCTCCCCGTCGGGAACCGGCACCGTCCCGGTGACGGTGACCACCCCGGGAGGCACCAGCAACCCGGTGCCGTTCTTCTATGTCGGCGCCCCGTTCAAGACGGGCCTGAGCGATGTCGCCGGGCCGCTGGCGGGAGGCAACACCATCACTCTCAACGGCACCGGCCTGTCCACGGCCACCAGTGTGTCCTTCGGCGGAGTCACCGCCACGCCGACGGTGATCAGTGACAGCCAGATCACCGCCGTCGTGCCCGCGGGGGCGGCCGCCGGCCCGGTCGGGGTCAGTGTCACCACCGCCGGCGGCACCAACAACGGCCTGTCCTACACCTACGTCGACGCGCCCACCGTCACCGCGCTCGTGCCGACTTCCGGCCCGACTTCGGGGGGCACCGCGGTGACCCTCACCGGCACCGAACTCGACAGCACCGAGTCGGTGACCTTCGGCGGCACCCCGGCACCGTTCTCGGTCATCGACTCCACCACCTTGTCCGCGGTCACCCCGCCCGGCGCGGCCGGCGCGGTCGACGTGGTCGTCACCAACCCTGCCGGGTCCGACACCGTCACCGACGGCTTCACCTACGTGGCAGGACCCGGGATCTGACCCGCCGACGGCGCGGCGGCCCCACCCCACCGGCCGTGCGCCCGGCTCGGATCCCGCACGGGCGGCGGGCCCCCTTCCCGCCGCCCGTTTCCCCCTGTGCCCCCGCCCGGCGCCGCGGTCTTCCGCGGTGCCGGGCGGGGGCTTGGTGTGACGCCGTGGCCCCGGGCACACGCTCGGCGGCGCCCGCACCCCGATGGCCTGCGGCGGCGCGGGCGGTTGGCGGCGGCGATCCGGTTGGCGGCGGCGCGGCCGGTGGCGTCAGGTGCACACCGCCGGGGCGGAGGGGAGCCGGCCGTGCAGCAGGTAGCGGTCGACCGCGGCGTGGACGCAGGCGCTGCCCTGCTGGTAGGCGGTGTGTCCGGCGCCGTCGTAGGTCAGCAGCCGGGCCGTGGGCAGTCGGCGGGTCAGGGCCTTGGCCCAGGCGTAGGGCGTGGTGGGGTCGCCGGTGGTGCCCACGACCAGGACGGGTGCTCCCCCGGTGTCGGTGAGGGCCTGCGGGAACTGGGTGGGCGGGGCCGGCCAGTGCGCGCAGGCCGGCAGCAGTGCCGCGACGAAGTCGCCGAACTGGGGGGATGCCTGCCGGAATCGCGGTAGTGCGGCCGCGGTCTGGGCCGCGGTCAGCCGGGCGCTGAGGGTCGCGCTCAGGCAGCCGATCGCCAGCAGCGCGTCGGTGGTGCCGCCGGAGGTGTCCCGGTCGGCCAGCAGTCGCTGCAGTGCGGTGGTCCGGCCGTCTTCGGCGTCTGCCAGGGCGGCGCGCAGGTCGTTCCAGGCGGGGGTGCGCAGCGCCGTCATCACGGCGCTGATGACGTCGTCGCCGGTGACGGAGATGTCCTTGCCGGCCCGTAGCGGGCTGCGGTTCAGTGTCGTGCGCAGGGTGTCCAGGGCGTGGTCGGCCTGCTGGGGCGTATCGCCGAGCGGGCAGTGGGGGCGGGTGGCGCAGTCGGCGGCGAAGGCGTGCCAGGCGGCCTGGTAGGCCTTCGCGGAGTCCAGCAGCGAGCGGTATCCGTCCAGGGCCGGGTCGACGGCTCCGTCGAGCACCATCCGTCCCACCCGGGAGGGGAAGAGGCGGGCGTAGGTGGTGCCCAGGTAGGTGCCGTAGGACACGCCGAGGTAGTGCAGGTGCCGATCGCCGAGCAGGGCGCGCAGGACGTCCATGTCGCGGGCGGTGTCCTGGGTGCCGACGTGGGGCAGCAGGCGCCCGGCACGGTCCTGGCAGGCGGCGGCCACCTGCCGGTAGGCGGCGTCCCAGGCGGCGACGTCGCCCGGTGCGGTGGCGGGCAGCGTGCGGACGGCGCCGGGCGTCGCGCCGGGCCCGCAGGTGACGGGGGTGCTGTGCCCGACGCCGCGCGGGTCGAGGGCGACCAGGTCGTAGGCGGCGCGCAGGGCCGGGGAGATGCCGTCGGCCAGGGCCCACAGGCGGTTCATCGCGCTCTGGCCGGGGCCGCCCGGATTGAACTGCAGGGACCCGGCGCGGTGCGCCTTCGGCCCGGTCGCCTTCAGCCGGGTCGCGGCCACGGTGATGTCGCCGGAGCGGGGGTGGGCGTAGTCCAGCGGCACGGTGAGCGTGGTGCACTCGAACGACGGCTGCTGCGCGCACGGCGCCCAGTACAGCCGCTGCCGGTAGTACCGGTCCAGTGACGGGTCGGGCGTGCTCGCGGCGCCGGCTGCCGCGCGGGCCGCGGGGGCGGCGGCGTGGGGGGACGCACCGCGCGGCGGGCCGGTGGCGGTGCAGGCGGTCAGCAGTACTGCGGTCGCGGCCAGTGCCGCCACCGTCGTGTGTGTCTTTCGCGAGCGGGCAGCGTTCCTCGCCATCGCCACGCCTTCCTCGGCCGCCATGGTCAAGAGCACCGGGTCTGCCGGGGGTTGCCGCGCCGGCACGACCCGACCAGGGGGGCGGTGGTGGGCCGCCCGCACAGCGCCCCGCCGTGAGGTGGGGGCGGGACCAGCCCATCACATCCGCCCGAAAGACGGGCGGACGAAGTGGGCCGAACCGGTGACACCCGCCTGCCGGCAGGTCCGCCGCCCGCGGTGGCCTGCGCCGCCGGGATCGCGCAGAACCACCGGCACCCTGCCCCACCCCGCCGGGCCCTCCGCCCCGCCCGGGCCCTCCGCCCCTGGGCGCCCGCTTCCGGGCGCCCGCCTGCCTGCCGGCCGCCCGCTGGTCGGTGGCGCGGCGTGTGCGGCCCGACGCAGAGAACGCTTACAGCTCGCCCTTTGGGATGAAAACGGTTTCCCCGATGCTGTTTTGGCCGAGGATTTCCTGGCGGCCGCAGCGGCGTCGCGGCACCGGGATCGGGTTTTCGGTCTCACCCACGGGGTTGCCGCACCGGCCGGCCACCCGGGCACGGAACTTCCAGGGACTCCAAGTAGTCTTTTCGATAGGCTAGTTGACGGATCGGGGAAGGAATGTGCGGCCGGTTGTTCCGGCCGTGCGGAAAACGGCTCGGCGCGGCTTCAAACCGCAGGCCAGGGAGCGTTGGGGGCAGCGGGAAGCGCTGGAGGAAAGTCATACTAACGCCTGTGTGTTTTTCTGACGCTCCATCAATGATCGTCGTGGACATTGTTGTTGTCGGTTCGTCATTTCTACGCTGAGGAAAATGCCGACCGCGCCTTTCTGGTGGGCGGTCGGCGTCAACCACCATCCGAGAGAGGTGAGTTCCTTGGCACCGATTCTTCTGGCGGTCGTGCCCTCGCAAGGGCCTGCGGCCGGCGGCAATACGACCACGCTGATCGGCGTGGGCCTGTCCGGGGCGACCGCGGTCAATTTCGGCGGCGTCCCGGCCACCACGTTCACCGTCCAGTTCGACGGGGCGATCCTGGCCACCGTTCCGCCGGGCGTCGGAACGGTCCCGGTGACGGTGACCACCCCGTCGGGCACCAGCAACACCAGCAACTACACCTACCAGGCTCCCGCTCTTCCGACGATCATCGCGCTGGTCCCGCCGATCGGGCTGGCGATCGGCGGGGTGCCGGTGCTCATCGTCGGCACGAACCTCGCGGGCGCCACCAGCGTGCAGTTCGGCGCGGTGCCCGCGTCCAGCTTCACCGTTCTGGGTGACGGCGCGATCCTGGCCACCTCACCCCCCGGATCCGGGACCGTCCCGGTGACGGTGACCACCGCGTCGGGCACCAGCACCCCGGCCAGCTTCACCTACCTGTAGTCGGGGGAACGGCCCTGCCGTGCCGGCCGCCGCGGGGAGCGGGCGCCGGCGCGGGCGAGCAAGGGCCGTGCGTGATTCCCCCGCTTGCGGGAGCGCGCCCGCCGTGCGGGCCCTCCAGCGGGCTCCAGCCGAGGCGGAATCTCGGCTGGAGCCCGCCGTCATGACCCGCTCACCGCTTCAAGCGGCTGGCTTCCCACCCGAGGGTCGCGGTCCGGCCCGCACCGGCCCCTTTGCGGGGCAAGGAGAAACTACCAAGCGCGCAGCGCAGCCGATCCCCCGTCGTTCGAGCCGGCGAGCTCGCCGCGGCGGCGTGAGGCCCTCGCCGGCACGGCGACCGGGTCCACGACACGGCACGGGCGCGGCGCCGCGTCGGGGTGCGCTGCCGGGCGTGGCGCGCCGGGGTGCGGTGGGGGTGCGGTTCAGCGGGCCAGTACGGTGCTGACGGTGGGCCAGACGATGTGCAGTTCGCGTTGCCAGTAGGGCCATGAGTGGGTGCCGCGGGGGTAGATGTGGGTGGTCACCTTCACTCCGGCGCGGCGCAGGGCCTGGCTGTAGCGGTAGGTCTGCAGGGGCAGGGGGGTTTCCAGGATCTGGGCGAGGGCGTCGTCTTTTTTGTCCAGTGGGCCGGGTTTGCCGTTGCCGGCCGAGAGGTGGACCTGGGTGCCGCGCATGCGGTCGGTCATGCGGATGGGGTTGTGGGAGGCCCAGAGTTCGGGTTGGTCTTCGGGGGTGCCCCACACGCGGACGGGGTCGAAGCCTTCGCGGACGCAGGAGGCGACGATGGCGGCGCGGGATGCGGTGTCGGAGGTGTCGGTGATGCCGCTGAAGGAGCCGGCGTAGCGGAAGAGGCCGGGGTGGCGGGCGGCGTAGTTCAGGGCGCCCAGGCCTCCTTCGGACAGGCCGATGACGGCGCGGGAGGTGTTGGCGCGGTAGCGGCGTTCGATCAGGGGCAGGACTTCGTCGATGTGGAAGGTCTCCCAGCGGGGTGCGTCGGGGCGGTCGTAGTCCCACCAGTCGCTGTAGTAGCCGGCCCGTCCGCCGTCGGGCATGACGACGAGGAAGTCGGAGCGGGCGGCGAGTCGTTCGACGTCGGTCTCGCGGGTCCAGGCGGTGTAGTTGTCGCTGACGCCTTGCAGCAGGTAGAGGACGGGGAAGCGGCGTTTTGGGTGGCGGGAGTAGTGCTTGGGCAGCAGGACGCGCACCGGGAGGGTCTTGCCCATGGCCGGGGAGTCGATCGTCAAATCCCGCATCAGGGCGCTGAGCCGGCGGACTTTGGTGATGCGGGCGCCGTCGTCGCCCGTGGGGTCCGGGGGTGGTTGGGGGGCGGCGGTGGCCTGCGGGGCGAGGGCGGTGACGGCCGCTGTGGCCGCGGCGAGCAGGAGTGCCAGGTGGGGCCGGATACGTCGGCGGGTGCGGTGTGAGGGGGTGCTGCGGCGTGCGGGGGCGGTGTCGGGATGCGGTGAGGTCATGGCGGGGCGTCCCTGGGGGCGGCGGGCGTGGCCGGTGGCGTGGCCGGTGGCGGGGCCGGTGGCGGGTCGGGGGTCAGGGGTGCTGTGCGAGGGCGGTGTCCAGGTGGTCGGCCACGAGGGTCACGTGCGGGGGGTCGATCATCGACAGGTGGTCGCCGGTGACCGGGACGATCTGCAGGTCGGGGCAGTACTGGGCCCATCCCAGGTCGGCCTGGTCGCGTAGGTAGCGCGGGTCCAGGGCGGTGGTCAGGGGCTGCGGGTCCTGTGCCCGGTACAGCACGGTGCGGCCGGGGTAGGGGCGGGGGCGGTAGCGCTCTCCGACGCGTGCGTCGAGGTAGGAGGTGCGCTGGTGCTCGATGATGGCGGGGCTCATCTGGCAGCCTGCGGCGGCGATGTCGCGCAGGACGACGTCGATCTGTTCGTCCTCGGGCACGCGGGCCAGGTCCTGGTGGGACAGCTCGATGCGGTGTCCGTAGGTGGTCTGGACGTACTGGGCGAAGCGTTCGAGGCGGTCGATGAGCAGTTGCCGGTCGTCCAGGCCGGGCAGGGCCGCGGGCAGGATCGTGTCGATCAGGCCGAGGAAGCCCGGCTGGTGCCCGTCGTGGTGGAGCTGGCAGGCCGCTTCGTAGGCCAGGCAGCCGCCGAAGGACCAGCCGAGCATGTGGTAGGGGCCCTGCGGCCACAGTCGGCGCATCAGGCGCAGGTAGTGGCGGGCCTTGTCTTCCATGGTGGCCGCTTCGGCGACCCGGTCCAGGCCGTAGACGGGCCGGTTGGCGGTCAGCAGGTCGACCAGGGGCCGGTAGACGGTGGTGGGGCCGCCGGCGGGGTGGAACACGAACAGGGGTGCGGCGTGGCCGGGGGTGGGTGGTTTCAGGACGCGGACTTCGCTGCCGGTGGTGCCGTTGACGGCCGGTCGGATGAGGTCGGCGATGGCGGCGACGGTGGGGTGGGCCGCGATGTCGGGGCCGGTAAGGGGGGTGCCTAGGTGGTGGAGGCGGGCGTTGACGGCGTCGGCGAGTGCCTGTGCGTGGTGGGGGTCGCGGGCGTGGGGCAACTCCTGCAGGACGCCGGGGGCGGCGGTGCCGGTCAGGTGCTGGTAGACGCCGGCGACCAGGCGTTCCGCGGCGTCGCGGGGGGTCAGGACGGTGGGCAGGGCGGGGGTGGTGTGGTGGGTGCCGGTATGTGCCGCCCCGGTGTCCGCCGCCCCGGCGGTCTTCCCGGCGGGGGCCGCAGGGGTGGGGGTGGGGGGGGTGGGTGGGGTGGTCGTGCCGGTGCCGGGAAGGCCCAGGGCGGTGACGACGGCGTCGGTCAGGTCGGTCAGGGTGGCGCCGCGCAGGGCGAGAGAGGCCGGCAGGACGATGCCGAAGTCCTGGCGGACGGCGTTTTGGATCCGCACGGTCATCAGGGAGTCCAGGCCGAGATCGGTCAGGGGGACGCGGGCGTCCAGGCGGTCGCCGTCGTAGCCCATCACGGCCCCGGCCCGCCGCATCAGGCGCTGGTGGACCACGTCGCGGGCGGCCGCTCCCAGGGCGGGCAGGGCGGCCGGGCCGGGCCAGTCGGTGTCGGCGTCGGCGTCGCGGATCAGGTCGGCGAAGTAGGGCACGGCCTCCAGCCCCGGGAAGGCCGCCGCGATCCGGGCCGGGTCCAGGCACAGGACGCCGAGGTGGGGGCGGGTCTGGGCGAGCAGCAGTTGCAGGGCGTCCAGGCCCTGGTCCTCCTGAAGCGCTTCCATGGGCAGGCGTGCGGTGTCGGGGACGGCGCCCAGGCCCGCCCACGGCCCCCAGGCGATCGAGGTGGCCGGCAGGCCGTCGGCGTGGCGGTTGCGGGCCAGGGCGTCCATCCAGGCGTTGGCGGCGGCGTAGGCGGCCTGCCCGGGGGACCCGGTCAAGGCGGCGGCGGAGCTGAACAGCAGCCACCAGTCCGGGCGGTGGCCGCGGGTGGCCTGGTGCAGATGGCGGGCGCCGGTGGCTTTGGCGGCCATGACCAGGTCGATGTCGGCGGCATCCAGTTCGGTGATCGCGCGGTCGTGGAGGACGCCCGCGGCGTGGGCCACCCCGGCCAGGGTGTGGCCGGCCGACAGGGCCGCTGCCACCAGCATGCCGGCGGTGGGTTCGGCGGCGATGTCACCAAGGACGACCTCCACCTGGCTGCCGTGGCGGCGCAGTTCGTCGATGACGGCCGACGCGGGCCCGGTAGCGGGACGCCGGCCGCACAGCACCAGACGGCCCGCTCCTTGTTCGGCGAGCCGGCGCGCGGTGGCCAGTCCCAGGCCTCCCAGGCCGCCGGTGATGATGTAGGCGCCGTCGGGCCGGGCGAACCGCGCCGGTTTCCCGGCCGGCGCGCTGTGCGGGTCGGCGGGTGCCAGACGGGCCAGCAGGCGGGTTCCGGCCCGCCAGACCACCTGGTCGGCGTCGGAGGCGGCGAGCAGTTCACGGGGCAGGTCGTCGGCCAGAGCGGGGTCGCCGTCGACGTCGACGACGGTGGCGCGCAGGGCCGGCTGTTCCAGGGCCAACACCCGCACCAGGCCGGCAAGCGCCGCCCGGTCCGGATCGCCGTACTCCCCGGCGGTGGTGGACAGGGCGCGTTCGGTGACCAGCCACAGCCGGGGCGGTGCCTGGTCGGTGGCGCCGGCGGCCAGGTGCCGGGCGACGTCGGCGGCCGCCCGCACGGCGTGACCGGGGTCTGCCGGCTGCGGCCGTGCAGGCCCGGTGAACAGCATCACGACATGGCGGGGGCCGTCACCGGCGTCTTGGCCCCAAGAACGCAGCAGGCCGGCGATCGCCTCCGGCCGGTAGCCGTCACCGGTGACGGTTCCGCCGTGGGCCCGCAACGCCTCGGCCAGAGGTTCGGTGAACCGGCGGGCCTCGAGGCCGGAACCGGGCATGGGGGTGAGCAACAGCCAGTGCGCCGGGTCGATGTCGTGCGGAGCCGGCAGGGCGGCCTTGGTCCATGCCGTCTCATAGGTGATGTCACGCAGGGCACGCGGAACATCGCCGCGACCGGGAGCAGTGAGGGTCACGCCGTGAGCGTGCAGCACGGGCCGGCCCTCGGCGAAGGCGGTCACCTGCCCACCGCCGGCGGCGGCATGAGAACAACAGCCGTCGGCGGGCAGGAGGTGCACCTGACAGCTGACACCGTCGATACCAGCACCGCCACGGGTGTGGGTGTGGGGATGGGGGTCGGGCGTGGGCAGGTGGACACAGGCGACCGCGGTCGGGAACAACGCGGCACCACGGGCAGGTTCCGCACCAGGAGCGGATGAGGCGACGGGCACGACCACATCCGGCACCGTGGCCGGCGCCGGCGCGGTGGCAGCGGTCAGCGCCATGGCCGGCGCTGGCGCCGGCGTTCCCGCCGTGGCCGGCTCTGGCGCCGGCACGATATCCCCCGCCGGCGTTCCCGCCGACACCGCTGCCCTGCCCGGTGCCGGCGCCGTGGTCGGCGCGGTGGCCGCTGCGGGGGTCGGTGCCGTCGCCGTGTCCGCTGCCGGCGCGGTGGTGGGTGCGTGCAGGCAGGCGTCCAGGAGAGCCAGGCGGGCGGCGGGGGCTTGCGGGTCGGCGTGCGCGGTGCCGGGGGCGGCCTGGGTGATCCGCACGGCGGGCTCGGTGTCCGGGGCCGGACGCGTCAGGCGTGCCGGGAAGGGCTCACGGGTGACGCGGGCGCGGGCGTGGCAGCGCCAGGCACCGGACGGGGACTGGGTGTGGATGCTGACGTCGGCGGCGTCGGGGCCGGCGGGCTGCAGCCTGGTGGTGACGGTGGTGCTGTCGGTCAGGGGAAGCAGCCGGTCCAGTTCCAGGTCGTGCAGGGCCAGGTCACCGGTGGTGACGGCCAGAGCGTCCTCGGCGGCGGCGAGGAACATGTGGGCGGCGGCGGCCAGGCTGAGGACCGGCGTGCCGTGCAGCAGCCGCTCCACGCGGTTCCAGCCGCCGGTGCCCACGTCCCCGTGCCACAGCACGTGGTCGGTGCCGGGGACCTCGACACGCCGGCCCAGCACGGCGTGCCCGCCGCGGTGGCGGGCCGCGGGCCTGGAGCGGACCCAGTGCCGGCTGTGCCGCCACGGCCAGGAAGGCACGATCACCCGGGGGCCGGCCGGCCACAGCAGACCGCCGCCGCTGCCGCCGCAGGCCAGATGCGCCGCGGCCAGCGACGCCCGTACCTCCAGCAGCTCATCGCCGTCACGCCGCAACGAGGGCAGCACCACGAAGGGCCCGGGCAGGACCGCTTGCAGCGTCTCACTGACCGGCAGCGCCGCGATCGGGTGAGGGGAGATCTCCACGAACAGGGTGTGACCGGCGCCTGCGGCAGCGGTGACGGCCTGCTGGAAACACACCGGCCGGCGGGTGTTGCGGCACCAGTACTCCAGGTCGGCGACCACGGGCGCGGCCGGGTCGTCGACCGTGCTGTACCAGGGGACCTGCGGGGTGCGGGGGCGCAGACCGGACAGGTGGGCGCGCAGCACGGGCAGGACGGCGTCGACCGCGGCGGAATGGCCGGCGCCGGTGACGGCCAGCGCTTTGGCGGCGTAGCCGGCCTGCTCCAACTCCGCGAGGAGAGCGGCGACGGGCCCGGCCGGGCCGGTGACGGTGCAGCGCCGCGGGGAGGCATACACCGCGATGTCCACCTGGGGGTGACGGCGCAGCAGGTGGGCGCGGGCGTCGTCGGGGAGCTCGACGGCGGCCATCGCGCCGCCCCCGGCCTCGTCGACGGCGGCAAGGGCGCGGGCGCGGTGCACCATCAGGCGTACCGCGTCCTCGACGTCCAGGGCGCCGGTCACCACGGCGGCGGCGACCTCGCCCATGGAATGGCCGATGACCGCGGCCGGGGTGATGCCGTAGGCCTGCCAGGTACGGGCCAGGGCCAGTTGCATGCCCAGCAGCAAGGGCTGGGTGCGGTCCACCGCGCTGGTCCGGGCGCCGTCGTCGATCAGACAGGTCAGTGTGGTGCCGGTGACCGCGGCGAAGACCGGGTCCAGATCGGCGACCGCGGCGGCGAAGACGGCATCACCGGCGAGCAGCCGCTGTCCCATGCCCGGCCACTGCGATCCGTAACCGGAGAACACGAACACCGGGCCGGGCCGCTCACCGGGTGCCTCAGCCGGTTGCTCCGGCACCCGGTGAGGAGCGACGACAGCCGGGCCCGTCTGGCCACGGGCCAGGTCACGCAGCTGCCGGATCAACTCGACGCGGTCCCGGCCGACCACGGCACCGGCCACCGGCCCACGACGCCGGGTGGCCAACGTGTGGGCAAGGCCACCCAGGTCCGCCTCGCCACCGGCAGGGGTGGCCAGCCAGTCCGCCAAAGCCGCGGCCGCCTCGCCCACACGCGTCTCCGACCGAGCCGACACGACCAGCACATACGGCACCCGCCCCGTGCCGCCCGACCGACCAGAATCCGGGCCGGACGCCGGGGCGGACGCCGGGGCGGCCCCCGCACCGGACGCCGCATCGGTTCCCACATCGGCCCTCGTGCCAGACCCCGCATCGGCCCTCGTGCCAGACCCCGCGTCGGCCCTCGTGCCAGACACCGCACCGGACGCCGGGGCGGGCCGCGGGGCGGCGGACCCCGTGCCGGTTGCCGGCCCGGAGTTCGGGCCGGGCGCCCGGTCGGCCCCCGCGCCAGACCCCGCACCGGACGCCACATCGGTTCCCACATCGGCCCCCGCGCCAGACCCCGCACCGGACGCCACATCGGTTCCCACATCGGCCCTCGCGCCAGACCCCGCACCGGACGCCACATCGGTTCCCACATCGGCCCCGGGGTTGGCCCCCGGACCAGATCCCGCGCCGGACGCCGGGGCGGACCGCGGGGCGGCGGACCCCGCGCCGGTTGCCGGCCCGGAGTTCGGGCCGGGCGCCCGGTCGGCCCCCGCGCCGGGCGGCGGCGTGGACAGCGCGCCGGGCGAAAGGGGACCGGGCGAACGGCGGCCGGCAAGCGGTACCGGCGCCGGGGCGGTCAGGACGACGTGAGCGTTGGTGCCGCCGAACCCGAACGCGGACACCCCGGCTGCCGCGACCCGGTCCCCCAGGGCCGGCAACGCCGTCGGCACGGCGACCACCCGCAGCCGCCCGGCGTCGAAATCGATGTGCGGGTTGGGCGTACGGAAATGCAGACTGGGCGGCACCGTCCCGTGATGCAACGCCAGTACGGTCTTGACCAGACCGACCAGACCCGCCGCGCCTTCCAGATGCCCCAGGTTGGTCTTGACCGACCCGATCAGCAACGGCCGGTCAGACCCACGACCCCGACCCAGAACAGCCGCCAGCGCCCCGGCTTCGATCGGGTCTCCCAGCAGCGTCCCCGTACCGTGCGCCTCCACGTAGTCGATGTCCGCCGGCTCCACACCGGCACAACGCAAAGCCGCCCGCACCACCTGTTCCTGCGCGGCCGGATTGGGCGCCATCAACCCCGCCGAACGCCCGTCGGAGTTGACGGCACTGCCCCGCACGAGAGCAAGGACGGTGTCCCCGTCCCGTTCGGCGTCGGCCAACCGCTTCAACACCACCACGGCACAGCCCTCACCCCGGGCGATACCGTCAGCGGCAGCATCGAACGCCTTGCAGCGGCCATCAGCAGCAAGCGCGCCCGCCTGGTCGAACGCGGCAGTGACCGCCGGCGACAACAACACGTTGACACCGCCGACCAACGCGGTGTCACACTCCTGGCTGCGCAGGCTCCGGCACGCCTGATGCACCGCCACCAACGACGCCGAACAAGCCGTGTCCACGGTGATACTCGGCCCACGGGCATCCAGCAGATACGACAGACGATTCGCGACGATACTGCCGGCCGCGCCCGTACTGGTCCACGCGGTCACCGCCGCCGGATCAGCAGTGGTCAGATGACCGTAATCCAGCGAACTGAGACCGACGAACACCCCCGTAGCGCTCCCGGCAAGTCCCCCAGCGGGAATCCCCGCATGGTCCAAAGCCTCCCAGGCCACCTCCAGCAACAGACGCTGCTGCGGGTCCATGGTCTCGGCTTCCTTCGGCGTGATACCGAAAAAATCGGCATCAAAGGCCGCGACGTCCTCCAGGAAACCACCCCAGCCCGTCGTACGCGCCAACACCTCCGCCGTCGTGGCCGAACCATCCTCGAAATCACGCCACCGGCCCTCGGGCACAGTCCCGATCATGTCCCGGCCGGCCAGCAGCGCCCGCCAGAACTGCTCCGGGCCCTCGATACCCCCCGGCAGGCGACACCCGATCCCCACCACCGCGACCGGCTCCCGCTCCGACAACCCCACACTCGCAGCCGCGCCCACCGGCGCAGCCACGACAGCAGCCCGAGCCGCAGCCGCGTCCCCCACCACCGACGGCACGACATGCGAACCCGAAACCACATCCGACGCCGCAGCCGGTGCCGCAGCCGGTGCCGGATGCGAGCCCCCGCCTGACGCCGCACCCGAGGCCGCAGCCGGGGCCGGAGGCAAGGCCGTGTCTCCCACCAGGTCCGGTGCCGCAGCCGCAGCCGCACCTGATGCCGAAGCCTGGGACGGGGCCACATCCGAGGCCGGCCCTGGATGCGCGGCCGCAGCCGGGGCCGGAGGCAAGGCCGTGTCTCCCCCCAGGTCCGGTGCCGCAGCCGCAGCCGCACCTGATGCCGGAGCCTGGGACGGGGCCACATCCGAGGCCACACCCGGGGCCGCATCCACGGCAACATCCGGGGCCGCAGCACAAGCCGGCTGCGAGGCCGCGTCCGGTACCGAAGCCCACGCGGCGTCTCCCACCGCGTCTGCCATCGCGTCTCCCACCGCGTCTGCCATCGCGGCCGGTGAGGTGGCGGTCAGCGAGGCGACCAGTGCGTCGATGGTGGGGTTCTCCCACAGCAAGGTCGCCGGCAAGCGCCGGCCCACGACCTCCTCCAGCCGGCCCGACAGGTCCACCGCATCACGCGAGGTCAGCCCGTACTCAGCCACCGGGACGTCATCGCTGAGGCCTGCCGGGTCCACCGCACAGCACTCCCCGACCCACTGACGCAGCAACGCCCGCAGCCGCACCGCCGAGACTGCCTCGCCGCCCTGCCGGCCGCGGCCCCCGCTCATCAACGCTCCTCCCCGGCACCGGCACCAGCACCGGCACTGCCGGACAAGCAACCCTGCAGATAGTGCTCGCGGCAGGCACTGCGGGCCACCTTCCCACTGGTGGTCCTGGGCACACCGTACGGAGCAACGAGAACGAAGTCATGGACCGCCACCGCATGGGCACCGGCCACCGCTGCCCGCACCGCCCGGGTCACCTCCTCCCGGTGACGGTCGGGATCGGTGACCTGCCGGACGTGCTCGGCGACCACCACCAACCGCTCACTGCGTTCACCAGGCACCGAGAACGCCGCAACGTGGTCGGGGCGGATCACCGGATGCGCGCCCTGCACCGTCACCTCGATGTCCTGCGGATAGTGATTGGTGCCATCGATGACGACCAGATCCTTGATCCGGCCGGTGATGTACAACTGCTTGTCATACAGCAGGCCCAGGTCACCGGTCCGCAACCAGCCCCCGGCATCCTCACCACCGGCCAACACCGCGCCGAAGACCCCATCGCTGTCCCGCACACGGCCGAAATAGCCCTGCCCCACATTCGGGCCCCGCACCCACACCTCACCGACACATTGATCCGGCACCCGGCACCTGGTGACCGGGTCGACGATCGCAATGTCCTGACCTACCGTGCGCCCACACGCCACCAACTGCGTCGCCGCCGCACCCGGCTCCACGACCTGCCCACGACCAGCCGCCAACGCCACCCGGTCGAACGCCGTCACCGCCGGCTCCTCCCCCGCCGGACACGCAGCAACGAACACCGTCGCCTCAGCCAGCCCATACGACGGCCGCATCACCGAACGCAGCAACCCCGCACCGGCAAACGCCTGATGGAACCGCTGCACCGTCTGCGCCCGCACCGGCTCACTCCCATTGATCAACACCGCCACCCGCCCCAACGACAACCCGTCGCGGTCCTCCTCACGCACCCGGTCCACGCAATAGTCGAAAGCGAAATTCGGCGCCGCCGCCACCGCACCCGGATACCGCGACAGCAACCGCAACCACCGCAACGGCTGCTGCACAAACGCATGCGGCTCCATCAACACCGACGACACACCCCCCACCACCGCCATCGCCACCTGCAACAACAACCCCATATCGTGGTAGAGCGGCAACCAGCCCACCACGGTGTGACGCCCGCCCTCCATGTCATACGCCTCAAGCGCCTGCCGGGCATTGGCCACCACATTGCTATGCGTGATCACCACACCCGACGGCATCCTCGTAGAACCCGAGGTGTACTGCAGATACGCCACGTCCCCCACACCCGGCACCGGCGTACGAACACCTCCAGACGCAGGACCGGCAGCAAAGGCAGAACCAGAGGCGGCATCAACGGCAGACGCGGACACCGACGCCGCAGTGAAAGCGGAAACAGGATCAAAGACAGACGCCGGAGCCGAGACAGATCCGTCAGAAGCAGACACAGAGCCAGACGCCGAGCCAGACGCGGTGCCAGACGCAGGGGCGGGGGCGGGGTGCGGGGGCGTCAGCAGATCCTCCACCGCCACGACCGAAACCGTCAGACCGCACTCAGCGACAAACCGCTGCACTGACCCGGCCTCCTCACGCCGGGTCAGCACCATCTGCGGAGCGCAATGCCGCAACGCCGCGGCCAGCTTGTCGCGGTGACCGGGCAACGCCGGCGGGAACAAGGGAACCGCGACCGTCCCCGCACTCACCGCGGCGAGGAAACCGATCACATACGCAAGGCTCTGCGAGGCCACCACCGCCACCCGCGCACCCGGCGAACACCGCGCATGCAACACCGCGGCCACCACACCACAACGATCGGCCAACTCCCGCCAGGTCACCGCCGACACATGCTCGACATCCCCCACCCCGAAATCCACCACCGTGAACGCGGGCTCATCCGGACGCATCCGCACACAACACGCCAGACACTCCGTCAACGTCGCGCCCTGAGCCCACGACGGCCGCGGAACCAAACCATCAACGCCGCTGTGCTGGGACACCGCTCTCCCCCTTCGAGGAACCGGTCACGACACCCGTCCCGCCCGGCCCGGCACGGAAAAAGCAAAAGGGCGGCGACACAGAACACACCATCCCCGCGCAGCAACGCGGAAACGAAGCCAAAACTAAGATCGAAAAGGTAAATGACCCGACTTTTACAGTCAAACTTCACGTATGCCGTGTCGCACCCGCCCCACACCACAACCCGCCAGGCACACCAGGTCGAACAGCCCCCCGCAGACGATCACCACACCACCCGGACGGCAGCCCCCAACGCACCCACCCACCCGCACCGGCCCCCCGACACCCCCGGCCCAGCCCCACACACCACCCCAGCCCCACGCACAGCCCACCCCGACCGAACACCCCCGACCGAACACCCCACACCACCCCGCCCCCGGCCCCACACACGACACGAAACCGGACACCACCACCCCCACCCACCCCACCGGCCCGACACCAAGGGCGTGCCCGCCCCACGCACAAGACGATCACCCATCCGCACACGCACCCCCACCCACAACCTGCGACCGCACCCCCACCCACCACACCAGACAGGCCGCACCAGACGGGACCGGCCCAGGCCGCACCACCGACAGGGCCGACACGACCAGGCCGGCAAGAACCCGGCCCAGCACCAGGCCGCACGGGACCGGACCACACGGGGCCGGCGCAACCGGGGCCGGCGCAACCGGGGCCGCACAGGACCCCAGCTGCACAAGACCGGCTGGGACCGGGCCGCACAGGACCGCATAGACCCAGACCGCACGGCCCCCACGGGGACCAGGCCGCAAGGACCACGCGGACCGGACCACACACGACCCGGCCGCACCGAACCGGCACGACCCGGCCGCACAGGACCGGCCGGAGCCGGACCACACGGGGCAAGACCGCACGGCAGCGGGGCACACCGGTCGCACGGGGCAAGACCGGACCAGGACGGGGCCGGCAGGGAGGGGCGGGCCGGACCAGGACGGGGCCGGCAGGGAGGGGCCGGCAGGGCGAGGCCGGCGGGGCGGGGATGCTCCGTCGCCACGGCGTAGGCAGACCCCCGGACGAAGACACCGACCGCAGGCCGCGCCGCCAGGCCACCGCACCGGCCCGCAGCGGCACACCGTCGGCGTGCCGTGGCAGGGCGGGCCGACCACCGCCCTACCATCGGCACACACCCTTAAGTCCCGCCCGCTTCCCTGCAGCGGCGGCCCCGGTCCTTCCCGTGTACTTCCTCCCCGCCAGACAGGAACGACGTATGCGACGGCCACCAGGCCGGGGCGTGCTGGCCGCGGTCAGTTGCGCCACCTTCCTGACCGCGCTGGACGCCACCGTGGTCACGGTGGCCCTCCCCCAACTCCGACGCGAACTCCACCTTCACCAAGCAGACCTGGAATGGGTGGCAGCCGGCTATCCCCTCGCCTACGCGTCACTGCTCCTGATCGGCGGCCGCACCGCCGACCAGCACGGACACCGCACCACCCTGCTGACCGGCACCGCCCTGTTCACCGCCGCATCGATCCTGTGCGCCCTCGCCCCCACCGGCACTCTCCTGATCGCCGGCCGGCTCCTGCAAGGAGCAGCCGCCGCCTTGATCTTCCCCGCGGCACTGGCAGTGGTCACCCACGACCTGCCCGACACCCTGCGCACCACCGGGGTCGGCCTGCTGACAGCCACCGTGGCCGTCGCCCTGGCCACCGGCCCGGTGATCTCCGGCGTGATCACCGAGCACCTGGGCTGGCCCTGGCTGTTCGCCCTCAACGTGCCCCTGGCCGCCGCCGCATGGGCCACGCTATGGGCCACCATGCCCCGCCCGCCCACCGGCCGCCCCCACCCCGCACACGACGCCCACGACACCCCCCTGGACCTCGCCCTGGTCTGCCTCGCCCTGGCCGGCTGCGCCTACAGCCTCATCGAAAGACACCGACAAGGACCCGCCTCACCAGCCATCTGGACCGCCTGGAGCATCACAGCCGCCGCCCTGACCTACGTCGTCATCCACCAAGCCACCACCCCCACCCGCCTGCCCGCCATCACCCTGCTCCGCAACCGCACCTACGCCGGCGGCATCACCGCCCAACTCCTATGGGGCCTCGGCGTCAACGGCATGTTCTTCTTCACCGCCCCCTACCTGACCCACACAGCAGGCCTCACCCCCACCACAGCCGGCCTGGCCTTCACCCCCATCGCCGCGACTCTGCTCCTGCTCACCCCCCTCCTCCCCAAAGCCATCACCCGCTACGGCCCGAGAACCACCGTCACCACCGGACTGGCCACCATCGCCACCGGCATGGCCTACCTCGCCTACCTCGCCCCCACACCCCATCTCCCCCTCCTCCTGACCGGCCTCGCCCTCCTCGGCGCCGGATCCGCCCTCACCATCCCCCTGACCACCCACGCCCTCACCAACACCCCCCACACCCACGCCGCAACCGCCGCCGGCCTCTACACCGCCACACGCGAAGCCTCCGGCACCCTCGGCATCGCCATCATCGGAGCCATCACCACCCTCCCAGCCACCAACCACCCCATCGAATGGGCCCACACCTACCGCACCGCCCTCACCACCGCAGCCATCCTCATCACCACCGCCATCCCCCCAGCCTGGTGGGCCCTCACCCCACACCACCCCACCCCCAAACCCACCACCCCCCACCCACACCCCGACACCACCCCACACACCAAACCCCCCGACCCCGGCCCCGACACCCACCCCGGCCCCAGCACCGACCCCAGCACCGGCACCGGCACCACTTGACCGCCGCCCAACCAACAGGCCCCGAACACAAGAGACCAGCGGCCAGACATACAGCCCGTCGGTGTCCGGGTAGTTCAGCCGCTTCAGGGCTGGCGCAGACCTGGCTGTCGGCGAGCACGACCGCGAGATCCTCAAGGACCCATACGAACCCCGCTGCCGGGACCTCCGCCACGAAAACCCTGCCTGCATGGCATGGATGCCTGACCAGGTGTTCCTTGCGCCAGAACTGAAAAGCCAGTACCAAGCGATCCGCGTCATGGCAGAAGATGAGCGCTCACGTCGTCGGCGGTGGCCCCCAACTAAGGAACCGGTACCGACTGCGGAACTCGTACTGCGTCCATCCCGTGA
>NZ_CBDRBL010000068.1:0-37200 GCF_965342175.1 Actinacidiphila sp. bgisy167
GAGGCCGCAGCGTGACCGCGCGGCACGGGGCCGCCGGAAAACGGGGTGCGGCAGAGTCGGAGAGCGGCCTACCGTCGGAGCATGAGCCCTGAGGTCCGCACGATCGGCGAGTCCGACTTCCCCGGCTGGCTGCGCGCCGTCAACACCGGTTTCCACCGGCCGCCGTCGGTGACCGAGGAGGAGATCGCACTCCGCCGCTCGCAGACGGACCTCGACCGCGTCCAGGGCGCCTTCGACGAGGGCCGCTGCGTGGCCACGTTCCGCAGCATGCCCCGCGAACTCACCGTGCCCGGCGGGGTGGTGCTGCCCGCCTCGGCGATCACCTCTGTCACCGTCACCGCCACGCACCGCCGACGCGGCCTCGCCTCCCGCATGATGGCCGCGGAGCTCGACGCCTGCGTGCGACGAGGCGAACCGGTGGCGATCCTCGTCGCCGCGGAGTACCGGATCTACGGCCGCTTCGGCTTCGGCCCCGCCGCCGGGGTCACCGAGTGGGAGGTCGACACCGCCCGCGCCGGCCGCCCCCAGGGAGCGCCGTCCGACGGCGGCCGCATCGACGTGGCGGACCCGTCCGAGGTCCTCAAGCTCGGCCCGCAGCTGCACGACCGCGTACGGCTGCGCCACCCCGGCGCGATCAACCGCACCGAGCGCTTCTGGGAGTACGCCACCGGGACGGTGGTCAACCCCTCCGCCCCCTGGAAGGAACCGATCTTCGTCCTCTACCGCGACGCCTCCGGACGCGTCGACGGCCTGGCCGCCTACTCGGTGGAGGACACCTGGCACGGCATGTTCCCCAAAGCCCCGCTCACGGTACGGGAGTTGATCTCCGCGACCCCCGAGGCCGAGCGGGCGCTGTGGCGCTACCTGCTCGCGATCGACTGGGTCGCCACCGTGCACACCGGCCGCCGCGGCCAGGACGACGTGCTGCCGATGCTGCTCGACGACCCGCGCGCCGCGCACGTCCACTCCACCAGCGACTTCCTGTGGCTGCGCCTGCTGGACGTCCCCCGTGCGCTGTCCGCCCGCAGCTACGCGGCCCCGGGCTCCGTCGTCCTCGACGTCGTCGACCCCGACGGCCATGCCGCCGGCCGCTTCCGCCTCGAGGCCGCCGCAGACGGCACCGCCACCGCCGAGGCGGCCCCCTCCGCCACCCCGGACGTCTCCCTCTCGGCCGCCGCCCTGGCGTCCCTGTACCTCGGCGACGAGTCGGCGGCGCGCCTGACCGTCACCGGCGGTGTCACCGAATCCCGCCCGGGCGGCACGGCCCGCGTCGACGCGCTGTTCCGCACGGCGCGCAAGCCGTGGCCGATCGACATCTTCTAGTCCTGCGTCCGCCCGTCGGGGCCCGTCGGCCGGGAGCCGTTCCCGCGTGCTGGCCGGGGGCCCGACGGCGCCGTGAGCCCCCGCGCGTCAGCGCAGGAGGAGGACGACGACCAGCACGCCGCCGAGACACAGACAGGTGTCGTTCCTGGACTTGTGGCCGATGAGGACGAGGGTGGCGGCAATCATGCCCATGGTCCCCCATCGCCACTGCATGAACTGTTCGAAGATCACGGCAGCCACGGAAGCTCCCCTCTCCCTCTCCTGACGCCAAACCGGTCAACTTGTCATGCAAATTGGTATGGTTGGCCTGACGAAGTTGTCCCCGGGTGGCTCCATGATCTAACCAACTTGGCCGCCTATATGGTCAGTTGATGTCCGGCTCGGCCGCGCAAAATGACCGCACGCGGCCGAGGGGTGCGCTTCCGCCCCCCTGGGCACCCTGCATGGACACCCTGCCGCTCACCTGGGCATCAGCTCTGACTTGACTGTTTCTGCCAAACCAATTCCGCCCTTTCGTGGGGGAGTTGTATGGTTGGACGCGTGAGCACCGAGCTCGACTCAGGCAAGGACAGAAAGTTCCAGCGCATCGTGGATGTGCTGCGAATGGAGATCGCCGACGGCAAGTACCCGGTCGGCCAGCGGATCCCGACGCAGGCGGACCTCAGGGAGCGGTTCCAGGTCTCACGGGCCACGGTGCAGCACGCTCTCAGGGCACTGGAGGACGAGGGCCTGATCGCGGCCAGGCAGGGCAGTGGCACCGTCGTGGTCGCCCGCCCGGACGCGCGGGTGCCCGCCGGGGTCGAGGACGATCCCGGAATGGTCTCCCTCGGCCCGTACATGGCCAAGGCCTTCGAGGCCGAACACGTCACTCTGGACCTGTTCAGCTTGACGGCCGAATCGATGGACGACCACATCCGGAGCCAGACCCTGCGCATCCGGGACGGACTGATCCGCCCGCGCAGCATCACCGTCCGGCTTCTCCTGCCCAGCGTCGACATCGATCTCGCGTTGCCGCGCACGAAGGGCGATCCGAGCGACGGACGCCCCAAGGACCGGCTGCGCGAGATGACGCGCAGGCATGCGGCGCAGCTGAAGAACGCACTGCTGGAATTGCGGAGCCTGCAGCTGGTTCCCGAGGTGTCCGTCCAGATCCGGACCGTCCCTCTGACGCCGCTAGTGAAGCTCTACCTGCTGAACGAACGTGAGGCCCTGCACGGCTTCTACCAGCTGGTGGAGCGGCCCATCGTGATGGACGGCGAGGAGTTTCCGATCTACGACGTCCTCGGTGTGGGCGCCACGCTGTTCCGCTACCAGGCTGACAGCGACCCAGCCTCGCGCGCGTCGATATTTGTGACCAAGGCACAACAGTGGTTCAACTCACTGTGGGAGTATTTGGCGCAAGACGCGACGTTTGGCGAATAAAGTAGTGAATTCTTCATTTGTGACATCTTTCGATGAGGTGCCTCCCCGCCTGATGGCGGCCTTCCGCCGTGCGGAGCACATCCTGTGGGATTTTGACGGTCCCCTCGTCACGTTGTTCGCCCAGCCCGACGATGCCAGCGACGCCTATCTGCCGCTGCTGGTCGCCGACGAGTTCAGGGTGATGCTGGAGAAGTGCGGCCTACCTGTGGGGCCTTTTGAGGGGTCACGGGATCCCTACGGGACTTACCAGTCGGTAGGTGCCCGCGGTGCGGAAGCCGGTGACGAGGCGACCGTGTCGGAACTTCTGAGGCGTATGCGTGATCGCCTCGACCGTCTCGACGAACAAGCCGCTTTGACTGCGACGCTCACCGATGGGGCGGATGAGCTCGTCAAGGAGCTGGCAGAGCAGGGCAAGCGCCTCGCTGTGGCGTCCAACAACGCCACCAAAGCCATCGAAGCCTGCCTGCGCAGGGCGGACCTGGCGAACGGAACGCTGATCGGCTGCTTTTCGGGCCGGATCGTCGGACGCCTCGACCATCCGGCGAAAATGAAACCGAATCCGGAATGTCTGTATCAAGCGATGGAGTGCCTGAGGGAGGGCTCCGGCGGTCCGGTCGCCCCGGCTTCCTGTCTGATGATCGGTGATTCGCAGGCCGATGCCTTGGCTGCGGCCCGGGCCGGCATCCCCTTCTGCGGCTACGCCCCCGATGCGGGCAAGCGGAGGGCACTGACCGCGGTCGGCGCCCGCGACGACATGATCGCCACGAACCTCGCCGCGTGTGCGGCGGCATTGGGCCGACTTGTGCGGGCTTGATGTGTCCATGTCTGCTGCTGCAACGTTTATCTGTGGCGCCGCTGTCGGGTATCAGGACTTCCGGGCGTCTGTGGCCTCCAAGTGGCGTTCGTGGCGACATCCAGGAGCAGTATGTCCAGTACGTCTCGGTGGGATCGCTTGCGCCTGCGGGCCGAGCGGGAGGGGACTCCGCTCGTAGGCCTGTACAACAGAAACTATGTCGTCCAACTCCCTGAGGAGTTGTCCGAGGAGACCGGCTTGCCGCCGCGGACACTGGTGAAAGTGCGTATACCCATCAAAGGCGCGGACATGTGCGATGTGCGTATATGGGCGGAAGACGACCTCTTGGATGCCTTGGCGATGGCATCGGAGAGCGGCAGCGTCGCCGCCGCTCCGCGCGTGCTCGCCCGGGGCGACGACTATTCCGTGCAGACCTACATCGAGGGCAGACACCTGACGGAGGTTCACCCCTATGCCTCCGATCTGCCCGAGTGGCGGCTCGTCGAGATCGGTGGTCTGTTCCGCCAGATTGCGGCCGTCAGCGTGGGCGACCTGCCCAAGGTTCCGGTCGACTGGCCGCGGGGCGACCAATCCCATCTCTTCTATCACCGCATCCTGGCAGCGGCCCAAGGCCAGGCCGACCGCTTTCGTGCCGAGTACGGCACCCTCTTCCGCGATCTCGGCCTTCTCCCCGGCCTGTGGGACCGCAGTCGTTCCCTGACGGCCGCTCTGACCGCGCGGCCTTTCGCCCTGCTGCACACCGACGTTCATCGTGGCAATGTCATCGTCCGGGACGGAGGGGGCCTCGCCCTGATCGACTGGGAACTCTCCCTGGTGGGCGACCCCGTCTACGAACTGGCATGCCATCTGTGCCGGATGCGCCACGATCCGGAGCGGCAGTGGAACGCAGCCGTCCGCATGTGGGCGGAGGCCGTCGCGGCGGTCGCGCCGGCCCGCGTGGAGGGGCTGGAAACCGATGTGGAGGCGTACGTCGCGCTTGAGCGTCTTCGATCCGCCCACAATGACACGGTGCGTGCGGCCGGCGCAGTACGGCGGGACCCCTCCCGCATCGACCAGGAGGCCGGTGTCATCGCCGCGCGTTTGGTCGCGGTGGAGGACTTCGGAGTGGACACCCGAAGTCCCTCGGCGGTCGCCGACGCGCTGAAGCAGTGGCTGGCGACAGGGCCAGCCCCCAGTCTTCTCACCGGCGCCCGCTGAGGGTGCGCGTCGCGTCGGCGGGCATACGCGGCGGCCGGTGCCCCCCCATGGGGGCGAAGCGCTCTCTCACCCACTTGTCCGCCGCCGCCGACTTGGGGACTCAGCCCCTTCGTGCAGCGCTGCTGATCGGTTCCATGAAGGACTATTAACTGGACCTGCAGGGTTCCGCTGGCCCACGCTCGAGGGCATGGGTATCCACGTACCGCTGATCACCCCCTTCGACGCGGTCGGCCGCGTCGCCGCCGACGCGCTGGAGCGCCTGGCGCACGACATGGCCGACGAGGGGGTCGCCGGGCTGGTGGCGCTGGGGACGACCGCCGAGGCAGCGACGCTGGACGAGGCCGAGAAGGAGGTCGTCCGCGCGACCGTGGGACGGGTGTGCCGTGAGCGCGGGCTGCGGTTCACCGTGGGGGCCGGAGGGCCGGACACCCGCAGGACCGCGGCGGAACTCGCGGAGCTGGACGCGGACGCCGCGCTCGTGTCCGTGCCGTCGTACGTCCGGCCCTCACAGGCCGGCGTCGTCGCGCACTTCGAGGCCCTGGCGGCGGCGTCCGCCGTGCCGCTGGTCGTCTACAACATCCCCTACCGCACCGGGCTCGCACTCACCGCCGACACGGTGCGCGCGCTCGCCGCGATCGAGGGGGTCGCCGGCTTCAAGCACGCGGTCGGCGGCATCGACCAGGACACCGTCCTGCTCGTGGGGCAGGTGCCGCTGTACGCCGGGGACGACGTCTTCGCGCCCGCGCTGCTCGCCCTCGGCGCCGAGGGGGCGATCACGGCCTCCGCGCACCTGGCCACCGAGCGGTGGGTGGAGCTGGCCCGCCGCCACGACGCGCGGCAGGCGCGGGCGCTCGCGCGGCTCGCCGCCGCCTGTTTCGCCGAGCCGAACCGCACGGTGATCAAGGCGGTGCTGCACGCCCGGGGACGCATCCCGACCCCCGACGTGCGGCTGCCGCTGCTGCCCGCCGGGCAGCCGTCCCTCGGGGCGGCACTCCGGGCACTCGCCGCATCGGGGGATACTCGGGACCGTACGCACGCACTGATCGGAGAGACCGGATGAGGATCGGAATCGTCGGAGCCACCGGCCAGGTCGGCGGGGTCATGCGCCAGGTGCTGGCCGAGCGCGGCATGCCGGTGGAGCAGCTGCGGCTGTTCGCGTCGGCCCGCTCGGCCGGACGCACCCTGCCCTGGAAGGACGGCGAGATCGCGGTGGAGGACGCCGCCACCGCCGACTACACCGGTCTCGACATCGTCCTGTTCTCCGCGGGCGGCGCCACCTCCAAGGCGCTGGCCCCCAAGGTCGCCGCCGCGGGCGCGGTCGTGATCGACAACTCCTCCGCCTGGCGGATGGACCCCGAGGTCCCGCTGGTCGTCTCCGAGGTCAACCCGGAGGCGATCGCCGACCGCCCCAAGGGCATCATCGCCAACCCGAACTGCACCACCATGGCCGCGATGCCCGTGCTGCGCCCGCTGCACGAGGAAGCGGGGCTGACCGCGCTGGTCGCGACGACCTACCAGGCGGTCTCCGGCTCCGGCCTGGCCGGTGTCGCCGAGCTCGACGGCCAGGTGCGCAAGGTCGCCGACCGGGCGACCGAGCTGACCTTCGACGGCGGCGCCGTGGAGTTCCCTGAGCCCGCGGTCTACCAGCGGCCCATCGCCTTCAACGTCGTCCCGCTCGCCGGAAAGATCGTCGACGACGGCAGCTTCGAGACCGACGAGGAGCAGAAGCTCCGCAACGAGTCTCGCAAGATCCTCGGCATCCCGGAGCTGAGGGTGTCCGGGACCTGCGTCCGCGTGCCCGTGTTCTCCGGCCACTCGCTGCAGGTCAACGCCCGTTTCGAGCGTCCGATCAGCGTGGCGCGCGCCTACGAGCTGCTGGGCGCCGCCCCCGGCGTGGAGCTGTCGGAGATCCCCACCCCGCAGCAGGCCGCGGGCAAGGACCCCTCGTACGTCGGCCGGATCCGGGTGGACGACACCGTCGAGCACGGCCTCGCGCTCTTCCTCTCGAACGACAACCTCCGCAAGGGCGCCGCGCTCAACGCCGTCCAGATCGCGGAGCTGGTCGCCGCCGAGCTGCGCGGCTGACCCCGTTCGCCCCTCGGGATGCCCCGGCGCCGACCGCGCGCCGGGGCATCCGCCGTTCCGCCTTGACCCTCACACGATGTGAGGCGCTGGACTCGGAGACGTCATGTTCAGCATCGGAGACTTCGCCAGGCACGGCCGCGTGTCGGTCCGCATGCTGCGTCACTACGACGCCATCGGTCTGCTGCGCCCGGACCGTGTCGACCCGGCCACCGGCTACCGCAGCTACGCCGCCGCGCAGCTCGCCCGGCTCAACCGCGTCATCGCCCTCAAGGACCTCGGCTTCACGCTCGAGCAGGTGCGGTCGATCCTCGACGAGGAGGTGAGCGCGCAGCAGCTGCGCGGCATGCTGCGGCTGCGCCGCGCCGAGCTCGCGGCGGCGATGGCGGCGGACGCGGCACGGCTGGCGGGTGTCGAGGCGAGGCTCCGGACGATCGAGAGCGAGGGACGGATGACCACCGACGATGTGGTGATCAAGGCGGTGCCCGCGGTGCGGCTCGCGGAGCTGACGGCGACGGCGGCCGGGTTCGAGCCGGCGCAGATCGGGCCCGTCATCCAGCCGCTGTACGACGAGCTGTGCAGGCGGCTGGACGCGGCGGGGGTGCGGCCCGCCGGTCCGGGCATCGCGTACTACGAGGACGCGCCGGAGGGCGACGGCGCGATCCTCGTCCACGCGGGGCTGCAGGTAGCGGTGGAGCCGGACGGCCGGTACGACTTCGCGGTCGTGGACCTGCCGGAGCTGGAGACCGCCGCGACGATCGTGCACCGCGGCTCCATGGACGACGTCCTGCGCAGCGCCCAGGCCCTGGCGCGGGGGATCGACGCCCACGGGGCCCGGTCGCTCGGCTACCCCCGTGAGCTGTACCTGGAGTGCGAGGGGCACCCCGACACGTGGGTGACGGAGCTGCAGGAGCCGGTGGCCACCGGGGCGGGCGTGACCGGTCAGCCCATGGGCTTGCCCCGCTGAGCCGCCTCGGCGACGAGTGCGAAGGCCGTCCGGCCGTCCAGGGACTCGCGGATGACGTCCGCGTGCCCGGCGTGCCGGGCGGTCTCCTCGACGAGGTGGAGCAGGATCCAGCGGGCGCTCACCTTCATGCCGGGCGGGTTCCATGGCGCGTCCGGCAACGGCACCGCGACCTCCAGGTCGGGCAGCGAGAGGACCGCCTCCTCGGTCTCCCGGCCGATCCGCGCGTACTCCTCCAGCAGGCCGGCCACGGTCTCGCCCTCCAGCAGCCGGAATCCGTCGACGTAGTCCGCCTCGTTGCCCTTCTTGTCCTCGTGGCCCAGCAGCAGGCCCTGGACCCAGGACTCCTCGGTCCTGGCGACGTGCTTGACCAGCCCGGCGAGGTTCATCCCGCTGGCGCTGGGCCGCGAGGACGCCTGCGCGTCGGTGAGCCCGAGCACGGCCCGGCGCACGCCGCCGCGCTGCGCCTCCAGGTAGGCCAGCAGAGCGTCCCGCTCACTCGTCTCGTTCCGTACCACCGTCGGCATCGCGCGCTCCTTGTCGTGGGTCTTGGCGGTGCGCCCGGTCTCCCGGCGCCCCCTTCACGCCTGCGACGGTAGGGGGATCGCGGTCAGTTCCTGTCCGAGACCGTCCGCGTGGTGAAGGCGCCCTCGAAGAGGACCGGGACGACGGATGCCGCGTCGAGCTCGGCGGCGACCGCGACGTCCTCGGGGAAACCACCGCCGATCAGTTCGCGCCCCGAGGCGCACGCCGCGAGTGCGGCGCCGGGGTCGGGGGTCCCGGCGAAGACAGCCGCCGCGGCGAGCGCCTCGGGGGAGAGCGTCACCGCCTCCGCGCGCTCGCGCAGCGCGGCGACGACCGCTCCGGCGCCCAACAGGTCCTCCAGCGCGGGCCGCAGGCTCCCGTCGGGCCAGCGCTCACCGGCGGCGATCACCGCGACGGGGCGGTCCGGGACTCCGTAGCCGTGCCGCGCGAGCCACGCGCCGACGGCGCCGGCGTTGCGCAGACAGGCGGCGACCACGGTGGCCGCCTCCCCGGCCGCCGCGGCGATCGTCGATCCGTTGGGCGAGGGCAGCACCAGCCGCGGGGTGAAGGGCGCACGGCGCAGGGCGGCGGGCGACAGCGACCAGGGCGAACGCCCGGTCGCCTCCCGCCGCCCCACCGCCAGCCGCGCCCCGACCCGCCGGGCGTACTCCGCGGCCGTGGCGTCGCGCCAGGCGTACGGGTGGACGGCGGTCCCCGCCTCGACGGCCACCGTCACCGCGGTGGTGAAGGAGAGGACGTCGACGACGACCGTGCACGCCGCGTGGACCCCGATCCGCCGGGCGCCTTCCGGCCCCCACTCGAACCGCACCCCGTGGCCTGTCTGCAGAAACCAGTCCTCGCTCATGAGCGAGGACTATGCCGCGACGGACCTGGCCTGTACATCGGCGACGACACAACTGACGTTGTCCGGACCGCCGGCGGCGTTGGCCAGCTCCACCAGCGTGCGCACCGCCTCCCCGGGCGCGGCGCCGGAGGCGAGCACCCGGCGCAGTTCCTCGTCCGGGACGACGGTGGACAGGCCGTCCGTGCACAGCAGGTACCGGTCGCCGGGACGCGGATCGTGCAGCCGCAGGTCGGGCTGGCGACCGGCGGTACGGGTGCCCGAGCCCAACGCCCGTACGAGCAGCGAGCGCTGGGGGTGCGAGACGGCCTCGTCCTCGGTGAGCCGGCCCTCGTCCACCATCGACTGCACCATCGTGTGGTCGTGCGTGATCCGGAAGAGGTCGCCGTCGCGCAGCAGGTACGCCCGCGAGTCGCCGATGTGGACGAGGGCCAGCCGCTCCCCGGACCACAGCAGCGCGGTGAGCGTGGTGCCCGAGTCGGCGTAGCCGCGCACGGTCTCGTCGGCCCGTTCCAGGGCGTCCTGCAGCACGTCCAGGAGCCCGCCCGAAGAGCCGTCGGCGCCCGTGTCGAGCGCCTTGAGCGCGTCGACGGCGGCGGCGCCCGCCGGGGCCCCCTCCCCGCCGAAGCCGTCGGCCACCGCCAACAGCCGGTCGCCGGCGTAGGCGGTGTCCTGGTTGCCCGGCCGGACGAGGCCGGCGTCGGAGAGGGCGGCGTAGCGCAGTTCCAGGGCGTGGTTCGCGTCGTTCACAGCGAGGTCCTTCCGGGACAGGTGATCGACGAGGAAGGCGGCCAGGTCCCGCCGCGCGCCGTGCGCCGCCTCGGCCTGCGCCCAGTACGCGCGGATCTCCCGCGCGGCGGCGGGCGCGGGAAGCGCGCACACCTTCCGTATGCGGGCCAGCGGCATCCCCAGCCGCCGCAGCCAGCTCACGAGCCGGGCGCGCTCCAGTTGGGCGGGCGCGTAGTGGCGGTAGCCGGTGAGCGGATCGACCCGTGCGGGCGTCAGCAGCCCGAGCTCGTCGTACAGCCGCAGCGCCTTCGGCGACAGCCGGGACGCCTTCGCGAACGCCCCGATCGTCAGCGAGTCCATGACGGGCTCCCTCCCTCGAGCCGGGCACACCGCCCGGCCGCTTCGATGCTGCGGCCTGCCCCAAGGTCAAGGTCAACCGGCTGCCGCCGCCCCTGGAACGGGCGCCGACGGGTTCCGCCACGGGCCCCGGGCGGAACCGCCCCGCGTGCCAGGGGCGCCGGGGACGGCGGCACCGGGTCTCAGCGAACCTGACTCTCCGCGAGGCCGTGTCCAGCGGTGGGTCGTCTTGAGTCAGACGCGGTGCAGCCCGACGTTTCCGTCAGTCCAAGGACTGTGGACCCTGGGCTGCTTCTCGCTCTCGCTCGGCCGTGAACTCGTCAAGGAGCTCGAACAGGACTTTGATCGCGTGCCGCTCGTCCTCGGGCGGAAGGTTCCCGTGGTGCCACCCGTTCGGCAAGGCGAGGTGGAGAACCTGGCCCGGCCAGGCGTGGTTGCAGTCACGTCCGCGACGGGCGACGAGCCAGTCGCGCCAGCCCGTGAGGCCGTGGCCGCCATGCCGGAGAGCGTGCTCGTCATAGCCGGTCAGGAACGCGGTCAGCACGTGGAAGGAGGTCTCGCCGACGAACATGTGCGGACGTTGGCCGACCATGGCGAAGTACTCGCGTTCGGTCATCTCCGGCAGGGGTTTCACACGTTTCCTCCGCTCGCGTACCCGCGCCGTCGGCGAGCGGCTCCGCCCAGGCTGCTTGCACAGCCCCGGACGAAGCTCGCGCCCTGTCGGGTATCCCACCGGGCAGAGCTCGCGCCACGTCGAACGCGTCAACCATGCGGTGGACCGTACAGGCCGGCCGGCTGCGCGGGGACCGCGTCCAGGTCGTTCGCCGGAACCGCCCCGACTCGCCAGTCCACCGGGAACGGGCAAGGCGACGGTGGACTGGGCCGGGCGGGGGAAGCCGTACCCCCCAATGAGACTTTTGCAAGCACAGTGCTTGCAAAAGTTAGCACCGCGCGGCATCCTCGGAGACATGGCTTCTCTGAACGTCGGCACCCTCGGCGAGTACCTGCGGGAGCAGCGCCGCAACGCGCAGCTGTCCCTGCGTCAGCTCGCCGACGCCGCGGGGGTGTCCAACCCCTACCTCAGCCAGATCGAGCGAGGACTGCGCAAGCCCAGCGCGGAGATCCTGCAGCAGCTCGCCAAGGCGCTGCGCATCTCCGCCGAGACCCTGTACGTGCAGGCGGGGATCCTCGACGAGCGGGCCCAGGGCGACGGGATGGAGGTGCGGACCGCCATCCTGGCCGACACGGCGATCAACGAGAAGCAGAAGCAAGTCCTCCTGCAGATCTACGAGTCGTTCCGCAAGGAGAACGCCGCGGTGGAGGAAGCTCTTGACGAGCAGCCCGCTGCGCCGCGCGAGCACATGGCGAAGAAGGCGGCGAAGAAGGCTGTCGCCGTCCTGAAACCGAACGCGTCCGGAGCGGCCGGACAGGGCAGCGGCGGTGGCGGCGACGCCGCGGCCGCCGGATGACCGGTCGCGACCGGTCGCGCGGAACGAGCGGACTCGACAGACGAATCCGCCAACATCCTCAAACGGGAGAAACCCTCATGGCGATCACCGAAGACATCGTCAAGACCCTCAAGGACCCGACCCCGCTGTACGCGCTGGCCGGGACCGCGGACCTCGCCGCCGAGAAGCTCAAGGAGGTCCCGCCGCTGATCGAGAAGATCCGCGCCGAGGCCCCCGAGCGCATCGAGAAGATCCGCGGCACCGACCCCAAGGCCGTGCAGGAGAAGGTGACGGCGCAGGCCAAGGACGCGCAGACCAAGGCGCAGGCCAAGGTCAACGACTTCCTGGGCACGATCGACGGCGACCTGCGCAAGCTGCGTGACTCCGCGCAGGACTTCGCGCTGCAGCAGGTGGGCCGGGCCGCCGAGTACGCGGTCCGTGCCAAGGAGGCGTACGACGGCCTGGCCGAGCGCGGCAAGGGCGCGGTCGCCACCTGGCGCGGCGAGGCCGCCGAGCAGGTCGAGGACATCGCGGTCGCGATCGAGCCGGACCCCGTCCCGGCGGCGCGTCAGGCGCCCGCCCCCGACGCCAAGCCGGCCGCCGCCCCCGCCCCGGCGCCGTCCTCGGCGCAGGAGAGCCAGGACAGGAAGGGCGCGGCCGCCGCCGCGGCGAAGAAGACCCCGCCGAACAAGAAGCCCGCGACGCCGGGCAAGCCCGCTTCCTGAGCGGCCGGACATCACGGGCCGGGCACGCACGGCGTGCCCGGCCCGTTGTGCCGGTACGGTGGGAGCCGACGACGGAGGTGGACGGCAATGCTGGTGCAGGGCTTCTACAACGTGCTGGGCTGGATCTCCCTCGCCCTGCTGGTCTTCGCGTTGTTCGCGCTGGTCGACGCGGCCATCCGGCGTGAGGACGCCTACCGGGCCGCGGACAAGAAGACCAAGCCCTTCTGGCTGATCATCCTCGCCGTGGCCGCGGCGCTGATCGGGTTTCTGCCGATCACGTCCTTCCTGCCGGTCATCGGCCTGATCGCGGTGATCGTCTACACGGTGGACGTGCGTCCCGCCCTCAAGCAGGTGTCCGGCCCGCGGCGGCGCGGCGGCAGCAGCAGCGACGGACCGTACGGCCCCTTCAAGCGCTGAGGCGGTCTCAGGTCCCCGCGGCTCGGGGTGCCCGCATGTGCGTCGGGCGGCCGGCCGGCGGGGTCGTCGGCCGGCCCGGTCGTCCGGGTCCGGTGGGTCAGGCGCCCGACTCCAGGAGCATGAGGGCGACGTCGTCCGTCAGCTCACCGCCGTTGAGTTCGCGTACCTCGGCCATGGCCGCGTCCAGCAGATCCTCGCCGGCGAGTCCGGCGGACAGCTGCCGTCCGACCAGTTCGACCATGCCCTCCTGGCCCAGCCGCTGCGCGCCGAGGCCGATCCGGCCCTCGATGAGCCCGTCGGTGTAGAGCATCAGGCTCCAGGCCTCGCCCAGCTCGAAGCGCGCGGCCTCCCAGCAGTCCTTCTGCGGCAGCAGCCCGAGCGCGGGGCCGCCGTGCTCGTAGGGCAGCAGTTGCGGCGCCATCCCGGACAGCGACACCAGCGGCGCCGGATGACCGGCCAGCCAGAGGTCGGCGGCGCGGCAGTCCGGGCTGATGTCGACCTGGCAGAGGGTCGCGAAGATCTCGGCGTCCGACCGCTCGTGCTCCAGGACCTGCTGGAGCGTGCCCAGCAGGTCGGCCCCGCACAGCCCGGCCAGAGTCAGCGCGCGCCAGGCGATGCGCAGCTCCACGCCGAGGGCGGCCTCGTCCGGCCCGTGGCCGCAGACGTCGCCGATCATCGCGTGCACGACACCGTCCGGGGTGCGGACGGTGTCGTAGAAGTCGCCGCCGAGCAGGGCCCGGCTCCGGCCGGGCCGGTAGCGGGCGGCGAAGCGCAGGTCGGCGCCGTGGAGCAGCGGCGTGGGGAGCAGCCCGCGTTCGAGCCGCGAGTTCTCCTGGGCGAGCAGCCGGGTCTCGGTCAGCTGGCGCTGCGCGACGTCGGCGCGCTTGCGCTCCACGGCGTAGCGGATGGCCCGGGTCAGATGGGACGGGTCCAGGTCTGCCGGGGTCAGGTGGTCCTGGGCGCCCACGCGGACGGCCTCGGCGGCGCGCTCGGCGTCGGTGTCGGCGCCCGCGGTCAGCACGAGCACGGCGGTGCGCGGGGCGAGCTGCAGCAGCTTCCGCAGGCCCTCCATCGGGTCGGGGGCGCCCTCGGCGGAGCGGGCGGCGAGTTCCAGCAGGATGCAGTTGACGTCGTCCCGGAGCAGCCGCTCGGCCTCGGTCAGGTTGCGGGCACGGCGGATGCGCACGCGCGTGCCGGAGACGTCCAGCAGGTCGGGGACGGTGAACGCGCCGGCGGGGTCCTCACCGATGACGAGCAGGGTCAGGGCAGGGGAGGTCCGGCCGTCGGCCAGGGGTGCTTCCTGGCGCGGCCCCGGCACGGCGGCGTACTGGTCGGTGCGCCGCCCGGTCGCGGACATCGGCGACATCGGGCAATCCTTCCCTCCCCCGAGGGCAACGTCCCGGAGGGGTCGGATCGACCGGATCGGTTGCTCAGCTCCGAGGACACTGAAGGGCGACCATAGCGGTAGCGTCCGAGGGCGGGGGAGGCCCCGCGGGTGAATCGCCCCTGTCATATGCGGTGCTGAGCTGCGGATTTCAGTCGCGCCGGGATGAACCGGGCATGACCAACGTCACGTTTGGCCCGTCCGCCCGTCCGCCCGTCCGCCCGTCCGGCGCAGGTCGCGGCCCGTCAGCCCCGCGCCGGGGCCAGGGCCTCCCAGCGGACGGTCACTTCGCCCTGGCGCCAGCGGGCCGGGGTGTCCGTCACCGGCCAGCCGCCCTGCCCCGCCAGGCTGCGGACGGTGCGGATCCACCGCTGCCGGGCGCCCAGTGACGCGAAAGGCGCTGCGGCCGCCCACGCGCGGTCGAAATCGGTGAGGAAGGCGTGCACCGGCTCGCCCGGCACATTGCGGTGGATCAGCGCCTTGGGCAGCCGCTCCGCAAGGTCGGAGGGCCGTTCCAAGGAGCCGAGCCGGGTGGCGAAGGTCACCGTGCGCGGGCCTTCGGGGCCGAGCGCCACCCACACGTGACGGCGGCCGATCTCGTCGCAGGTGCCCTCCACCAGCAGCCCGTCCGGGGCGAGCCGATCCCGCAGCCGCGTCCACACCTCGGCGACCCGTGCCTCGTCGTACTGGCGCAGGACGTTCGCCGCCCGGATCAGGGCCGGCCTGCGGCCGTCCGGCAGGGGTACCTCGAAGCCGCCGTGGGCGAACGACAGCCCTTCACGGGCGTACGGCCGGGCGGCGGCCACCCGGGCCGGATCGATCTCGATGCCGACCACCTCGGCGTCCGGGCGGGCGGTACGGAGCCGTTGCAGCAGTTCGAGGGC
Organism: Actinacidiphila sp. bgisy167; assembly: GCF_965342175.1. GTDB lineage: Bacteria > Actinomycetota > Actinomycetes > Streptomycetales > Streptomycetaceae > Actinacidiphila. The sequence goes on from NZ_CBDRBL010000068.1 coordinate 15,134, forward strand.
TGTCCACGGCGCGGCGCCGTAGCCCAGGTCGACCGCCAGGGGGTCGTCGCTGCGGCGCAGCGCGGGACCGTGCTGGGCGGCGATCCAGCGGTCCATGCGGCGCAGGCGGTTGGGATTGGTCGTCCCTCTGGTCACCTCTCCGACCGGCCGTGTCGCACGCATGCGCCGAGCCTATGCGAGCCCGGGGCCGCCTCGTCCGGGCCAGGACGACGGTCACGCTTTGGCAAAAGCGGAAATGGATCTAGGCCTTCCGCGGGTTGTCACCGTTCATGGGAGGCTTCCGCTCGGTCGCCTGTCGAGAAGTGGAGGACGCGACGTGAGCCAGTACGTGGCGAAGGTCCTGGCCGGTGGTCCCCACCGCCGGTTGCGCCGCCATGCCGTCGGTGGGCGCCGTCCGCGGCGCGTGGCCATGCTCAGCGTGCACACCTCGCCCCTCCACCAGCCCGGCACCGGGGACGCGGGGGGCATGAACGTCTACATCGTCGAGCTGGCCAAGCGGCTCGCGGAGGGCCCCGGCGTCGAGGTCGAGATCTTCACCCGCGCCACCACGGCCGCCCTGCCGCCCACGGTCGAGCTGGCCCCCGGGGTCCTGGTGCGGCACGTGGACGCCGGTCCGTACGAGGGCCTGGCCAAGGAGGACCTCCCCGCGCAGCTGTGCGCCTTCACCCACGGCGTGATGCACGCCGAGGCCAGCCACCGGCAGGGCCACTACGACCTGGTGCACTCGCACTACTGGCTCTCCGGCCAGGTCGGCTGGCTCGCCGCCGAGCGCTGGGGCGTCCCGCTCGTCCACGCCATGCACACCATGGCCAAGGTCAAGAACGCCGCGCTCGCCGAGGGCGACACCCCCGAACCCACGGCCAGGGTGATCGGCGAGACGCAGATCGTCGGCGCCGCAGACCGACTGATCGCCAACACCACCGAGGAGTCGGACGAGCTGATCCGGCACTACGAGGCCGACCCCCGCAAGGTCGAGGTCGTCCACCCCGGGGTGAACCTGGACCGCTTCCGGCCGGACGCCCACGGCGGCCGTGCCGGGGCCCGCGCGCGGCTCGGTCTGCCGCAGGACGCTGTGATACCCCTCTTCGCCGGCCGGATACAGCCCCTGAAGGCCCCCGACATCCTGCTGCACGCCGCGGCGATCCTGCTCGCGCAGGACCCGTCGCTGCGCGAACGTCTCGTCGTCCCCGTCGTCGGGGGGCCGAGCGGCAGCGGCCTGGCCAAGCCGGAGCACCTGCACAAGCTCGCCGCCCGGCTCGGCATCTCCGACCTCGTGCGCTTCCAGCCGCCGGTCGCGCAGGACCGGCTCGCGGACTGGTACCGGGCCGCGTCCGTGCTGGTCATGCCCTCGTACAGCGAGTCGTTCGGGCTGGTCGCCATAGAGGCCCAGGCCTGCGGCACGCCGGTGGTGGCGGCGTCGGTCGGCGGGCTGCCGGTGGCGGTGAGGGACGGCGAGACCGGTTTCCTCGTCATGGGCCACGACCCGGCCGACTACGCGCGGGCCCTGCGCCGCTTCATCGACCAACCGCAGCTGGTGCCCACCATGGGCGCCGCCGCGGCCCGGCACTCCGCGTGCTTCGGCTGGGACGCGGCGGCCAACAGGACCGCCGAGGTGTACGCGGGTGCGATGGCCGAGCGGCGGCGTCGCCTACGATCGCCGCATGGGTGAGCGGGAGCAGACGGCGGCGCGTGCGGCGGTCGAGCAGGCACTGGAGGACGCGGGACTCGGCTGGGAGACCGGCGCCAGGGGCGAGTACGTCGTGTCGCTTCCCGGCACGCGCAAGCTCTCCACCACCGTCGCCCTCGCTGTGGGGCGCCACTCCCTGACGGTCAACGCCTTCGTGGTGCGCCGCCCCGACGAGAACCACGAGGCGTTCTACCGCTGGCTCCTGGAGCGCAACACGCGGCTGTACGGGGTGGCCTACGCCCTCGACCCGCTCGGTGACGTCTATCTGTCCGGCCGGCTGCCGCTGGCCGCGGTGACGCCCGAGGAGGTCGACCGGGTGCTGGGCTCCGTCGCCGAGAACGCCGACGGCAGTTTCAACACGCTGCTGGAGCTGGGCTTCGCCGACGCGATCCGCAAGGAGCACGCATGGCGGACGGCGCGCGGCGAGTCCACGCGCAACCTCGACGCGTTCGCCCGCCTGATCGGTACGGCGGACGAGAGCCGCGCAGGCGGCGGGAGCGACGAGAGCCGCGCGAGCGACGAGTAGCGCCAGCGGTCGCGCGGGGGCCGCAGCGCGACCGGTGACGCATCGGATGCGGGGGGCGACCGCATGCCTCCCCCATGAACACCGCCGCGGGGCGCGCAGGTGACTTCTGGTCGCCGGCCCACTGGTCGGGCTGTCGGCGGTCACGCCGTGGAGCGACTCGATGCGGTCTTCGATCGGCTGCCCGCTCCAGGCACGGAGCCACGGCGGATGGGCGGCGCGCGTCCGGGGCGCCGAAGCGCTGCCGCTCGTGCTCGCCGAGCTCCAGGTGGCCACGGTCCGTCACAGCCCGCCGTACCGCTGATCCCCGCGTTCTCCACCGGCGCCTTCGTGCCCGCGGAGGGCCTCGGCGTCACGGTCCAACGCGTGTTCGACCAGGTGATCCCCTGGTCCGGCGCGCTGCGCGGCCTGCGCCGGGCCCCGTCGAAGGCGCACGCGGTCGTCCGCTGAAGAACCGCTAGTGGTCCGCCGCAGGCTCCGGCTCAGGCTGCGGCACCCGGGCCGGGGCCTGGGCAGCGGTCACCGCGTCCACGGGTTCGGCGCGCGGGCCGCGCTCGCGCAGCAGCAGCCAGTAGCCCGCCCCGGCGACCGATCCGACCACGGCGCACGCCCCCCAGACCACGCCGCCGCCCCACCGGTCCAGCGCCAGGCCGCCCAGCAGCGGTCCGGCGAAGGCCGCCGCCGGCCAGGCCAGGGAGTACATACCCTGGTAGCGGCCCCGGGCGTGGGCCGGCGCCAGATCGGCGACGAGCGACATCGAGGTCGGCGCGTGGAAGATCTCGCCGATCGTCCACACCGCCACCGCCAGCGCGTAGAAGGGGACCGAACCGGCGAAGGCGTTGAGCCCGAAGCCCCAGCCCATCAGCAACGTGCCCGCGGTCAGCAGCGCCGCCACACTCCGTCGTTCGACGAGCCGGGTGAGCGGGAGCTGGAGGATCACGATCAGAAGGCCGTTGAGGCCGATGACCAGGCCGTACTCGCTCGCGGAGAATCCCTGGCGGCCCATGTCGACCGAGAGGGTCGTCGCACCCTGCTGGGTGACCGTGCCCAGCAGGAACGTCAGCGCGACGAAGGCCATGAAGCGCCGGTCGCGCAGCACGACCCCGAGGCCGACCCGCGACTGACCGCTCCCGGCGGCCGCGACCGACGCCTCGGGCTCCCGGCCCGGCATCGACTCCGGCACCTTGGCGTAGATCACCAGCGCGCACAGCACCGTCATGAAGGCGTCGCCCAGGAACAGCCACAGGTAGCCCTGCGAGGCGATGAAGCCGGCCGACGCCGACGAGACGGCGAAGCCGATGTTCACGGCCCAGTAGTTGAGGGAGAAGGCCCGTACCCGGTCCTCGGCGGGCACCACGTCCGCCATCATCGCCTGCACCGCGGGGCGCGAGGCGCTGCTCGCCACGCCGATCACCGTGGCCACCGCCGCGATCTGCACCTGCCCGCCCACGAAGGCCAGCGCCGCCGTCGCGGCCGCCGCCGCGACCTGGGCCAGCAGCATCGTCGAGCGGCGTCCCACCCGGTCGGTCAGCACCCCGCCGGCGACCGCGCCGAGAGCGCCGCCGAGGCCGTACAGGGACGCGACGAGGCCCGCGTAGGTCGCCGAGTAGCCCCGGTCGAGGGTCAGGTAGAGGGCGAGGAAGGTGACGACGAAGCCGCCGAGCCGGTTGACCAGCGTGCTGGTCCACAGCCACCAGAAGGTCCCGGGGAGTCCTGACACGGTCTCCCGCAGGACACGTCTGACATCGGGCACGGCGGCTGCTCCTCGCGGCGTTCGGGGGCGTCGTAGGCGTAATGGGCCAGGATGGCCAGCGCAGCTTACATCCGCCCTCCGGAGGGCATCAAAGCGTTTTCTTCTAGACTCCATGCCATGGCAGATGCTCCCTACAAGCTGATCCTCCTCCGCCACGGCGAGAGCGAGTGGAACGCGAAGAACCTCTTCACCGGCTGGGTTGACGTCAACCTCAACGAGAAGGGCGAGAAGGAGGCGGTCCGGGGCGGCGAGCTGCTGAAGGACGCCGGACTCCTCCCCGACGTCGTCCACACCTCCCTCCAGAAGCGCGCGATCCGCACGGCGCAGCTGGCCCTCGAGGCCGCCGACCGGCACTGGATCCCCGTCCACCGCAGCTGGCGCCTCAACGAGCGCCACTACGGCGCCCTCCAGGGCAAGGACAAGGCGCAGACCCTCGCCGAGTTCGGCGAGGAGCAGTTCATGCTCTGGCGCCGCTCCTACGACACCCCGCCGCCGCCGCTCGAGGACGGCAGCGAGTTCTCCCAGAGCGACGACCCGCGCTACGCCTCCATCCCGCCGGAGCTGCGCCCGCGCACGGAGTGCCTGAAGGACGTCGTCACCCGCATGCTGCCGTACTGGTACGACGGCATCGTCCCGGACCTCCTCAGCGGCCGCACCGTCCTGGTCGCCGCCCACGGCAACAGCCTGCGCGCCCTCGTCAAGCACCTCGACGGCATCTCCGACGCCGACATCGCGGGCCTGAACATCCCCACCGGCATCCCGCTCGCCTACGAGCTCGACGCGGACTTCCGCCCCGTCACCCCGGGCGGCCGCTACCTCGACCCCGAGGCGGCCGCGGCGGCGATCGAGGCCGTGAAGAACCAGGGCAAGAAGAAGTAATCCGACGCGATCAAGCCCCCTACCTGCGGGTTCTCCGCGGGGATGGGGGCTTGTTGCAGCTCTGGGGCCGACTCTGAGCGCATGGGCGCGGGCCGCCGACCTGAAGACGCCGGCCACTGCCTTCCTGGTCCGTTCGTGGTTCGACGGCAGCAGCAGTGCGTACACCCGGAGCGCCGGCCCCAGGCTTGAATGGCCGAGGTACTCGGCCGGCGCCTTGATGTTCTCCCCTGCGTCCAGGAGAACGGAGGCGTAGAAGTGCCGAGGTGCGTGCACGCCGTTCTCGCACGACCGGGCGTACGGCTTGCCGTGAGCGGGGACCGGGTCACTCCGGCTGCGGCAAGCGCCGGTATCCAGGCGGCGCGGATGAAAGGCGTTGGGATGCGCCGCGGGACCCTCGCTCTTCCCCGCCCCAGGTGTTCCGGCAGGCCGGGCGCGTCACTCCTCGCCGACGGCCTGCGGCTCGGCGGGCAGGTCGGCCACCTCCACCGTCGACGGCGTGGCCAGCAAGTTGTTCAGCCCCAGGGTCAACTGCACGGTGAATGCGCTCAGTAGGACGGCCAGAATTATGCGGACCAGGCTGAAGCCGGCGTCGATGTTCGCCGCGGTCTCGTAGTCGTCGGGCGTCTGCGGGTTGGAATCGCTCACGAACGAGATGTAGAGCGCGGCGACAACCGACAGGAGCCACACGCCGTAGATCCCGACGGCTCCCCTGCCGCCTGGCAGGGCCCTGAGCCATCCCAGCCCGATGTCGGAGCGCGACATGGCGTTCGCGTGGCCGGCACGCACCCACCGCCGGTGGGTGTGCAGAACTGCGACGAAGGCCACGAAGCGCACGATGCCCGTGGTGTCGATCGTCCCGAGTGCGCTGTGCAGAGCCTGCCGGTCGAAGCCGTTGCCGGCGGCGGCCAAGGCCCACTGGTGGGCCTGCGTGCGCTCGGCGGAGAACCGCACGGCCTCGTTCACGACGGCTGCCGCGGCAGCGGCCAGCACCACCAGCAGGGGGCCCGACAGCGAGACCCGGGCGGGACTCACCTTGGACAGGACCTGCGACGCCGCCCTGTCGTTGCGCCCGCGACGCTGAGCCGGCTTCGACGCGTCGCTCTCCTGCTGGCAGACCGGACACAGCCCGGTGATCCCGTCGAAAGCGACTTCACGCTGCCGACACTTCCGGCACGTCAGTAGCATCCCGTGCCCCCTTTATGCATGATCGCAATCGAATCGAGCGCCGCATCCTATGCGTTCTGACAACGAGACGTCGATGCCTTTTGATCTTCCTTGGTGGCTGCCCGACGGCCCGACACCGTGCGGCTCTGCGACCGGCATCCCCGCCGAGGGAGTCGAAGTCCTTGGCGACCTGGCAGCCCCCTGCGCCACGGCCTCGCGGGGCAGGGGGCTTGTTGTCGTCTCGGGCCGGCTCTGGCGCTCAGGCCTGTCAGTCCAACCAGACCAGCATCGCGTCGTCGGCCTTGGCAGCGGCCTCGAAGAACTGTGCAAGACCGTCGTACCAGGGACGCCCCCATTCCAGCGCGTCAGGCTCACTCCATCCGAGCGGATACACCTCGGCGTCGGTCAGTTCAGCAGGATCCACACCACTGAGGAGCCGGTCATAGCTCACAGCCCGCAGAGCTTCACACGCGAGCCGGACCCGCTCCGGTCGCAGGTACCTCGCAGGACCGTAGCCCCAGTCCTCGTCCTCGGTGAGCGGTTCCTCACCGAGGATCACGTTCACCGGGAAGTCGGCGCGCGACAGCAGGAAGCGGAGCATGTCCCACGTCTTGTACGTGCTGAAGTGGCGCGCTTCGGGCGGTGCCGGTTCGCTCTCCTCCTCGGCGTCCTGGACCTCTTCGACGAGGTCCCGGGCCCAGTCGGGGTCCTGGATCGCTCGGTCGAGCTCAGTAGCCGTGACGCGCAGGTATTCACCGATCATGCTCACGGCCGGAGACTAGGTGAGACCACTGACACCGGCCGCCGCACCTGTACACAGCTCACCACCCCACCCACACAGTCGGAAAGCGGGGCCCAGGAAGTACGCCGGGTGTGCGCCCGTGCCTTTGAGGCCGCTTGCCATGCGCCCTGCTGCACGTCCCCGGGGTGGACTGCTGGGGTGGGACGACGGTGGGCGACTGGAAGCAAGGCACATGCGGTTGCCCGACGGCGGCTGGGAGACGTTGCCAGAACAAGACGGTGAAGGGCACCTCGCGCTGCCACCTCCACCAAGGGCCCTGGACGAAGCGCGGTCAGCCGATAGCGAGGAAGGACGAGCAAGCGTCGCAAGAAGTGAGTCGCAAGCGCGGGTGGGTGGCCGATTGCGCGCCGGGGCCGGCGGATGACGGCGCACGCCGAGGCCCCTGCCCGCGAGTCGCCCTAGCGTGCGCGGCCCGTCCTTCGGCTTCGCCGGCTCCTACGCCCCAACGCCCGGCCGGAACCCTTTACCGCCCGTGGCCGGGACCCTAGGGTCGTCCCCCGTGACCGACCCCTCCCTCGACCACGCCTCGACGGCCCGTGCCTACGACGCCGTCGCCGTCCTCTACGCCGACCTGTTCAGCGACTCGCTCCGCTCGCTCCCGCTGGACCGTGCGCTGATCGGGGCCTTCGCCGACTGCGTGCGGGCGGCCGGCGGCAGGACCGTCGCCGACCTCGGCTGCGGCCCGGGGTACCTCACCGCGCACCTGCGGGGCCTGGGGCTGGAGGCGTTCGGCGTCGACCTCTCGCCCGTGATGATCGGACTCGCCCGCGAGGCGCATCCGGAACTCCGCTTCGACGTGGGCTCGATGGACGCCCTGGACGCCGTCGCCGACGGCCAGCTGGACGGCATGGTTTCCTGGTACTCCCTCATCCACACCCCGCCGGGCGACCTGCCCCGGTACTTCGAGGAGTTCCACCGGGCCCTGGCTCCGGGCGGCCACCTCCTGCTGGGCTTCTTCGAATCCGGCGGCGGCCCCCTCGCCGCGTTCGACCACAAGGTGACGACGGCCTACCGCTGGCCCATCGACGACCTCGCCGCCCTGGCGGAGGCCGCCGGCTTCACCGAAACCGGCCGCATGCTCCGGGAGCCCGGACCGGACGAGCGCTTCCGCAGGGGCCACCTGCTCATGACCCGTTCCTAGCCGCCGCCGTCGAACGGCGCGGCCTACGGGGCCCACGTCCGTCAGCGCAGCCGCGAGGAGGACAGGATCGAGGCCAGGTGGGCGACGACCATGAGCCAGGTGACGGCCGCCAGCGCGGCCAGGGTCACGGCGCTCGGGGCGGGGCTGCCGGCCAGGGCGTCCGCGACCGCCGCGGCGAGGAGGACGAGAGAGGCCTCGATGCCGTTGGTGAGGCGGTGGATCTTGAGGGCGGAGGCGAGCCTGCGGACGGTGGCGACGCCCGCGGAACGGGGCCGGGCCGCCTCGTCGTCGGCGACCGGGAGGCCCCGTCGGGCGCGGGCGACGTCGACGAGGTCGGTGGACGCCTTCAGCAGCACGACCCCCAGGGCCGTGGCGAGGCCGACCGCGGCCCAGTACGGGGACCCGGTGTGGGCCACCCGGAAGCCGGCCCCGGTCATCAGGGCGGCGTCGGCCAGGTAGGCGCCGAGGCGGTCGACATAGATGCCGGTCGCGCTGTTCTGGCCCTTCCACCGGGCGACTTCGCCGTCCACGCAGTCGAAGAGCAGGAAGAGCTGGAAGAGCACCGCGGCCAGCGCCGCCCCGGTACGAGCAGGGCGGCTCCCGCGCCGACACCGCAGACGACCATGGTCCAGGTCAGCGTGTCGGGGGAGACCCGGGTGCGCACCAGCTGCCGGGTCACCCGGAGCGACACGCGCCGCATGTAGAGGCGGCCCGCCCAGTGCTCGCCGTTGCGACTGCGCAGTTTCGCCTGCGGCTGGCAGACCTCGCGCAGCTCCGCCAGTGCCGGGGCAGCGGTCATGAGCATTCCCTCCCACCTGATCAACGCACCGTGATCGGCACAGGCTAGGGGATGCGCCGCCGGCTCCCGACGGGGACCCCGGACGGCGAGGCGGCACATCGGGCGGGCCGGCGATGAGTTCTCCGCGCTTCGGCCGTCTTCAGTAGGTACGCGCCCATACGTCCGGAGCGACGCCCCCATACGTCCGGAGCGAGGAGACAGCGATGACCAGCGACGGTTTCACCACGTGCCTGTGGTTCGACGGGAAGGCCGAGGAGGCGGCGAACCACTACGTCTCGATCTTCAAGAACTCCGCCATCGGCACGATCGGCCGCTACAACGAGGCCGGGCCCGGCCCCGCCGGCTCCGTGCTGGCCGTGGAGTTCACGGCCAACGGCCAGAAGTTCGTGGCGCTGAACGGCGGGCCGATGTTCACCTTCTCCGAGGCGGTCTCGTTCCAGATCCGCTGCGCCGACCAGGCCGAGGTCGACTACTACTGGGAGAAGCTCACCGACGGCGGTGAGGAAGGGCCCTGCGGGTGGCTGAAGGACCGGTACGGCGTGTCCTGGCAGGTGTTCCCCGAGGTGCTGCTCGAGATGATCGGGGACGCCGACCCGGCGAAGGCCAGGCGGACCACGGAGGCGATGTACTCCATGAAGAAGCTCGACCTCGCCGCGCTGCGGCGCGCGTACGACGGAGGGTGAGCCGGGGCAGGACAGCCCACGGGGGTCCGTCCGGAACGATCCGGACGGACCCCCGGGAGTGAAGAACGCGGATGGCGGGGAACCGCTGGGGTCAGCAGCTGGCTCCGCAGCGGCAGGGCGCTCCGGACTGGCACCCGCACCCGCAGCCGGATCCGCAGCCGCATGCCGCGAGCAGCGGCAGCTCCCGGACGCCGGGGGATTGCGGGGTCCCCTCGGGGGACGGCTGATCGCGGGCGGTGGACGACGTGGGGGACTCGGGCATGGTTACCCTCCTCTGCCGTTGGCAACGGCTGCTTGCATGCCTGCCACCAGTGAACGGCGCCCCGTCCCGGCGCATCAACGGCGCGTGGAAGCGTTCCGCCCCACAGGCGCGCGCGCCCCTGTGCACACGCCCGCCCGCGCGCCCTGCATGCCCTGCGCGCCCTTGCCCGTACGGAACGCCGTCCCGCGCCGCACGCCCACGGCTGGAGCGGCCTTGATCAGCCGCTCCAGCCGTCAAGGCCTGGCTAGTCCGCCGGCATCGGGGTGGGGGGCGGGCTCAGCTCGTCCGCGTGCTCACCTGTGACGAGGTAGACGACGCGCTTGGCGACCGAGACCGCGTGGTCGGCGAAACGCTCGTAGTAGCGGCCGACGAGGGTGACGTCCACGGCCGTCTCGATCCCGTGCTTCCAGCGGTCGTCGAGCAGGTGCTGGAAGAGCGTGCGGTGCAGCTCGTCCATGCGGTCGTCGTCCGCCTCGAGCTGCAGCGCGTCGTCGACGTCCTTGCTGACGATGACCTCCGCGGCCTTCGCCATCAGGCGCTGCGCCAGCTGTCCCATCTCCAGGATCGTGCTGTGCAGGTCGCGCGGCACGGCGGTGTTGGGGAACCGCAGTCGTGCGAGCTTCGCCACGTGCCGGGCGAGGTCGCCGGAGCGCTCCAGGTCCGCGCTCATGCGCAGGCTGGTGACGACGATCCGCAGGTCGGTCGCGACGGGCTGCTGGCGGGCGAGCAGGGTGATGGCCCGGCTCTCCAGCTCGCGCTGCAGGTCGTCGACCTTCTCGTCGGCGGCGATCACGCTCTCCGCGAGCTTCAGGTCGGCGTCGAGCAGCGCCGTGGTGGCCCGCCCGATCGCGGAGCCGACCAGCCGCGCCATGTCGACCAGGCCGTCACCGACCCCGTCGAGTTCCTCGTGATATGCGTCGCGCATCGCATTCCTTCCCGTTACCGCTTCAGCCGTGCGAAAAGAGGATTGTCCCTCCCACGCTGACACGCTCAAAGCTCGCGTGGGCACGCGTACCGCTCGAGCATCCGGAATGAACCAGTCCTGACACCACGGTGAACTCTTGGCAACGCGTGTTCGAGAAGACGCTCCGACCCTGGGGGCCACACATTTCGTCCCCCTAACCTGGGTGTATGGACGTGAACGCGGCAGTCGCCGCAGCCAGTGCGATCGCCGGGCTCTGTACCGGTGTGATCGCCGTGCTCGCGTTCCGCTGGAGCGAGCGGGAACAGGCCCGCCCCACACGAACCTCCCTGCGGCCCGACTCCGCGACCGTACTGCCGCCGGGCGTGGACACGGTGCTGTCCGTGCTGCGCTCGTCGGCCGTCGTCCTCGACGAGGGCGACACTGTGGTCAAGGCGAGCTCGGCGGCGTACGCGCTCGGGCTGGTCCGCGGTGGAAGGCTCGCCGTCGACCAGATGCTGCAGATGGCCCGGGAGACCCGGCGGGACGGCGAGATACGGCAGGTGGAACTGGACCTGCCCCGCCGGGGCGCCGGTCGGGGCGAGGGCCTCGCGGTCTCCGCGCGGGTGGCGCCACTGGGCTCGCGCCTGGTGCTGCTGCTGGTCGAGGACCTGACCGACGCCCGCCGCATCGAGGCCGTGCGGCGGGACTTCGTCGCCAACGTCAGCCATGAGCTCAAGACCCCGGTCGGGGCGCTGTCGCTGCTCTCCGAAGCGGTGATGGACGCCAGCGACGACCCGGAGGCCGTCGAGCGCTTCGCGGGCCGGATGCAGATCGAGGCCGCCCGGCTGACCAGCCTGGTCCAGGAGATCATCGACCTCTCCCGGGTCCAGGACGACAACCGCCTCGACGACGCGGAGGCGGTCGCCGTCGACGACCTCGTCGCCGAGGCCGTGGACCGCTGCCGGCACCCGGCGAACGCCAAGCAGATCACCATGGCCACCGGTGCCGCCCCCGGCATGTACATCTGGGGCAACCGCAGCCAGCTCGCGGCCGCGCTCGGCAACCTCGTCGAGAACGCGGTCAACTACAGTCCGGCCCGCACCCGCGTCGGCATCGCGGGCCGCAGGGTCGCCGCCCCCGGCGGCAAGAACTCCCAGGCCGGAGGCTCTGGGGAACTGATCGAGATCTCCGTGACCGACCAGGGAATCGGCATCTCGGAAAAGGACCGGGACCGCATCTTCGAACGGTTCTACCGGGTCGACCCGGCGCGTTCGCGCGCCACGGGCGGCACCGGCCTCGGTCTGTCCATCGTCAAGCACGTGGCCGCCTCCCACGGTGGAGAGGTCACGGTGTGGAGCGCCGAAGGCCAGGGCTCCACCTTCACCCTGCGGCTGCCCGAGGCCGCGGTGTCCCGGGATGACCGGGACCGCTCCACCGCCGTGGCGGCGGAGGACGGGGAGCCCGGGCCCGGCTCCGGCTCCTCCTCCGCGCTCTATGAGACGTTGCCCGATCACATCCCCGCCCCGGAGGTCCTTCCGTGACCCGAGTACTCGTCGTCGAGGACGAAGAGTCCTTCAGCGACGCCCTGTCGTACATGCTCCGCAAGGAGGGCTTCGAGGTCGCCATCGCGCCGACCGGGCCCGACGCGCTGGAAGAGTTCGAGCGCAACGGCGCCGACCTGGTCCTGCTCGACCTGATGCTGCCGGGCCTGCCCGGCACGGAGGTCTGCCGTCAGCTGCGGCTGAAGTCCGCCGTCCCGGTGATCATGGTCACCGCCAAGGACAGCGAGATCGACAAGGTCGTCGGTCTCGAGATAGGAGCGGACGACTACGTCACCAAGCCCTACTCCTCGCGCGAGCTGGTCGCCCGCATCCGCGCCGTGCTGCGCCGCCGCGGCGAGCCCGAGGAGGTCTCGCCCGCGGCGCTGGAGGCCGGCCCGGTCCGCATGGACGTCGACCGGCACGTCGTCACGGTGGGCGGCGGCAAGGTGGACCTGCCGCTCAAGGAGTTCGACCTCCTGGAGATGCTGCTGCGCAACGCGGGCCGCGTCCTCACCCGCATGCAGCTCATCGACCGGGTCTGGGGCGCCGACTACGTCGGCGACACCAAGACCCTCGACGTCCACGTCAAGCGGCTCCGCGCGAAGATCGAGCCGGACCCGGGCGCGCCGCGCTACCTGGTGACGGTGCGCGGCCTGGGCTACAAGTTCGAGCCGTAGACCGGACCGGCCGCGCCCGCACGCGCGGCCGCCGGATGTGAAGGGGCCCCAGGAGCGCAGCGCTCCCGGGGCCCCTTTCCTGTGCCGGGGTGCCTCAGCCGGTGGGCGACTCGGTGATCTTCTCCGTCGCGGTCGGCGAGGCCGTGGCGCCTTCGGTGGTGGGCGACTCGGGGCTCTCCGTTTCGGTGGGCGAGGCCTTCTCGCTCGGCCCGAAGGAGGTGTAGTAGCCGGCGGCGGGCAGCGCCAGGCTCGGCAGGGTGACCTCGCCGGTCTTGCTGAAGTCGAAGACGATGTCCTTGAAGTCGCCGTCGTTCTTGCTCTCGGAGCCGCCCTTGAAGACGGCGGACGGGTTCCCCTCGCCGCCGAGCAGCACGGAGCCGTGGGCGGGCAGCTTGATCGGGCCGGACAGTTCGGCGTCCAGGGAGCCGACCTTCACCGACTCCAGGGTCTGCTCGTCGTCGCCGTTGTTGAAGATCTTGGCCGTGACCGAGGAGTTGCCGTCGGAGGTGGCCTGGGTGAGCACCACGGCGTTCTGGATCTCGATGTCGCCGACGCTGGTCGCGGCGTTGTCCGGCCTGACGCGCAGCGTCTCCGCGTGGTTCCCGGCGGCGCAGGCGGCGAGCGGGAAGAGCGAGAGGGTGAGGGCGGCGGCGAGGGCGCCGCGTCGAAGGCTGCTGCTCACGGCGGCGGCATCTCCTTGGGCGGGGTAGCGGAGTACGGAGGTACAGAGGTGCGGACGTACGGGACTTACGGCTTACCTGGTGCTGGATTAGGTTACCGAGCCCCTTCGGCCCGCCCGCACCGGCCCACCCCCCGCCGGGCCGGGTCTTCACCCGCCCGGGTGTCCCGCCCGGTGTCCCCGGAGGCGTCCGCGCGCCCCGGGGGCGTTCCTGCGGGGTCCTGCGGCGTTCCCGCGGGGCCTGGGCGGGGTATCCGGACGAACGGGCATGACCACGGCGGAATCCATTCCGGGATTCCTCCGAACGATTCTCGCCACACCGGCAAGATCCATTTCTTGTTCATCCCGCGGACGGAAATCCGGCGCGGTGTGAAAATGGATCGCGGCAAGCCCGTGGCGGCCGAACGGAGTAGCGACCGACCCCCCGCAAGAGAGCGACAAATCGGGATGTTCCTCCTGTCTTCCCGGTCGTCCGCGGGGTGTGACGGGGGTGTTTCAGGGCCCCTCGGCACCCGCTCCGACCTGCGAATTCCGCCCTCCGCTCCCCCCTCGCAGCACGTTCCGGTCACACTTGTCAAGCCCCGAGATATGCCCTGACCTGCGAAAACGTCATTCAGAACCAGCCGTCCCCGTGTTACCCTGGATAGCCACGGAAGGGGTACCTGTCACATGACGTTCAAGGTTGGCGACACCGTGGTCTATCCCCATCACGGGGCCGCGCTGATCGAGGCCATCGAAACTCGCCAGATCAAAGGCGTGGACAAGACCTACTTGGTGCTCAAGGTCGCCCAGGGCGACTTGACGGTACGCGTGCCCGCGGACAATGCGGAGTTCGTCGGCGTGCGCGACGTGGTCGGTCAGGAAGGGCTGGACCGGGTCTTCGAGGTGCTGCGCGCACCGTACACCGAGGAGCCCACCAACTGGTCCCGCCGCTACAAGGCAAATCTGGAGAAGCTCGCCTCCGGCGACGTCATCAAGGTCGCGGAAGTCGTGCGCGACCTGTGGCGCCGCGAGCGGGAGCGCGGGCTGTCGGCCGGGGAGAAGCGCATGCTCGCCAAGGCCCGCCAGATCCTGGTCAGTGAGCTCGCGCTCGCGGAGAACACCAACGAGGACAAGGCCGAGACCCTCCTTGACGAGGTTCTCGCGTCCTGACGCGGAATTCCGCCGTAGTGCCCGGTGCGTCTCGCACGCCGGGCACTGCGGCATGCCGGGGTGCCGTCACGGTGGCCTGTCACTTCGACGACGCCGAGGGCCCCCTCGTCTTCGTATCCGCGTCGTCTCCCCCTGCATACTGGTAGCCGGGCCCGGGCAGCCGGCCCTGTCGGTGTCACGGAAGGGTCCGACAGGGGCTGCGCGCCCGGCACGTTGAGGCGATACCCATTTCGGCCAAGGACACAAACCTGACTACCGCGGCAGTCATTCCCGCCGCCGGACGCGGAGTCCGGCTCGGCCCCGGTGCGCCCAAGGCGCTGCGCACCCTGGGCGGCGTTCCCATCCTCGTGCACGCGGTGCGTGCCATGATCCGCGTCCGCGCGGTGGCACTGGTCGTCGTGGTGGCGCCCCCCGACGGCGTCGCCGAGGTCAGGGCGCTGCTCGGCAGCCACGGCCTGCCCGAGGCGAAGGACATAAAGGTCGTCGCCGGCGGCGAGAGCCGGCAGGAATCGGTACGGCTCGGCCTCGCCGCGCTGCCGGACGAGGTCGACGTGGTGCTCGTCCATGACGCCGCCCGCCCCCTGGTGCCGGTCGACCTGGTCGAGGCCGTCGCCGCCGCCGTGCGCGAGGGCGCTCCGGCCGTCGTGCCGGGGCTGCCGCTCGCCGACACGGTCAAGGAGATCGACCCGGCCACCGACGCCGTCGTCGGTACCCCGGACCGCTCGCTGCTGCGCGCCGTCCAGACCCCCCAGGGCTTCGACCGGGCGACCCTGCTCAAGGCGCACGCCGCGGTCACCGGCGCCGTCACGGACGACGCGAGCATGGTGGAGCAGCTCGGCGTGCCGGTGTCGGTCGTGCCGGGCCACGAGGAGGCCTTCAAGGTCACCCGCCCGCTGGACCTCGTCCTCGCCGAGGCCGTGCTCGCCCGCAGGAGGGCCGCCGATGACTACTGAGCCGACCGCCGACACCCGGGCCCCGCACATGCCGGTGCTGCCCCAGGTGGGTATCGGCACCGACATCCACGCCTTCGAGGAGGGCCGCGACCTGTGGGTCGCCGGCCTGCTCTGGGAGGGCGAGGGGGACGGCCTGGCCGGGCACTCCGACGCCGACGTCGTCGCGCACGCCGCCTGCAACGCGCTGTTCTCCGCCGCCGGCATGGGCGACCTCGGCGCCCACTTCGGCACCGGCCGCCCGCAGTGGTCGGGGGCCTCCGGTGTGACCTTGCTCACGGAGGCGGCTCGGATCGTCCGGGAGGCGGGTTACGACATCGGCAATGTGGCCGTCCAGGTCATCGGCCCGCGGCCCAAGATCGGCAAGCGGCGTGAGGAGGCCCAGAAGATCCTCTCCTCCGCGGTGGGCGCCCCGGTGGCGGTCTCCGGCGCAACGACCGACGGCCTGGGCTTCACCGGGCGCGGCGAGGGACTGGCGGCCGTGGCGACCGCGCTGGTGGTCCGCCGCACGAAGTGACCGGTGGCGCACGGCACTTGACCGCGCGTCCGCAGAGCCGCGCATTCCGCCGTACGGGTGAAGCGCGGGCCCCCCGGCCGCCCCGGCGGCCGGTGCCACGGGGGCGCGCAGGTCACGACACCGTGAAACCGGCCCGGAACGGACGGCGCACACACCCGGGGCCACTAGGCTTGATGCGTGACTATTCGCCTGTACGACACCGACGCGCGCCAGGTCCGTGACTTCACCCCGCTCCGGCCGGGCTGCGTCTCGATCTACCTGTGCGGCGCGACCGTGCAGGCAGCGCCGCACATCGGGCACATCAGGTCCGGCCTGAACTTCGACATCATGCGCCGCTGGTTCGCCTACCGCGGCTACGACGTGACGTTCGTCCGCAACGTCACCGACATCGACGACAAGATCATCGCCAAGTCCGGCGAGCAGGGCCGCCCCTGGTGGGCGATCGGCTACGAGAACGAGCGGGCCTTCAACGACGGCTACGACGCGCTCGGCTGCCTGCCGCCCACCTACGAGCCGCGCGCCACCGGCCACGTGCCCGAGATGATCGAGATGATGCGCGGCCTCATCGAGCGCGGCCACGCCTACGAGTCCGAGGGCAACGTCTACTTCGACGTCCACTCCTTCCCGGACTACCTGCAGCTGTCCAACCAGGAGCTCGGCAACCTGCGCCAGCCGGAGAGCGAGGGCGAGACCGGAAAGCGCGACCCGCGCGACTTCGCGATGTGGAAGGCCGCCAAGCCCGGCGAGCCGTCCTGGGAGACCCCGTGGGGCCGCGGCCGCCCCGGCTGGCACCTGGAGTGCTCCGCGATGGCCCACAAGTACCTGGGCGCCGCCTTCGACATCCACGGCGGCGGCATCGACCTGATCTTCCCGCACCACGAGAACGAGATCGCCCAGGCCAAGGCCTTCGGCGACGAGTTCGCGCGGTACTGGGTGCACAACGCCTGGGTCACGATGAGCGGCGAGAAGATGAGCAAGTCGCTCGGCAACTCGGTCCTCGTGGCCGAGATGACCAAGCGCTGGCGGCCCATCGTGCTGCGCTACTACCTCGGCACCCCGCACTACCGCTCGATGATCGAGTACAGCGAGGAGTCGCTGCGGGAGGCCGAGTCGGCGTTCTCGCGCATCGAGGGCTTCGTGCAGCGGGTCGTCGAGATGGCCGGCCCGGTCGAGCCGGCCGCCGAGGTGCCGCCCGCCTTCGCCGAGGCGATGGACGACGACATGGGCGTCCCCCAGGCGCTGGCGATCGTCCACACCACCGTCCGGCAGGGCAACTCGGCGCTCACCGCCGACGACAAGGACAGCGCCGTCGCCCGCCTCGCCGAGGTGCGCGCGATGCTCGGCGTCCTGGGCCTTGACCCGCTGGACCCGCACTGGGCCGGCGACGGCAGCGGCGAGGACCTGCACGGGGTGGTGGACTCCCTCGTCCGGCTGGTGCTGGAGCAGCGGGAGTCGGCCCGCGGCCGCAAGGACTACGCGACCGCCGACGCCATCCGCGACCGGCTCCAGCAGTCCGGGCTGGAGATCGAGGACACCTCCTCGGGCCCGCGCTGGACGCTCGGCTCCCGGTAGCCCGGCGCCCGCGTCATCATTGACACGTACGTACGTTCACGCAGTAGCAGCAACAGCAGCAGGAAACAGGTGACCCATGGCCGGCAACAGCCAGCGCAGGAACCGCCGCACGTCCAACAAGAAGGGCGCGACGGTGGGTAGCGGCGGGCAGCGGCGCAGGGCCCTGGAGGGAAAGGGCCCCACCCCGCCCGCGGAGGCGCGCAAGGGGCACGCCAAGCAGCGGGCCGCCAACGCCCGGGCGCGGCGCACCGCGTCCACGCAGTCGCGCCGTCCCTCGGGCCGGGGCGCCAAGTCGACCGCCGAGCTGGTGGCCGGGCGCAACCCCGTGGTCGAGGCGCTGCGCGCCGACATCCCGGCGTCGGCCGTCTACGTCCAGCAGTTCATCGACAACGACGAGCGCGTGCGCGAGGCGATCAAGCTCGCCACCGACCGCGGCATCCCGCTCATGGAGGCCCCGCGGCCCGAGCTGGACCGCATCACCAACGGGCTCAACCACCAGGGCCTGGTGCTGCAGATCCCGCCCTACGAGTACGCCCACCCCGAGGACCTCGCCGCCGAGGCCTCCGACGCGGGCGAGGACCCGCTGATCGTCGCGCTCGACGGGGTCACCGACCCGCGCAACCTCGGCGCCGTCGTCCGTTCCGTCGCCGCCTTCGGGGGCCACGGGGTCGTCGTGCCCGAGCGCCGCGCCGCCGGGATGACCGCGGGCGCCTGGAAGACCTCGGCCGGCACCGCCGCCCAGGTCCAGGTGGCCCGTGCCACCAACCTCACCCGGACGCTGGAGGCCTACCAGAAGGCGGGGCTGACGGTCGTCGGCCTGGCCGCCGACGGCGAGGTGGAACTGCACGACCTCGAGGCGCTGGCCGGACCGGTCGTCATCGTGGCGGGCTCGGAGGGCAAGGGCCTGTCCCGGCTCGTCGGCGAGACCTGCGATCTGCGGGTGCGCATCCCGATGCCGGGCGGCGCGGAATCGCTGAACGCCGGTGTCGCCGCAGGCATCGTGCTCTACGAGGCGTCGCGCCGCCGGGCCTGACCGCGCCCGCAGCCCGGGGAACGGGCAGGCGCCCCCGCGTGCGCATGGGCACACGCCCCCGCGCGCATCGGGCGGGGAACCCCTGGTTGACGGGCCTCGGACACAACGGGGCCCGTCACACAGTGTCCTTATCGGGTGTCACTCGGTTAGATGAGTGTGGACACCAGAACACCCCGCACTCCTCCGGGGGGACGGTCGTCGTCGATCACCGACGAGCCTGTTCTCAACATGCTCAAAGTCTCCTCCGACCCGGCCCAGGTCATCGTCAACCACGCCAGCTTCCGCGTGCAGCTCGGCGCTACGTCGGGCCGAGCCCTGACGAGGACCCAGCGCGTCCCCGTCATCCCGACGTCCGTCCGCCCCTCCGCCGCCGCGCGGCGGCGCGGCGCGCCCCTGGTGTGGTCCGGGCGCAGCGAACCCGGCGACGCCGCCGCCACCCAGCTGCTCGCCGCGGTGCGGCACGGTCAGACGGACGGCCCCGACCTCGGCGCCGCGACCCAGGTGCTGCCGCGGATCGAGGAGCCGCCGCAGCCCGTCGTCGGCCCGCCCCGCCGGCCGCCCGCGCCCGGCGAGATGCTCGGCGGCCCCCGCCCCGCGCGCGGCGCCTACGGCGGCCGCCGCGATCCCGAGGACACCGACGAGTTCGCGTACACCGCGCCTCGCACCGCCCCCGTCGGCGACGACCCGGACGCCGACCCGTACGAGGGGCCGAACGAGGAGTACGGCCGCGGCCGCAACCGGGAGCGGGCCGATCCCATCCGGCACGCCTACTACCCCGGGCGTCGGATGAACCTCGGCATCGTGCTGCTGCCGCTGCGCATCTTCCTCGGCTTCATCTCCATCTACGCCGGCATGGGCAAGCTCTGCGACCCCGTCTACTTCGACGGCGGCAAGCGCGGTTCGATGGTCACCTGGCTCGGCTCGCTCCACCCGTGGGGTCTGGCGGAGCCGCTGCGCGACCTTGCCCTCGCGCACCCCATCGGCGCCGGGCTGACCGTCGCCTTCCTGCAGGTCATCGCCGGTGTGCTGACGGTCTTCGGGCTCTGGCAGCGGTTCGCGGCGTCGATCGGCGCCCTGCTGTCGGCGGCGCTGCTGGTGACCGTGAGCTGGCGCACCCACCCGGTGTACGACACGCCCGACATCATCCTGCTCGCTGCCTGGAGCCCCCTGGTCATCGCGGGAGCGCCGGTCTACTCCGCCGACGGACGGCTGGCGAGCGAGGCCTGGCGCAAGCTCGGCCCGCGCGCGCCGCTCGGGGAGTTGCGGCGCCGGGTACTGCGCCGCGGCGCGGTGCTGGCCACGGTGCTGACCGGCATCTCGCTCGTGGTCGGCGCCACCCTCGGTACCGCCGTGCGCTCCACCACCCCGCGGTCCCAGCTTCCCGCCCCGACCGATCTGCCCACCAACAACCTGGAGGGCTCGCCGCTGCCCGAGGCGCCCGGCAAGAAGTCCGCCCGGCCCACCACGGCTCCCTCGGCGGGCCGTTCCGGCAGTCCCTCGTCCTCTCCCTCGGCATCGCCGTCGGCCCCGGGGGCGACGTCCTCGGCGCCGAACGCCAGGCAGTCGCGTCCCGGCTCCTCCTCGTCCCGCAGTGGCACCGGGACCGGGGCGGGCACCGGCACCGGCGGAGCAGGCGGCACCGGCGGGGGAACGGGCGGACAGCCCGTGCAGACCGTGCCGTCCGCCCCCTCCCGCCCCACACTGCCCAGCGACCCGCCCCCCCAGGGCGGCGGCAACGGCGGTGGCGGAAACGGCGGCGGTTCCTCCGAGACCGGCGGCGCGCTCGGCGGGCTGCTGGGCAGCGGAGAGACCTCCGGCTGGCTGCTCGGCGCCCCGGAGCGGGGCGGTCCGGGGAAGGTCATGTAACGCCCGTACCGCGCACGGGAAGAGGCGGCCGGAGGATTCCTTCCTCCGGCCGCCTCTTCCTGTCCGTTCCGTCACACGTCGTCTCGGCCCTGTGGCGGCCGCTGTGCGCCTTCGCGGCCCGGCGGGTGCCCAGGGGGCCCGGGGGTGGGGCGGAGGCCGGCGGCCCGCGGTGGGTCGCGCTCAGGACCGGGAGGCGAGTTCCTTCGCGGCCTCGGAGAGGTCCTTGGCGGTGTCGATGGCCCGCCAGTACGCGCCCTGGGGCAGCGGGAAGCCCGCGAGCCGCCGCTCCCGGGCGAGTCGGGGGAACGTCGTGCGCTCGTGGTCGCCGCGTTCCGGGAGCAGCCCGGTGAACTCGGGGGAGAAGACGTAGACGCCCGCGTTGACGAGGAAGGGCGAGAGCGGGGCCTCGACGAAGTCCAGTACATGGCCGAACTCGTCGGTCTCCACGGCTCCCCACGGGATGCGGGGACGGGCCAGCGCCAGCGTGGCGACCGCGGCCCGCTCGACGTGGAAGGCGGCCATCTCCCGCAGGGAGAACCGCGTCCAGATGTCGCCGTTGGTGGCGTACCAGGCCTCCTGCGGCCGGGGCAGGCGGGCGGCGGCGTACCTCAAGCCGCCACCGCGGCCCAGCGGTTCATGCTCGACGACCGTGGTGACCCGCAGCGGCAGATCGGCCGCCGCGCCGTCGAGCCACTCCTGGAGGACCTCAGCGAGATGGCCGCACGAGATCACGGCGTCGGTGACGCCCTCGGCGGCCAGCCAGGCGAGTTGATGGCCGATGATCGGGATCCCGGTCCCGGGGATCTCGATCATCGGCTTGGGGCGGGTGTCGGTGTAGGGCCTCAGGCGGGACCCCTGTCCTCCGGCGAGGAGGACGGCCTGGGTCACCGTCTGGGAGGGCGCGGGCGTGCCGGTCATGGGCGCACCCTACGCGACCCGCGCGACGGGTCATCCGACCGAGGCCACGCCTGTCGCGAAGGCGGTGTCGCAGACCGGCCGGGACCACGCCTGCGCGCGGTGCACCGAACCGTACTTGGCGACCGCGGCGCGCCCCAGGGACCGGGCGATCGAGCCGCAGTACTGCGCCAGCGAGGGCCGCTCCGCCATCTCCCGCTGCAGATGCGTCAGGGCGATGCCGGGGTTCTTCTCCCGCAGTTCGCCCAGCAGCTTGCGACGGAGCACCTCCTGCGGGGCCGACCTCTCGGACGCCGCCTTCTTCTGGTGCGAGGCGGTGAGGACCTGGGCCTCGGACGCCGAAGTGGCCCACGGGACGCGGGTGACGGCGAGGGTGCCGGAGAGCACGAGGACGACGGGGAGGACGAGAGCGAGTGACTTGCCGATGTGGCGGGCTACCTGGTTCACGGCAGTGATGGTAGCGAGGAGTGATGATTTGGCGACATTTAGCCACTCTGATGAGTGATAGGTGCCTCTTGATCTCGTGCGGCCGCATTGACGAACATGGTCGAAACACTGTCGTATGACC
>NZ_CBDRBL010000069.1:0-36931 GCF_965342175.1 Actinacidiphila sp. bgisy167
GGGCCGCCGCCCCGGCGGCCGATCAGGCGGGGCGGCCGGTCCGCCGCCCGTCCGGAACGGGTCGCAGCGCCGGCATGCGCTCCACGAGCCGCAGGAACGTCTCCGACGCGCGGAGGAGGTCGTCGGCCTCGCGGGCGCCGGCCGCGCCCTGGATACCGGCCTCTGCGCGGGCGCGCCGACCGGCCCCCGCTTCGAACAGAGCGCTCCACTCGGCCAGTTCGGGCGCGACCTCGGGGAGGACCTCCCACGCGCTGCGTATCCGCTGGCGGCCCCGCCTGGTGCCTTCCGGGCGGCCGCGCACCGCGAGGACGGCCGCCGCGGTACGCAGCGCGGCCAAGTGGGCGGTGACGAAACGGTCGTTGGCGCTCTCCAGGACAGCCGCCTCCTCAAGGCCCCGCCGGGCCTGGGCGAACAGGTCGAGGGCGGCCGCGGGGGCGGTGGTCCTGCGCGGAACGGGGTGGACGTCGGCGGCGCTGCCGCTGAGGCCTGGCGCGGTCATCGCATACCTCCTGTCTGGGACGTGTCCGACACTTCCCTGCCTTCCTCACTCATCGTGAAGCACACCACTGACAATCGCTGTGACCTGCACACTTTGGCCGCGGGCCACCGACGGCGCCCGGAATTCGCGGTCCGACGACCCCGTCGGGTACCTTTTTTGCACTGACCGGTCAGTTCAGGAAAGGGGCGCCCCCTGTGAGCACCCGGGCGTCAGGAGGCGCAGCAGGGGCCGACGTGCGCCGCGGACGCCGCGTGCGCCTGGCGGAGCGATTCCCTGACGGGAGCGCAGGCACGGCATACCCTCCAGCCCCGCCCCGCAGAGACTTCGTCTCCTCCCGCCCGCAGAGCGGGCGATCCACGAAGGGAACCCGATGAACAGCGCACGACGGCGGGCCACCCGGCAAAGGCTCTTCGCGGCCGCGGTCACGCTCATCGCCGAGCAGGGTTTCTCCGCCACCACGGTCGACGAGATCGCCGAGCGGGCCGGGGTGGCCAAGGGGACCGTCTACTACAACTTCGGCAGCAAGAACGAACTCTTCGAAGAGCTGCTACGGCACGGGGCCGGTTTGCTGACGGCCTCCCTGCGGGAGGCCGGCGCGGAGGTCGTGGCGCGCGGTGGCGGCCACGTGGACGCCGTCGACGCGATGACCCGGGCGGGTCTCGCCTGCATCGCCGCATACCCGTCCTTCACGCGGCTGTACGTGGCCGAGCTGTGGCGGACCAACCGTCCCTGGCAGGGCACGCTCATGGTGCTGCGCAAGGAGGCGGTCGCGGTTGTGGAGCAGGCACTGGACGACGCGGTGGCGGCGGGCGAACTCTCGGAGGAGACCGATGTGCCGCTCACGGCGGCCGCCCTGTTCGGGATGGTGCTCGTCGCGGCGCTGGACTGGTTGTCCTTCCAGCCCGAGCGTTCGATCGACGACGTGCACGCTGCCCTGTCGCGGCTCCTGCGGGGACGCCTCGCGGGGGACGCCCGCGCCTGAGCCCCGTGCGACGGCACGCCGCCCGGAGCGGCCCGATCCCCCGTCGGGCCGTTCCAGGACGGCACCCCCCGCGCACCGGCCGGGCGCCGCGCCGTTCCGCCGCCCCGTGTCGGCGGTGCCGGCGCCGTGCCCTTCCGTTGCCTCCACCTTGGCCTGCGGGCCGGTCCGGCCTCATCCGCGCGGATACTCAATCCGGGTCCTGAGTACGGATACTCACTGCCTGAGCCGCGGCGCTCCAATGAGGCGGCGCCGCCCGGGGTTTGGGTAGCATCACGGCCCATGTCGGTACTTCCGCTCGTGTTCACCAGCGGCTGGGCGAGTGGGATCAACGCCTACGCCGTGGTCTTCCTCCTGGGCCTGATGGGCGCCACGGGTCTCAGCGACGACATTCCGCCGGCTCTGGAGCGCCCCGACGTCCTGATCGTCGCGGGCGTCCTGTTCCTGTGCGAGGCGGTGGCGGACAAGATCCCCTATGTGGACAGCACATGGGACGCCGTCCACACGGCGATCCGGCCCGTCGCCGGAGGCGTGGTGGCGGCCCTGCTGGCCGGTCAGGACGGTTCGCTGCCGCAACTGGCGGCGGGCGCGGTCGGCGCGACCACGGCGCTGGTGAGCCATCTGGTGAAGGCCGGACTGCGGTTGGGCGTCAACACCTCGCCGGAGCCCGCGAGCAACATCGTGATCAGCCTGGCCGAGGACGCCGGCGTCGCCTCGATCATCGCCTTCGCGGTCTTCCACCCGGTGGCCGCGGCGAGCATCGCAGCCGCACTGCTGGTGGTGGGCATCGCCCTGGTGTTCTTCGTACAGTCGCGGATCCGCCGCGCCTGGCAGCGCTGGAGGGCCTGGAGGGAACGCCGCAGGCCGGGTCGCGGCGTTGTCGGCGGCTGGGGTTAAAGTCCCCTTCATGGCACGGATTGCGGTGATCGGCGCCGGGATGGGCGCCATGGCTGCCGCCGCCCGGCTCGCTACGGGCGGGCACCGGGTGGCGGTGTACGAACGAACCGGCACCCACGGAGGTGCGGTGCGGCGCCTGGAGCGGGCGGGTTTCGGGTTCGACACCGGCCCCGGTCTGCTGCACCTGCCCGCGGTCTACCGCGACCTGTTCGTCAAGACCGGCCGGGAGAGCCTGGAGGAGAGCGTCGCCCTCCGCCAGGTCGACCCGGCGAGCCGCCATGTCTTCGCCGACGGCACCTCCGTGTCGCTGCCCAACGCGTCGCGCGGCGGGGTGGTCGCGGCCCTCGACGAGGCCCTCGGCAGCGGCGCGGGCGAGCGCTGGAGCGAGTTGCTGGTGCGGGCCCGGGAGGTATGGGACGCCACGCGCCGGCCGCTGCTGGAGGACGCGCTCGCGCGCGACGCCTCCCCGCTCGGCCGCGATCCGTATCCGGCGCCTCCCGTACGCCGAGGCCTCCTCCGGCGCGGCGCGGCACCCGCCTTGGCCGACGTGGCCCGCCGCGAGCTGGCCGATCCGCGACTCGCCGCGCTGCTCGGCTCCTACCCCTTGGCGTACGGTTTCGACCCGCGCACCGTGCCCGCGAGCGCCGCGGTGCTGCCGTACATGGAGCAGACCTTCGGCAGCTGGTATGTGCGCGGGGGCATGCGGGCACTGGCCGACGCCGTGCAGGAGCGGTGCGTGGCACGGAGAGTGGAGTTCCACTTCGGGACCGTGGTGGCGGGGATCGTGGTGAAGGACGGCCGCGCGGCCGGCCTCGAACTCGCCGACGGTACAAGGGTCGACGCCGACACCGTGGTCGCCGGGGTGGCTCCCTGGCTGCTCCCCCCGTTGCTGTCGGACGGCTCCGGCGACACCTGGCCGGCCGCCCGGGTGTGGGACGGCCTCGGCCCCGGCCCCCGCTGCGAGGGCCCCGCACGCCTGACGGTCTGCCTGGCGCTGCGCGGTGCGCGGCCCGCGGACGCGGCGCACCGTACGGTCGTCCACACCGAGGACCTCGAGGCCGAGGCGGCGGCGCTGGCGCGCGGCGAGTTGTACGACCGCCCGACGGTCACGGTGCTGCGCCCCGACGACGACACGCTGCGGCCCGACGACGCCTCGGAGTCGGTCACGCTCGGCGTCACGGTCCCCCCGCACGGCTCCTCGGGAGTGGACTGGCGGGCGCCGGGCCTGGCCGAGCGCGCCGCGGACGCGGTGCAGGCGGCCGCTGCGGCGGTACTGCCGGACCTGCCGGAACGCCTGCTGTGGCGGGCCGTGCACACGCCCGCCGACACCGAGGAGGAGACCGGCACTCCGGGCGGACGACTCCCCCGCCCCGCCCTCGCCGGCGCGCAGGGAGCGCACCTGCACCCCGGCAACCGGCTGCTCGTCCCGGGTCTGTACCAGGTGGGCGGTTGGTCCCACCCCGGCGGCGGCCTCGCCCACACGGGCATGTCCGGCGCCATCGCCGCCGACCACATAGCGGGCGGCCCGGGCGGCAGCCGCTGAGACCGCCCCTGCCCGCGAGGCACCGGTGAACACCCCTCCCCGCCGAGGAGGTTGAGGTGCCGACGGCCGGCCGGACGTCCGGCCGGAGCGGGCCCGTCGTCGCCGACGGGCCCGCGACCCAGTCGCTAGTTGTACCGGTAGGGGTCGTACGGGTCGTACTGCCCCTGCCCCTGCCCCTGCTGGTCGTAGGAACCCTGCTGCGGGATGTAGGGCTGCTGCTCCCCACCCTGCTGCGGCACCCACACGCCGCCCGCCGGGGTGTCGTAGCCGTACTGCTGCTGAGGGGCGCCCTGGCCCTGGTTCTGGCCCTGGTTCTGGCCCTGATAGGGGTCCTGGTAGCCACCGTAGGCCGCCTGCTGCTCCCAGCCACCGGTCTGCTGCTGCCCGTAGGCCTCGTACGAGGCGGCGGCGGGCTGCTGTTGCTGCTGACCGCCGTTCCAGTCGCCGTAGCCGGTGGTGGCCTCGTAGCCCTGGTAACCGGCGCCCGCGCCGGCGTACGGGTCCTGGGCGTAGGAGGGCTGGGCCTGGTTCGGCTGCCCGCCGTACATCGGGTACTCGCCGCTGTCCTCGTGCATCGGCATCGGCTGGTAGACCTGCGTGGAGTCCATGCCGGCAGGCGCCGCGGCGGCAGGGCCGGCGGCGGTGTGGGCGGCCTGGGCATCGTAGGGCTGCCCGGCACCCGCACCGGCGGGGGCCTCGACGCCGGGCTCCTCGTACGGGGGCGCCACGCCGTCGGCGGGCGCCTCCTCGTGCTGCGCGTCCCGGCCGCGGCGACCGGCGCCCCGACGCGGCTGCGGTGCCGCGTCATCGTCGTCGTCCTCGCCGTCACCATGGCCCTTGGGCGCCTTGAGCGCCCAGCCCTCGACGAAGCCGCGGCGGTAGGAGAGGGTGACGAAGGTCTGGCCGACGCCGAAGGCGATGGCTCCCGCCGCGATGACGAGGATCGAGGGCAGGGTGACGCCCAGGACGACGCCGAGGAATCCCGCGAAGGCCAGCAGCCGCCATCTCAACCGCGCCTTGTACTGCAGGAGCACTTCACCGAGCAGCCACAGCGCGACCACCCCGAAGGCGATGTAGAGCACTGCGTAGGCCATGCGCGCACTTCCTCACCATTCACCGTCGTCGGCCAACCAGGGCGGCTGTTCCGCCCTTACGACCTCTGGTGCAGTCCCAGATTCTCGTAGATCTCCAACGACGCCGTGGAGTGATTAAGGGTAATGAAGTGCAGCCCCGGGATGTCCTCGGCCATCAGCCGCCGACACATCTCGGTCGCGTACTCGACCCCGATCGCCCGCACCGCGGCCGGATCGTCGTTGACCGCGAGGATACGGTCCGCAAGCTCTTGCGGGAAAGGCGCGTTGCCGAGCTGGGCGAAGCGCTCGATCTGCCGCACGTTCGTGACCGGCATGATCTCGGGGATGATCGGGGTCTCGCAGCCGGCCTTCTCGACCCGGTCACGCAAGCGCAGGTAGTCCTCGGGGTTGAAGAACATCTGGGTGATGGCGTAGTCCGCGCCCGCCCGGCACTTCTCGACGAAGTGACGCGTATCACTTTCCCAGTCGGTCGAGCGGGGGTGCATCTCGGTGAAGGCGGCCACGCCCACGCAGAAATCGCCCGACTCCTTGATGAGCCGCACGAGTTCGTAGGCGTAGTCGACACCTTCCGGGTGCCGCTGCCACTCCCCCATGGGGTCGCCGGGCGGGTCGCCGCGCAGCGCGAGCATGTTGCGGATGCCGGCGTCCGCGTACTGGCCGATGATGTTCCGCAGCTCGGCGACGGAGTGGTTGACCGCGGTCAGATGCGCCACCGGGGTCAGGGTGGTGTCGGAGGCGATGCGTTCGGTCGCCCGGACGGTGCCCTCGCGCGACGTGCCGCCGGCGCCATAGGTGACGGAGACGAAGGTCGGGCCCACCGCCTCGATGCGGCGGATCGCGTTCCACAGGGTCCGCTCGCCCTTCTCGGTCCTCGGCGCCATGAACTCGAAGGAGTACGAGCGCTCGCCGGAGGCCAGCAGCTCACGGATGGTGACCGCGTGATCGGTTCTGGTGGAGGCGGTTCCGAGGGCCATGCGCCTCAGGCTAGTGGCGCGGGGTCCGGCGCCCCAACAGCGGCGCCCAAACGTCCATTCCTTGGACAGTCCGCGCTCGCGACGCGGGACGGATCCCCGGCCGCCCCCGTGCCCTGCGCACCGCGACCCCAGCGCGCCGCCGTACGGCCCTCTCACGCCCCCGTACGGCCCGCGTGAGCCCCCGCCCCGGCCGCGGGCTCAGTCGTCGTAGGAGCGCACCCGCTTGGCGAGCTCGGCCGCCGCGGCGCCCGGGTCGTCCGCCTCGGTCACGGCGCGGACGACCACGATGCGGCGGGCCCCGGCGTCGAGCACCTGCTCCACGGTGGACAGGTCGATGCCGCCGATCGCGAACCACGGGCGGTCCGTCCCCAGGCCCGCCG
Source organism: Actinacidiphila sp. bgisy167 (assembly GCF_965342175.1). Taxonomy (GTDB): domain Bacteria; phylum Actinomycetota; class Actinomycetes; order Streptomycetales; family Streptomycetaceae; genus Actinacidiphila. The sequence goes on from NZ_CBDRBL010000069.1 coordinate 6,367, forward strand.
TGTAGCGGACCAGGCCGAGGCCGGGGGCGGGTCGGCCGGGCTTGGTGGGGGTGGGCCAGACCGGCCCGGTGCAGAAGTAGTCCGCACCGGGCTCCACGGCGGCAGCGGCCGCCTCGGCCTCGGAGTGGCAGGACCGCCCGATGACCACTTCCTCGCCGAGGATCGCGCGGGCGGCCGGCACCGGCAGGTCGCCCTGGCCCAGGTGCAGGACGTCCGCCCCCGCGGCGTGCGCGACGTCGGCGCGGTCGTTCACCGCGAGCAGCCTTCCGTGCCGTCGGCACTCCTCCGCGAGCACCGCCAGGTACTCCAGCTCCTCGCGGGCCTCCAAGGCCTTGTCGCGCAGCTGGATGACGTCCACCCCGGACGCCAGCACGGCGTCCGCGAACGCCGCGAACTCCGCCAGGCCCCCATGGCGCTTGCGCGCGTCGGTGCACAGGTAGAGCCGGGCGCCGGCGAGCCGGGCCCGGCTGCTGCCGGGCGCGCCGGCAGAACTGCTGCTCGTGCTGGTGCTCACGGGCGTGCTCATGCGAGCGGTCCCCCTCGGGTGGCTGCTGTGGGTACGGCGGGTCGGGCGTCAGACGGCGAGCGCCTGGGCGCGGCGCTTCACCTCGGTGCCGCGGTTGTCACGCAGCGCCTGGACGGGGGTGCCGGGCAGGCTCTCGTCCGGGGTGAACAGCCACTCCAGTGCCTCCGCGTCGCTGAACCCGTCGTCCTTGAGCAGGGTGAGGGTGCCCGCGAGGCCCTTCACGATCTTGCCCTCGCCGATGAAGTCGGCGGGGATCATCAGCACCCGGTTCTCACCGCGCCGCACGGCGATGAGCTGGCCTTCCTTGATGAGCTGGCGGACCCGGGTCACCTCCACGCCGAGGCGCTCGGCGACGTCGGGGACGTACAGCCAGGAGGGAACGAGGGAGTCAATCTTTGCGTCGATCTCGGTCACAGGACAAGCGTGCCATCCCGGACCGACACGATGGAACCGCTCGGCCCACCCGTTGCTCCGTCCTGACGCGTACGCCGCGCCCCTGAGGCCCGTGGACGCGGTCCGCGCGGTCCGCAGGCCCCCTGCCCCGGGCCGCGGGTCGACCGCGGGTCAGACGACCGCGGCCCGGAGCTGCACCGCCGGGTCGGCCGCCAAAGCCTCGTCGACGCGGGCGCCGCGGGCGATGAGCTTGCGGGCCTGGGCCAGGTCACGGGGCCGCCCGACGGCGAACAGCGCGACCAGCCGGCCCTCGCGCAGCCACAGCACCGACCAGGCGGGGCCGTCCGGGTCGCCGCGCAGCAGCATGGGATCGGCGTCCCCGTGGTGTCCGGCGTACTGCACGAAACGCCCGAACTGCTCCGACCAGAAATAGGGGACGGGATCATAGGTCTCGTCGCCGCCCAGGATGTTCGCTGCCGCGGTGCGCGGCCCCTGCACCGCGTTGTCCCAGTGGTGGATCAGCAGCCGTTCCCCGTACCGGGCCGACGGGAAGGACGCGCAGTCCCCGACGGCGTACACGTCCGGCGCCGAGGTGCGCAGCCGGTCGTCGGCGAGGACCGAGCGGTCCGGCCCCAGCGCGACGCCGGAACCGGCCAGCCACCCGGTGGCGGGCCGCGCGCCGATCCCGACGACGACCGCCTCGGCGTCGAGCACGGTGCCGTCGGTGAGGCGTACGGCTCCCGCCTCGACGGAGGAGACGACCGCGCCGGTGCGCAGCTCGACGCCCTCCTCCGCGTACCAGCCGCGCATCCGTTCGGCGATGTGCGCGGGCAGCACCCCGGCGAGCGGCCGGTCGGCGGCCTCGACGACGGTCACCTCGCACCCCGCGTGGCGTGCCGCGGTGGCGAACTCGGCGCCGATCCAGCCCGCGCCGACCACCACGACCCGGTTCCGGTTCTCCAGCACCGGGCGCAGCGCGGTGGCGTCGTCCAGGGTGCGCAGCACATGGACGCCGGGCGTGCCCTCGCTGCCGGGCAGCATGACCGGCTCGGCACCGCTGGCCAGGACGAGCTTGTCGTACGCGACCGGGCCGCCGTCGGTCCGGACCTGCCGCTCTTCGGGGCGCAGGGCGACGGCCTGCCGGCCGAGCAGCAGTTCGACGCCGATGCCGGCGAAGTCCACGTCGAGTGCCGGGCCCTCCTCGGCGCCGAAGAGCACGCCCTTGGACAGCGGCGGCCGGTCGTAGGGGGCGTGCCGTTCCGCGCCGATCAGTGTGATCGTGCCGCCCCATCCCTGCTCGCGCAGGGAGACCGCGGTCTGGACTCCGGCCATCCCGGCCCCTACGACGACGGCGCGCTGCCCGCTGCTGCTGGTCACGCGATCACCGTAGCGCCGCGGGGGCGCCGCCCGCCGTACCGGTGCCCTACTCGCCGCGGACGGCGCGTACTAATGTGGGTGGGGAGTACTCGCGGGAGCCCGGCGCACCGGGCTGAGAGGGCGGCTGGAGCGGCCGCCGACCGTACGAACCTGATCCGGGTCATGCCGGCGAAGGGAGGAGCGGGAACATCATGCACCGTCATGACACCCGTGACGTGGTCCATGACGTCGTCGTGATCGGCGGCGGGATCATCGGGCTGGTCACCGCGTGGCGGGCCGCCCAGCAGGGCCTGCGCACCGTGGTCGCGGACCCGGAACCGGGCGGCGGGGCCGCCCGGGTGGCCGCGGGGATGCTGGCCCCGGTCACGGAGGTGCAGTACGGCGAGCAGGCGCTGCTGGAGTTCAACCTCGCCGCGGCCGCCCGCTATCCGTCCTTCGTGGCGGAGCTGGAGGAGAGCACGGGGCTGGGACTCGGGTACCGCACCTGCGGCACCCTGGCCGTCGCCCTGGATGCCGACGACCGCGCGCAACTGCGCGAACTCCACGCCTTCCAGCAGTCCTTGGGTCTCGCATCCGAGTGGCTCGGCGGCCGTGAGTGCCGCCGCCTGGAACCGATGCTCGCCCCCGGCGTGCACGGCGGCCTGCGGGTCGACGGCGACCACCAGATCGACCCCCGGCGGCTGGCGGCGGCACTGGTGCGCGCCTGCGAGCACGCCGGCGTGGACTTCCGGCGCTCGCGGGTGGCGAGGGTGGAGGTCGTGGCCGACCGCGCGCAGGGGGTCGTCCTGGAGGACGGCAACCGGATCGCCGCGGGAGCGGTGGTGCTGGCCGCCGGCAGCCTCAGCGGCCGGATCGAGGGGCTGCCCGCGCGGGTACTGCCGCCCGTACGGCCGGTGAAGGGGCAGGTGCTGCGGCTGCGGGTGCCGCCGGCGTACGCGCCCTTCCTCTCGCGGACGGTGCGGGCCGTGGTCCGCGGCGGCCACGTCTACCTGGTGCCGCGCGAGAACGGCGAACTGGTCGTCGGCGCCACCAGCGAGGAGATGGGCTGGGACACCACCGTCACCGCCGGCGGGGTGTACGAACTACTCCGCGACGCCCACGAGTTGCTGCCCGGCATCACCGAACTCCCGCTGGCCGAGACGCAGGCGGGGCTGCGTCCGGGCACGCCCGACAACGCCCCGCTGCTCGGCCGCGCCGCGCTCGAGGGACTGGTACTCGCCACCGGCCACCACCGCAACGGCGTCCTGCAGACCCCGCTGACCGGCGACGTCATGGCCGACGTCCTCACCGGGTCGCAGCCGCCCGCCCTGGCACGGCCCTTCTCCCCCGACCGTTTCGCCCTCCAGGAGCAGCCCGCATGACCGCGCCCCTCCTTGTGTCCGTGTCCGTCAACGGCGAGGTGCGGGAGGTCGCCGAGGGCGTCACCCTCGACCGCCTCGTCGCGACCCTGACCGCCGCCCCCTCCGGGGTGGCGGCGGCGCTCAACGAGACGGTCGTCCCGCGCGCGCAGTGGCCGGCGACCGCGCTGTGCGACGGCGACCGCGTCGAGGTCCTCACCGCAGTCCAGGGAGGCTGACCCCATGGCCGACGACCCGCTGACCATCGGCGGCACCGCCTTCGACTCCCGGTTGATCATGGGCACGGGCGGTGCTCCCAGCCTGGAGGCCATGGAGCAGGCGCTGCTCGCCTCCGGGACCGAGCTGACCACCGTCGCGATGCGGCGGCTGGACCCCACGGTCCAGGGGTCGGTGCTGTCGGTGCTCGCCCGGCACGGCATCCGCGTCCTGCCGAACACCGCCGGGTGCTACACCGCGGGCGAGGCCGTGCTCACCGCGCGCCTGGCTCGGGAGGCGCTGGGCACCGACTGGGTCAAGCTGGAGGTGATCGCCGACGAGCGCACCCTGCTGCCCGACCCTGTGGAGCTGCTGGACGCCGCGGAGACCCTCGTGGAGGACGGCTTCACCGTGCTGCCCTACACGAACGACGACCCGGTGCTCGCCCGGAAGCTGGAGGACGTGGGTTGTGCGGCGATCATGCCGCTGGGCTCACCCATCGGCTCGGGGCTCGGCATCCGCAACCCGCACAACTTCGAGCTCATCGTCGAGCGGGCGGCGGTGCCGGTGATCCTGGACGCGGGGGCGGGGACGGCCTCGGACGCGGCGCTGGCGATGGAGCTGGGCTGCTCGGCCGTCATGCTGGCCTCCGCCGTCACCCGGGCGAGGGAACCGGTGCTCATGGCGGAGGCGATGCGGCACGCGGTCGAGGCCGGCCGCCTGGCGTACCGGGCCGGACGCATCCCCCGCCGTCACCATGCGACCGCCTCCTCGCCCACCGCGGGGGTCGCCGCGTTCGACCCGGAGCGTCCGGCCTTCGGCGCCTCCTGACCGGCGGCAGGCGACGCGGCCGCGCCGTGCGCGGAATCCGCGCACGGCCGGCGCGGCACCGTGCCGGACCGGGACGGGCGCACGGCCGCGAGCGGGACCGCAGCCGCACCGCCGCCGGGGACCGGCCGCCAGGATCGCCCACCGCCCGGCACCGCCACCGGGACCGCCCGGTGCCGACCCCCCGCCGGACCCGTGTCACGGGCCGGTTGCGGTACGACACGGGTGGGGTACAACCTGGGCGGCTTAGCCCAGAAGGGTCATGTAGGCACCGTAAAATGCACCTTCGTGGACAGGACGCTGCAGGACCCGCTCGTCGGGCAGACGCTCGACGGCCGCTACCGGGTGGAGTCCCGGATCGCGGTCGGCGGCATGGCGACGGTGTACCGGGCCCTGGACACCCGCTTGGACCGGCCTCTGGCCCTGAAGGTCATGCACCCCGCGCTGTCCGCCGAACCCGGCTTCGTGGAGCGCTTCATCCGCGAGGCGAAGACCGTCGCACGCCTCGACCACCCCAATGTGGTGCAGGTCTACGACCAGGGCGCCGACGACACCTATGTCTACCTGGCCATGGAGTACGTCGCCGGCTGCACCCTCCGCGACGTGCTGCGCGACCGCGGGGCGCTGCCGCCCCGCGCCGCGCTCGACATCATGGAGCCGGTGCTCGCCGCGCTCGGCGCGGCGCACCGCGCGGGGCTGGTGCACCGGGACATGAAGCCGGAGAACGTCCTCATCGGCGACGACGGCCGCGTCAAGGTGGCGGACTTCGGCCTGGTCCGGGTGGCGGGCACGCACACCAGCACCTCCACCAGCGGCGTCCTCGGCACGGTCTCGTACATGGCGCCGGAGCAGGTCGAGAGCCTCACGTCCGACGAACGCACCGATGTGTACGCGTGCGGGGTGCTGCTCTACGAGATGCTCACCGGCGTCAAGCCGCACCGCGGCGGGTCGCCCGCACAGGTCGTCTACCAGCTGGTGAACGAGGACGTGCCCGCCCCGTCCGCCACCGCCCCCGGACTGCCCCCGCAGCTGGACGCGCTGGTGGGCGAGGCGACCGCGCGCGCCGCCGCCCGGCGCCCGGCCGACGCCGCGGAGCTGCTGCGACGGCTGCACGCGGCGCGCCAGGGCATGACGCCCGAACAGCTGGACCTTGTGCCGCCGGCCGCACGCACCGCCGGACCCCTTTCCGCCGTCGTGCCCGCCGGTTCCGAGGAGCCGACGGCGGTGGTGCACCGCACCGCGCGCCTGGAGCTGCCGCCCGAGCCGACCCGGCCGCAGCCCCGGACGGCGGCCCGGCCCGCGTCGCGGTCCCGCAGGCGACCCGGTGCGGTCGCGGTCGTGACGTCCCTGCTGCTGATCCTGGGGGTCGGCGCGGGCGTCTGGTACATCAACGACGGGCAGTTCACCAGGACCCCCGCCGTCGTCGGGCTGCCCCGGGCGCAGGCGGAACGCCAGCTGCGCGAGGCCGGGCTGGACGTCGAGGTCGTCGAGGCCTTCGACCCCGCCATGAGCAAGGGGAAGGTGGCCTCCACCGACCCGGGCACCGGTGAGCGCATCCGGGGCAACGGCACGGTGACGATCACCGTGTCCAAGGGCCCGGAACGGGTCAAGGTCCCCGGCGTCGCGGGAGAGGAGCTGGCCGAGGCCGAGCGCCTTCTCAAGGCCGCGGGCCTGAGCCCGGGGACGGTCTCCAAGGAGTTCAGCGACGAGGTGTCGCGGGGTCGGGTGATCTCCACCGACCCGGGCTCGGGTGCCGAGAGGCGGCCGGGCTCGGCCGTGTCGCTGGTGGTCAGCAAGGGAGCGCCCGTCGACGTCCCCGACCTGGTCGGACAGCCGCTGGAGGACGCCCGCCGGCAGCTGGAGGACGCCGGGCTGAAGGTGAAGGTGGCCCCGCGGCGGGTCTTCTCGGACCAGGCGGACGAGGGCGCGGTCGCCGGTCAGTCACCAGGCGCGAGCACGCGGCTGGCGGCCGGCGACACGGTCACGCTGACCGTCTCCAAGGGGCAGGAGATGGTCCGGGTGCCCGAGGTGGAAGGCTTGGACGTCGACGAAGCGAAGGCGAAGCTGGAGGCCGCGGGCTTCGACGTCCGTGTGATCCAGTTCTTCTTCACCGGCCAGGTCAACAACCAGTCGCCGGCCGGCGACACCGAGGCACCGAAGGGCAGCACGATCACACTGTGGGTGCGATAGCCACATCCGGGGGCGGCGCCGCCGCGCTCCGCAACCCCGTGGGGGGCCATGTCGCGGTGGCCGGCGGGCTGGCCGCCACCGGGCTGGCGGAGGCCGCGCGGATGGGCGCCGAGACCGTGCAGGTCTTCGTCGCCAACCCCCGCGGCTGGGCGACCCCGCCCGGCAGTCCGCGGCAGGACGCGGAGTTCCGCGACCACTGCGCCGCGCAGGGCGTTCCGGCCTACGTCCACGCGCCATACCTGATCAACTTCGGTTCGCACACCGAGGCGACCGTCGACCACTCGGTCGCCTCGCTGCGCCACTCGCTGCGCCGGGCACGGGAGATCGGCGCCCTGGGCACGGTCGTGCACACGGGCTCGGCGACCGGCGGCCGTTCCCGGGCCACAGCGCTCGCGCAGGTGCGGGAGCGGATGCTGCCGCTGCTGGAGGAGCTGACGCACGAGGACGACCCGTGGCTGCTGCTGGAGCCGACCGCGGGGCAGGGCTCCTCGCTCTGCTCGCTGGTGGAGGACCTGGGTCCGTACTTCGACGCCCTGGACCACCACCCGCGGCTCGGGGTCTGCCTGGACACCTGCCACGTGTTCGCGGCCGGGCACGACCTGTCGGCGGCCGGAGGGGTCAAGGCCGCACTGGACGCGCTGGTGGCGACGGTCGGCGAGGGACGCCTGAAGCTGATCCACGCCAACGACTCCAAGGACGTCGTCGGCGCCCACAAGGACCGGCACGAGAACATCGGCGCCGGTCACATCGGCGCCGCCGCCTTCGGGGAGCTGTTCCGGCACCCTGCCACGGAGGGTGTGCCGCTGATCGTGGAGACACCGAACGGCGGACCCAAGGGCACCGGCATGGCCCGCGACGTGGCCCTGCTGAAGTCGCTGCGCGGTGCGTGAACCAGTGCCGGAATACCCCAGGGGGGTATACGGTTGTCACGGGTGAACGGCACGACGAGCCGGCACGATCTCTGGGGACGCAGGATGGAGCACGTCGAGCACTTCCACCGGGACCACCACGACACCGCGCAGCACGACGACCCGCACCACCACGACACCGCGCAGCACGACGACCCGCACCACCACCAGGGCCACGGCCGCGGCGCCGGCTCGGCCTCGTGGGGCACCGCCGCCCTGGCCACGCTGCACTGCCTCACCGGCTGCGCCATCGGCGAGATCCTCGGCATGGCGATCGGCACCGCCCTCGGCTGGCACGACGCCCCGACGATGGTCCTGGCGATCGCGCTGGCCTTCGTCTTCGGCTACGCGCTCACCGTACGCGGCGTCCTCCGCGCCGGCCTCGGCCTGCGCAGCGCCGTACGGGTGGCGCTGGCCGCCGACACCGTCTCGATCCTCTTCATGGAGATCGCGGACAACGGGACGATCCTGCTGCTCCCGGGCGCGATGGAGGCCACGCTCTCGGACGCGCTGTTCTGGGTCGCCCTCGCCCTGGCGTTCGCGGTCGCCTTCCTGGTGACCGCTCCGGTCAACAAGTGGATGATCGGCCGCGGCAAGGGCCACGCGGTCGTGCACCACTACCACTGACCGGCAGCGGCGAGAGTTGGGCAGGGGGCCTGGCGCGAGGTCGGCGGCAGGGTCGGGGGCGGCTACAACTCCGGCCCGTCGCCGGGCTCCTCCTGGTAGGAGTAACGCTGCTCGTTCCAGGGATCGCCCAGGTTGTGGTAGCCGCGCTCCTCCCAGAAGCCGCGGCGGTCGGACGTCATGTACTCCACGCCCCGGACCCACTTGGGGCCCTTCCAGGCGTAGAGGTGGGGCACGATCAGCCGGACCGGGAAGCCGTGCTCCGCGGTCAGCGGCTCGCCACCGCGGTGGGTCGCGAATATCGACTTGGGGTCGGCGAAGTCGTCCAGCCGCAGGTTGGAGCTGAAGCCGTACTCGGCCCAGATCATGACGTGCGTGACGTCCGGCGCGGGGGGCGCGAGCCGCAGGATCTCGGCGGCGGACACGCCGCCCCACTCGACCCCGAGCACGCTGAACCTGGTCACACAGTGGAAGTCGCCCATGACCGTCGTGTACGGCAGCGCGGCGAACTCCTCGTGGCCCCAGGCGCGTTTGGCGCCGTCGGCCGTGGCGCCGAAGACCTGGAACTCCCACCGCTCGGGCTTGAACCTGGGCACCGGTCCGTAGTGGGTCACCGGCCAGCCCCGCTGGATCCGCTGCCCGGGAGGAAGCTCTCCTTCGCGGCGTTCGGACTGACCCATGCGTCCATGGTGACAGACCGAATGCAGTGCTCACGACCAGCACCCGGCCAAAGTATGACAGCAGGGGTCAGAAGAGTAAGTGTGGACTTACTGGATCACTACCACCGCCGATGCGAAGATGCGCCCAATGTGCCCATTCCTCCGGAAAGGACGGGCTTGCCATGCAGGGCGACCCCGAGGTCATCGAGTTCCTGAACGAACAGCTGACGGGCGAGCTGACGGCGATCAACCAGTACTTTCTGCACTCCAAGATGCAGGAGAATTTCGGCTGGACGAAGCTCGCCGCGTACACGCGGCGCGAGTCCTTCGACGAGATGAAGCACGCCGAGGTGCTGACGGACCGCATCATCTTCCTCGAGGGACTGCCGAACTACCAGCGGCTCTTCCACGTCCGGGTGGGGCAGACCGTCACCGAGATGTTCCAGGTCGACCGCCAGGTCGAGGTCGAGGCGATCGACCGCCTAAGGCGCGGCATCGAGGTGATGCGGGCGAAGGGCGACATCACCTCGGCCAACATCTTCGAGGACATCCTCGCAGACGAGGAGCACCACATCGACTACCTGGACACCCAGCTCGAGCTGATCGAGAAGCTCGGGGAGCCGCTGTACATCGCTCAGGTCATCGAGCAGCCCGACAGCTGAACGGACCGGACCGCCCGCGGCCGGGGCCGGCCGGTCGCCTCAGGCGGCGCCGGCGGCCGCGGGCAGCGGAACCGTGACCGGCAGCGGCACGGGCAGGGGCAGGGGCAGCGCGGGCGGGACCGGCCGGGGCGCGGACGAGGGAGCGGGCTGCGCGGGTGTCGCGGTCTCGAGCTTCGTCCGGGTGACGCCACCCGCGCCACGGCCGAGAATCGCCTGTATCCGGCGCACACAGGAACCGCAGTCCGTGCCGGCCTTGCAGGCGGAGGCGATCTGGCGAGGGGTGCAGCGACCGGCGTCCGCATGCTGCTTGACCTGCTCTTCGGTGATGCCGAAGCATGAGCAGACGTACACGGTTCACCGCTCTCGTCATTCCGGTCTGAGGTAAACCTAACCTTACCGCCGGAACCGGTGGCTGAAAACCGACGAGGGGCGCGGATCGGTGTGATCCGCGCCCCTCTCACGCCCGCAAGGGGACGGCCTAGTGGCCGCGGTACATCTCCGCCACCAGGAAGGCCAGGTCGAGCGACTGGCTGCGGTTGAGCCGCGGGTCGCAGGCCGTCTCGTAGCGCTGGTGCAGGTCGTCGACGAAGATCTCGTCGCCGCCGCCCACGCACTCCGTCACGTCGTCGCCGGTCAGTTCGACGTGGATGCCGCCGGGGTGGGTGCCGAGGCCGTGGTGCACCTCGAAGAAGCCCTTGACCTCGTCGAGCACGTCGTCGAAGCGGCGCGTCTTGTGGCCCGAGGCCGCCTCGAAGGTGTTGCCGTGCATCGGGTCGCACACCCACGCGACCTGGGCGCCCGAGGCGGTGACCTTCTCCACCAGGTTCGGGAGCAGGTCGCGCACCTTGCCCGCGCCCATGCGCGTGATGAAGGTCAGCCGGCCGGGCTCGCGCTCCGGGTCCAGCCGGTCGATCAGCGCCAGCGCTTCCTCGGGCGTCGTCGTCGGGCCGAGCTTCACGCCGAGCGGGTTGCGGATCTTCGAGGCGAACTCGATGTGCGCGTGGTCGAGCTGACGGGTGCGCTCACCGATCCACACCATGTGGCCGGACACGTCGTACAGCCGGCCGGTACGCGAGTCCACACGGGTCAGCGCCGACTCGTAGTCGAGCAGGAGCGCCTCGTGGGAGGCGTAGAACTCGACGGTCTTGAACTCCTCCGGGTCCGCGCCGCAGGCGTGCATGAAGTTGAGCGCGCCGTCGATCTCCCGGGCGAGGGCCTCATAGCGCTGCCCGGACGGCGAGGAGCGGACGAAGTCCTGGTTCCAGGCGTGCACCTGCCGCAGGTCGGCGTAGCCGCCGGTGGTGAAGGCCCGTACGAGGTTGAGCGTCGCGGCGGAGGCGTGGTACATCCGCTTCAGGCGCTGCGGGTCCGGCACGCGGGCCACTTCGGTGAACTCGAAGCCGTTGACCGAGTCGCCGCGGTACGTGGGGAGGGTCACCCCGTCCCGGGTCTCGGTCGGCTTCGAACGCGGCTTGCTGTACTGGCCGGCGATCCGGCCCACCTTCACGACCGGCACGGACCCGGCATAGGTGAGAACGGCGCCCATCTGCAGCAGCGTCTTCAGCTTGTTGCGGATCTGGTCGGCCCCGATCTGGTCGAAGGCCTCGGCGCAGTCGCCGCCCTGCAGCAGGAACGCCTCACCCCGGGCGACAGCACCCAGGCGGTCGCGCAGCTGGTCGCACTCGCCTGCGAAGACGAGCGGCGGATACGACTCGAGCTCCGCGATCACTTCGCGCAGAGCCTCGGGATCCGGATACTCAGGCTGCTGCGCCGCGGGCAGTGAGCGCCAGGTCTGACGCCCGGCGATGGTTTCAGCGTTCACGGTCACGATGCCCACATTACGCGCTCGTGTCCGTTCCCTTGCCCTCTGGCCGGAAGATGAGACGACCGGGTGGACCATGCCGAGCCCTGTCCCAGGCGCCCGGAGCGGCCGCGGTGGCCGGAAGTGCGCGCGCTCGCGGGGCCGGCACACCGGCGCCACCCGGCGCCGGCCGGCGGCGGTCCGGCCCGCGCCCGAGCCCGGAAGGTCCACCCGGTGAGCCGGACCTCGGCCGGGGCATACGCTCGGCCCGCTCGCACACGGGGCCGAGAGAGGGGACCGCCGCCATGCCCACGCCGTCCGGGACGTTCACCTACGTCGGACCGCAGGACCTCCGCGCCGCCGTCGTCCGACCGGGCGCGGCGGGCCGCGCGGTGCGCGCACCGGACGACCTCCGGGAGTGGCTGGAGGGCGCCGCAGCCGCCAAACGCGAGGAGCCCTTCACGTACGTCGTGGACCCGGCCGGCACGCTCCTGCTCGCGCCGCGCCGCAGCGAGCACGTGGCGTGCGCCGGGGGCGGGCCCGTCCTCGCCGCCGGAGAGATCGCGTTCGCCGCACGGGAGGACGGCGGTTGGGAGGTGAGCGAGGTCAGCAACCAGTCGACCGGATACTGCCCCGACCCCGAACCCTCCTGGCCGGCCCTGGCGGCAGCCCTCGACCGCGCCGGGCTCGCCCGCCCCGGTTGGTTCACGCAGGCGGTCGTCTTCCGGCACTGCCCCCGCTGCGGCGAGCGCAACCTCGTCAAGGACGACGACTTCACATGTGCCCTGTGTGCCGCGCCGCTTCCGCGGCGACCCGGCCGCTGAGCACGAGCGCCCAGGCCGAGCAGCCCAGCGCGCCCGTGCAGGAGCGTGCGCACCAGGTTCCAGCGGACCCACGCCGCCTCGAACCGCTCGCGCACGTCGGCGATGTCCGCCCGGCGCGCGGGGTCCCCCGCCGCGTCCAGACTTTCGTTCAACGGGATGCTGACGCCGAAGGTGACGGCGAGCACCGCCAGGTAGAGCGCGGTCGCGGCGATCACCCACGGGAGCGGACCGCGGCCGTCCTCGCCGAGACAGAGCGCCACAGCGGCTCCCAACAGCAGCAGCGACCCGCCGAAGGCCAGCAGGAACCAGCCGTTTCGGATGGCGACATTGATGCGCTGCATCGCCTCGACGAGCGTGCGGTCGGCGGTCTTGGCCAGACCCGGCATGACTGCGACGGAGAAGGCGAAGAACAGCCCGGCCATGAGGCCGACGGCGACGGTGGCCGCGACGAGGACGGCGTCTCGGGACGTCATGGGCCCAGTGAAGCAGCGCGCGGGGAGACCGGACAGGGCCCGAACGCGCCTTTGCCGTGGGCGCGCGGGCTCCGGGACCGCGGAACAACCCGGGTCGGACCGCGGAAAACCAGGTGCGGAGCCGAACGGCGTCCCGATAGCGTGCGGGCCATGGGTTGCACCTACTACATCAGGCTGCGCCGGGCATAGCCGCGGCGCTCTTCGCCGCGGCATCGGGTCCATCGTCGGAACCTCTCATGTCGCGGAGTGCACACCCATGCCTCACCACCGATCCATGGTGGGCGGCCGGCACGAGCTCGGCCAGAACTTCCTCACCGACCGCGGGGTCATCGCCTCCATCGAGGCCCTTGTCGCCGCCACCAGCGGACCGATCGTCGAGATCGGCCCCGGCGACGGCGCGCTGACCCTCCCCCTCAGCCGTACCGGCCGCCCCCTCACGGCCGTGGAGATCGACCCCGGGCGCGCCCAGCGCCTCCAGCGGCGGCTGCCGCGCGGGGCCCATGTCGTCAACGCCGACGTCCTGCGCTACCGCTTCCCGCGCGAGCCGCACGTGATCGTCGGCAATCTGCCCTTCCATCTGACGACCACCATCATGCGGCGGGTCCTCGCCGCCGACCGGTGGGAGTCCGCGGTGCTGCTCGTCCAGTGGGAGGTCGCCCGCCGCCGGGCGGGCGTCGGCGGCGCCAGCATGCTCACCGCCTCCTGGTGGCCCTGGTACGGCTTCGCCCTCCACTCCCGCGTCCCCGCGCGCGCCTTCCGCCCGGTGCCCTCGGTCGACGGCGGCCTGCTCAGCATGACCCGGCGCCCGGAGCCTCTCGTCGGCGACCGCCGCGCCTACCAGGCCTTCGTTCAGAGGGTGTTCACCGGCCCGGGACGCGGTCTGCGCGAAGTCCTCGGCCGCACCGGGCACTTCGACGGCGCGGCGCTGCGCGCCTGGCTGCGTGCTGAACGCGTCCCCCCGTACGCCCTCCCCAAGGACCTCTCGGCCGAGCAATGGGCGTCGCTGTGGCGACTCGTGCGGTGAGCCGACCCGGCGGGAGAGCCGGCTACAGCCGCTCGATCCCGCCGAGGTCGATGTCCACGGCGAAGGGCACGGACACCTTGAGCCGGTCGTGGTGGATGCCGGTGGCGACGTAGGTCCCGGTGGCCGGCTCCCGTTCGAAGACGTAGACGACCGGGAGCCGGCCCTCGCCCTTCTCGACCCGCCAGAAGTGCGGGATGCCCGCCTCGGCGTACAGCTGCGGCTTGCGCTTGCGGTCCCGCTCCTCGGAGTCGGGTGAGACGACCTCGACGACCAGCACGGCGTCGGATGCCTGGTACCCCGTCTCGTCCGCGCCGTCGCTCGCGGCCTCGGCCCGCACCAGGACGAGGTCCGGCTCGGGCCGGTTGCGCCGGTTCAGGACGACGCTCATCTCCCGCCGTACCCGCAGCGTCTCCGGGGCCGTCGCCCGCAGACCCTGCTCCAGCAGGTACATGGCCGGCGAGTGGAAGCTCTTCTGCGGGCTCACGAACACCAGGCTCCCGTCGATCAACTCCGTGTGCGGCGGGAGGTCGGGAATGCGGTCCAGGTCGTCCGAGGTGAAGCCGCCACGCGGCGGAATCGCCCAGGCCGGCAGCGGTTCGGCGGTCATGGTTCCTCCCATGGACGGGATTCTGGACGCATCCCCGAGCGTACCGGGGCCGTATGTCCCACCGTGCCCCGAAAGCGTGAGACGCCGCCGCCGGGTCACCGGTGGATGGGTTAGGGTGCGGAACATGTACGCACAGCAGACGCACCTGCAGTGGTGGTGGACCGCGGATCCGGCGGCCCACTAGCAGCGCGTACGCACAGCCAGACGCTCAGGCCGCCGAAGGGCGGCCTTCGGCGTTCCTGCGGCCGTCCTTCCCCCCGCCTTTCTCACGAAGACCGGAAGGAACCGCCGTGGAGAACCGCGATCCCCGCACCGCACCCCCCGCCGCCGCACTCGTGGAGCGGCTGCTGGACCCCGCGTGCCCGCCCTTCGCGCTGCTGCGGCGCAGGGCGCCCGGCCGCGACGCGGACACCGTCGAGGTGCTGCTCGGCCCCGTCGGGACGGCGGAGCTGCTGACCGGCATCACGCTGCCCACCGGGCCCCCCGAGGGAGCCCGGCCCGCGGTGGACGCGCTGGCACTGGTGCCCTTCGCGCAGATCAGGGAGCGCGGCTTCGAGGTGCGCGACGACGGGACGCCGCTGCTGGTGCTCCGCCCCCAGGAGACGTACGAGCTGCCGCTGCCCGAGCTCATGGCGGCCCTGCCCGCGCACGCCGTGCAGGTCGAGGGCGGGGCCTTCGACGTCGACGACCACACCTACGCCGGGATCGTGGAGCGCGTCATCGCGGACGAGATCGGACGCGGCGAGGGTGCCAACTTCGTCATCCGGCGCACCTTCCGCGGCACGATCCCGGGGTTCGCGGCCGTCGACGCGCTCGCGCTCTTCCGGCGGCTGCTCGACGGCGAGCGCGGCGCCTACTGGACGTTCGTGGTGCGCACGCCCGAGCGGACGCTGGTCGGGGCGAGCCCGGAGGTGCATGTGCGGATGGCGGGCGGCACGGTCGTCATGAACCCCATCAGCGGCACCTACCGCTACCCCGCTCAGGGGCCGGACGCCGAGGGGCTGCTCGCCTTCCTGCGCGACGCCAAGGAGGTGGAGGAGCTGACGATGGTCGTGGACGAGGAACTCAAGATGATGTGCACCGTCGGCGACCTCGGGGGCGTCGTCGTGGGGCCGCGCCTGAAGGAGATGGCGCACCTGGCGCACACCGAGTACGAGCTGCGCGGCCGCAGCACCATGGACGTGCGGGACGTCCTGCGCGAGACGATGTTCGCGGCGACGGTCACCGGCTCGCCGGTGCAGAACGCCTGCCGGGTGATCGAGCGCTACGAGCCCGGCGGCCGCGGCTACTACGCGGGCGCGCTGGCGCTGATCGGGCGGGACGCGGGCGGCGCGCAGACACTGGACTCGCCGATCCTCATCCGCACGGCGGACATCGACGCCAAGGGCGTGCTGAAGGTGCCCGTCGGCGCGACGCTGGTGCGCCGCTCCGACCCCTACGCGGAGGTCGCCGAGACGCACGCCAAGGCGGCGGGAGTGCTGGCGGCGCTGGGGGCGCGGCCTGGAGGCGCGCCGCGGCCGGCCGACGAGGACCGCCCGCGCCTCGCGGACGACATCC
Source organism: Actinacidiphila sp. bgisy167 (assembly GCF_965342175.1). GTDB lineage: Bacteria > Actinomycetota > Actinomycetes > Streptomycetales > Streptomycetaceae > Actinacidiphila. The sequence continues at coordinate 22,373 of NZ_CBDRBL010000069.1, forward strand.
GGGTGCGGGCGGCGCTGGACTCCCGCCGGGCGAACCTGGCGCCGTTCTGGCTGCGGATGCGGACGGCGGAGCCCGCCGATCCGGCCGGGCACGCACTCGTCGTGGACGGCGAGGACACCTTCACCGCGATGCTCGCGCATGTGCTGCGGTCGTCCGGGCTGCAGGTCACCGTGCGGCGCTTCGACGAGGCCGGGCTGCGCGAGACGGCTCTGACGCATCGGGGCCCGGTCGTCCTCGGCCCGGGGCCAGGCGACCCGTGCGACACCGCCGACCCCAAGATGGCGCTTCTGCGGGGCCTCACCGCCCAACTCGTCCGCGGCCACCGGCACGGCCTGCTCGGGGTCTGCCTCGGCCACGAACTGATCGCCGCCGAGCTCGGCCTCGACATCGTCCGCAAGCGCGTCCCCTTCCAGGGCGCGCAGACGCGGATCGACCTGTTCGGACGGGCCGAGACCGTGGGGTTCTACAACTCCTTCACCGCCCGCTGCGACGACGCGGCAGCCGAAGAGCTCGCCATGCACCGGGTCGAGCTGAGCCGCGACCCGGCCACCGGCGACGTCCACGCACTGCGCGGCCCGGGCTTCGCGGGCGTCCAGTTCCACCCGGAGTCGGTGCTGACGCTGCGCGGCCCGGCGATCGTGGCGGAACTCCTGGCAGGGGTGGCGGTCGCCGGTTAGCGACGGGCGCGCGGGACCGTGGCCCGGCCCCGCGCGTGCGCTGCGCTCCGGGTGCGACGTCGCGCCGCCCTGCCGTCCGTGCCTGGCCGCAGGTCAGACGGCGGCCGCCGGCAGGTGGCGCGTGCGGGAGGCGGCGGCGCGGGGCCGCCGCGGGCGGGCGGGGAGTTGGTCGGGCACGGCCTCGGGGGCGGGCGCCGGCACCGGGCCGATCAGGCCCAGGACGGCGGCCAGCATGTCCGGGCCCTCGGTGGTGCCGTCGACCACCAGGTCGGCCAGCGCCCGGGAGGGCGCCACATGGACGGCGTGCCGCTCCCGGCCGCTCTGCAGGTAGTTCAGCAGGGACAGCCGCGGGTCCTGCCGCTGCACCTCGATCTTGCGCAGGATCTTGCGGGCCAGCCGGATGTCGTCGGGGGCGTCCACGTACACCCGCCAGTCGGCCCGCTCCCGCACCGAGGCCAGGGCCAGGGCGAACAGACCCTCGACGACCACGAGCCGGACGCCGGGCCGCGCCAGCGCCGCGTCGATCGCGGCGCTGACGGCGGCTTCGTCGATGGAACCGGGATGGTTCCAGTCGAGGATGGCGTGCCCGCCGGCGCTGACCGTCCACACGCCCCTCAGGGGATCGTGCGCGGGCACGTAGTAGTCGTCCAGATGGACCAGTGCGATGCTCTCGGGACACTGCAGCGACAGGGCCTCGGCAAGGGTTGACTTGCCGGATGCGGTGCCGCCTGCGACCGCCAGTACACCCGCCATTCCGGGCGCTCCTCATGTGCTCAAAGGGGATAAACGAAGCGGCCGGACAAGCCGGGTGCAGGGAATGTACGGCCGCGTGATCGCCCATGGCAAGCGGTGGAAGCGCAGACGGCGCCGAGGAAACGCGGTGTTTACCCGAAGAAGACGCCGGCCTCGGTGTAGAGGCTCGGATCGACCGTCTTGAGCTGGGTCGTCGCGTCGCGGAGCGGGACGCGGACGATCTCCGTGCCGCGCAGGGCCACCATCGTGCCCCAGTCCTGGTCGCGGACCGCGTCGATGGCGTGGAGGCCGAAGCGGGTGGCGAGCCAGCGGTCGAAGGCGCTGGGGGTGCCGCCGCGCTGGACGTGCCCGAGCACGGTGGTGCGGGCCTCCTTGCCGGTGCGCCGCTCGATCTCCTTGGCGAGCCATTCGCCGACGCCGGAGAGGCGGACGTGTCCGAAGGAGTCGAGCGACTGGTCCTTGAGCACCATGTCGCCGTCCTTCGGCATGGCGCCCTCGGCGACCACGACGATGGGCGCGTAGCGGATCTTGAAGCGGCTCTCCACCCAGGCGCAGACCTGGTCGAGGTCGAAGCGCTGCTCGGGGATGAGGATCGCGTTGGCGCCGCCGGCGAGGCCGGAGTGCAGGGCGATCCAGCCGGCGTGGCGGCCCATCACCTCGACGACGAGGACGCGCATGTGCGACTCGGCGGTGGTGTGGAGGCGGTCGATGGCCTCGGTGGCGATGTTGACGGCCGTGTCGAAGCCGAAGGTGTAGTCGGTGGCCGCCAGGTCGTTGTCGATGGTCTTGGGGACGCCGACGCAGGGCACGCCGTACTCGTCCGACAGGGCGGTGGCGACGCCGAGGGTGTCCTCGCCGCCGATCGCGACGAGGGCGTCGACCTCGTACTTGGCCAGGTTCTCCTTGACGCGGCGCACGCCGTTCTCCGCCTTCAGCGGGTTCGTGCGGGACGAGCCGAGGATCGTGCCGCCGCGCGGGAGGATGCCGCGCACGGCGGGGATGTCGAGCGGCACGGTGTCGCCCTCGAGGGGGCCGTGCCAGCCGTCCCTGAATCCGGTGAACTCGTATCCGTACTCCTGGACTCCCTTGCGCACGATGGCCCGGATGACCGCGTTGAGCCCGGGGCAGTCTCCGCCGCCGGTCAGCACGCCAACTCGCATGATCCATCCCTTCCGGTTCGCACCTTTTGCCTGCGTCCACGACGCTAGCGTGACCGGCATCACAGGTGGGATGGGCCGTTCGGTGAAATCCCTCGCTCCACTGGGAAGTTGGCGCGCCGATTTCACTCGTCCGGGGGGCGTGCGGCGCGCGTGCGGGCGCGCCCCCGGGGACGGCGCCGGCCGGGGTTACTCGTCGTCCAGTCCGCGTTCGATGGCGTAGCGGACGAGTTCGACGCGGTTGTGGAGCTGGAGCTTGCCGAGGGTGTTCTGCACGTGGTTCTGGACGGTGCGGTGCGAGATGACCAGCCGCTCGGCGATCTGCTTGTAACTGAGGCCCTTGGCGACGAGCCGCAGGACCTCGGTCTCCCGGTCGGTGAGGCGGGGCGCCTCAGGGGTGTCGGCCACGGCCGGGGCCGGGTCGGAGGCGAGGCGGCGGTACTCGCCGAGCACGAGGCCGGCGAGGCCGGGGGTGAAGACGGGGTCGCCCACGGCGGTGCGACGGACGGCGTCGAGGAGTTCCTCGCGGCCGGCGGACTTCAGCAGGTAACCGGTGGCGCCGGACTTCACGGCTTCCAGGACGTCCGCGTGCTCGCCGCTCGCGGAGAGCACCAGCACCCGCAGCGCGGGGTTGTCGGCGATGACGTCCTTGCAGACCTGGACGCCCGACAGGCCCGGGAGGTTGAGGTCGAGGACGAGCACCTCGGGCATGGCCGCCTTGGCGCGCCGCACCGCCTCCGGGCCGTCCCCGGCGGTGGCCACCACCACGTACCCGGCCTCGGTGAGGTCGCGGGCGACCGCGTCCCGCCACATGGGGTGGTCGTCGACCACCATCACCTTCACGGCCATGACCCCAATCTCCTCCCTCGTTTCGCGAGCCTCAACTCGACTTCTGTCCCCTGCCCGGGCACCGACACCACGTCCGCCGTGCCGCCGAGGTCCCGGAGCCTGCCGCGGATGGACTGGGCGACCCCGAGCCTGCCCTCGGCCTCGGCGGCGGCGAGGCGGCCCTCGGGGATGCCGGGTCCGTCGTCGCGGACGCTGACCAGCACGGCGTCGGGTTCGTCCTCGACCAGGATCCAGGCGTGTGCGTCCTCGCCGGCGTGCCGCCGGACGTTCTCCAGGGCGGCGCCGACGGCGCCGGCGAGTTCGCGGGCGGCGCGGGCCGGGACGAGGACGGGGGTCCCGGGGGCGGAGACGGTGACCCGGGCGCTGCCGTACGCGGTGAGCAGCGCGCGCAGGTCGCGGGGCGCGTCCGGGTCCTCGCCGGTGTCCGCGTCGACGGGGGCGCCGTCGCGCGGCGAGGGCAGGGCGGCGGCCCCGTCGGTGACCAGGGCGCGCAGGGCGGCCTCCTGTTCACCCGCCATGCGGCCGAGCGCATCCGCCTCGCCGCCGATCTCGGCGCCGCGGCGCTGCACCATGGCGAGCACCTGCAGCACGTTGTCGTGGATGTCGCGGGCCAGCCGCTCCCGCTCGCGGGTGGCGGCCTCGATCTGCAGGGCGCGGGCGAGGGTGCGCTCGCTGGCGCGGGCGACCTCGACGACGTATCCGATGGCGATGCTGGCGATGGCGACCAGCAGCACGTTGTGAAGGGTGTCGCGAGCCGCGGTGCCGCGCTCGACGAGGTTGGCCGCGCCGACGAGGCAGGAGGCGGCCGCCGCCCAGCGCCAGCCGCCCTTGACGGCGAAGGCGAGTACGGAGCCCGCGGTCCAGATCGAGGGCAGGGTGGGGCCCCCGTCGAGGATGCGCTGGTGGGACTCGACGAACGGGGTGAGGAGAATGCCGGTGAGGGCGACACCGAGGTCGGCGACGAGGAACGGCCGGGTGCAGCGCCGGGGCGAGCTCACCTTGCCGGTGGTCGCCAGCGTCCACACCGCGAGCACCGCCATGTAGGCAGCGCCCGCGAGGGGGTGTGCGTGCTCGCGGTAGGCGACGGCGTAGAGCCCGACGGCGTACGCGGCGGTCAGCAGACGGTAGCCGGTGAGGGCGCGCCACAGCGGCTGCTCGACGGACATGCGGGGGGCGCGTGCGGGCGGTGCGGCGGTCGGCCCGCCGGTGCTCCGTCCGGCGGGGCCGGTGCCGGCCCCAGTCGCGCCGCTCCTGCCCCCACAAGCGCCTGGCTTCCCCCCGGTCGCGCCGGACCCCTCCCCTGCCATGGGCCTCCCCCGTCCCCCGTCCCCCTGGCGCGTCCGGCTAGGACCCGCCCTGCTGCTGCTTCGCCGCCTCGGCGATCTGCCGCTTGGCGGCGGTCGCGTAGATGTCCACGTACTCCTGGCCGGAGAGCTTCATGATCTCGTACATCACCTCGTCGGTGACCGAGCGCAGGATGAAGCGGTCGTGCTCCATGCCCATGTAACGGCTGAAGTCCAGCGGCTTGCCGATCCGGATGCCGGGGCGCATCAGCTTGGGCATCACCTGGCCGGGCGGCTGGATCTTCTCCGTGTCGATCATGGCGACCGGGATCACGGGAGCGCCGGTGGCCAGCGCGATGCGGGCCAGGCCGCCCGGCTTGCCGCGGTAGAGGCGGCCGTCGGGCGAGCGGGTGCCCTCGGGGTAGATGCCGAAGAGCTCACCCGACTCGATGACCTTTATCCCGCTGTTGATCGCCGCCTCGCCGGCGCCGCGGGCGCCGGAGCGGTCCACGGGCAGCTGGCCGACGCCCTTGAAGAAGGCGGCGGTCAGCTTGCCCTTGATGCCGGGCGTGGTGAAGTACTCGGCCTTGGCGATGAAGGTGACCTTGCGGTCGAGCACGGCGGGCAGGAAGAAGGAGTCCGAGAAGGACAGGTGGTTGCTCGCCAGGATCGCCGGTCCCTGCTTGGGGACGTGCTCCAGCCCCTCCACCCACGGCCGGAAGGCGGCTCGCAGGGGATGGCCGATGGCGATCTTCATCACGCCGTACAACAAGCGATGACCTCCTGAGTCTGACGGGAAGACCTTAACGCCAGATCCGCCGGTGCTCTCCCCCCGTCTCGGCCGTCCGCGTACTGTGAGGTATCTCTTTCGCGCATTCCACCGAACACACGGGAGACGTACGGTGCCGCTGATGCCCGGAGCCGAGCCCTACCGCCACGACGGCGGTGCGTTCGGCGTTCTGCTGTGCCATGGGTTCACCGGCACACCGCAGTCCCTGCGGCCGTGGGCCGAATACCTCGCCCAGCGGGACCTGACCGTGTCCGTGCCGCTGCTGCCGGGGCACGGCACACGCTGGCAGGACATGCAGCAGACCGGCTGGGAGGACTGGTACGCGGAGGTCGACCGGGAATTCCGCGCCCTGTCCCGGCGCTGTGACCGCGTGTTCGTCTTCGGAATGTCCATGGGCGGGGCTCTGACCCTGCACCTGGCCGCGCAGCACGGCGCCGCGGTCGGCGGCGTCGTCCTGGTCAACCCCTCGGTCAAGGCCGACAGCCACCAGCTGAAGGCCGTGCCCCTGCTGCGCCACTTCGTCCCCTCCGTGCCGGGCATCGCGAGCGACATCGCCAAGGAGGGCTCCGAGGAGGTCGGCTACGACCGCACCCCGCTGCGGGCCGTGCACTCGCTCACCCACTTCTGGAGGTTGGTGCGGCACGAGCTGCCGCAGGTGACGCAGCCGCTCCTGCTGCTGCGCAGCCGGGTCGACCACGTGGTGCACCCGTCGAACTCGGCGGTCGTGCTGAGCCGGGTGTCCTCGACGGACGTCACGGAGACGGTCCTGGAACGCAGCTACCACGTCGCGACGCTGGACCACGACGCGCAGACGATCTTCGAGCAGTCGTACGCCTTCGTGGAGCGGCTCTCGGGTGCGGGAGAGCAGGCGGAGAAGGAGGACGCGGCCAGTGGCTGAGCCAGAGGAGGAGCGCCGGCAGGTGCCGGAGGGCGGCGAGCCGGAGCGCGCGCCGCTGGACGAGGAGTCGGCGTGGGCCGAGCTCGTCGCGGCGTACGAGAAGGACCCCGAGCCCGGGACGGGCTCCTGGCCCGCCGCCGAGGACGTCCCCGCGTCCGACGGCGGCGACGGAGCAGCGGCGGACGGCGAGCGTGAGGGGCGCGATTCCGCGGCGGACCCGTCAGCGCTGCCCTCGGCACCGGACTCGACGCGCATCGTCCTGCACCCCGTGCTGTCCGGTCCCCGCGACTACGAGCTGGACGAGGACGACGACGAGGGCCACTACGTGCCGCCGGAGCCGCCACCGCTCCCGGAGGCGGACGTGACGACGAAGTTCGCCTGGCTCGCCGCCGTCGGCGGTCCCCTGCTGATCTTCGGTTTCGTCCTCTTCCGTGAGCCGATGCCGTGGTGGGCGGTCACCGTCGGCGTCGGCGGCTTCCTCGGCGGCTTCGGCACCCTGGTGACGCGCATGCGTCCGGGCGGGGACGAGGACGACGACCTTCCGGGCGGCGGCGCCGTCGTCTGACACGGCGACCGTCGTCAGGCGGAGGCGGGCACCCTGAGGGCGGCCAGGACGGGAAGGTGGTCCGTGGCCGCCCTCAGATCGTGCGGGGTGACGCCGGGCAGGCCGTACGGGACCCCGCAGCCGAGGACCTCCACCCCCTCGGTGGTGAAGATCGCGTCGATCCGCTGGTGCGGGTCGTACGGGGTGGAGGTGTGCTCGCCGCCCCAGGGCCGGACGGCCCAGGCGTCCTGCAGGGCGTCGGCAAGCAGGCGGAAGGTGCGGCCGTGGGGGCGGTCGTTGAGGTCGCCGCCCACGACCGCGTGGGCCTCGCCCATGGCGGCGAGCCGGTCGAGCAGCATGCCGCCCTGGTCGTAGCGCTCGCGGGCCTGCAGGGAGAGGTGGCAGCTGACGACGGACAGGCGGGCGCCGCCGACGCGCACCACGGCGGTGGCGAACCCGCGCCGGTGCAGGCCGGGTGTGCGGGGCAGCAGCACGTCCTCGGCGCGTTCGACATGCACACGCAGCGAGGACAGCACGAGCGGGCCGGTGGCGGTGGCCCCGCCGGTGACGGCGACCAGGCCGCTGGCGCGGGCGAGGCGGGCGACGGCCTTGCGCCAGCGGAAGAAGCGCGGCGCCTCTTGGAGCAGTGCGAGGTCGGGGTCGCAAGCGCGGATCACCCGGGCGAGTGCCGCGGTGTCGTCGCGCATCGAACGGATGTTGTAGCTGAGCACGCGGACGACGGCAGAGCCGTCCGGCTCGGTACGGGATGCCGGCAGTCCCGGCAGCGGGCCCTCGCTCACGGGCCCACGATAGCGGGGAGGCCGGGCGGCGCAGGAGGGGCGGCGCAGGAGGGGCGGGAACGGCGGGCTGCCGCCGGAACCCGGCCTGCCCAGCCCAGCCCAGCCCGTCCCGGACCCTGTCCTGCTCGTGCTGCCTGTCCTGCCCGTGCTGCCTGTCCTGACGCCGAACGACGCGAGCACCACACGACGCAGGACCGCCCACCGACGCCGGCGCCCCCGCACCCCGACCGAGGGCACGAGGGCGCCGGCACCGTACGGGCGACCTCCGGAGGCTATCCCTGGCGGGCGAGGTCGGCCGCGCCGACGAGCCCGGCCTGGCCGCCGAGTTGGGCGGCGAGGACCTGCGCGTGCGGCCGGTACTGGCCGCCGACCAGCCAACGGCGGAAGGACTTGCGGATGGGCTCCAGGACGAGTTCGCCCTCGTCGGAGACACCGCCGCCGACGATGAAGGCGGAGGGGTCGAAGAGCGAGGCCAGGTCGGCCAGGCCGGCGCCGGCCCAGCGGGCGAGCTCGCGGAAGGAGTCGACGGCGACCTTGTCGCCCTCGCGCGCGGCGCGGCTGACGTGCTGGCCCTGGATGCCCTCGGGCGTGCCGTCGCCCAGCGACAGCAGAAGCGCGGCGTTCTCCGGTTGGGCGACGGCCCGCTGCTTGGCGTAGCGCACCAGTGCGCGGCCGGAGGCGTACTGCTCCCAGCAGCCCTGGCTGCCGCAGCCGCACAGCAGGCCGTCGGGGACCATGCGGATGTGGCCGAACTCGCCGGCCGCGCCGAAGCGGCCGCGGCGCAGCTTGTTGCCGATGATGATGCCGCCGCCGAGGCCGGTGCCCAGGGTGATGCAGATGACGTCGTCGTGGCCCTGGCCCGCGCCGAAGCGGTACTCGCCCCAGGCTGCGGCGTTGGCGTCGTTCTCGACGACGACCGGCAGCCCGACGCGCTGCTCGACCTTGTCCTTCAGCGGCTCGTGGCGCCACCGGATGTTGGGCGCGAAGAGCACGGTGGCGCGCTTGTCATCGACGTAGCCGGCGGCGCCGATGCCGACGGCCTCGACCGTGTGGTTGGCGCTGACGTCGTGCACCGCTGTCGCGATGGCATCGACGACACCCTCGGAGGTCTGCGGGGTCGGCACCTTGACGATCTCGAGGATCGCGCCTTCCTCGTCGACCACGCCGGCCGCGATCTTCGTGCCGCCGATGTCGACGCCGATGGTGAGTCCCATGTGTCCCTCAGTAGTCGGTCGATCCCCGCTGCGTCCAACCGTACCGGAGGGCAGGGCACGCCCTGTCCGGGCCCGGTGTTTCACGCCGGGTCCGCGTCGCGCCGCCGTGGCGCCGCTGTGTCGTGGCGCCGCTCAGTCCAGGTCGATGCGCTCGCTGGGCGGGGTGTCCCCGCCGGAGGTCCAGCGGCGTTCCTGCCCGCTCACTGCGGCGCGGTAGGCGGCCAGCAGCTCGGCGCCCGCGGCCGCGAGGTGGTCGAAGACCTCGGGGTTGCGCTCGACGATCGGCTCCACGGCCTGCTTGACCTGGGAGATCAGTCCCTGAGCCGCCATCTCGGCGGCGGGGTTGCGGAGCATCGACAGCCGGTCCGTGACGGCTTCCGCCAGGCGCCGCAGTTCCTCGCCCGCGCTGCCGGGGGTCTGGCCGCTCTGCTGCCGCCGGCGTGCGTTCTCGGCGGCGATGTCCTCCGCGCTCGCCTTGGCCCAGGCGTCGGAATGGGTGTCGTCGGGGCGGGCCGCGCGGTCCGTGGATTCGCTCATGGTGGCTCCGTAAGGCTCCGGCTTGGTACCAACGACGGTACCCGAACGGGGGCGGCGGTATCAGTGTTCGCTGTTCAGCGGGGCCAAAGACCGGGATCCGGGACGAACCGGACCTGCAGGGAGCCGTCGCGGAGCGCGGCGCCGGCCACGCTGCAGCGGCGCAGCGCGGAGGGCAGCGGGAGGATGCGGCGGTGCCCCTCGGCGTCGACGACGAGTTCGTCGCCCCGGCGCACGAGGTCGACGGTCTCGCGTGTCGCGCCCGGCAGCGGCAGCCGCCACAGGAAATGGCCCTCGTCGGCGAGCCGGTCCTCGGTGCTCCACGGCAAAGCCGCGGGGCCCTCGGGCGCGTCGCCGGGCGGCTGGGCGGCGAGCCGGGCGAGGTCCCCGGCGCCGCGCGGTTCACGGCCGAGGTGGGGCACCTCGTGCAGCGCGGTGGGCGTGCCGGCGAGTTCCGCGCGCAGGGCGCGCACTTCCTTGCGGCGGTGGCCCGCCAGTTCGGCCAGCCACGGGTCCGGCGACCCGTCGGGCAGCAGCCGGTTGACGACGACCGCCTCGAGGCGATGGCCGTACAGGGCCAGTCCGGTGCGGGCCCGGCGCACCGCGTCGGCGGCGTGCGCGCCGGGGGCCACGACGAGCCGGACCGTCGTGGCCGCGTCCTCGATCACGGCCTGGGCGGCGGCCAGTTCGCGGTCGGCGCGGGCGGCGGCCTCGTAGGCCCAGGCGCCGGGCGCGGGCACGCCGGCGAGCTGGGCGAGGACGGGGCGCAGGGCACGGGCGGCCTGCCGTTCCCGCGGCACCAACCGGTCGATGTAGCGGCGCAGTTGCGCGGGCAGCGCCAGCGCGGCGAGGGCTTCGTGGACGGGCGGGAGGTCGACGACCACGAGGTCCCATCCCCCGGCGGTGTCGCGCAGGGCGCGCAGCAGCGCGAAGGCGTCGGCGCCGGGGAGTTCGGTGAGTTCCTCCGGGTCCAGCGGCGCCGCGCCGAGCAGGTCGAGCAGGGAGCCCAGGCGCTGCTGCACGGCTTGGGCGTCGGCCCGGAAGGCGGCGGCCGCGTCCAGGCGCCCGGCCCACAGGCCGGGGACGGACGGGACGGGGGCGATGCGCGGGGCGGCCCCGGCCTCCCGCCGTTCACCTGCGCCCTCGGCAGGGGCGGGCGCCGGTTCCAGCACTCGTTCCAGGGAGGCGTCGCGGTCGGTGGAGAGCAGCAGTACGCGTCGTCCGGGCGCGCTCGCGGCCACGGCGGTGGCGGCGGCCACTGTCGTGCGCCCGGCGCCACCCGTACCGGTGACCAGCAGTGTCCGCACGTCAGCCCTGAGACTCGACGCGCTTCTTGAGGCCGGCCAGGGCGCGGTCGATGATGACCTTCTCGGCCTTGCGCTTGATCATGCCGAGCATGGGGATCTTGACGTCGACGGTCAGCTGGTAGGTGACCTCGGTGCGCTTGCCGTCCTCGAGCGGGGCCAGGACGTAGGCGCCGTCCAGGGTGCGCAGCATCTGGGACTTGACCAGGGTCCAGCGGACCTCGGTGCCGCCGACCCAGGTGTAGGCGAGGGTGTGGTCGTCCTTGATCGCGCCCGCGTCCAGGAGGAGCCGGACCTGCTCGGCTCGGCCGTCCCCGCCGGTGGAGAGGATCTCGGCCTCCTTCACCTCGCCGGTCCACTCCGGGTAACGGGCGAAGTCCGCGATGACGTCCATGACGTCGGCCGGGGCCGCGTCGATCGTGATGCTCGACCTGGTGTGTTCCGCCATCGCCGTGGCCCTCCGGGGCGTCGCGTCGTACCTGCTGTCGTATGTCTGCTGGTGAAGGCTACCGCCTGGTCGGGCGGCCGCAGACCGCCGGGCCGCTCACCACTGCAGGGCCCAGGGCGTTCGGGTGGAGTTGAAATGGCCGACATTCACGCATTCGGTCGTCCCCAGGCGCATCCGCCGCACGAGCGGCTGGTGGACGTGACCGAAGAGCGCGTACTTGGGGCGCGTCCGGCGGATCGCGTCGAGCAGCGCCTCGCTGCCGCGTTCGAAACGGCGGGCGACGGTGTCGTAGCAGAGCTCCGGGACGGCGGGAGGGATGTGCGAGCAGAGAACGTCGACGCGGCCGAGTGCCTCCACCTTGGCGGCGTACGTCTCGTCGTCGATCTCGTACGGGGTGCGGTAGGGGGTGCGCAGCCCGCCGCCGACGAAGCCGAAGACCAGGCCGCCGATCTCGGCGGTGGCGCCGTCCAGCACCGTGGTGCCGGGCCGGGCGTACTCCGGCCAGAGCGCGGGGATGTCGACGTTGCCGTAGGTGGCGTAGGTGGGGGTGGGGAAGGCGGCGAACAGTTCGGCGTACTGCCGGCGCACGGCGGCCTCGATGGCGGTGCGCCGGTCGGTGCCGAGCCCGGCCCACAGCTCGCGGTCGAGGGCGCGGGCCTCGTCCCAGCGCAGCGCCGTGCGCAGGCCGACCATGCGGGAGGCGTTCTCGGCGCCGAACAGGTCGGGGAAGATGCCCCGGGAGTGGTCGGCGTAGTCGAGGAAGAGGATCAGGTCGCCGAGACAGACCAGCGCGTCGGCGCCGTCGCCGGCCTGGGTGAGGGCCTCGGCGGCACCGTGGACGTCACTGACGACATGGACCCGCATGACGATCACTCTAGGACGCGCCGGGCGGCCCCGGGGAGGCGCACCCGGACGCCTCGGTTACCTGCGGGTCACCGAGGGGCTCGACTACGCTTCCGACCAGCGGATCCGCGCCGGGCCGCGGTGCGCTCACCGCGCGTAGAGAACCGTGTCACACAAAACATCTACACGGTGCCCTCTACCGCAGAACTTTACCGGTGGGTAACGTCCAGGCCGACCGTTCCCCGCTCAACCGCACAGCGGACGCAGCCCGCCCCGCAGCCGGCGCCGATGAGGAGCAGCAGTTTGCGCGAGTTCAGCCTTCCGGCTCTCTACGAGGTCCCCGCTGACGGGAACCTGACGGACCTCATCCGCCGCAACGCCGCTCAGCACCCCGATGTTCCCGTCATCGCCCGGAAGACCGCGGCCGGAGACTGGGCCGACGTCACCGCCGCCGCCTTCCTCGCGGACGTCCGGACCGCCGCGAAGGGCCTGATCGCCGCGGGCGTGCAGCCCGGGGAGCGGGTGGCCCTGATCTCCCGCACGCGGTACGAGTGGACCCTCTTCGACTTCGCCGTCTGGAGCGCCGGCGCGGTCACCGTCCCCGTCTACGAGACCTCCTCCGCCGAGCAGATCGAGTGGATCCTCGGTGACTCCGGCGCCGTCGCGGCCATCGTGGAGACCGAGGCCCACGAGAAGTCCCTCGAGTCGGTGCGCGACCGCCTGCCGCAACTCAAGCACGTGTGGCGGATCGAGGGGGGCGCGGTCGAGGCCCTCGGCGCGGCAGGCGCGGACGTCGCCGACGCGACGGTGGACGAGCGCACCTCCCTGGCCACCGCCGACTCGCCGGCCACCATCGTGTACACCTCGGGCACCACCGGACGCCCCAAGGGCTGTGTGCTCACCCACCGCGCGTTCTTCGCCGAGTGCGGCAACGTCGTGGAACGCCTGAAGCCGCTCTTCCGCACCGGCGACTCCTCGATCCTGCTCTTCCTGCCGCTGGCGCACGTCTTCGGCCGGCTGGTCGAGGTCGCCGCCGTCATGGCGCCGGTCAAGCTCGGGCTCGTCGGCGACGTCAGGAACCTCACCGCCGATCTGGCCGCCTTCCGGCCGACGCTGCTGCTGGGCGTGCCGCGGGTCTTCGAGAAGGTCTACAACGCCGCGCGCGCCAAGGCGCAGGCGGACGGCAAGGGGAAGATCTTCGACCGGGCCACCGAGGTGGCGATCGCGTACAGCCGTGCGCTGGACTCGGCGAGCGGCCCCTCGCTGGGCCTGAGGTTCCGGCACAGGATCTTCGACCTGCTGGTCTACGGCAAGCTGCGCGCCGTGCTCGGCGGCCGCGCCGAGTACTCGGTCTCCGGCGGCGCGCCGCTGGGCGAGCGGCTCGGCCACTTCTACCGCGGCATCGGCTTCACGGTTCTGGAGGGCTACGGTCTGACCGAGTCCTGCGCGGCCACCGCCTTCAACCCCTGGGACCGCACCAAGATCGGCACCGTCGGCCAGCCGCTGCCGGGCTCCACCGTCCGCATCGCCGACGACGGCGAGGTGCTGCTCCACGGCGAGCACCTGTTCTCGGGCTACTGGAACAACGAGGCGGCCACCGCCGAGGCCGTCACCGACGGCTGGTTCCACACCGGTGACATCGGGACGCTCGACGAGGACGGCTACATCACCATCACCGGCCGCAAGAAGGAGCTCATCGTCACCGCGGGCGGCAAGAACGTGGCCCCGGCGGTGATCGAGGACCGGATCCGCGCCCATGCGCTGATCGCGGAGTGCATGGTGGTCGGCGACGGCAAGCCCTTCGTCGGCGCGCTGGTCACCCTGGACGAGGAGTTCCTGCCCCGCTGGGCCGCGCAGCACGGCAAGTCCGCCCGCAGTGCAGCCGAGTTGCGCGAGGACCCGGAGCTGCTGGCCGAGGTGCAGTCGGCGGTCGACGACGGCAACGCCGCGGTGTCCCAGGCGGAGGCGGTGAAGAAGTTCCGCGTCCTGGCGACGCAGTTCACCGAGGAGTCCGGTCATGTGACGCCCTCGCTCAAGCTGAAGCGCAACGTGGTGCTGCGGGACTTCGCGGACGAGATCGCCGCGATCTACCGCTGATCTTGTGAGAGTGCCCCGGCCTTCAGGCCGGGGGTGAATCGCATCTCAGAACTGCTCTGACCTCAACCGTGGGCGCGGGTCCGCACGGTCTACCCGGGCCCACGGTTGGCCGCGCTCAGTCCGGGCGCTTCTGCTGCGCGATGTAGTCCTTGACCACTTGGAGCGGCGCACCGCCGCACGAGCCGGCGAAATATGAGGGCGACCAGAACCGGCCGTGCATGATCGCCCGGTTGACCCGGCCGGTGAACTCCGCGCGCAGGCGGCGGGAGGAGACGCCCTTGAGGCTGTTGACCAGGCTGGCGAGCGCGACCTTCGGCGGGTAGTGCACGAGCAGGTGGACGTGGTCAGCCTCGCCGTTGAACTCCTTC